>NZ_JBYTCM010000002.1:0-538111 GCF_058790275.1 Mycobacterium sp. FW102-FHT13B02
CGGCCCCCGTCACAAGCCCGTTACCTCGACATTCGTGCTTGCGGCCCGGGTTGCGCCAGTGTCTGCGGAACAGTGGATGCGGCGACCGCCGCGGTGCTCGACGCGGTCCTGGACGACTTGGCACGCGGGGTATGCCGCAACGACGGGCGGTCCCATGATCAGCGGCGTGCTGCCGCCATCGACGCGCTCGCCCGCGGCGACCGGCTGCACTGCCAATGCGCACGGGCCGACTGCCCCGCGGCCGGGGCTGCGGAACTGCCGGGCCCGACCGTCGGGACCCGCGCGGTGATCCACGTGCTCGCCGGCCCCGACACCCTCGACGGCGGTGCGCCGGGATTCCTGCCCGGATATGGGCAGATCCCGGCCGAGCAGGTCGCTCGTCTCGCCGACGGTGCGACGGTGCGGCAGGTGGGCGTCCCGCCGGATGCAGCCGAGCCGCGCTACCGGCCCTCGGCGAAGCTGGCCGAGTTCGTGCGCTGCCGCGATCTGACCTGCCGCTTCCCGGACTGTGACCGGCCGGCGCAAGCGTGCGACATCGACCACACCGTGCCCTACCCGGCAGGGCCGACCCATCCTTCCAACCTCAAAGCCCTATGCCGGTTTCATCATTTGTTGAAAACTTTCCACAACTGGCGCGATCAACAATTCCCAGACGGGACGGTGGTGTGGACCGCCCCCACCGGGCACACGTACATCACCAAACCCGAAGGCGCGCACTGGTACCCACAACTGGCCACACCGAGTGGCCCGCCCGAATTCAATCAGGAGCCGGTGCGTACACCGGGCCGCGGGTACTGCATGCCCAAACGCAAACGCACCCGAGCCCAAGAACGCCAGGAACTCATCAACGAAGCCCGGATGATCAATGAGGAACGCGTCGCCACAGAGGAATGGCGCCGCCACCTCGAACTCGAACAAGCCCTCGCCGCAGAAGAAGACTGGGACCAACCCGCCCCGTTCTAGGCGGCGCCCGCTAGCGCGGCGTATCCGTCGGCGAGGGCTCGCAACTGACTCGCACCGTCGCCGGCGAAGGACGAGCCGTGCATCAGGGCCAATGTCGACGGATTCAAGGAGGCGAGCTGTTCGAGCGTCGGTGCGAGGTTCGTTGTGAGTCCGGTGGCGTGGAAGATGGCCTCTGCCTCCAGTGCTGGTGCCACGCAATCCGATTCGGTGAGCGCCGGGCACTGTCCGGTGTGGGTGAGGAGATCGCCGGCGAGCAGGGTGGAGGTCGTCTCGTCGAACCACAGCCCGGCCTCCCAGTTGTGCGGGACATGCGGTGTGGCGATGAATCTCAGCCGGTGGCCGCCGACGTCCAGCGCGCCTTCCGGGGCGGCGACGGGTGGGCGGTCGCACATGTCGACCAGTGACAGCATCAGCGCCAGTCCGCCGTGAATGACCTCGGCATGGGGTGCCGAGGCCAGCAGGAGGTTCATCGCGCCGCACTCGTCGGCCTCGAGGTGCCCGAAGGAGATCCAGCGCAGCGTCGGTAGTGGGATGACCCGGCTGATGGCGTCCGATACGAGCGGGAACAGCTGCCGCTGGCCGCAGTGGAAGAGGAATGGCTCGTCGCCGGTCAGCAGGAACTGATTAAAGGTGAAGCCCTGCTCGGTGATACCAGGTATCCAGGTGGAGATCCGGTAGATATCGGGGGCAATCTCGTCGACTGCCGTATTCAGGTCGGCATTCATCTGCCAATGGTGCGCGCTAGGTGAGCGCTGCGGCAATGGCCTCGGCGAAGCGCTGCGCGGTCGCTCGGTTGATGCGCGCGAAATTCACTGCCAGGCCATTGATCTCGGAGCCGGCCCGCTGGGGGAACGTCGACAGTGGAGTGACGATGAGGCTGTCGGCCTTGAGCCGTCGGGCAATGTCGCGGTCGCGGTGCCCGTCGGGCAGCAGGATGGCGACGTGCAGCCCCGCCTGGACACCGAGCACCTCCAGATTCGGGCACCGGGCTTCGAGCTCGGTGATCAGAATGTCGCGGCGGCAACGATATTCACGGCCGGCCCTCGCCAGGTGTCGTTGCAGGTCCCCAGCGGTGATCAGTTCGGTGAGGGCGATACGCGTGATGGTGGACACCGCGATCCGGTGATCGCGAAGATAGGTCTGGACCGCGTCGTGCAGGGGCAGGGGTGGCACCAACCAGGCGGCGCCCAGGCTCGGCGCGAGCATCTTCGACGCGGTGCCGACGTAGGCGACGTGTGCCCCGGCGCCGGGAATCGACCGGATGGCGGGCAGGGGCGCAACGCCGTAGCGGAACTCGCCGTCGTAGTCGTCTTCGATGACGATCGACCCGGTCCGCTTGGCCCATGCGACGAGTTCGGCTCGCCGGTTCACCGATAGTCGGTGTCCGAGTGGGTACTGATGCGCCGGTGTCGTGTAGACAATGCCGGCTTCATCGCCGAGCGTGCTGACGCGCAGCCCGTCATGGTCGACGGGGATGAAGATGGGCTCCAAGCCGGCGCGGGCGAATTCCTCCGCCGCGGCGGGGTAGCAGGGCGACTCGAGATAACAGCGGGTGAGGCCACTGACCGCAGCCAGTGTCTGGACGGCGGCAGTTGATCCGGGGATGTCGAAAACAGTGTCGGTGTCGACGCCCCGGTTGATGCGGAGGTGGTGGGACATGGCGGCGGTGAAGGCGCCGTCGGTGTCCTGCCACGGCGAGAGCGTCGTCGGTCGGTACGCCGCCGCGGCCCGCCATGCACGGTTCCACGCCCGCATGTCGATGAGCGCGGTATCAGGGGAGCCGGGGCGAAGGTCAACGGCGGAGTCGGTCTGGTGCGCTGCGTCAGCCCGCTTCGGCACCGCGATTTGGTCGTCGAGGCGAGGAGCGCGGCTGGACAGCCCGGCCCGGGCCGCGGCCGTGGCGCCGGCGGTGGTCCGGGTGCCGGCACCGGGCACGCCTTCGAGAAATCCGGCGGCGACCAGCTCGTCGTAGGCGGCCGCGACCATCGTTCGTGAGGCCCCGAGGTCGTGGGCCAGCGCGCGGGTGGACGGCAGCCAGTCCCCGTCGCCGACCTGCCCGGCAGCAATCAAGGCCACGAGCTGACTCGCGATCGACCTGCCGCTGAGGTCGGTGCTGTCGAGAGGTAGATGCACCAGCCGGGTGTGACGGGCCATCTCGATAGAATACTGGCCTGGACAGAACATCATTTCTGGCTATTCAGACGAGGCCGCATTGATGGTGATCTTGAAGCATGGAAAAGGTCACCCGTAAGTACGGCCGACAGTCGACGGCGCGCGCCGCCCTCGAGGAGTTTCTCGATGAGCAGTGGTGGGGCGTGCTGAACGTCGGCGACGTGGCACGTCCGAACGGCACGGTCCGGCCCCTTGCGGTGCCGACTTTGTACGTCCGTCATGAGGATCGGATTCTCATCCACGGTTCGACCGGCGCGGGCACGCTGGGCGTCAATGGCGCGGGGAGGCAGGCCGCCTTCTGTGTGACGGCGATGGATGCACTTGTGTTGGCGCACAGCACTTTTGACTCGTCGGTGCATTACCGGTCCGCGGTGCTGTACGGCGAGGCGCAACCTGCGCGCCGGGTGGATCGGGCAGCCCTGCTCGAGCGCTTCAGCGAGTTGCTGATCCCCGGCCGTACCGCCGAGGTGCGCGCGATGTTGCCGAAGGAGATCGCGGCGACCAATGTCATCTCGCTGCCGATCGCCGACGGCGACTGGGTCTACAAGGTCAACTGCGGCCCGATGGCCGAACCCGACGAGGAGACCACCGCCTGGGCCGGCATCGTGCCGTTCTCCGTCACCTACGGGGAGCCCCGGCGGGCGGACTGGTCGACGGCGGAGCTGCCGGACTCGGTGCGGGCGATGATCGCCGCGGGAGGCGCCTGACCAGCGTGGATAGGGTCGGGTAGGCATTGTTGGGGAATCGGGAATAGATCACGAACCGCCCAGGTTGGACTCAGCGACAACAAGTTGAGTGCACTTGGCTCAAGTTCGGCTTGACAGGCGGCCCCGTCTGATAGCAAGCTTGAGCGTAGTTCGCTCAGATCATCCAACAATGTCTATCAGGAGGCATCACTATGGCTCGTGCGGTCGGTATCGACCTCGGGACCACCAACTCTTGCGTCTCGGTGCTGGAGGGCGGCGACCCCGTCGTCGTAGCCAACTCTGAGGGCTCCCGCACCACCCCGTCGGTCGTCGCCTTTGCGCGCAACGGCGAGGTGCTGGTCGGCCAGCCCGCGAAGAACCAGGCAGTGACCAACGTCGACCGGACCATCCGTTCGGTGAAGCGGCACATCGGCACCGACTGGACTGTCGAGATCGATGGCAAGAACTACACCTCTCAGGAGATCAGCGCGCGCACGCTGCAGAAGCTGAAGCGCGACGCGGAGGCATACCTCGGTGAGGACATCACCGACGCCGTGATCACCGTCCCGGCCTACTTCAACGACGCCCAGCGTCAGGCCACCAAGGAAGCCGGCCAGATCGCCGGCCTGAACGTGCTCCGCATCGTCAATGAGCCGACCGCGGCCGCCCTGGCCTACGGCCTGGACAAGGGCGAGAAGGAACAGACCATCCTGGTCTTCGACCTCGGTGGCGGCACCTTCGACGTCTCGCTGCTGGAAATCGGCGAGGGCGTCGTCGAGGTCAAGGCGACCTCCGGTGACAACCACCTCGGTGGTGACGACTGGGACCAGCGCATCGTCGACTGGCTGGTGGAGAAGTTCAAGGGCACCAGCGGCATTGACCTGACCAAGGACAAGATGGCGATGCAGCGTCTGCGTGAGGCTGCGGAGAAGGCGAAGATCGAGCTGAGCTCGAGCCAGAGCACGTCGATCAACCTGCCGTACATCACGGTCGATGCGGACAAGAACCCGCTGTTCCTCGACGAGCAGCTGACCCGTTCGGAGTTCCAGCGCATCACCCAGGATCTGCTCGACCGCACCCGCAAGCCGTTCCAGCAGGTCATCAAGGACGCCGGCATCTCGGTCTCCGACATCGACCACGTGGTCCTCGTCGGTGGCTCGACCCGTATGCCCGCCGTGACCGAACTGGTCAAGGAACTGACCGGTGGCAAGGAGCCCAACAAGGGCGTCAACCCGGACGAGGTCGTGGCCGTCGGTGCCGCGCTGCAGGCCGGTGTGCTCAAGGGTGAGGTGAAAGACGTTCTGCTGCTTGACGTCACCCCGCTGTCCCTCGGTATCGAGACCAAGGGTGGCGTGATGACCAAGCTGATCGAGCGCAACACCACCATCCCGACCAAGCGGTCCGAGACCTTCACCACGGCCGACGACAACCAGCCGTCGGTGCAGATTCAGGTCTTCCAGGGCGAGCGCGAGATCGCTGCGCACAACAAGCTGCTCGGCAGCTTCGAGCTGACCGGCATCCCGCCGGCCCCGCGTGGCGTGCCGCAGATCGAGGTCACCTTCGACATCGACGTCAACGGCATCGTGCACGTCACCGCCAAGGACAAGGGCACCGGCAAGGAAAACACGATCAAGATCCAGGAGGGCTCCGGCCTGTCCCAGGAGGAGATCGACCGGATGATCAAGGACGCCGAGGCGCACGCCGAAGAGGACAAGAAGCGTCGCGAAGAGGCCGACGTCCGCAACCAGGCCGAGTCGCTGGTCTACCAGACGGAGAAGTTCGTCAAGGACCAGCGTGAAGCCGAGGGCGGCTCGAAGGTCCCCGAGGACACCTTGACCAAGGTCGACGGTGCCATCGCCGAGGCCAAGACCGCACTCGCCGGCACCGACATCGCCGCCATCAAGACGGCCATGGAGAAGCTGGGTGTCGAGAGCCAGGCCCTGGGCCAGGCGATCTACGAGGCCACTCAGGCTGAGCAGGCCGCCGGCGGTGGAGCCGCGGGTGCCGCTGCGGGCGGCGCTGCCGATGACAACGTCGTGGACGCCGAGGTTGTCGAGGACGATCAGGAGAACAAGTGAGCCAGGACGATTCGCACGAGCCGGTGACCATCACCGACAAGCGGCGCATCGATCCGGAAACCGGCGAAAAGCGTGAGGGCGCTCCGGCGTCGGCCCCTGAGGGGTCGGCGCCGGGGGCCCCGGCCTCCGCTGAGGCCGCCGGGTCTCCGGTGTCCGACGAAGCCGCCGAGCTCAAGGCAGACCTGCAGCGGCTCAAGGCCGAGTACGACAACTACCGCAAGCGGGCCATCCGCCAGGAACAGGCTGCGGCGGAGCGCGCCAAAGCCATTGTCGTGCAGCAGTTCTTGCCGGTGCTCGACGATCTCGAGCGGGCTCGCGCCCACGGTGATCTGGAGGCCGGCCCGCTGAAGTCGGTGGCGGACAAGCTTTCCGGTGCGCTGGAGAGCCTCGGTCTGACGTCGTTCGGCGCCGAGGGTGACGAGTTCGACCCGTCGCTCCACGAGGCCGTTCAGCACGAGGGCGACGGCTCCAACCCGGTGTTGGGGACCGTCATGCGTCCCGGCTACAAGCTCGGGGAGCAGGTGCTGCGGCATGCGATGGTCGGTGTCGTCGACGCCGAACCCGCCGCTGATACGCCCGACACGCCCACCAATGCCACCGCTGCGACCGAACAGAAACCAGAATCAAACGAGTAACCGAGCGACGCTGAGGAGGTGACGCGACATGGCTCAACGTGAATGGGTCGAGAAGGACTTTTACAAGGAACTCGGCGTCACCTCTGACGCCACGAAGGATGAGATCAAGCGCGCCGCGCGCAAGGTGCTGGCCGACAACCATCCGGACCGCAACCCGAACAACCCGGCAGCCGAGGAACGCTACAAGGCAGCGACCGAGGCCAAGGAAGTTCTCACCGACGACGCCAAGCGTGCCGAATACGACGAAACCCGAAGGCTTTTCGCCAGCGGTGGATTCGGCCGTCGCTTCGGCGGCGGTGGTGGCGGTGGCGGCTTCGGAGGTTTCGGCGGCGACACGTCGGAGTTCAACCTGGGCGACCTGTTCGACCAGGCCGGGCAGACCGGCGGCGCCAACATCGGTGACCTGTTCGGCGGCCTGTTCGGCCGGGGTGCGCAGCAGCCGCGCCCCAGCCGGCCGCGCCGCGGCAACGACCTGGAAACCGAAACCGAGCTGAGCTTCCTCGAAGCGACCAAGGGCGTGGCGATGCCGCTGCGCCTGACCAGCCCGGCACCTTGCACCAACTGCCACGGCAGCGGCGCGCGCCCGGGCACCAGTCCGAAAGTGTGTCCCAACTGCAACGGCGCCGGCGTCATCAACCGCAATCAGGGTGCGTTCGGCTTCTCGGAGCCGTGCACCGAGTGCCGAGGCAGCGGGTCGATCATCGAGCACCCGTGTGACGAGTGCAAAGGCACCGGCGTCTCCACCCGGACGCGCACCATCAACGTGCGCATCCCTCCGGGTGTGACCGACGGTCAGCGCATCCGGCTCGCGGGGCAAGGTGAAGCGGGTCTGCGCGGGGCGCCCTCGGGCGACCTGTACGTCACCGTGCACGTCCGGCCCGACAAGGTGTTCGGTCGTGACGGTGATGACCTGACCGTCACCGTTCCGGTGAGCTTCCACGAGTTGGCTTTGGGGACAACGCTTTCCGTGCCGACGCTGGAAGGCAAGGTCGGTGTGCGCGTGCCGAAGGGTACGTCCGACGGACGCATCTTGCGGGTGCGTGGGCGCGGTGTGCCCAAGCGCGGCAGTGCCGGTGGCCATGGCGACCTGCTGGTCACGGTGAAGGTGGCCGTGCCGCCGAACCTCGAAGGCGAAGCGGCCGAGGCGTTGGAGGCGTACGCAAAGGCGGAGCGGGCCAGTGGATTTGATCCGCGGGCCGGCTGGGCCGGGTCCCTGTGATGAGCGCTTGCGCGAAGAACCGAGGACACAGTGAGTGCACGACGAAAGACTGAGGAAGCCCGTACCTTCCTGATTTCGGTGGCCGCCGAGCTGGCCGGTATGCACGCACAGACGTTGCGGACATACGACCGGCTCGGCCTGGTCAGCCCCCAGCGGACCTCGGGCGGAGGCCGACGTTATTCGCAGCACGACGTCGACCTGCTGCGCGAGGTGCAGCGGCTGTCCCAGGACGAGGGCGTCAACCTGGCCGGCATCAAGCGCATCATCGAGCTGACCAATCAGGTCGAGGCGCTGCAGGCCCGGCTGTCCGAAGTGACGGCCGAACTCGAACGCGTCCGCAAGCCCAGCACCGCACTGGTGCTGTGGCAGCCGCGGCGCGGAAGCAAGTAACCCAGCAAACTGGCGGTCGGTTTGGCCGCAGGGTGCTCATCCCCTTATTCTTTGCCCAGATCAATATCTGGCAAATAAGCAGGCCGAAATATTCAGCCCGGGGGAGACGTCCTACATCATGGCAGCACTGCTTGACGTCGCGCCGCTAACCGACCGCCGCCAGCGTCTGGCACCGGCGCTGTTGATTGTCAGTGCCGTAGTTCTGCTCGCCGTGACGATCCCGAGCCCGCCCAATTTGGTCGACTTGCACGTCTACCTCCTGGGTGGCGCAGCGCTGGAGCACCCCAACACACTGTATTCGCTGGTCTATTCCGGCCAGTCGCCGATGGCGGGTCAGTCACCGACTGAGCCGTTGCCGTTCATCTATCCGCCGTTCGCCGCGATGCTGTTCTACCCACTGAACTTTCTGCCGTTCGCAGTCGCAGGGCTGTTGTGGCAGTTGGGAATTCTGGCTGCGACGTACGGGATCGTGCGAATGGCGCAGCTTCTGGTGGGCAATGGCACACGTCAAGAGGCGATGCTGTGGACTGCGGGTGTCATCTGGCTCGAGCCGGTGCGGGTTTGCTTGAACATGGGGCAGCTCGGGGTTTTCCTGACCCTCGCTGTGATGTACGCGGCGTACAGCAGCAGATGGTGGGTGTCGGGTCTGCTGGTTGGGTTGGCCACGGGCGTGAAGCTGACCCCGGCGATCTCCGGCTTCTACTTCGTCGGGATGCGCCGCTGGGCAGTAGCCGTGACTTCGGCGGTGGTATTCACTGCCACGGTCGGTCTGTCGGTGCTTCTGGTGCCGAGTGAGACGCGCTTCTACTTCACTGGTCTGATCGGCAAGTTTGCGGTCCCGGTCGGCACGGCTATCAACCAATCCTGGAGTGGTGTCATCTCCAGGATTCTGGGGTATGACGCTGGGCACGGGCCGCTGGTCCTGTCGGTGCTCGCCGTCACGGCTGTGTTGGCCGTGCTGGCATGGCAGGCGCTGGGCGCGGGTGCGCAGACGCGCGACCGGTTGGGCTCGTTGTTGGTCGTCGAAATTTTCGGGCTGCTCGCGTCACCGATTTCCTGGGTGCACCACTGGATCTGGTTGGTGCCGTTGATCATCTGGCTGTTTACGGGCGTGTGGCGCGACAAACCGGGCGCTCGGGTACTCGGGTGGGTATGGGTCGGGGTGACGTTCGTCAGCGTTCCCAGTCTGCTGGCGCTCGCCGAGCCTGGCTTGTGGCAGTTCAGCCGACCGTGGTACCAGGCGTGGGCCGGCTCGATCTACGTCATTGTGGCTATGGCGACGCTGGGCTGGATGGTGGTGACGGGTCGTCGCGTAGCGGTGGCGGCCGACCCCGGAATTAAGTAAGCAGACCTCCGGACATTGCTCGAATTCCGGGTTTCCCAGCTGAGCCCCGCAAATATGTTTGCCATAATTTGCTAGTTTTGAATTGTCTTGTGGGGCAATAACTATCGGCGCCCAAAGTACTGCAACAAGGCGCTCTTGTATCTAATCTAGACGCGACGAACGTCGACGCGTGGGGGATACATGGGCGCCTTAACAGGCTGGGGAACGCGGCGCTGGCAGTCGCTGGCTCCGCTGGTGCTATTGATCAGCGCCGTGGTGTCGGTGGTGGTCAGCAGCATGACCGACCCCATCGACTTCCATATCTACGTGGCCGGCGGCGCGGCGCTGGACCATCCGGCCACGCTGTATGACGCGGCCTATCTCGATCCGGCACACAACGAGACGATGCCGTTCGTCTACCCGCCGTTCGCGGCCATGGTGTTCTACCCGCTGCATCTGCTGCCCTTTGGGCTGGTCGCGCTCGCCTGGCGGGTGGGTATCGTCGCCGCGCTGTACGCCATCGTCCGGATCAGTCAGAAGATGATCGACGCCGACAACAAGCGCACCGCGATGCTGTGGACCGCCGCTGCGCTGTGGTTCGAACCGATCGTCGGCAACATCAAGCACGCGACCGTCGGCGTCTTTCTCTTGCTGATGGTCATGGCGGCGGCATATAGCTCGCGCTGGTGGGTGTCGGGCCTGCTCGTCGGACTGGGCGCGGGCGTCAAGCTGACCCCGGCGATCACCGGCCTGTACTTCGTCGGGATGCGGCGCTGGGCGGCCGCGGCGTTCTCGGCGGTGGTGTTCTTCGCGACGCTCGGCGTCTCGTATCTTGTTGCCGGAGACAGGGTTCGGTACTTCTTCACCGACTGGATCGGCAAGGACAGGCTCTTCACCATCGGCAACGTCTACAACCAGTCCTGGCGCGGGGGCATCGCTCGCGTGCTGGGATATGACCCCGGCATGGGTGTGCAATGGATTGTGGTTGTCGCGTTGACCGCCGCGCTGGCCGTTGCGGCGTGGTGGGCGCTGGGCTTATATCCCCAGCGTCGTGATCGGCTCGGGTCGCTGCTGGTTGTCGTCCTGTTCGAGCTGCTCGCCTCGCCGGTGTCGTGGACTGCCCATTGGGTGCTGGTGGTGCCGCTGTTGGTCTGGCTACTACACGGGCCGTGGCGCGACAAGCCGGGTGCGCGGGCGCTGTGGTGGGTGTGGCTGACCGTGGCGGTCACCGCCGTGCCCAACGCGCTCGCGACTCTGCAGACGAATCGCTGGGAGATCAGCCGCCCCTGGTACGAGGCCTGGGCCGGACTGATCTATCCGATCCTCACGGTGGCGACCCTGGGCTGGATCGTCGTCACCGGAGTCCGGGCCCGGCGGGCTCTGACTGCCGGCGACCTTCCGCCACTGACGGTGGCCGCGGCGGTACGGGAATCGGGCGACGACCAGCTGTCGGCCAGGAGCGGTAGCGCCGACAAAGAACGCCCAGGCGTGGAAATCCGGCCTATCGGCTGACTCGGTTGCGGCCGACGCACGCTGTCGATATTGTCGCTGCGATTAATTAACGCCCAAGTAATTTGTGCGGCCCGGTGCGGCCCGCGATACCGCGAAGCGAGGCTATGCCGGTGGTCGAGCCGACGTCAACGGCCGTTTTCGGGACTTCGAATGCCGGGTTGACGACGTCGTCGTATCGCCGGGATATCGACGCGCTGCGTGCGATCGCCGTCGTCGCCGTCGTGGCGTTTCACGCGGGAGTCCCTGGCTTTGCCGGCGGTTTCGCCGGCGTTGACGTCTTCTTCGTGATTTCGGGCTTCGTGATTCTTCGCAGCCTCACCGCCGAGCAGAACAGGGCCGGATCGGTCAGTTGGTGGGAGTTCTACGGGCGCCGATTCCGTCGGCTCGCTCCGGCTGCATTGCTGATGATCGTGGTCGTCATCCTGCTCGGGATGCTGGTGTTCAACCCCGTCGGGGAACAGCAGGCCGTCGCCAAGAGTGGAATCGCAGCGGCCACGTCGACGTCGAACTTCTATTTCAGCCTGTTTCTCGGAGACTACTTCGTCCCGACATACCTACCCAATGTCTTTCTGCACACCTGGTCGCTGGCGGTCGAGGAGCAGTTCTATCTCGGCGTCCCTTTGCTTTTCGTGGTCACCGGTTACCTCGTGCGCCGGCAGGGCCGTGACAGGCGGCGCGTGATGATCGTTTTGATCCTGCTGGTCTGCGCAGCTTCTCTGGTCTCTGCAGTAGTGCTCGGGCGCTTCGCACCCACTCAAACGTTCTATCTGCCCTTCGGGCGAGCCTACGAACTCGGCATCGGCGCGCTCCTGGCGGTGGTCAGACCTCCTGCGGGCTCCGTAGTCATGCGGCGGTTCGTCTGGCTGATGTCGGCCGGCGCTTTGGTCGGCGTGATCGTTTTGGGTTTGCCGGTATACGGGTTCCCCGGCGCCTGGGCGCTGATTCCGACTGTCGCGACGGCGGGGATGATCTGGGCCCACGTCACCGCAGAGGATCCCGGTGGGCGATATCTGCTGTCCGCGCCAGTCGTCGGCATCGGGAAGCTCTCCTACGGGTGGTACCTGTGGCACTGGCCGCTGCTGTCGATCATCGCGACGTGGTATCTCAGGGAACCACCGGTATGGCTGCGGGTGATCGTCGTAGGTTTCGCACTGGTGCTGGCCTTTGCCAGCTACCGATACTGGGAGCCGCGCTTTCGCGCTCCGGCGGGCCGCAGGACAGTGCTGACCGGACTGTTGGCCATCGCTGCTACATGTGCGTTGGCACTCGGGTCGGAATTGTTCGCCGACCAGCTGGCGAAAGCGCACAACTGGCCGACTGTCGCGCACGCGAAGCATGACACCGCATTTCCCGCCGAGTGCATCCACGACACCGCACTGGTTCAGAAACCCGAATACGAGGTGTGCCCGCTGCCTGGTTTCGATCCGGCTCGGCCGTCGGTGGTGGTGTGGGGCGATTCGTATGCGCAGGCACTGCTTCCGGGTGTGGTGAAGGCGGTGCACGGCCGGCCGGTCAATGTGGTTGCGATGGCCCGGGGTACCTGCCCGCCCTACCTGCCGCGTGCCGCCAAGTTGCCGGCCATTCCTTATGGATTGGAGCGGACCCGTCTTGAGCTATGCGAACAGCACAACAACGTTGCGCTGGAGTGGGTCCTCGACGCGGTCAAGGCCCGAAGGGACGTCCGCGTCATCATCGCCGGGCGCTGGCCGATCTACCTGGGTCAGCGCGAACTGTTTCCCAGCCTGGCACATGAATCGCAAGTTCTGGCCGCGGACAGCGAGCCTTTGGTGACGGCCGGCACGCCGGCGCTGCTGGCGCGATTGGACCAGGCGCAGGTGGGTGTCGACCTGGTCGGCGTATCGCCAGAGCTGGAGAGGCCGGGGCCCGAATGCGAGACGAGGCGGTGGCGGACATTCACCTGCGACGTCCCGATGAGCATCGAACAACGGTACTGGGGCGGCACTCCCGAGTGGTTTCACAAGCTGCATGCCGGGCTCGGAAACCGGTCACGGGTGATCGACCCGGCCAAGGTGATCTGTGATGAGCTCATGTGTAGGGCACAGAGCGCCGAGGTCTTGAACTTCTACGACACCGATCACCTCAGTGCGGGGGCCGCGGAGAAGCTGGCCGACCAGATTTCCCCGACGGTAGATGCGCTGCTCGGCCAGCCTTGACTGACGCCGCTCAGTTGGCGGTGGCTGATTCACTTACGTTGCTGCGCACCAACTCCCGCAACTCGGCAATCTCGCCCCGCAGCTGGTCGATGTGCGCCGCGGTGGCGGCGTCTTGTTTCTGATCGTCGTCCGACACGCTCTGCACGATCCACGACGCGATGGTCGCCGTGATCGAACCGACCAGGCTGATCCCGCCGATCATCATGAGACTGGCCATGATTCGGCCCGTGGTGGTGACGGGATACATGTCGCCGTAGCCGACGGTGGTGATCGTGGTCATCGCCCACCACACGGCCAGGCCGAAGCTCGTGATGTGGGCATCGGGTGCGCCGCGCTCGGCTTCGTACACCGCCAGCGCCCCGACATACACCAACAGCACGGCACCGGAGATGGTGTAGATGATCACCTTGCCGCGGATGGCGTTGCCGATGGCCTTTTGCAGCGCGCCCACCAGCACGACCAGCCGGAGCAGGCGAAGCGGCCGCAGCAGCGGCAGCAGCACGATGGCCAGGTCGACCAGATGCCGGAAGAACCAGTCCTTGCGGTCGGGGGCCAGATAGAGACGTGCCGCGTAGTCCGCGGTGAACGCCGCCCACGCGAGCGTGGTCGAGAGGGACACGAGCCGCGCGACGAGCCCGTGCGGCTGGACCAGGACGTCGACGCTGTACGCGGCCAGGAACAGGACGGCCACGGCGGCCAGGGGCCACTCCGCGCGGTGTTCCCACCTGTCGAGGCGGTCTTGCGTAGTCACGTCAGGAGTGTGCGGCACCAGCGGGTATTTCGGAAACTCCGATCGAGAACCGCGCTGTCACCGGCCGGCTCGGGGAAGCGAGGCGATAGCCGCCGCGGCGCAGGGCGTCGGTGGGCGCGGCCATGGGCTCGATGGCCACCAACGCGTCGCCCGGCGGCGCGAACAGTTGGGCGGCGGGGTAGCCGGTTTCGAACGTCACCGTGATCCGGTGGGCACCGCCGCTGAGAATGAACTGCGCGCCGTCGGGCACCTGGTCGAAACCGTCGTCGTAGGCGGTGTCGCCCAGCGGCCCGGAGCGGGCCGCCCAACCCTCCGTAGCGCCCGTGGGCAACCCGCGATCGTCCGTGGGCAGGTGGCGTAGGGCCGGCGTCTGCAGCACCCAATCCGCCCGCGGCACATCGGGAATGGTCAGGTACGGGTGATAGCCGAAACACAGCGGCACTGCCGCAGACGCGGACGGCCGAACGCTGGTCTCGATCGTCAATACCCGCCCGGTCAGCGTGACGCGCTGCGTCAGTACGTGCGGAAAGGGAAATGATGCGAGGAGGCCGGGCCGGCTGAAATCCACTGCGGCGGTGACTGAATTGACCGACTGCTCGGTGATCAGCCAGCCCGGGTAAGCGGCGAGGATGCCGTGCATGGGCGAGCCGTGCTCATCGGTGCGGACGCCGCCCGATCCGGGCGTCAGTGTGACAGCGCCACCGTCGACGTCGTAGGTGTTGGCGCCCAACCGATTCGCCCACGGATACAGCAGCGGGATGCCCATGGTCTTGGCGTTGGTCAGATAGGCGTCGAGCCCGCGCCGCTGGCCCAGGAACTCCAGATCCCCATCGGAAAACGACGTGCCGATCATCCCGGCGGCGGGCACGAACGTCGCGGTCATCGTCGACTCGGGGTCGTGCAGTACGACGGTATCGAGTTCGGCCATCGGAATCCTCCAGCGTCAGTGGGCCAACGGGTCGTGCTGAATACGTTCTGGCGGAGCGCCTTTGGCAATCAGAGCGGCTTCGGTCGCGGCGACCATCTTCGGTCCGCCGCACAGCAGGATCTGCCGGTCGCCCCAGCTGCCGTAGCTCGTCACCACGTCGGGGAGCAGCCCGGTCTGCCGGACGTGCAGCCCGCGGGGCGGTTGGACATCGGGATAGTCGGCGGCCCACGGCGGGTCGGTGGAGTACTCGGACACCGGCGTCACCGACAGCCACGGGTTGGTGGCCGCGATCTCCCACAGCGTGCGCAGGTCGTAGAGGTCGCAGGGATAGCGGCCGCCGAAGAACAGGTGCACGCGCGGGTTCTCGGCCTCGCGGCACAAGTTCATCAGCAGCGCCCGCAGCGGTGCCAGCCCGGTGCTGCCGGCGACCATGAGCACGTCTCCGTCGGAGCGTGAAACATTCATTCCACCATGGGGATTCGACAGTCGCCAGCGGTCGCCGGGCATGGTCTGGTTGACGATCGCGGTGCTCACCATGCCGCCGCTGACCGACCGGATGTGGAACTCGATGGCGCCAGTGGCATCGGCGGGCATGGACGGACTCAGGTGCCGCCAGCGCCGCGGCCATTGCGGCACCTGCACCGCGACGTACTGGCCGGCGTGGTACGAGAGCGCCTGGTCCAGTTGCAGCCGCACCACCGACACGTCGCGCGCCACCCGCAGGTGCTCGACAACGGTGCCGTCGACATACGGCGGGGTCTGCTCGGAGTCGGCGGCGCCGCGCATGACGCCGACGATGAGGTCGACGGCGTGCGTGGTGGCTTCGGCGACGCGGGCGTCCCAGCGGTCACCGAGCTCCGCCCGCAGGGTCGCCAGCAACGCGTCGTGCAGTGCTACGTAATGCTGAGGTGTCACACCGTATTTGCGGTGGTCGCGGCCGAGCTGAGCCAGGAACGCCACGGGTTCTTCGGCCCGCTGGTCGATGAATTCGCCGAGCACCCAGAACAGCGCCTGACCGAATGCGGTGCGCTGGGCGGTCAGGTCGGGTGGAAAGAGATCCCGCGCCGCCAGGTCGGTGGCGAACCAGCGGGCGTAGAAGCGACTGATCACGCCGTCCCCGCCGCGGGCAGGGGCGACCGCGGCGCGCACCGTCATCAGGGCTTCGCGGTCGTCAAGTCCCATCGGGCGTCGGTGACGTGGTGTCGAAGTGGTTCTGCCCCAACGTGCTGACGAAGGTGGGGCCCAGCAGATCGAGTTCGCGCCGGTGTGCGTCAGCCCATGTCCCGTACGGCTGGTGGGCCAGGTACTCGTTCCGGAACCGGTCGTCTTCGGACACCTCGGTGACGCAGAACATCGGGATCGCCAGATCGACCACCGGTCCGCCGCGTTCCACCTCGGCCAGCAGCAGTGGGGCATTGCCGCCCAGGAACCGGTCGACGATCCAGCCGTCCTCGCCGAGCCACACCGAATACCGCACCTTGGTCACGACATGGTCGGCGCGACGGATGATTTCGCCGGCCACCAGCGGATCGAGTTCACGCTCGGCCTCGTAGCGGGTGCCACCGGCTGCCGGTCCTTTGGCGGTCATGGTGCCGAGCGAGTCGCTGCCGATGGCGTCGATGAGGTCGATCGGCGGATTGCTCAGATCGGCCGGCGCGGGACCCTGGACCCGCACCCGGACGGCATACCCGTCCGACGCGAACAGGTATGCCTGCACGATCAGGGCAGGACTCGGGTCGGACGCGGTGACGGCGGGCAGATCGCGGACGAGGAACTTCCGCTCGAACTCGAAATCGCCGAAGTCGGATTCGGACATGGTTAACGGTAACCCGCCTGACCAGCTACAGGTGGCTAAGGCCCTTGTATGCGACCAGGAGTCCGATGACGATCAGAATTCCGGCGACCAGCACTGCATGCTGGCGGTGCAGCCAGGCGCCGAGCCGGGCCATGGCCGGGTCCAGTCGCTCGCCGGCGGCCGCGTAGGTCAGGACGGGGATGGCGACCGAGCTGCCTGCCACCACCGCGAAATACAGCACCGACGCCCAGGTGGCCGCGCGGGGGAGTTCATCGGTGCTGATGGCCAGGCCGGCGGCGACACACATGAACAGCACCTTGGGGTTCACCACCGCGAGTACCGCGGCGGTCACGAAACCCCGGGCCGGGGTGACGCTGGTCAGCTTCCGCATCCAGGCCGGCTCCTGCGCGTCGTGCTTGCGGTTGGCCCAGCGGTAGATGCCGAAGGCAACCAGTAGGACGCCGATCACGATGCGCACCCACGACGCCGTGGTCGACGGCTGGCCGGCCTCGGGCATCAGACCGGAGAGCTGGACGAACACCCCGGTGAGCACGGCGATGGCTACGAGCCATCCGGCGAGAAAAGTCAGACCGGTAATTCGGGCGTGGGGGGATTGCAGCACCAGCACTGCGGGAATGATCGACAGTGGCGACAGGGCGATCACCAATGCCAGAGGAATCAGTTCGGTCAATACCGAAACCCAATCGGTCATTCGCTGCACCCCTTCGCGGTCGCGACAAGTATGCCTGTGCCGGAAAGGGCATTCGGGCAGCCTGGAAAAGGACTTGTGGCTGTTTTGAAAAGTGGTCGAAATTTCCTAGACTTGAGCGGAACAGACTCAACATTGACTGCGTTGAACTGACCGACAAGCATTTTCTCAACACTAAAGGGAGGTGTCGTGGACTCGTTCAACCCGACCACGAAGACTCAGGCGGCGCTGACCTCAGCGTTGCAGGCGGCGACTGCCGCCGGAAACCCGGAGATCCGTCCGGCGCACCTGTTGATGGCCCTGCTGACGCAGAACGACGGCATCGCCGCACCGCTGCTGGAGGCCGTCGGCGTCGAACCCGCGACCATCCGGGCCGAAGCGCAGCGGCTGATCGACCAGCTGCCGAGCGCCAGTGGTGCCAACTCGACGCCGCAACTGTCTCGTGAGTCGGTCGCAGCCCTGACGGCTGCCCAGCATCTGGCCACCGAGATGGACGACGAATACGTCTCCACCGAGCACTTGCTGTACGGCCTGGCCAGCGGCGACTCCGATGTCGCCAAGATCCTGGTCAACCATGGTGCCGCGCCGCAGACGCTGCGGGACGCCTTCGTGAAGGTCCGAGGCAGTGCTCGCGTCACCAACCCCGATCCCGAGGGCACCTACCAGGCGCTGGAGAAGTACTCCACCGACCTGACCGCCCGCGCGAGGGAAGGCAAGCTCGACCCGGTCATCGGCCGCGACAACGAGATTCGTCGCGTCGTCCAGGTCCTGTCGCGGCGCACGAAGAACAACCCCGTGCTGATCGGTGAGCCCGGCGTCGGCAAGACCGCGATCGTCGAGGGCCTGGCCCAGCGCATCGTGGCCGGCGACGTGCCGGAGAGCCTGCGAGACAAGACGGTCGTCTCCCTGGACATGGGGTCCATGGTGGCCGGCGCCAAGTATCGCGGTGAATTCGAGGAGCGGCTCAAGGCCGTCCTCGACGACATCAAGAACTCGGCGGGGCAGGTCATCACCTTCATCGACGAGTTGCACACCATCGTGGGTGCCGGCGCGACCGGCGAGTCCGCCATGGACGCCGGCAACATGATCAAGCCGATGCTGGCCCGTGGCGAGCTGCGCCTGGTCGGTGCCACCACGCTCGACGAGTACCGCAAGTACATCGAGAAGGACGCCGCCCTCGAGCGCCGGTTCCAGCAGGTGCTGGTCGGCGAGCCGTCGGTCGACGACACCGTCGGCATCCTGCGCGGCCTCAAGGAACGCTACGAGGTACACCACGGTGTGCGCATCACCGACTCGGCGCTGGTGGCGGCTGCCACGTTGTCTGACCGCTACATCACCAGCCGGTTCCTCCCGGACAAGGCCATCGACCTCGTCGACGAGGCCGCTTCCCGCCTGCGCATGGAGATCGACTCCCGGCCCGTCGAGATCGACGAGGTCGAGCGGTTGGTCCGTCGCCTCGAGATCGAGGAGATGGCGCTGTCCAAGGAAGAGGACGACGCCTCGAAGGAGCGGCTGGAGAAACTGCGTTCGGAGCTGGCCGACTACAAGGAGAAGCTGGCTGAGCTGACGACGCGGTGGCAGAACGAGAAGAACGCCATCGACATCGTCCGCGAGTTCAAGGAACAGCTGGAGACCTTGCGCGGTGAGGCCGACAGGGCCGAGCGCGACGGTGACCTGGCCAAGGCTGCCGAGCTGCGGTACGGCCGGATTCCGGCGGTCGAGAAGCAACTCGACGCCGCGCTCCCGGTTGCCGAAGCCCGCGAGAACGTCATGCTCAAGGAAGAGGTCAGCCCCGACGACATCGCGGACGTGGTGTCGGCGTGGACCGGCATCCCGGCCGGCCGAATGATGGAAGGTGAGACCGCCAAGCTGCTGCGCATGGAAGAGGAGCTGGGCAAGAGGGTTATCGGCCAGAAGAGCGCGGTGCAGGCCGTCAGTGATGCGGTCCGTCGCGCCCGTGCCGGTGTGGCCGACCCGAACCGTCCCACGGGGTCGTTCATGTTCCTCGGACCGACCGGTGTCGGTAAGACGGAGCTCGCGAAGGCGTTGGCGGACTTCCTCTTCGACGACGAACGCGCCATGGTCCGCATCGACATGAGCGAGTACGGCGAGAAGCACTCCGTGGCTCGTCTGGTCGGTGCCCCTCCGGGCTACGTCGGTTACGACGCCGGTGGCCAGCTGACCGAGGCGGTGCGGCGACGCCCGTACACGGTGGTGCTGTTCGACGAGATCGAGAAGGCCCACCCGGACGTGTTCGACGTACTGCTGCAGGTGCTCGATGAAGGACGGCTGACCGACGGTCAGGGCCGCACTGTCGACTTCCGCAACACCATCCTGATCCTGACTTCGAACCTCGGCGCCGGTGGCACCGAGGAGCAGGTGATGGCGGCGGTGCGGGCAAAGTTCAAGCCGGAGTTCATCAACCGTCTCGACGACGTACTGATGTTCGACGCCCTGGAACCCAGTCAGTTGGTGCAGATCGTCGACATCCAGCTGGCTCAGCTGCAGAAGCGGCTGGCCCAGCGGCGACTGCAGCTCGAGGTGTCGCTGGAGGCCAAGAAGTGGCTGGGCGACCGCGGCTTCGACCCGCTCTACGGTGCCCGTCCGCTGCGCCGGTTGGTGCAGCAGGCCATCGGCGACCAGCTGGCCAGGATGCTGCTGGCCGGCCAGGTACACGACGGCGACGTCGTCCCGGTCAACCTCAGCGCGGACGGCGAGAGCCTGGTGCTCGGCTGAGCTGTTCCCCCAAAGTGAAACCCCCTATTTCATTGCAAATAGGGGGTTTCACTATGGGGGACGGGCGGATTCACGTGATCGCCGCAACAAGATGCGGACGGAAAAGTACGTGAGTTCAATCGGGACGGTCAATTGACGTTGGAGATTGAACTCAAGGACCGCTGAGGTCCGAAAATGGTGCCTGGTTTCAATCAGGATGGCAGGCAGTGCCTGATGATTGAAGCTACGTACTTCTCGCCTGAGGCAGCGGGTGCACGATCACCGTGCTAGATGTTGAAGCGGCCGGCGAATCCGCGCAGCGGCACGTCGGCGCTCGTCAGCAGTCCGGGCGGCGCCTTGACCACCGAGGCGATGGCGTTGAGTGCGGGCAGCCCGGTCACCGTCATGCCGATCGAGGCGAAGTTGTTCGGATTGGACAGGTCCACACCGGGTTTCGGGTAGATCATGTGCTTGTTGTAGACGCACGGATCGCCCTTGATCTGGGTGATGTAGCAGCCCTTGATGTTCCAGTTCGGCTCGGTGTGCGGTGTCATCTGCCATTCCAGGTGGGTCTCGATGCGCGGCACGCCGTCGACCATGCCCTGGTACTTGATGTAGTTGCCGCCCAGCGAGCCTTTGGGCAGCGTGTACCAGCCGAGGTCGACATCCTTGGTGCAGGCCCCGAGTTCGTAGCTGAACTTCACCTCGTCGAGTTCGAGCCCGAAGCAGTCGGCCATCATCAGCACACTGTCGGCGAACACCCGGGTGTACTTCTCCAGCTTCGCCGGGATCGACGGATCATCAACGGGCAGGCCGTATCCCACCTCGATCCAGGTGTCCTTGCTGTGGTGGCAGGACACGTCGACGGATTCGATGGTGGTGACGTTCTCGATCTCGGCGACATCGGCCGAACACACCACGCCCAGGATCTGGTTGACGCCCGGGTTCATGCCGGTGCCGTAGAACGTAGAACCACCACGTGCGGCCGCTTCCGCCAGGACCTGGCTGACCGGCCTTCCGGAAGGGTGGGGATGGTTGGTGTCGCGATGCCAGCCCGTGATCCAGTCGGCCGTCGTGACGATATTGATCCCGGCTTCAAGGACTTTCACGTAGAGATCTTCGTCGGGGAAGACGCCGTGGAAGGTCAGCACGTCGGGTTTGGCGGCGATGATCTCGTCGACCGACCCCGTGGCGATGACGCCGATGGGCCCGATGCCGGCGATCTCACCGGCGTCGCGCCCGACCTTTTCCGTTGTGTAACAATGCAACCCGACCAGTTCGAGGTCGGAGCGCTTGCCGATGCGTTTGATCATCTCGGTGCCGACGTTGCCGGTCGCCACCTGGAAGACGCGGATCGCCGGCGTTGACTCAGGAGACATCTTCGTTCGACCTTTCGGGATAGAACTGCATGGCCCACTTGCGGATTGCGGTGAAGCCTTCGTATTCGGCGGTGGCCAGCGCCGGCGGATCGGAGTAGCGCTGGTGCGACCAGATGTGGATGTCCTGGGTGAACTGCCGGATCACCTCGTCGCCGAACGCGGCAGCACGCTCAGCGGCTCGCGGGCTGTCCTTGCCGGGCGTCCGCCCGATGTAGACCATGAACCGCACGTCCGAGGTGGACTCGTCGACGGGGGTGACGGCCGAGATGGTGCGGTTGTCGATCATTCCCCAGCTCTTGGTGACCGCGATGCCCAAACCGCCGTTGATGGCCTCGACCCCGCTGCGCACGTCGTCGATCGACTGTTGGTCGCTGCCCTCGAAGGTGATGGTGAAGTCGACGTACGAGATCGGCGCCGCGAAGTCGTGGCGGGTGAAGACCGGAACGATCGGGGTCTGGTGCACGAACTTGAAGTGCGCGAAGTCGACGCCGTTCTCGAGCACGTACTGCGGATGCAACTCGAGTGCGTCACGGAAGAGCCGCTGCTGCGGGTAGTAGTCGGCGGCGGTGCTGCCGTCGTGGAACGAGGCGAACACATCGGGCGCCTCGAAGAACGGCTCGCGTCCCTCGACGTCGTGCCAGATGTAGATGGCCTCGTTCCGTTCGGTCGCGGGGTAGGTGCGAATCCGCCGGCCGCGGTTGGGCCGGTCCTGGTACGGGATGCAGACGTTGTGGCCGGCGGCGTTCCACTGCCAGCCGTGGAACGGGCACTGGATCGTGTCGCCGACGACGTGACCGCCGAAGCCGAGGTGCGCACCGAGGTGCTCGCAGTAGGCGTTCATCACGGTGACCGCGCCGGATTCCGAGCGCCAGGCGACCATCTCCTCGCCGAAGTACTTCATGGCGTGCACCGCGCCGACACCGACCTCGTCCGACCAGGCGACCTGGAACCATCCCGTCGGTTTCATGGGCAACGTGGGCTTGGCCATGACCCGAATCGTAGGGGGCTCTGTGAAACTTGTGAAGGGTTTGGTAGAGGGTTCTGCGAAACTGTGGGCGAGGGGCTAGCCTGCTGAAGATGACAGAGGTGAGCGTGCGCCGGACCAACAAGCGCGGCGACGCCACCCGGGAAAGCATGCTGGAGGCCGCACGCAAGGCGCTGGCCACCGGAGACCCGGGCGCCGTATCGGCCAACCGGATCGCCAAGGAGATCGGTGCCACCTGGGGTGCGGTGAAGTACCAGTTCGGCGACATTGACGGCTTCTGGGCCGCGGTTCTCCGCCGCACCGCCGAGCGTCGCGCAGGCATGCTGAGCCACCACGACAGCGGCGCTACGCTGCGGCAACGCGTTGCGACCATCATCGACCTGCTGTACGACGGCCTGACCGTCGGCGACTCGCGGGCCATCGAGAATCTGCGGGCGGCGCTCCCGCGGGATCATGCCGAACTGGAACGGCTCTATCCGAAGACGGCCGCGGAGCTCTCGTCATGGGGGCGGAGTTGGCTGCAGACCTGCCAACAGGCCTTCGCGGACCTGGACGTGGACCCCGAGCGGGTGCGCGAGGTGGCCGCCTTCATCCCCGGCGCCATGCGCGGTATCGCCTCGGAGCGTCAGCTCGGCACGTATACCGATCTCGACATGGCCCGACGGGGGCTCACAAACGCGATCGTGGCGTACCTCAAATAGCATGTGACCAGCTTGTTACCAATTCGAGTTCGAGCAATCCGGGTAGCAACCAGTAGGCTTGGCCCGATGGTCCCGCTCTGGTTCACGCTTTCCGCGCTCTGCTTCGTGGGTGCGGCAGTGCTGCTGTACGTCGACATCGACCGTCGACGTGGCCTCGGCCGGCGCCGCAAGTCCTGGGCCAAGTCACACGGGTTCGACTACGAACACGAGACTCCCGACCTGGTCAAGCGGTGGAGCCGCGGCATCATGTCGACCGTCGGCGAGAACGTACACGCCCGCAACGTCGTGCTCGGTCAGATCCGCGGTGAGGCCGTGTTCATCTTCGACCTCGACGACGTGGCCACCGTCATCGCCCTGCACCGCAAGGTCGGCACCAACGTCGCGGTGGACGTCCGGCTGAAGGACATCCCGGAACCGCGGGAAAACGACATCTGGCTCCTCGGTGCCATCGGACCCCGCATGGTCTACTCCACCAACCTCGATGCCGCCCGGCGCGCCTGCGACCGCCGCATGGTGACGTTCTCGCACACCGCCCCGGATTGCGCCGAGATCATGTGGAACGAGCAGAACTGGACCCTGGTGTCCATGCCGATCACCAGCACCCGCGCGCAATGGGATGAGGGTCTGCGTACCGTCCGTCAGTTCAATGACCTGCTGCGGGTGCTGCCGCCGGTGCCGTCCGGCCAGAACAGCGTCGCCGGCCAGGCCGTCGCCCGTCGTAGCGGTTCGCCGAGCCGCCCGCTCAGCGCCGGCCCGATGCGTCAGAACGAACTGCCCGCCGGCCGCAGCAACCAGGCTCCCGGCCGCGCCGACATCGGTCGCTACACGCAGTTCGCTCCGGCCCGCAACGGCCGTCCCGCGCCCAATTATCAGCGCTGAGGTCGTCCGGCTAACCTGAGCCGCATGTCTGTTCGCACGTTGGCCTCGCGGCTGCTGACTGTGCTGCTGGCCGGTGTGCTGGTCGCTTGTTCGGGTGGCGGTTCCGCCGACAACAGCATCTACGGTGCCCCCAGTGCGAAAATCGGCGAATCGCAGTCGCTGCTGGGCTGGAACGTGTCCGTCTCCAACCTGCGCTTCCAAGACGACCAGGTGTTGGTCGATGTCGACATGGCCGCCGCGAAGGCCGGCGGTGAACACGCCAAGCCCGAGACGCTGCGCTTCGGTCTGTACGGCGCGCTGGCGCACCCTCTCGAGTCGAACGTGATCGGTGGCTGCGACGGCGTTCCCAACCTGAAGATCAATCCGGCGGTGGTCCAGAACCCCGACAAGGTAACCGGCACGGTCTGTTTGGGCCCGATGCGCGACCAGTCGCAGGTGCGCGGCGTCTACCTGTACTCGCCGGCCGACCGCATCAAGGACACCACCGTGGCCTACGGCGCGGCGTACCCGGTGGGCCTGACGCCGACCAATGAGTCCGACACCGGACTGACCCTGAAGGCGACCAGTGTCGACGGCTTCCGGGCCGACGGTGGGCAGTTGATCCCCGCGGCGCTGGGAGATCCGACGGCGTTCACCGGCAAGGGCTATATGCTGCTCGGCCTCGAAATCGGCGGCCTGGCAAGCCGATACAAAACGGACTCCGCCAAGCGGGGCGGCCCGCTGATGATCGCGGTGGCGCCGACCCTGCCGCCGCCCGGCCTGTCGCACATGTGTGACATCTACGGTGCCACGCTGCTGGTGCTGCCGGACTCCAAGCTGGGCGCGATCTCGACCCGCGCCTCGCTGTGCACGCAGGGTGATATCAACCAGGCGTTGCTGTACGCCACCGTTACCGTGGTGGGAACCCATGCGGCGGTGTGGATTTCGCGTGAGTGATCACGTCGCCGATCAGGCCGACGTGCCAGGCCCCACCGAGTGGGGAACCGGGCCCGGCGTTGGCCCGTGGCCGGGCGAGCTGCCCGACGATCCGCGCTATGACCCGGAGTTGTTGCGCGAGGGCGATACTCGCAACGTCGTCGATGCCTACCGGTACTGGACACGTGAGGCGATCATCGCCGACATCGATCAGCGCCGGCACCCGCTGCACATCGCGATCGAGAACTTCGGCAACGACGCCAACATCGGCGCGGTGGTCCGCACCGCGAACGCGTTTGCCGTGGACACCGTGCACATCGTCGGCCGGCGACGGTGGAATCGCCGCGGCGCCATGGTGACCGACCGCTATCAGCGACTCATGCACCACGCCACCACCGCCGAGTTGCTGGCCTTCGCCGAGGGTGCCGGCCTGACCCCCGTGGCCGTGGACAACGTGCCCGGCTCGGTGCGGCTGGAGGAGACGACGCTGCCCCGCGCCTGCCTGTTGATCTTCGGGCAGGAGGGGCCCGGTATCACGGACGACGCCAAGACGGGGTCGATGATGACGGTCTCCATCGCGCAGTTCGGCTCCACCCGGAGTATCAACGCCGGGGTCGCCGCCGGGATCGTCATGCATACCTGGATCACTCAACATGCAGGACTCGATCGGGCCTGGTAGGGCAGGATGGACCGCATGGATCAGCGTCCGGTGGAGCGGAGCGACGGGGATGCGGTTTGGGCGAACCGTGCGGCCAGCGCCGAAACGGCTGTGTTCAATCGGCATATCCGGCGGCTCTGGGGCATACCCGGAACCCAGCTGGGCGTGGTGGCCTGGCCGTCGACGCGGGCCGACCGGCTGTTCAAGAGCTGGGATTACTGGTGGCAGGCGCACCTGCTCGACTGCATGATCGATGCGCAGCTGCGCGACCCGCAGGAGTACCGCCTGGACCGCATCAGCCGTCAAATCCGCGGACATCGGCTGCGTAACAACGGGCCCTGGACCAACAACTACTACGACGACATGGCGTGGATGGCGCTGGCCCTGGAGCGCTCGGGCCGGCTGGCCGGCGTGGCGCGGCCCAAGGCGCTCAAGACGTTTGCCGACCAGTTCCTGAACGCCTGGGTGCCCGAGGACGGCGGCGGCATCCCGTGGCGCAAACAGGATCAGTTCTTCAACGCCCCCGCCAACGGCCCGGCCGGCATCTTCCTGGCCCGCCACGACCGGCTGCGGCGGGCGCAGCAGATGTCCGACTGGATCGACGACACGCTCATCGACCCTGATACGCACCTGGTGTTCGACGGCATCAAGGCCGGCTCGATGGTGCGTGCCCAGTACACCTACTGCCAGGGCGTGGTGCTGGGACTGGAAGTGGAACTGGCCGTGCGAACCGGGGATTCACGGCATGCCGAGCGGGTGCGTCGGCTGGTGGCGGCAGTCAAGGACCACATGGTCGAGGACGGTGTGATCCGGGGCGCCGGTGGCGGCGACGGTGGTCTGTTCGGTGCCATCCTGGCCCGCTACCTGACGTTGGTGGCCGCCACGCTGCCCGGGGACACCGAGGACGACGAAGCGGCCAGGGCCACTGCCCGCGAGCTGGTGCTCAACTCGGCAGAGTCGGCATGGGACTACCGGCAGTCGGTCAACGGCATCCCGCTGTTCGGCGCGTTCTGGAACCGGGCTGCCGAGTTGCCGAAGGACACCGGCGAGAAGGCGAAATCCGTTGACGGCGCGGTCAATTCATCAGATATCCCAGAACGGGACCTCTCGGTGCAGGTGGCCGGCTGGATGCTGATGGAGGCGGCCCACGTGTTGACTGCTGACGCACCGGCCGAGTCCTGATTACTTGGGCGCCAGCTCCCGGCAGTAGGCGTAGATGGCCAGCCCGCCGAACTTGACGGCGTCGTCGTTGGACATGTTGCCGGCGTTCTTCTTGAGGTAGGTCAGCGCCGAGTTGACGCCGCCGCTTCGCATGGCGGTGCAGGTGCCGTGCGCGAGCTTGAGGGCGGTGTTGTTCGGCATGATGAAGCCCTTGTCGTGCAGGGCTTGCAGGAACATGGGGTCGACCTGATCGTCGGCGTGGGCGGGCACCGCCATCACGATGGTGACCGCCGACGAGACCGCCGCGAGCAGAGCTGCCGTGCGTGTGCGCTTCATCCGGATCCCTCGTACAAAGTCGATTTGCTGACAGGCTACGCGAGGCCTGTCGATCCGGGGCGGAGTCGCTCATTGGCGAGCCCAGGAATTTATTCAGATCCGTCAGCGTCCTATACTCCGAAGGCGTTTATTGCTTATTTGATTGTGTTATTTCGGAGGTTGGCTATGGCCACGTTCAAGAAGATTGCGTCGACTACAGCACTTGCAGCAAGCCTTGGAGCTGCGTTTTTGGGTTTCGGCGCGGGCATTTCCGCAGCGGCGCCGGTGAATGATCCGGCTGTCATCCCGATGGATCGTGGCTGGGGCCACGGCGATGACGATTGGGGTGGCCATCCGGGCCGGGGTTGGGGTGGTCCCGGGTGGCGCGGCGGTCCCGGCTGGGACGGTCCGAGCGTTTACATCACCCCGCCGTGCGTGACCGGACCACTGGGTTACGTCACCGTTTGCGCATAGCTCTTCGCCGCTGACGATTGATCCCCTTCGCACTGGGTAACCCCTGGCTTTGTGCCGCCAGATATCCCGGAACCGAAGGAGGACAACGTTGGTGCGCAAGAGTGTCGTGATCTGTGTGGTGGCCGTAGGGCTGGCCGCCTGTTCGACGAATGAATCCGGCGAAGCGAATGTCGGCTCGCCGGATTCGGAAATGCGGATGCCGCAGGTTTTCGTCGACGGGCAGCCCCGTGCCGTCAGGGGCGGAGTGACCTGCCACCAGGCCGGTGACTATGTCACGATCGGGATCGGTGACGTGTCCAGAGGGGTCGGTGCCGTGGTGACCACGAGCAATCCGCCACAGGTGCGCACCGTCGGGCTCGGCACGGTGGATGGCGTTGCGTTGGGCTACACCGACTCCGAGCCCGGTGAGGCCAACAACGCCGCAGCCGCGGTGCGGGGCAGGTCGTACACCATCAAAGGCACCGCCACCGGCAGCGACTTGAGTGATCCGCGGTCGCCGCGGCAGGTGAGTGAGCCCTTTGAGATGGACGTGACGTGTCCCTAGCACCAAGATGATTGGTCGTGACCGCACCGGCAGACGATGTTTCGCCCCGAGTGCCACTGGGCACCGTCCTGCGGGAGTGGGGCATTATCGGGTTCATCGGTTTCGGTGGGCCGCCCACGCACATCAAGCTGCTGCGCAGTCTGTGTGTGGAGCGGCGCCGCTGGATCGGTGCCACCGAATTCGAAGACGCCATCGCGACCTGCAACCTGTTGCCGGGGCCGGCGTCGACGCAGCTGTCGATCTACTGCGCCTGGCGGGTACGTGGCCGGCTGGGTGCGCTGGTCGGTGGCATCGCGTTCATCGTGCCGGGGCTGATCGTCATCCTCGCGCTGGCGGCGCTGTTCCTGGCTGATACGCCGCCGCGGTGGGTCCTGGCGGCCGGTGCGGGTGCGGGTGCCGCCGTGGCGGCCGTCGCGGTGCATGCGGGAGCCGCGCTGATCCCCGCGAGCTGGCGGCGGCGCAGCAGCGCCGTCCGCTGGTCGGTGTATCTGGTGCTGGGGGCGATCGCCGCGGCCGTGCTGGGCCCATGGCTGGTGGTGGTGCTGCTGGCTTGTGGCGTAATCGAATTGGTGCGGACGACGACGCTGCCCCGATCCGGTGCACGCAGCATGCCGCTGCTGGCATTCCAGTCGCTGACGCTGGGCACATTGGGTTCGCTGTGCTGGGTGGCATTGAAAGTCGGCGCGTTGTCGTACGGTGGCGGCTTCGTCATCATTCCGCTCATGCAGGGTGACGCTGTCGACCAATACCACTGGATGACGGGGCCACAGTTCCTCAATGCAGTTGCGCTGGGCCAGATCACGCCGGGGCCGGTGGTCCAGACCGTCGCCGTCGTCGGCTATGCCGCCGCGGGCCTGGTCGGCGGGGTGCTGGCCTCGGTGGTGGCATTCAGCCCGTCGTTCCTGTTCATCTTGTTGGGCGCCAAGCATTTCGACCGGATTCGTGGCAACGGTTACGTGCGGGCGTTCCTCGACGGTGCGGGCCCGGCCGCCATCGGAGCGATCCTAGGCTCGGCGGTGCCGTTGGCCATGTCGATCAGTCAGGCGTGGCAGTACGTGGTGCTGGCCGTCGCGGTGGTTGCTGTATTCAGCCGACTAAACGTGGTGGTCACGTTGCTGCTGGCGGCCGTGGCCGGCGTTCTCGCGACGGCGCTCGGGTTGCCGCTACCCAGCTGAGCGGCGTCAGCAGCAGTTCGGATCGAGCACCCGGCACAGTGCGGCGAGCGTCCCGGCGGAACGGGTGAGAGAACTCGTCGCCGAACTGCTGGCGGGTTAGGCCAGGCTTCCGAGGTACGCCTGCGATTCGATCAGCCCCTCGTCGCTGGGCTCTCGGCCTTCGCCGAAGACACGTTGCTGCTGCTTGGCGCGCAGATCATGGTGTGCGTCAGCAGGTTTCGGGTAGCCGTACCGGTTACGCGCCTCTTGCGGCGTGAGCACCTCATCCGACGCGGGTGCGACGCCCAGGATGTACGGTGCGGCCACGGGGGCTACCGACGGTGCGATCAGATGTGCCACAGCCAATTTCAGCCGCGGATTGGCGTCGACGATCCCGTAGCCCAGCTTCAGCAGCGGACGTACGGCAATGTCGACCGCGCGCGGCTGATCGAAACCGCTGAGCTTGCGCATCCAGCGGGGCATGGTCGCGATGGCGCCCGCGCGCAGGACCAGGTTGATGAACTCGACGGCGGGCCGCAGCGGCAGCGGCGCCGGCGGCAGCACCACCTTGGCGTTGAGCAGGTGGTCCATCATGCTGCGGGCGGCCTCACTGACCGCGAGGTGGGGGCGCATCGCATCGAAGTACGCTCGGACGCCGGCGCTGGTACGCGGCACGTCGGCCGGGTCGCAGGTCTGGAACTCGGCGGCGATGGCGCACTCTTCCCAGTACTGGTTCTCTTCTTCCGGGGTGAGCTTGCCGCCGCCGTACAGTTCGTAGGCGGTCAGCACGGAATGCCACCCCGTCAGCAGAATCCACAGTTGCGAGTGCGGGTCGTTGGCGTCGTACTTGTTGCCGCTGACCGGTTCGGTGCCAATGGCTTTGGAGTGGACCTTGACCAATACGTCGGCGGCTTTGACCACGGACTCGCTGTCGCCGAACGCGACGGTCGCGAAGTAGCGAACCGTACGGTCATAGCGGGTGCGGGGCCGGTCGTAGTTGGCCTGGGTGGCGTCGACCGCGGCGATCAGGGACGGGTCGAGTTCCTCGACCACGACGGCACGCTGTAGGCCGGTGACCGCGGTGGTGGTGTGTCCCCACACCTTCCAGGTGACCGAGTCGGGGCCGAAGAATCCGTAGTCGGCGAGGGGCTGTACTGGCTGCGTCACGACGATTGCTCCCTTGGTTGCTAGGCCGCGGCGAATGCGCGGCACATGAGTCGTCCGTAGAACTCGCCGAGACTGTCTGCGTCCCAGTCGTTTTCCGGGTCGAGGAGGGACCGGACCGCGGCCTCGCTGGAGGAGACGAACAGTTCGGTCAATATCGGCATCTTGCGGTTGAGGTCGGTGGTCTGCCACCACGTGGTCAACGCCGGTGCGATCCACCGCGAGGAACTCGCGGTGAGTGCCCGGCGGGTCTCGGCGACCATGTCTGCGACCGCCGGGTCCACGTGCGCCAGGTACACGAACCGCCAGGTGTCCGGCTGGTTCTCGACGGCGTGCAAGAGCGCGCGGTACCCGTCGATGAAGGCGGTCTCCGGGTCGTCGCCACGGCCGGTGTGCAGTGCCTGAAGCAGCGTCTCCCGCAGGGATTCGCCTTCCCGGTCCAGCAGTGCGGCAAGGAGTTCCACCCGGTCGCGGAAGCACGAGTAGATCACCGGCCGGGTGACGCCGAGATGTTTGGCCACGGCGCCGATGGTCACCGCCGCGGTGCCCGACTCCGCCGCGATCTGCAGCGCGGCATCGAGGATCTGCGGCCGGCGCCGCTCCGGGCCCAAATGGGCTGCCCGCTCCCGGGGTGGTGCGACGGCATCGGTGCTCACGCCACCGAACGTAGCACGATTATTCTTGTTTGAATAATTTTGCTTCATCTCTGTAGGATTTGCCCACATGACCATGCTCAACCCGCGCAAGCCGGACTTCGCCGACTTCGACGAGCGGACCCAGCAGATCTTCTCTGCGACCATCGAGTTCTTCGAAAGCCACGGCAAGGCCTGGCTCACGCAGCAGGATCGCGACCGCGTCTGGTATGCGGAATTTATCGAATTCCTCAAGAAGGAAAGGGTTTTCGCGACGTTCCTGACCCCCGCGTCGGAGGCGGGCGGTGACCCCGACAAGCGCTGGGATACCGCGCGCAACGCGATGTTCAGCGAGATTCTGGGTTTCTACGGCATGCAGTACTGGTACGTCTGGCAGGTCACCATCCTGGGGCTGGGCCCCATCTGGCAGTCGTCGAACACCGCAGCCCGCAAGCGCGCCGCCGAGCTTCTCGAGGCCGGAGAGATCTTCGCGTTCGGCCTGTCAGAAAAGGAACACGGCGCCGACGTGTACTCCACGGACATGGTGCTGACGCCTAGCTCTGACAACTCGGCGGACGCCTACCGCGCGAACGGCGGCAAGTACTACATCGGCAACGGCAATCTCGCCCGCATGGTCTCGGTGTTCGGCCGCCGCGCCGACAAACCGATCCTGGACAGCTCGACCGCGCTGGACGGTGGCAAGCCCGACGAGGATTTCGAGGGGTATCTCTTCTTCGCGGTCGACAGTCAGCACTCCGACTACAAGCTGCGCAAGAATGTCGTCAACGGCCAGATGTACGTAGCGGCTTTCGACCTGGACAACTATGCCGTTTCCGAAGACGACATCCTGCACGCCGGTAAGGGCGCGTTCCACGCCGCGATCAACACCGTCAACATCGGCAAGTTCAACCTCGGGTTCGGTGCCATGGGCACCTGTGAGCACGCCATGTACGAGGCTGTCACGCACGCGGAGAATCGAATCCTGTTCGGGCAGCACGTCACCGAGTTCCCGCAGATTCGCCGCATGCTCACCGAGGCCTACGCCCGGCTGGCGGGCATGAAGCTCTACAGCGAGCGCGCCATCGACTACATGCGGTCGGCATCGCCGAATGATCGGCGATACCTGCTGTTCAATGCCATCGAGAAGATGACCGTCACCCGCGAGGGCGAGAAGATCGTCACGCTGCTCTCGGACACCATCGCCGCGCGGGGTTTCGAGAACGACATGTTCTTCCCGATGGCGCTGCTGGGTTCGGTCGGCCTGCCCCGCCTCGAGGGCACCGTCCACGTCAACATGGCGCTGTCGCTGAAGTTCATGCAGAACTTCATGTTCCGTCCCGCCGACGCCGGTCTGCTGGTGCTGCAGCAGCTGCCCGTGGAGTACTCGCCGAACGCGGCGACGCGGGCCGTAGCTACAGGCCTGCGGGCGGCAGGCTCGGCAGTGGTGCCGCAGATCGCACGGATTCCGAAGGCCCCGAGGGCATTGCGCAGCACTGCGCTGCCACGGGTGCGTCGCCGCCGCGACTTCACCAACGACGACTTCCTGTTCGCGCAGGGCCCCAGCCGTGGCCTGAGCCGGGTCGCGTTCGCCGACTGGCGCGCCATCCTTCAGGAATTCGCGCATCTGCCGAATGTGGCGGTCTTCCTCAAGCAGGCCAACGGTTTCCAGACTCTCCTCGCGGCCGCCACGCCAACCGCGGCCCAGCAGGACGACATCGACTTCCTGTTCGCCATCGGTGAGCTCTTCACTCTGCTGCCCTACGCGCAGCTGATCCTCGAACAGGCCGCCATCGACGGGACCGACGACGACGTGCTGGACCAGCTCTTCGAGGTCCTGGTCACCGACTTCTCGCGGCACGCCACCACGCTGCATTGCAAGACCAGCGCGACTGCCGCGCAGAAGAAGCTGGCGCTTGATCTGATCGCCGACCCGGTGGACGATCCGGAGCGCTACGAGCGCATGGTCCGTACCGTGCGAGATCTGGCGGGTCGGTACGAGATGACGCCGTAGTCTGACGACTCAGCCGACTCGCGTCCAGAGGCAGTAACCGGAGAACTCGACCGAGGATGCGGTCGGCGCGACGTCGAAGTGGATGGTCTCATCAGGCGCGCCGTCGGTCGCCGCGGGTGCGCTGACCACGCCGGCGCTGACCACCACGCGCTGGGTCACATGGCACTGGTTCCCAGGGGACAGCGGGGTACCACTCCATGTGCCGGACATCAGGTTCGGATTGCGCATGCCCTGGCCGTGCAGCGCGATGGCCGGGCCGGTACTCCACCACCGGTCACTGGGTTCGGCAGGTAGCGCGACCGGCTGCCAGCGGCCTTGACGGCACTGCAGCGGCGTGTTGGCCCCCGATACGGGTGCCGGAGTCGTCGGCATGGTGGTCGCTTCGTCGGCCGTCGGCGGACACAACTGATCCTGTTGTGGTGCAACGGGATCAGCCGCACACAACGGTGCCATCGCTGTCGCCAGGACGACGGCGACAGCGGTCAGGAGAGGCACGCGGATCACGGCTACACCTTGGTGAGATCGGTCTTCATCAGCATGACGTTGTACTCACTCCACAATGACAGATTCCAGTACAGGTCGGTGCCGGTGCCCAGGGTCGAGGGCGACCAGGGGTCCATCATCGGTGCGTAGATGCCGCCATTCTGCTGCGGCATCAGGACTTTCGCCTGCGACCAGGTGCCCTGCGGAGTGTCCGACGTGCTCATCACGACGTTGTTGAACTGGTCGGCGTAGAGGGTCACGTACTTGTTCAGCGTCTTGTTGTACTGGACGGACATCTCGCCGACGTTGTTGCCCGCCTGGGCGATTCCGCACGCACCGGTGCTCTGGCCGAAGACGGGGGTGGCCATCGACGGGTCGTTGTACCAGCCGGCTTTGACGGCGCCGAGGCCGAAGAACCAGCCGGGGTTGCCCTTGTTGTAGTACTGGTATTTGGAGGCGTCGAGGATGTCGGTTTCGCTCACGCGGGACACGTAAGCCGCGCCACCTCGACCGTTCGGTGTGCCGTACGAGTAGACGTAGCCGTCTCCGGGACGCAGCAGCGCCGCCTGCTGGAAATTGGCGTTACCGCCCCAGTTCTGCCGCACGCTCTGCGGCGCGATGGTCCAGTTCTCCCCGTTGTCGGTCGAGTAAGCCATTGCCGAGTAATTGGTGGTCCATTGACCGGGCGCGCCCCACTGCTTGACCGACATGAAGCTCAGATACTGCGTGGCACCGAATTGGGTGCCCGGTGTCGGCAGCGAGATGCCCGAGGTCGGGATCAGCGTCACTCCGGAGGGCAGTCCGGCGGGGAGGCCAGAGGGCAGGATGATCTGGCGTGCCGTTGTCGGTGACGACAGCGGAGTGCCGCCGAACATGTTGCCGTTCAACCACTGGCCGTCCGGGATCGAAATGCCTTTGGAAAGGTCGGTGTTCGAGGTGCGGAACAGAATGTTGTTCAGCCAGTTGCCGGTCATGTTGGGCCCGCTGAAGGTGTCGCCGAACGCCATCAATACCTGGTGCTCGTTGATCGGGGTGCTCGGATTGTCGGGAATCCCGTTGTCCCACATGGTGCCGACGTCGGTGCCCCAGACCCCGAACCGCGTGTACGTGTTGTTGGGGTCGAAGTTGCCGGTGACCCAGTTGACGAAGGTCGTCGAGGCGCTGATCTGCTGGCCGGGAGTGGGGAAGGCCGGTTGTGGGTTGCTCACTGTCGCCGCCGCCACCACCGCGGTGGCGGTCAGTGGTTGGCTCGTGGTGACCAGAGCGGCCGCGGCGTTCTGCGGCTTGATCGCCGTCAGCAGGTTGTCGAATTCTCGGCGGGCGAAGGCCAGTACCGTCCAGGCCAGGGTCGGCTGTGCCGGGCTGCCATTCGGATTGAAGGCCCAATTCAGCACGCCGGCCACGGCATTCACGACGGCGGCCACCGGGTTCAGTGCTGTGACGGCCGGAGCGGTGACGGTCGGGGTGATCACGTTCGTCGTCGCGGCGACAGGCGTCGGCGAGGTCGTGACCGCGCTGGTGGTGATCTTCAAGGCCGTCGGTGCGACGGCGGCCACGCTGACCGGGGTGGGCGTCGTGGTCGGTTGGGTGGCGAGCGGCTTGACGGGCGTAGCGGAGACGGTCAGCGGTGTGAGTCTCGGGGTTTTCGGGGGAGTGACGGTCGGCGGCTTCGCGGGGTCGACGGCGCCGCTGTTCCTCTGCAGGTTGCCGCGGTCGCGGCCCTTGGTCGGAGGCTTGTCCGTCTTGGTTTCGGTCTTCGTTTCCGTCTTGGTGTCCGCGTCGGACGGATCAGTCGCGTCGCCGGCGGTCCCCGTCGCCGACGACCCAGGTTTCGGGTCGTCCTTTTTCGGTTGGGGCTTGCTGTGCGGTGGCTTGGTGCCGGTTCCGGAAGTGCCCGACGTAGCGGCGTTTTCGCCTCCTGTGGAGGCCGGCGAGGACGCCGCCGGACCCGAGGGCGCGCTGCTGCCGGATTGCCCGGACGGGTCGGCCCATGCGGTGCCCTGCCCGGATGCGATCGCGGTTCCGATACCGAGTGCGAAGGCGAGCCGACCGGCCCGGCCGACATATCTGGTGGCGCCCATGGTGCCTCCCCTGTTACTCCAGCTAACTAATCTATGGAACAACATCGGAACGCGCCGCGGAAGCGTTTCGGCAGGTTGTTTTTGTTCCGATACCGTCAGTTGGTCAGGCCGGCCTCGCGCAGCGCATCCTCGTACAACTCGATGGCGTGGTCGATGCCCCGGTCGACCCAGCTGTCGACGAAAGCCACCCGGCCCGCGACCAGCTGGATGCCGGTGGCCCAGCGCTCGAAATCCCCGGTGCGGCGCAGGATGTCGATCTGCACGCGCGTGCCCTTGATGTGGACGAAGCCGCCCAACTCCGTGGTCTGCGGGCGCAGGATCGTGATGTCGAACTCTTCGATCCGCCCGTCGTCGACGAGTGCCTGCAGGTATCCCCGCGCATTGCGCAGGGCGGCGAGGGCTTGGAGTTCACGGCCCTGGGTGGGCAGGCCCCAGGCGATCCAGATTCCGGTCTCGGACATGGCGCTCTACGCTACGCGCGACCCGAGCAGTCGGCGCGGAAGGCGCGGACGGCGCAGGGTGCGCGCCACCCATTCGCCGAGTGTCACCCCGGCGGCCAGTGTGCACCCGACCATGACGGCGGTGAACAGATTGGAGATGGCCGCCACCGTCTGGCCGGCCATGATCTCCGACAGCCCGCGATACACCGCGAGACCGGGCACCAGCGGGGTGATGCCGGCGACGGCCACGATGATGGGCGGCACCACCGCGCGCCGGGCCAACATGCCACCGGCGAGGCCGACGACCGTCGCGGCGGTGGCCGAGGCGACGATCGGCCCGAGCCCGGCGTTCAGGATCGTCCCGACCAGGCCCGCACCAACAGCGCCCGAGGCGAACGAGGTGGTCAGCGCTTTGAGCGAGGCATAGCTGGCGAGGGCGAAGGCTGCCGACGCGAGCCCGCCGGTGAGCACCATGACCGGCAGCGGTGCGTAGGGCAGCACTTCCTGCTGCATCGGCGGCAGGCCCGCGCCGAGGGCGGCGGTGAGCCGCAGCGCGATGCCGACACCACCGACCAGGCCCGCGGTGTAGACCATGACTTCGATGAATCGCCCAGCGGCTGTGACGGGCGCGCCGGTGATGGCGTCCTGCACCGAACCGACAAGCGACAGCCCCGCCATGAGCACGATGATGCCCGACACGATCATGCGGTACGGCGCGACGACGGCGCTGTGCTCGATGGCCAGCTTGTAGACGAACGCCGCCGGCACCGTCGCCATGAACCCGCCCATCACCTGCTGGAAGAAGTACGGCAGGCCCAGCTTGCCGAGCGCGACGTTGGTTCCGTAGATGGCGGCGGTGGTGATGAATGAGACGACTGCGAGCGTGGGGCTGCCGCCGAGCATCAGTGTCACCGCGGCGGCCATCAGCGCCCACCCGGACAGCGCGACCTTGCGCGAATACGGATGATCGGCGGCGACGATGTAGTCCAACGCCGCGCGGGCGGGCCCCAGGCCGAGGTGCCCGCGGCCGATCCGGCGGATCAGGACGTCCACCTGTTCGAGCCGGGTGTAGTCCAGCGACCGGTACTTCACCGTGCGCATGTAATTGGTGGGCGGCAGGCCGGGACCCCGGCGGGCGGAGACGTGGATGGCGTTGTAGGTGACGTCCACGGCGCAGTCGGTCAGGCCGTAGGTGGCGGCGACGAACGCGATCTGCTTGCTGGTGTCGATGGCGCCGGTGCCGGAATCCAGCAGCACCTCGCCGACGTTCATCGCCAGCTCCACGACCTCGGTGACGGCATGTTCGTCGCTCTGGTCGATGGGCTGCAGCGGCGTGATGACGGGCAGCCCCGCGGTATCGGCGGTGGACGGCCGGTCGCCGAGTACGCGGCGTCGAGCAGCGGCTACGCGGTCACGCAGTGTCACAACCAAAATCGTAGGTCCCCTGGGCGCCCGGCCTTCGCCGTGTGCCAGATCACTGCCGGGTGGCGTTCGGTTGACCACCGGTCAGCCGACTACACCTTGCGGAACGTATTCAGAGGGAGTCGTGCGTGGGGGACGGTGAGCCGGGCGACCGGCTGTGGCGGCGTGCGGCCCGCTGGTGGCCGGTGGTGGTGGCGTTGCTGGTCACGATCGCGCTCGCGATCGGCGGGCAGCATTGGCTTGCGGCCGGATGGTACGGGCCTCGGTGACCGGGCAGCTGACGGGACTGCCGACCTAGGATTGAGGCCGGCTTGGGCAAGGGGGATGGAATGACCGACGATCCGGTGATCGCGCAGTTGGTTCAAGCGGTCGAGCAGAGTCCGGACGCGCTGGCCCTACGCCTGCACCTGGCGGAACTGCTGGCCGAGCGGGGGCGGCACGCCGAGGCATTGGCGCACTGCGGTGCGGTACTGGCGGCCGACCCGACCGACGCCACGGCGCAGAGGTTGTTGCAGCAATGCACTGCGGCACTCGCCACCCCGGTCCCGGTACCGGAACCTGAAGTCCCGCAACCGAAGTCATCGTTCGACTGGGAGGCTGCCGAAGACCAGGTATCCGACATCGTCAAGCCTGCTTTTGTCGATGAACCCGCGCAGGCAGTGGGAGAGGACGACTTCGAGGCGGTCACGCGCAGTGGGGTGCGGCTCGCCGACGTCGGTGGCATGGACGCCGTCAAGAAACAGCTGGAGCTCTCGCTGCTCGGGCCGCTTCGGAACCCCGAGCTGATGAAGGCCTACAAAATGTCGGCTCGCGGCGGCCTGCTGCTCTACGGCCCGCCAGGGTGTGGGAAGTCGTTCATCGCCAAGGCCGTATCGGGCGAGCTGGGCGCGAACTTCTATCAGGTCGGCATCGCCGACGTGTTGCACCGCTGGTTCGGTGAGAGCGAGCGCAGCATCCGCTCGGTCTTCGACACCGCGCGGCGTAACGCGCCGTGCGTGCTGTTCTTCGATGAGGTCGACGCACTGGGCCATCGGCGATCCGCGTTGAGTGGCACGTCCGGCATCCGGACCATCGTCAATACCCTGCTGGAGGAACTGGATTCGGCCTCGGCCAGCAACGACGGGGTCTACATCCTGGGCGCCACGAACGCGCCATGGGATGTCGATGCGGCGCTGCGCCGACCGGGACGGTTCGACCGGATGGTTTTCGTCGGGTTACCCGACACCGCGGCCCGGGCCAGTATCGGGCGGCTGCATCTGCAGGATCGCCCGATCGAGGGGATCGACCTGTCCGCGCTCGCGGCTCGTACGGCGGGGTTCTCCGGCGCAGATCTGGCTCATGTCTGTGACACCGCAACGCAATTGGCGATGGCCGACTCGCTGCACACCGGGCAGGTACGGCCGGTGCGAATGTCCGACGTGGAGGCGGCGCTGCGTCAGGTTCACCCGTCGACCGGTCCGTGGTTCGATACCGCGCGCAACGTCGTCGAATTCGGCAATCGGGACGGCACCTACGACGACCTGGCGAAGTACCTGCGCCGCAACAAGATTCGGTGACAGCCGACGCTGTCGACGCCGCGCTGCAGCAGGCGCGGGTATACCTCGACGTCGACAACCATCAGCGCGCCCGCGAGGTGCTGGCCCACGCGCTGTCGATGGCGCCGGATGATCCGGCGTTGCTCATCTTCGACGCCCAGGCCGCCATCGGGCTCGAAGACTACATCGGCGCCGAGCGCCGGCTCTATGCGGCGTTGAAATCTGCCCCTGACAATGAGCACGCGATTCGCTTGTACGCCTTGGCGCTTCGTGGACAGGGGCGGCTGCACGAGGCGAAGTGGATGGCCTGGCGAGCGGTCTGTGGCAACCCGAACGAGTACCGGACCCACTTGGTGTATGCCCAGATCCTGTCGGATGAAGGCTGGCTGGATGCCGCGCTGACCGAGGTCACCGAAGCGATCCGTCTGGAGCCCTCGGATCCTGACCTGTTTGTCCTGCGCGGGAACATCTTTCGGAAGTTGTCCAGAACCGCCGAATCCGATGCCGAATACACCGCAGCACTCCGGCTGCAACCCGATCATGCGATAGCGACGCACAACCTGGCGGTCAATCGGATGGCGCGGGGACGGATATTGGGTGCGCTGCGGGGTTTTCTCGGCGCCGGCACGCTCGACCCCGCCCTCGGCGGTTTGGCACGCCGCAACATCGCGCTCGCGATGGCCCGGTGGCTGCGGTGGTGCACTGCCGGAGTGCTGTTCCTGCTGTGGCTGCTGCTCGTCACGGCAGCTCCGGGCAACACACTGGGTGTGGCACCGCGGGTCGGGATCGGTGTGGCGACCGTCGCCCTCGGCGCCGCGCTGGGAAAGCTGGTGGTCACCGTCGGGCGCCGGACCTTGGTGTCGGCCCTGAAAAGCCGGCCGCTGCTGGCGGTGCGGCTTGTGATTGTCATTGTCGCGGTGGTCCTGGGGATGCTCACGGCCGTCAGCCCCTGGCAGTTGGAGGTGGTGCAGATCGGCGCTCCGATGCTGTTCGTCGTCAGCCTTGCGCTGGCCTGGATCGGGCGCTTCACCCGGCAGTAGGGAGAGTCGACCGGCATGGCGGAAGTTCGTCTGCCCTAGTACGACTGCCCATTGGCGTAACGCTCGCGACGGAAGTGGCGACCGTTGCCGCGGTTGCGACTCTTGTACGTCGGCAGCTGCGAGTCACAGTTCGGACAGATCAGCCGCAGGTTCTCCCGGCGGTTGTTCGTCGGGTTGCCGTCGATGTGGTCCAGTACCAACGCCAGCGGCAGGTCGTGCCAGGTCGTGTCTCCGCCGCAGATCGCGCAGCAGCCGGATTGAGCGCCGAGAAGGTAGTCCCGGATGTAATGGCCTTGGTGGCTGTCGATGCGCCCGACACCCGTTTCGAGCCACTGTTTAGTGCTCGCATCGCGGCGTGCTGAAGCTTGGCACGCATTACCGCAGTAGCTCTTCTGGCTGCGCCTCACGAGCGGAGTGCCACAACCAAGGCATGACCTCATAGCGCGACGTTACGACGAGCCACCGACAATTGGTCGCTACCTATTTGGAGCCCCCCGTCGGGATTGAACCGACGACATCCGCTTTACAAGAGCGGTGCTCTACCACTGAGCTAGGGAGGCATGTGGCCCGAAAACGTTCGAAACCGCCCCGAATCCTAACCCGTCAGAGTCAGTGGCCGGATCCCGGCTGGTGCTGGCCGTTCTCGTCGATGACCTGCCGCGCGGCGGCTGCCCGGGTGGCACGCTTGCCGCGCTGGCGGCTCAGTGGGATTCGCCCGGCGATGTTGCTCAGCGGATTCACCGCATCGTTGAGGACGAGTACCGCGTCGTACAGCTTGTCGACGGTCGGGGCGAGCCCGGCGAGTACGGGTGCCAGTTGGTTGAGGTTGTCGACGACGTCGTTCAACTTCATCAGGGCACCGTCGGGTGCGGTGAGGACATCGATCGCGCCGCCCTCGTCGAGCAGCCGTTCGGCGATACCGCCCTCGCTGAGCAGTCGGTCCACCAGGCCGCCGTCGGCGAGCATCTTGTCGACCGGCCCACCATCGCCGAGCAGGCGATCGGCGATGCCGTCGGTGCGCAGGACCCGGTCGACCACGCCGTTGTCGGCCAACAGCCGGTCGGCGATACCACCTTCGCCGACCAATCGATCGGCGATGCCTTCCGGTCGAAGGACCCGGTCCACCAGGCCGCCGTCGGCGAGCATCTGTTCCACGACGCCGCCTTCGGCGAGTCCGCGGTCAGCCACGCCGCCTGGGGCGAGGACCCGGTCCAGGATGCCGTCGGCAGACAGTACGCGGTCCACCACACCGCCGTCGGCGAGGACGCGGTCGGCCGGGCCGCCCTTCGCGATCAGGCGGGCGGCGATGCCGTCCTCGCTGAGTACCCGGTCCACGACACCGTCGGGGGCGAGCACCTGTTCGGCGAAGCCGCCGGGAGCGAGCACTCGGGACAACGCGCCGTCGTCGGATGTCAATCGGTCCAACAGGCCACCGTCGAGAGTCAACTGGTCGATGACACCGCCTGGTGCCAGTGCCCGTGTCACGGCACCGCCCTCGGCGGTCAGGCGGTCGAGGATGCCTCCGTCCTGGCTGATCTGATCCACCAGGCCACCCGGACGGAGCAACCGATCGAGCACGCCGCCCGGTGCCAGCGCCCGGCCCAGCGGAGCGTCGTCGTCGACCAGTCGGGTGAGGCGGCCGGCCCGGCTCAGCGTGTCGTCGAGGCCGAGCATGGACATGACGGGCGAGCCCGGGGTGGTGTCGCCGAGCGCGTGTTGCACGCTCGACAGCGCGCCGCCGGCGATCTCGAGGCCGGCGCTGGCGATCCGGAGCGGCGTGAGGGCCAGGTCTGACAGGGCTTTACCCAGGTCCATCGGCCAAGTGTATGGCGCCGGTCACACCTGGTGGGCGTGAGGTGCGAGGGGCCTGGCAAATGCCTGTGTGACTCACAGTATCTTCACAGCTACTGGGCAGGGAGGATTTAAGGGCCGCGAGGACCATGGCTCCATGGCCATGGCTGCAGTTCCCGAGGCGACGCCCGAAGCACGCATCCTGGTAGTCGACGACGAGACCAATATTGTCGAGCTACTTTCCGTCAGTCTGAAGTTCCAGGGCTTCGAGGTCCATTCGGCCTCCAACGGCCCGGCGGCGCTCGACAAGGCGCGCGAGGTAAAGCCCGATGCGGTGATCCTCGACGTCATGATGCCCGGCATGGACGGCTTCGGCGTCCTGCGCCGGATGCGCGCCGACGGCATAGACGCGCCCGCCCTCTTCCTCACCGCCCGCGACAGCCTGCAGGACAAGGTCGCCGGCCTCACGCTCGGTGGTGACGACTACGTCACCAAGCCGTTCAGCCTCGAAGAGGTCGTGGCGCGGCTGCGGGTGATCCTGCGCCGCACGGGCCGCGGCGTCGAAGAACCGCGCAGCGCCCGCCTGACGTTCGCCGACATCGAACTCGACGAGGACACCCACGAGGTGTGGAAGGCCGGCGAGCCCGTTTCGCTGTCGCCCACCGAGTTCACCCTGCTGCGCTACTTCATCATCAACGCCGGCACGGTGCTCTCGAAGCCGAAGATCCTCGACCACGTGTGGCGCTACGACTTCGGCGGTGACGTGAACGTCGTCGAGTCGTACGTGTCGTACCTCCGCCGCAAGATCGACACCGGCGAGAAGCGTCTGTTGCACACGTTGCGTGGTGTCGGTTACGTCCTGCGCGAGCCGCGGTGATGGCGCTGATGAGCGCTCGCGCGAAGAACAGACTGCGCTGAGCCACTATTTTTGGCGGGACATCACCAACAATGGAGTGATGAGAGGCCGGCTGGGCGAGCGAAGCGACGGGACGGGCCCTCAGGGCGAGCGAAGCGACGGGACGGGCCACGGTACCCGCGGCATTCCCCTGCGCGTGGGGCTGGTCGCCGCGACCGTGCTGCTGGCGGCCTGCGGTCTGCTGGCCTCCGGCGTCGCCGTCACGTCGATCATGCAGCACAGCCTGATCAACCGCGTCGACGAGACCCTGCTGGACGCGTCCCGCAGCTGGGCGCAGGAGCCGCGGCGCATACCGGCCGCGCCCATCGAAGGCCCGAACCCGGCGCGGCCGCCGTCGAACTTCTACGTCCGCGGCATCGACCCCGACGGCCGGGTGTGGATCGCCGTCAATGACAACGACGCCCAGCCCGCGCTGCCGGACAGCAACGACGTCGGCCCCGTGCCGACAACGGTCGGCTCGATCCAGCACTCCGACGTGAAATGGCGCGCCATGACGGTGCGCGGCCCGGACGGCGAACTGACGACGGTGGCGATCGACCTTTCCGACGTGGCATCGACGGTGCGCGCGCTGGCGTGGTCGCAGGTCGGCATCGGGGCCGCGGTGCTGCTGATCCTGGGTATCGCCGGCTATGTGGCCGTCCACCGCAGCCTGCGGCCCCTCGACGAGGTCGAGCGCACAGCCGCCGACATTGCGGCCGGCCAGCTCGACCGTCGTGTTCCGGAACGGGACTCACGCACTGAGGTGGGCCGATTGTCGTTGGCGCTCAACGGCATGCTCGCGCAGATTCAGAACGCGGTCGCGTCGTCGGAACAGTCGGCGGAGAAGGCGCGCACGTCCGAGGAACGGATGCGGCGCTTCATCACCGACGCGAGTCATGAGTTGCGGACACCGCTGACCACCATTCGCGGATTCGCCGAGTTGTACCGGCAGGGCGCCGCCAGCGACGTCGAGATGCTGATGAGCCGCATCGAGAGCGAGGCGCGCCGCATGGGCCTGCTGGTCGAGGACCTGCTGCTGCTGGCCCGGCTGGACCAGCAGCGACCGCTGGAGCAGCGCCCCGTCGACCTGCTGATCCTGGCCACCGACGCGGTGCATGACGCGCGATCCATCGCGCCGCGGCGGGCGGTGTCGCTGGAAGTGCTGGACGGTCCCGGCACCCCGGAAGTCATGGGTGATGAAGCGCGGCTGCGCCAGGTGCTGGGCAATCTGGTGATGAACGCGGTGCAGCACACTCCGGAGTCCGGGGGCATCACGGTGCGCGTCGGCACCGCGGGCAGCGATGCCGTGCTGGAGGTCTGCGATCAGGGTCCGGGCCTGTCGGCCGAGGACGCGCAGCGCATCTTCGAGCGCTTCTACCGCACGGACTCGTCCCGCACCCGGTCCAGCGGCGGCACGGGCCTGGGGCTGTCGATCGTCGACTCGCTGGTGCGGGCGCATGGCGGCGTCGTCACGGTGACCACCGCGCCGGGGCAGGGCTGCCGGTTCACGGTGCGCCTGCCGCGCATCGACGGCGCGGCCGACTCTGCCGAATTGGCCGGCTCAGCCGGCGGTGCCGAGGGCGGCGATGATCTTGGCCTGAGCCTCGTCGAGTGATTCCGGTGACGGGTTGCGGTCGACGTTCGCGAACCCGAAGTCGGACAGGTTACGGGCCGGGAACACGTGCACGTGCAGGTGCGGCACCTCGAGCCCGGCGATGATCATGCCGGCCCGCTCGGTGTCGAAGGCCTGGCACACCGCGCGGCCGATCTTTTGCGACACCGCCATGACCTTGTTCCACAGCTCGGGGTCCACGTCCTGCCAGTTGTCCACCTCGGCCCGGGGCACGACGAGTGTGTGGCCCTGGGTCATGGGCTCGATGGTCAGGAACGCGACGACGTCGTCGTCCTCGTAGACGAATCGGCCCGGCAGGTCGCGGTTGATGATCATGCTGAAGACGGACGGCATGAGTCCAGCCTATTGCTCGACGCGGGTGCCCGATAGCCAGGGATCGATGTGCGTGGCGAAGGGGCTGTCGCCGATGGTTTCGTAGTCCTGCTGAAAAGCGTCGGCCGTCAAGTGTTTTCGTGGATTCCGGCCGGTCCCGATGAATCCCGCGAGCTCGAAGTCGAGGGCACCGGACAGGGATCGATTACCGCCGAAGTACACGGCGCGCTTGACCGCCGCGATGGCGTAAGGGGAGCGGCGGGACAGTCGCTGTGCGGTGGCCCGCACGTCGTCGAGCAGCCCGTCGGCGGCTACGAGCCGGTGCACGGCGCCCGCCTCGAGTGCTTCGCGCGCGGTCAGCGGGCGGCCTTCCAACATGTGTTCGAGCGCGGCGGACATGCCGAGCATGGCCGGAAGTCGTTGGCTGCCACCGCCTCCCGGCACCAGGCCGGCGAGAATCTCGATCAGGCCGATCCGGACGTGGTCGGCATCGGCCGCGATGCGCAAGTCGCAGAACAGCGCGAGCTCGAATCCGCCGCCCAGCGCTGTGCCATTGATGGCGGCGAGGTAGACGACGCCCGAGCGGTTCATTCGGGTGATGGTCCGCTTGAGGACGGCGCTGTAGACGATGCCGGTGCCCCAGTCGCCGCCGCGGGTCTCGGTTGCCTTGAGCAGCGCCGGTACCCGCATGGCGGCGTTGTTGAGCTTGATGGACCAGGTCACGGCGCGCGACGGCAGCGGTGGCGTCGCCATCTGAAAGAACAGCTGCACCTGTTCGGGCTCGGAGTGCGAGATGAACTTGTCGCCGGTCCCGGTCAGGATCACCGCGCCGATCGACGGGTCCTGGTCTGCGGCGCGCGTCAGCCGGTCCATGTCCTTGACCAGCCGCAACGACAGGAACTGGTTGGGCGGGTCGTCGAACCGCGCGGTGAGGACGCGGCCGTCCTGGTGCAGCGTCAGGGTTTCCAGGTCCAGGTCGGCGGCAGGGACCGGGGCTCGTCGTGGCACGGCGGTCTTTCTAGGAGGTGACGGTTTGGACCAGGGCCGGGATGGGCCCGTCCGGCACTATGGTGAGCGGCGCGGTGATGGGGAACGTCGATTCGCGTGACGTCAGCCGGCAGTGACGGACAACGGACGCCAGCTCCAGGGTCGCCGCGGTGAGAGCGAAGAACTCGCCGATGCACGAGCGCGGTCCGCCGCCGAACGGCAGGAACTGCCATTGCATACGCGAACGGCTTGAGCTGAACCGGTCCGGATCGAATTCCAGGGGGCGATCCCACAACCCCGGATCGCGATGCATGGCGTAGACGCCGACGAGGAGCATGCTGCCCGCTTCCACCCGGAAGCCGTCGACGGCCATGTCCTGCCGGGCGATTCGCATCACTGCGGGTGTCGGGCCGCCGAGTCGCAGGGCCTCCTGGATGACGCTCACGGTATAGGGCAGGTGGCTGCGCGGGTTGGTCCGCAGCGCCGCCTCGTCGACTGCGGACACCTCGGCCGCGACCCGGTCGAAGATCTCGGGATGACGGCCCAGCGCCCACAGCGCGTAGGCGAGCGTCGTTGCGGTGGTCTCCAAGCCGGAGGCCAGGAAGATGACGAGTTCGTGGCAGATTTCCTCGTCCGTCAACGGTTCTGAGGTCTCCGGGTCCCGGGCGTCCATCATGGCGCGGACGAGGGGAGCGCTCAGCTGCGGATCGGTGCGGCAGTCCTGGAGGATCTGCGCGGCGAGGTCGTGCGCGACCTTGTTGAACTTGACCGCGAAGCGGCGTTCCCTGGTCGGCACCCAGGTCGGCAGTTTCACCGGGGCACGGCCCCGGTCGGCGATGTACTTGCTGATCCGGCGCAGCGGTTCGACCAATTCGTCTGTGTAGGAACCGGGTTCGAATCCCAAGATGGTGCGGCCGAGCACTCGCATGGTGATCCGCCGGCTTTCCTGGTCGAGGTCGATCTCGGCGCCGTCGCGCCAGGACGCCGCGGCATCGGCGGCGATGTCGTACATCTGCTCGCCCAGTTCGGCGATGCGCGCGGTGGTGAATACCGGCTGCAGCATGCGACGACGCCCGACCCACTCCTTGTGGCTGAAGTTCAGCAGCGAGCCGCCGTTGAGCTTCTGCTGTTCGGTCATGAACGGGAAGTCGCGGTCGACGGTGGGAAAGGTCGCGGTGAGGACATCGCGGGCGCCCTGCGGTGAGGTGACAGCGACGATCGGCGGCATCATCCACCTCGGTGCGATCCGGATGGTGGTGACCGGGCCCCCGGCGTCGCGGAACACCTCACATCCGCTGTGCGCCGACTGGATTGCGGCGATGCGTTCGCGCAGGCTCAGCGGGGTATCGGGGGCCGGCGGCAGCCGGCCGACATCCGGTGCGTCGGTTGACACTGTCGGCTCCCTCGTCGGATTTCGTGGTCAGATGCCGTACCGGACACCAGTGTGGTGTTCGGCGGCAACCCAATTCGCGGTCATCAGGGCCTGGTCGGTCGCCGCGCGTGCGGCCTTCGCCGGCGCCGGCAGGCCACGCATTCCGAAGAATCTGTCGGGCCCGTAGTAGTCGCCGCCGACCACGTCGTCCGCCGCGGCGGCATAGGCGATCGACAGGGCCGCGACATCGGCAGGCTGGCCGATGGCCCGGCATGAGGCGCGCCACGAGACGTCACCCCACTTGCGACCGGAGTGCATGCCCGCGTCGGTGTCGGCCCAACCAGGTTGTGCGGAGACTGCTTTCAGCGTGCTTCCGGTGGCGGCGAGGCGGCGCTGCAGCTCACCCGCGAACAACAAGTTGGCGAGTTTGGCCTGGCAGTACCCGTCGAACGCCGAGTACCTGCGGGTGCGCCAGCCAGGATCGGCGGGCGCGAGCCTGCCGAAGCCCGGCCGGCCGACGAACTCGTGTGCGCGACTGGTGACCACCACGACCCGGTCGGTGATCCGGTCCAGCAGCCGGCCGACCAACGCGAAATGCCCGAGATGATTGATGCCGGTGTGTAATTCGAAACCGTCGGCGGTCAGGCCGTAGGGCACATGGCATACCCCGGCCAGCGCGATGACGGTGTCGACGGTGCCGCATGCGGCCGCCGCGGACCTCACGGAGTCCAGGTCCGCCAGGTCGAGATGCAGAGTCTGTGCGGCAGGACCAATTTCGGCGGCCAGGGCCTCGGCCTGTGTCGGACGGCGGCACGCCAGGATCACCTGGGCCCCAGCGGCGGCCAGGTGCCGCGCGGTGGCGGCGCCCAGACCACCGTTGGCGCCGGTGATCAGGACCGTCCGGCCGGTCTGGTCGCAGATGTGCGCGCCGAGCCAATCCTTGGCGGCGTCGGTGCCGATGGACCGGGCCATGCTAGCCGCGGGCCCACTTCGGCTGGATGAACACGCCCTCGGCCTCGACGGTGATGCCCTGGTCGTCGGCGATGTGGGCGACGCCGTAGGCCTTGAAGCCCTCGGTGCGCACGATGCGGGCCTCGGCCCGCAGCTTGCCCAGCGGCGTGGGGCGCAGGTACTTGACGTTGATGGTGCCGGTGAACCGGGTGGTGCCGTCGTTCGACGAGACTTCACCCAGCACGTGGTCGAGGATCATGGCGCACACGCCGCCGTGCGCGTGGTTGGGCGGGCCCTCGTAGGCCGCGCCGAGAGAGAATTCGGACCAGACGTAGTCCGTCGCCTCGAGGACGACGGTCAGCGGTGGCGCGACCGGGTTACGCAGCCCCACAACGGCATTGGTCCACGGTAGCCATTCGCCTTCGGTGGTGAAGCGCAGGCCCCAGGTTGTCTCCAATTGCTTGGAGCGCAAACGTGCGGTGGCCGAATCGATTTCGGCCTTCGCGGCCGCGAAGGCGTCGGCACCGGCGTCGCTACGGGCGGTCGCGTCCATCAATTCGCGGACGGATTGGGTCAGCGGCTCGAATGTGGAACGGAGGCGTTCGGCTTCCTCTGGGCTGAGAGTGTCGGTGCTGAAGTCGAGCATGCCGCTACTAGAACATGTTCTACCGGACGCTGTCGAGCCCATCGTTTGCTGTGATTGCCGCTGAAGGTTTGCCACAGTGGCGGGTAGCGGCGAAGTGACTGTGCGGTCCGCGAGTTGATCGGCGACCGGGATCGCCCTTGCTTGAAACGCTGTTATCGGTTGCGCGGCAATGCGGTTCCGGTTGTGACGGCGGTTACATCAACACTTGCCATAAGCGATTATTGGAACAAGTTCTAACTAGTTCGCTAAATTCATAATTAACGCTGCTGACGTGGATATTTACGCCGTTGGAATATAGACCGCGTGTGAATTGCGTGCTACAAACTATTGCCGTTAGTCGCTTAGATCAGCACGACGAAGAGCAGCCATGCCGTTAGGTCCGCGCGCATACGACAGTTTCGAGCAGTCCGCGGATTGCGAGGTGCCGCACGTGGACGACGTTGCCGAGGAGGGCAAGAACCTTGACCAATCCTGTAGTCGTTGCGTATGCGCGAACCCCGTTCACGCGTTCGCTGATAGGTGGGCTGGCCAACGTTTCTGAGTTCGACCTCGCGAGCACCGTGATCGGCGAGGTGATCAACCGTTCTGGCGTCGACCCCGAGTTGATCGACAACATCGTGCTCGGTGAGGTGCTGCAGGGCGGCGGCTGTATCGCCCGGTACTCGGCCCTGGACATGGGGCTGCCGCTCGATACGCCCGCCGTCGCGGTCGGCGGCTGGTGTGCGTCGGGGATGATGGCGATGCACCAAGCGGTCGCGACCATCAAGGCGGGCATGGGCAAGTGCGTCATCGCCGGTGGTCTCAATACGCCTTCGGCGTCGCCGCTGGCCGGTCCGCACTTCGCGGCCACCGGCATCACCGACACCCAGATCGCCCCGATGCATCCCGGTATCGGGGAAATGCCGGCGCTCGACCTGGCTCGCACGCTCGGCGAAGGCACCGCGCGGCAGTTCGGCCTGACCCGTGAAGAGGTCGACGAGTGGTCGGCCAGGGCACACACCCTGGCCTCGGACGCCATCGACGGCGGCCTCCTGGACGCCGAGAAGGTTGCCGTAACCGTTGACGGCACAGACGTTTTCGCCGACGAGCTGCCGTGCCGCGAATTCAACATGACCAACCTGTCCGCACTGACGTCGTTCCTCGGCGAGGACTGCACGGTGACGCCGGGCAACCAGACGGGCCTGACCGACGGCGCCGCCGCCATGATGATCTGCGACCCGGACTTTGCGGCGCTTCACGGCCTGACCCCGTTGGCCGAGATCGTCGGCTGGTCGGTCGTCGGCTCCGAGCCGGAGCGCGCGACCGACGCCGCGATCACTGCCACGCGCCGTGCCCTCGACGGCGCCGGCATCAGCACCGAGGCCGTCGACCTGTACGACGTCCACGACTCCTACGCCTCGATCGGCATCGCCTACGAACGCTCACTGAACATCGGCCGGGACCGGCTGAACGTGCACGGCGGCGGCCTGGCGCTCGGTCACCCCTACGGTGCCTCGGGTACCCGCGTTGCCGGCACCCTGATCAACGAACTGCAGCGCCGCGGCGGTGGTGTCGGTGCCGGTGCCATCGTGAGCGCGGGCGGTCTGGGCGCCGCCGTCGTCCTCAACGTCTTCCCTCCGGCTGCGTGACTCGGGCGATGCTCGATCTGATCTCGCGCGCCGTAATCGCCGCACCCAAGCGGATTCTCCTCGCCACCGTCGTGTTGATGTCGCTGTTCGGGGTGCTGTCCGCCCCGGTCGCAGACCTGCTCGGCGCCGGTGGATACACCGACCCGGGTGCCCAGTCGAACCGCGCCAACAAGGTACTCACCGAAGAGTTCCACCGCGGCTTCGTGAACCTCAACCTGCTGGTGCAGGCCAGGGACCCGGGGGTGTCGGTGACCGCCACGCCGGTGCGGGCCGCCGTGGACCGGTTGGTCACCGAGCTGCGCAGCACCGGGCACGTCGCCCGGGTGCTGTCTCCGTTCGAAGCGCCCGACCCCGTCGCGGCCGGCCTGGTGAGCAGGGACGGGCGCTCGGCCTTGGTCATCGCCTTCATGGACGGCAACGAGACCGCCGGCATCGCGTCATCGACCAAGTTGGTGGAACGCTATGTCGGCGAGCGGGATCCGGGCCTCACGATCTCGGCAGGCGGTCCTGGTGCCGTGTACTCGGCGGTCAACGAGCAGAGCCGGCACGACCTGACCCTCAGTGAGGCCATCGTGCTGCCGCTGACATTCCTGGTCCTGGTGTGGGTCTTCGGCGGGGTGGTCGCGGCCTTGGTGCCAGTGGCAGTCGGTGCCTTCGCGATCTCGGGTTCCGTTGCGATCCTTCGAGTTCTGGCCGAGTTCGTCGACGTCTCGGTGTTCGCGCTCAACCTCGCCGTGGCGCTGGGGCTGGCGCTGGCGATCGACTACTCGCTGCTACTGGTGAGCCGGTACCGCGAGGAGATCGGCGACGGCTCCCACCCCGACGAAGCGTTGCGCCGCACCATGCGCACGGCCGGTCGCACCGTGGTGTTCTCGGCGGCGACTGTCGCGCTGTGTCTGGCGACCATGGCGGTCTTCCCGATGTACTTCCTGCGGTCCTTCGCGTACGGCGCGGTGTCGGTGGTGGCCATGGCCGCCCTCGCGGCATTGGTCATCACACCGGCCGCCATCCGGGTCGCCGGCAAGCGGATCGGTAAGCCGGGCCAGCGCGGCGCATTGACCGAATCACGTTGGTACACCTGGACTCACGCCGTGATGTGTCGGCCCAGGTTCGCCACCGCGGTGACCCTGATCCCGCTCGTCATCGTCGGGCTGCCCTTCCTGAACATCAAATTCGGCTTCCCCGATGACCGCATTCTGCCGACCACCTCGTCGGCTCGTCAGGTTGGCGACCACATGCGCAGTGACTTCACACAGGATGCCGGCCTGCCCGTGCACATCGTTCTGCTGCACGGCAATGGCACTCGCGATACCGCTGTTCACGACAACGCCGCCATCGACGCCTATGCGGCCGAGCTTTCCAAGGTGCCGACCGTGGTGGCCGCGGCCGGTCCCGGTGCCACCTATGCGGGGGGACGGGCTGTCGGTCCTGCCGGCCGGGAGGCCGGCACCGGTACCGACGCCAGCTTCCTTACGGTGACGACCACGACGCTGCCATTCAGCGCGGCGTCCGACGAAGCGCTGGACCGGTTGCACGCCGTGCCGCCGCCGGCCGGGATGACGCCGTTGTTCACGGGAGCCGCACAGTCCAACCGCGACGGCGTCGAGGCCATCGCCGGCCGGGTGCCGACCATGCTCGGGCTGATCGCCGTCGTGATGTTCGTGCTGCTGTTCCTGTTGAGCGGCAGCGTGATCATCCCGCTGAAAGCTCTGGTGCTCAACGCACTGTCGCTGACCGCGACGTTCGGCGCGCTGGTGTGGATCTTCCAGGAGGGTCACCTCAGCGGCCTCGATACCACGGTGGTGGGCACGCTGGTTTCGACCATGCCGGTGCTGATGTTCTGCGTCGCCTTCGGGCTCTCGATGGACTACGAGGTGTTCATCATCGCTCGCATCCGCGAATTCTGGCTCGCCTCGGACAAATCCGATGCGGCCGGCCGCGAGTCGGTGGCCCGTGGCCTGGCCGGCACCGGCCGGATCGTCACCGCCGCGGCGCTCGTCATGGCGATCACGTTCGCCGGTTTGGTCGCATCCCAGGTGTCGTTCCTGCGCATCTTCGGCTTCGGCCTGGCGGTCGCGATCCTGGTGGACGCCCTCGTGATCCGCACCGTCCTGCTGCCGGCCGTCATGGTGTTGTTGGGCAAGGCGAACTGGTGGGCGCCGGCGCCGCTGGCCCGGCTGCATGCCCGGATCGGCCTGAATGAGGCTGCAACGTCCGACAATTCGACGGTTCCGGAGGAAGTCAGGTGATAGCTCAGATGGCCACACGAAGTCTGCTGCTGACCGGTGCCACCTCCGGGCTGGGGCTCGGATTGGCGCGACGGGTCGTGGGAACGCCGGGTTGGCACTGCGTGCTGCCCGTGCGCAACGCCAAGCGTGGCGAGGAACTCAAGGCCCTACTCGGCGACCGCGCGGCCGGTGGCACGACCCACATCGTGGTGTGTGATCAGGGCAGTCAGGAGAGCGTGCGTCGCGCCGCGGGAGAGATCGCGCGCCTCGTCGCGGACGGCGTCATCCCGCCGCTGAGCACCGTCGTGCTCAATGCCGCGGTCCTGCGCAACGACGCCCGGGAGCTCAGCGTCGACGGCATCGAATTGACCGTCGCCACCAACCTTTTCGGCCCGCATGCGCTGCTGGCGCGCATCAGTCCGCAGCTCGATGAGCAGGCGCGCATCATGATCGTCGGCTCACCGACCATCCGCCAGACGCTGTTCCAGCGCCTGGCGCGGGTGAAGACGGCGGAATGGAAGCCGCTCGCCGAGCAGTGCCTGCCCAGCGATGACGGTGTCCAGGCATACGCGCGCACCAAACTCGGATTGTTCTACCTCGCGCGCGCCGCCGGGCGGCTGGTGCCGGCCGGCATGTCCGCGGCGTACTTCGATCCGGGCGTGATGCCGGGCACGAACATCTTGCGCGAACGCGGGCAATTCAGTCAGGTCTACTGGCGACGCGTGCTGCCGTACATCGCGTGGACGTTCGGTGGCGTCACCGTCGGACGCGGCGCGCGGTCCATGTCACCGTATGTGCTGCATCGGAAGTCGATGGGGGACAGCGGTTTCCTGTCGGTCAAGTGGGGAAAACGCGCTCCGGACGTCGACCCGGCACGGGTGCACGAGTACTTCGTGGCGGCCAACGACATCACCGGGGTCGGTGAGTCCGATGCCGCGCCGTGGTGGTCGCAGTCGGACCGCCTGCTCGGCCGGCCGGTCGGGCCGCGGGCCTGATGACGCCGCGCAGGTCGCTGGTCATGGGGGCCAGTGGCTTCCTCGGCTCGCATGTGACGCGTCAGCTTGTCGAGCGCGGCGACGACGTCCGGGTCCTGCTGCGAGAGAGCAGCTCGACAAAGGGCATCGACGATCTGGACGTCGAGCCGTGCTACGGAGACATCTTCGACGACGCGGCGGTACGAGTCGCGATGGCCGGCCGGGACGTCGTCTTCTACTGCGTCGTCGACGCCCGGGCCATGCTGCCGGACCCGGCGCCGTTGTTCCGGACCAATGTCGACGGCCTGCGCCAGGTGCTCGATATCGCCGTCGCTGCCGACCTCGACAAGTTCGTCTTCGTCAGCACCATCTGCACCATCGCCGTGAGCGGCGACGGGTCTGTGGTCACCGAGGACACCCCGTTCAACTGGGCGGACAAGGGTGGCGACTACGTCCGATCGCGCCGTGCCGCAGAACAACTCGTGCTGGACGCGGTGACCGGACGAGGATTGCCCGCCGTGGCGATGTGTGTGTCGAACACCTACGGTCCGCGGGATTGGCAGCCGACGCCGCACGGTGAGATCGTGGCGCGCGCCGCGGCCGGCCGGATGCCGTTCTACGCCGCCGATGCGGCTGCGGAAGTAGTCGGTATCGAGGACGCCGCCCGTGCGCTGCTGTTGGCGGCCGAGCACGGCCGCGTCGGGCAGCGGTACATCATTTCAGAGAGCTACCTCCCGTTGCGCACCATCCTGGCAACCGCTGCCGACGAAACCGGCGTGCGGCCACCACGATTCGGTGTCCCGAAGGCCGTGATGTACGCGGGTGCCTATGCCTCGCTGCCGCTCCGCGCGGTGCGCCCGGGCAAGATACCGCCGCTGCTGACGATCACGCGGCTGCTGCACCTGACGTCGCCGGCGGACAACAGCAAGGCGCGGCGGGAGCTGGGCTGGGAACCGGAGCCGACGGTGAACGCCATTCGCCGAGCGGCCCGGTTCTACGTCGACAATCAGTTGGCCTGATCGGCCGGCTGCTCGAACTTCATGGCCTCGAGGTTCCAGTAGCCCCGCAGGTTGGTGATCAGTCCCTCGCCGTTGACCTTGTAGGTGAAGACACCGCGGACACTGGCCACGAAGCCGTTCGGAAACTCGGTACGCAGCACCAGGATGTAGGCGATCTCGTCCGATGAGCTGGACGGGAACGTCTCCTCGCACGTGACCGTCAACTGGTTGGGCCCGATGTTGGTGTCATAGAAGGCGGCCAGCGCCTCCTTGCCCTTCACGCCGGTGCCGTCCGGATTGGTGACGGCCTCGCCGATCGGGTCCTCGACGACGATGTCGTCGGCCATCAGTGCCAGCCAGCCCGCCCGGTCGTGGCTCTGGACGCAGCGCCACGACGATTGTGACGCGGTGACAACGGGATTCTCGGACAAGCGTTTTCCTCCTGCAAACAACGCCGAGTCGGCCTGGGAGGTGCCCCCCCAGGCCGACTCGGCGGAAGTGGGCTCAGCGGTCGGCGTCGGTGTACCGGATGACACCGCGGATGTTGCGGCCCTCCAGCATGTCCTGGTAGCCCTCGTTGATCTGCTCCAGCTTGTACTGCCGGGTGACCATGTCATCGAGGTTGAGGCGGCCGGCCTTGTACATCGCCAGCAGCGACGGGATGTCGTGGTGCGGGTTGCCGCCGCCGAAGATGGTGCCCTGCAGGCGCTTCTGCATCAGCGTCAGCATCGCCAGGTTCAGCTTGACGTCCAGGCTGGCCATGTTCGCGACCGCCGTCACGACGCACGTGCCGCCCTTGCTGGTGATGTTGAGGTAGTTGTCGATGTCCTCGCCGTGCAGCTCACCGACGGTGACGATGGTCTTGGTGGCCATGCGACCCTCGGTGACCTCGGCGACGCCGGCCATGGCGCTGAAGATGTCCGGGTAGGCGTGCGTGGCGCCGAACTTCAGGGCATTGTCACGCTTGAACTCAACAGGATCCACGACGAACACGTTGCGGGCGCCGGCGTTGAGCGCACCCTGCAGCGCGCCGGTGCCGACACCGCCGACGCCGACGATGCAGACATCGTCCCCGGGGCGCACGTCGCCGCTGCGGACCGCTGAGCCGTAGCCCGTGGTGACGCCGCAACCGACCAGGCAGGCGACCTCGAACGGGATGGACGGGTCGATCTTCACCACAGAGCTCTTGTGGACCACCATGTACGGGCTGAACGTGCCCAGCAGTGTCATCGGGATGACGGGCGTGCCGTCGGCGGCGTGCACGCGATTGGTGCCGTCGGAAACCGCGGTGCCGGTCAACAGGTACATGCCCAGGTCGCACAGGTTGCGCATGCCGGCCTGACACGACGGACACTCACCGCACGACGGGATGAACGACAGTACGACGTGGTCGCCGACAGCGAGATGGTCCACACCCGGGCCGACCTCGACCACGATGCCGGCGCCCTCGTGGCCGCCGAGGACCGGGAATCCGGCCATCGGGATGTCACCCGTCACCAGGTGGTGGTCGGAGTGGCACATGCCCGAGGCTTCCATCTGGATCTTGACCTCGTCCTTGACGGGGTCGCCGATCTCGATCTCCTCGATCGACCACGGCTGGTTGAACTCCCAGATGAGAGCACCTTTTGTCTTCATTGCACGTGCCTTCCACTAGAACCTGTTCCAGTCAGACTAGAGGGAATAGTTACGTTCGTCACACCCCACCCCCCAACCAACTGCTTGGCCGGTTTTCACCAGATCGGGACGGGGGCCTTGCCCAACGGGTAGTAGCCCGGCAGCTGCTCGCCGGCCAGGCTGCGCTGGATGCGCTGCTGCATGCCCTTGGACAACTTGCCCGCGGTCATCAGGTCCAGATAGAGCTTCTGCACGTGGCCGAAGTCGAAGAAGTCGCGCTGCCAGGCGATCTTGGGTTCACCGTCGACGTTCTCCAGCCGGAACCAGCTGCCGCCGATGCCGTAGATCTCCCGTTCGGGGGCCGACGCGTCGTCCGGATCAGTCACGATCTGCTTCCAGAAACCGACGACCTCGCCCTGTTTGTCGTCGATCACGACCCGCTGGTACGGGTACTTCCAGCCCTCGAGGCCCTCCATCTCCAAGCCCAGGGCGATGTCGCGAATTTCGGACTTACCGAGGCACATCACGTCCTCCTTGGGGCCGATGTTCCAGCCGTAGGTGGCGTCGTCGGTGTAGAAGTCGGCCATGGGCTTCCAGTCACCGGCTGCCTCGGCATCACGGTTGACCTGCAGCCACCGCTCGACCCACTCTTCGAGTTGTGCGCGGGGGAATGACGTCATTGTCTTGTCCTTTGTTTTCAGCTGGTTTCGCGAATGAACAGGGCTTGGGTAGGGCACTCGGCGACGGCGCGCTCGATCTCGTCGCGCGCTTCGTCGGGCGGCGTCTCGTCGAGAATCTCGACGGTGCCGCGCTTGGGGACGTTGAAGTAGTCCGGGGCTTCCAGGGCACACATGGCGTGGCCCTGGCATAGGTCGCGGTCGACTTCAACGCGATAGCTGCCCATGTCAGGCGCGCTTCCGGTAGCGGACGGTGGCGGGCCGCGCCAGTTGGACGACCATCTTCGAGTGGTCGTTCTGATAACTCTCCGGCGACTGGGCCATCTCGAACTCATACTCGCGAAGGAGAACCGAGAAGATCGCCTTGATCTGCATCTGCGCGAAGGCCGCTCCCACGCAGCGGTGCTTGCCGGCGCCGAACGGAATCCAGGTCCACCGGTTGAGGAGGTCTTCCTGGCGCGGCTTCTCGTAGCGGTTGGGGTTGAAGGCGTCGGGGTCCGGGAAATCCTCGGGAATCCGGTTGGAGATCGCCGGGGAGGCGGCCACCATCTGGCCCTTGTGGATGGGGTGCCCGGCGACCTCGAACTCGTCCTGCGCCACGCGCATCAGGATGATCAGCGGCGGGTGCAGGCGCAGGGTCTCCTTGAGCGCGTTGTCGAGATTCGGAATCTGGCGCAGCGCATGGAAACTCACCTCCTGGCCGTCGGCGTAGAGGTCGTCGAGCTCCTGCTGGACCTGGGCGTAGAAGTCCGGGTGGCGCAGCAGTTCGATGAGCGTCCACGACGACGTACCCGAACTGGTGTGGTGCCCGGCGAACATCAGCGAGATGAACATGCCGGTGACTTCGTTGGCGCTGAAGCGGTGGTTGCCCTCTTCGTCCTTGATCGAGACGAGGACGTCGAGCAGGTCGCGGTCGCTCTTGTCGGTGGGCGGATTGGCAATTCGGCCGTTCATGACCTCCTGCACCAGGTCCACCAGGTTGGCCCGGGCCTCGTCGCGGATGCGGAAGCTCTCGATGGGCAGGTAGGGGTCGACGTAGCACAGTGGATCGGTGCCGCGCTCGAGTAGGTGGTAGTAGTTCGCGAACCGCGAGTCGAGCTGGTTGCGGAACTTGGGGCCGATCAGGCAGGCCGTCGAGGTATAGATGGTGAGCTCGGAGAAGAACTCCAGCAGGTCGATTTCGCCGGAGTCGCCCCAGTTTTCGGTCATCCGCCGGACTTCGCGCTCGATGGTGGCGGCATGACCCTTCATCTGCTCGCCGCGGAGCGCGGTGTTGTGCAGCATCTCGGCGCGACGCTCGGGGTCGGCATCGAACACCACGCCCTCACCGAAGATCGGGGTCATGAACGGATAGGCCTCGGCCTGGTTGAGTTCGCTGTCACTGGAGCGGAAGAAGAACTCGTTGGCTTCGGCCCCGGTCAGCAGCACCACCTGCTTGTCCGCGAGCTGGAACCAGCCGACATCGCCACACTCGTCGCGGACGCGTTGCATCAGTCCGATCGGATCGGTGCGGAATTCCTCCAGGTGGCCATGCTCCTCGGCGCCACCGGAAACCCGTTGTACCTCTTTGGTAATGGTCATTGACGGGTCTCCTCTTTGCTCCTCGCGTCCGCGGGCATCCCTTCTTCGCCGAGAGCGAGCGATTGGCGTTCCTTGGCTTCGGCCAGCGGTGCTTCGGGCTGAAGTTCCATGTTGGCGATGAATCCGCCGCGCGGGGTCTCGGCGACGAAGGTGATGGCGCGGGCCAGGTCGGCCGCGCGCAGGAAGTAACTGTGCCGGGCCTGGCCCCACTTGGCCCAATCTTCAAGGGCCGGACCGATTTTCTCGGCCGGCAGGCTCCAGCCCATCGACGTCATGGTCGGGCCGGGGTGCACCACCGAGGCGCGCACGCCGGTGCCTTCGAGCTCCATCTGCAAGTTGGTCACCATCGCGACCAGACCCGCCTTCGCGGCGCCGTAGGCGCCCATGTGCGGGCGCTGGCGCAGCGCGACGTCGGACCCGACGAAGATCAGGTCGCCGCGCCGGCGTTCCACCATGCCATCGAGGACGGCGCGGGCCATCCGGTTGGCGCCGACCAGGTGAATCTGCAGCTGCTGGGCGAACTCGTCGGTGCTCATCTCGTGCAGCCGGCCGAAGTTCGTGTCGCCGGCGCCCGTGACCAGGACCTCGATGTCGCCGAGTACCGCGGCGGCCTTGGCGACGAAGTTCTCGACCGACGCGGTGTCGGTGACGTCGAGCGGCAGCGCAATCGCCTCTCCGCCTTCGGCTTTGATCTGGTCGACGAGTTCCTGGCACTTCTCCACCCGGCGGGCGCCGAGGGCGACCGGGAAGCCGTGGGCGGCGAGTGCGGTCGCCGTCGCGGCTCCGATGCCCGAGGAGGCGCCGGCCACGATGGCGGGCCTGCGGGCGGGGTGTGGTTCAAAACGGGCCATTCAGCGTGCCTCAATCTGGTTGGGGTTTCAGCGGTGGGCTACCGCCATGGGCTTCAGCGGTGGGACACCGCAATCGGGAGATGCGCGAATCCGCGGACGCTGCTCGAGTGGACGCGGACGGAGTTGTCCTCGTCGACCTCGTAGCTGCGGATACGCTTGAACAATTCGGTGAGGGCGACCCGGGCTTCCATTCGAGCCAGGTGGGCGCCCAGGCAGAAGTGGGCGCCACTGCCGAAACTCACGAGCTTCGAACCGATGTCGCGGCCGATGCGGTATTCGTCGGGCTGGTCGAACACCCGCTCGTCGCGGTTGGCCGAACCGGCCAGCAGCACCAGCACCTCACCGGCCGGGACGGTGGTGCCGTAGAACTCGAGATCTTCGACGACGGCCCGGGCCAGCAGCTGGCTGGAGGTGTCGTAGCGCAGCGTCTCCTCGATCCACGGCGAGATCAGCTCGTGGTCGTCGAAGACGGGGGCCAGCTGGTCGGGGTTCTTGTATCCCCAATACGCCGCATTGGCAAGCAGTTTCGTGGTGGTCTCGTTACCGGCGATGACCATCAGGAACAGGAAGGCCATGATCTCGTCATCGGTGAGCTTGTCGCCGTCGATCTCGGCCTCCACCAGCGCCGAGGTGAGATCGTCGGACAGACTCTTGCGGCGCTGCTTGACCATGTCGGCGTAATACATCAGCAGCTCACCCGATGCGGCAATGGCGGACGCCGGGACGTCGGCCGTCCCTTCTTCGCGGTGCATCACACCGTCGGCCAGGGCACGGATGCGAACCCGGTCCACGTCGGGAACGCCCATCAGCTCACTGATGACGTCCATGGGCAGCTTGCCCGCGAAGTCGTCGACGTAGTCAAAGCTGTCCTGCTGCAACGCCTCGTCGAGATGCTGGACGGCGATCTCGGTGACCCGGCCCTCCAGCTCGCGGATGCGCCGCGGCGTGAAGCCCTTGGACACCAGGGTGCGCAGCCGCAGGTGCGCCGGATCATCAAGGGCCAGAAAGGACATCACGCGGTGGGCTTCGTCGTTACGTGAGATCGGATCCAGTGAGACGCCGTGCTTGTTCGACAGGGCCGTGCTGTTGCGGAAACCTCGCAGCACATCCTCGTGCCGGGACAGCGCCCAGAAGTTGAGCTTGTCGTTCCGGTAGATCGGCGCTTCGTCCCGCAGCCGCCGGTAGTACGGATACGGATCCTCGTGGAAGTCGTAGCTGTACGGATCGATCAGCAGCTCCACTTGCCGGGGCGAGCGAAGCGACGGGGATGTGTTGGCTGTCATGCGTTGTCTCCCAAGATAAGTCCGACGACATACGACAGTCGGTCAGCGATCTGGTGGTAGGTGTAGACGCCGCTGCCGGCGTTGACGAGCGCGCCGAAGTACGTCATCTCCAGGGCCGACAGCAGTCGGGGATCGGCATCGGGACCGACGGCCGAGCGGATGCGACGATGGATCTCACCACCGATGCGGTCACGCACCTTGCGGACGGTTTCGTCGTCGCCGGACAACAGGGCTGTTGTGCAGGCGGCTGCGACGCCGGGCTCGTCGGCCACGACCAGTGCAAGGCTGCGCAGTGCCTGTTCGACGCGGCTGGCCATCGACTGGTTGACGTCGGTGAAGTACGGCACCTGTCGAACCATGTCCAGGTACACCTCGGCGATGAGGTGGTTCTTGGACGAGAAGTAGGTGTAGGCGGTCGCCGGTGCCACCTTGGCGCGCGCGGCAACGGCGCGCACCGTCAGGTCGGCATAGGACGACTCCCGGAGCATCTCGCGGCCGGCGGCGAGAACCTTCTGGAAGGTCTCCTCCTGGCGGCGGTTACGCGGCTGGTCGTCCGCTTCTTGGCCCGTATCTGTGACTGCGGCCACTGCATCGCTGGACACATGTCCAAGTTAGCCGATGGCGCGTTAAGGAAGCAAGGTGGTGGCCTAAATAACCAGTTAAATCGGCATTTACGCCGATATCAGCAGCGCCGGTCTCGCGGGACCCTTGCTACTCCGCGGCCGGTGAGGTTATGGTTCGACTGAACATTGTCGGACAGCTGTCCAATCAAAATCACATTGCTGGACTTCGTCCAGTGGGCAGGAGTGCAGATGGCCTTGTTGGGTGATCGCGAAAGCCGCCTTCTCATCGACGGAAAATTGGTACCGGGGTCGCGCGGTACGTTCCCGACCGTCAATCCCGCGACCGAGGAAGTCCTCGGCGTGGCTGCCGATGCCACGGTGGGGGACATGGCCGACGCCATCGACGGCGCGCGGCGCGCCTTCGACGAGACCGACTGGTCCACCAATGTCGAACTGCGGGTGCGCTGCCTGCGGCAGCTGCAGCAGGCCATGCGTGACCATGCCGACGAACTGCGTGAGCTGACCATCTCGGAGGTCGGTGCACCCCGGATGCTCACCGCCGGAGCACACTTGGACGGGCCGATCGAAGACCTGAGCTTCGCTGCCGACACCGCGGAGAGCTACCAGTGGACCACCGATCTGGGACACGCCACCCCGCAGGGGATTCCGACCAACCGGACCATTGCGCGCGAGGCCGTCGGCGTCGTCGGCGCGATCACGCCGTGGAACTTCCCGCACCAGATCAATCTGGCCAAGGTCGGGCCGGCACTGGCGGCGGGCAACACCCTGATCCTCAAGCCCGCACCGGACACCCCGTGGGCCGCTGCGGTGCTGGGCCAACTGATCACCGAGCACACGGACTTCCCGGCGGGTGTCGTCAACATCGTCACGTCCCGTGACCACGGCGTCGGTGCCATGTTGTCGAAACACCCTGACGTGGACATGGTTTCGTTCACCGGGTCGACCGTCACCGGCCGCGCCGTGATGACCGACGCCGCGGCCACCATCAAGAAGGTGTTCCTGGAACTCGGTGGGAAGTCGGCGTTCCTGGTACTGGACGACGCCGACGTGGCGGGCGCCTGTGCGATGGCCGCGTTCACGGCATCGATGCACGCCGGCCAGGGTTGCGCGATCACGACGCGACTGGTGGTGCCGCGGGCCCGCTACGACGAGGCGGTCGCGGCTGCGGCCGGGACGATGGGCGGCATCAAGCCCGGCGATCCGTCCAGCCCGCGGACCGTCTGTGGCCCCGTGATCTCGGCGCGCCAGCGCGACCGGGTGCAGAGCTACCTCGACCTCGCGATCGAGGAGGGTGGCACGTTCGCCTGCGGTGGCGGCCGTCCTGCGGACCGTGACACCGGATTCTTCATCGAACCGACCGTCATTGCCGGACTGGATAATTCGGCGCGCGTCGCCCGCGAGGAGATCTTCGGGCCGGTGCTCACCGTCATCGCCCACGACGGCGACGACGACGCCGTCCGCATCGCCAACGACTCGCCGTACGGCCTGTCCGGCACGGTGTTCTCGGCCGACCCGCAGCGTGCGGCGGGCGTGGCAGCCCGGCTGCGCGTCGGCACCGTCAACGTCAACGGTGGCGTCTGGTACTCCGCCGACGCGCCGTTCGGCGGCTACAAGCAGTCCGGCAACGGCCGGGAGATGGGCGTCGCCGGGTTCGAGGAGTACCTGGAGACCAAGTGCATCGCCACGCTGGCCACCTAGCCGCCGGCACACCAAAACCTTTGGCTCACAAGAATTAGACGAGAGGACATCATGGGCAGGTTCGAGAACAAGGTCGGCATCGTGACCGGGGCCGGCGGCGGCATCGGTCAGGTCTACGCCGAGGCACTGGCCCGCGAAGGCGCCGCCGTGGTCATCGCCGACATCAATGTCGAAGGCGCGGAGAAGGTTGCCGCCGGCATCAAGGCCGAAGGCGGCAAGGCCCTGGCCGTACGCGTCGACGTCTCCGACATCGATTCGGCCAATGACATGGCGGCGCAAGCCGTGGCCGAGTTCGGCGGCATCGACTACCTGGTGAACAACGCCGCGATCTTCGGTGGCATGAAACTCGACGGCCTGCTGACCGTGGACTGGGACTACTACCGCAAGTTCATGAGCGTCAACCTCGACGGTGCGCTGGTGTGTACCCGCGCGGTTTTTCCGCACATGGAGAAGCGCGGCGGCGGGTCGATCGTCAACCAGTCCTCCACGGCAGCATGGGTTTACGCCAATTTCTACGGTTTGGCGAAGGTCGGGATCAACGGCCTGACGCAGCAACTCTCCCGTGAGCTGGGGTGGCGCAACATCCGCATCAACGCGATCGCGCCGGGACCCATCGACACCGAGGCCAACCGCACCACCACCCCGCAGGCCATCGTGAAGCAGATTGTGCAGACCCTGCCGCTGGCGCGGATGGGCACCCCGGAAGACCTCGCCGGCATGTGCCTGTTCCTGCTGTCCGACGAGGCCAGCTGGATCACCGGGCAGATCTTCAATGTCGACGGCGGACAGATCATCCGGTCATGAGTTCTGACGTGACACTGGGGTATATCGGTCTCGGCAATCAGGGCGCGCCGATGGCCAAGCGCTTGGCCGAATGGCCGGGCGGGCTCATCGTTTTCGACATGCGTGCCGAGGCCATGGCGCCGTTCGCGGAACTGGGCGCCACGGTGGCCGACAGCGTCGCGGAGGTGGCCAAGGCTGACGTGATCAGCGTGACCGTGCTCAACGACGAGCAGGTCCGGGACGTCGTGGCACAGTTGGCCCAACACGCCGAGCCCGGCACGGTGATCGCGATCCACTCCACGATCGAGCCGACGACGGCGGTCGAGCTGGCCGAGCAACTGCGGCCCAAGGGGATTCACATCGTCGACGCACCGGTGAGCGGTGGTGCCGGGGCCGCGAGCAAGGGCGAACTGGCCGTCATGGTCGGGGCCGACGACGAGGCCTACGACAAGGTGAAGCCCGTCTTCAAACAGTGGGCGTCGTTGGTGGTGCGCGCCGGCGAACCGGGCGCGGGCACCAAGATGAAGCTGGCCCGGAACATGCTGACCTTCATCGGTTTTGCCGCCGCGTGCGAGGCGCAGAAGCTGGCCGAGGCCTCCGGCATCGACCTGCAGAAGCTGGGCCGTGTCGTGCGGCACAGCGATGCGCAGTCCGGCGGCCCCGGTGCGATCATGGCGCGCGACGACACCAAGCCGCTGGCCCCCGACCACTTTCTCTACAACATGTTCGTCCACACCCGGGGGCTGGCGGAGAAGGACCTCACGCTGGCCCTCGGATTGGGTTCTGCTGTGGGAGTCGAGCTTCCGCTTGCCGAGCTGGCATTGGCCAACCTCGCCGAGGGCCTCGGCGTACCGCATTCGAAGGAGTCATGATGGACGAGTTGCGCGCCAAAGGCCTGGCGAAGATGAACGAGGTCTACGGCTGGGAGATGCCCAACATCGAGGGTGACCCGTACTTCGACCTCACCGTGGACCACCTGTTCGGCACCATCTGGAGCAAGCCCGGATTGAGCATGCGGGAAAAGCGGCTGATGACGTTCACGTGCGTCACGGCCGTCGGCTCGCAAGATCTGGCCGAGATTCAGATCAACGCCGCCTTGCTCAACGACGAGTTCACCGAGGCCGAGCTCAAGGACATCGGCATCTTCCTCACGCAGTACCTCGGCTTCCCGCTCGGTTCGGCGTTCAACGGCGCCGTGTCCAAGGTGGTGGCCCGGCGGCGCAAAGCAGCCGAGAAGGGGCTCGCCGAGGACCGCAAGGCGAACGTCAACGCCGCGGTCAAGATGACCACCGGGAGCGAGCTCGATGACAAGTAGGTACGCGTCGCTGTCGCGGGCGCAGCTCGCGGCCCTGGTGCCGGAGCTGCTGTTGATCGGCCAGCTCATCGACCGCGCCGGAATGGCCTGGTGCATCGTCGAATTCGGTCGTGAAGAGATGCTGCAGGTCGCCATCGAGGAGTGGGCCGGGTCCAGCCCGCTCTACACCAAGCGGATGCAGAAGGCGCTGAAATACGAAGGCGTGGACGTCATCACGATCTTCAAGGGGCTGCAGCTCGACATCGGTGCGCCGCCGCAGTTCATGGATTTCCGGTACACCGTGCACGACCGCTGGCACGGCGAGTTCCACCTGGACCACTGCGGCGCGCTCATGGACGTCGAGCCCATGGGCCCCGACTACGTGCGCGGCATGTGCCACGACATCGAGGACCCGACGTTCGACGCGACGGCGCTGGCCACCAACCGGCGCTGCCAGGTGCGGCCCATCCACCGGCCGCCGCGGGTGCCGGCGGACCGGACGCCGGCCTGCGCCTGGACCGTCATCATCGATGAGTCGTATCCCGAGGTCGGATTCATCCCGCAGCTCGACATCATCGGCGCGACCAATGCGTACCGGTGCGAGCTCGACGACATCGATCCCGCGGACGAGGGGCTGGCCGACTACTCCGGCCCGCTGGTGAGCGACGTCGACTTCTGGGCCTTCTCGCACTCGGCGCTGGTGCGTATCGCCGATGAGGTGTGTCTGCAGATGCACCTGCTGGTGTTGTCGTTCGCACTGGCCGTCCGGGCGCGCTGCAACGGCGATGTAGAGAAGGAACGGTCGATCCGGACGAAGTCGCTGATCGGTATCTCCGGGGTCGCGGCCGGCCGCATCCAGCAGGTGCTGGGATTGTCGAACGACGCTGCCGGCGCGCTGCGGGTGCTGGAGCTGCATCCGCTTCTCAACCCGGCCGCGTATGTGTCCGTTGATGTTTCGGGCGAAGAGGCGCATGTGCACCCGTCACCCGCGCACGAGGACGGCGCCTGGATCGCGCTGATCTCCCCGGAATCCGATCTACCGCTGCAGGCCATCGCAACGGCCGTCAACCCGCTGCTGCGCGCAGAAGTCTCCGGCGACGCGAGCGACTGGACCGTGCGGTTCATCGAAACCGACACCCCGGCAAAGGAACTCGGCGAGGTCTCGGTGTGCAAGGTGAGCAGCGGAGCGGCGTGGGTCTTCGAGGATCGCAAGTCCCTGCCGTTGACGGTGGTCTAGCGCCGCTCAGAAGTCGTCGAACTCGCTGTCGAGACTCTGAATCCGTCCGGCGACCCCCGACAGGTCGGTGTGGGAGCGCGCGATGATGTCGGCGACGTCGCCGCTGGCCTTGCCGATCGCGGCCCACAGCGCGTGGTCGGCGGCGGCAGTCGGGGTCTTCTTGGCTTCGTCGGCGAGGTCGGTCACCCAGTGCTTGAGCGCGTCGAGTTCGCGGCGCCCGCCGTTGACCACGTCCGCCGACCGCTCGAGCTCGTCGCCCAGGCGTTTGTCGAGGTCAGCCATCCGGCCGAGGGCCTGGGCGTGCCTGTCGTTGGCCTCGGCGTAGCGGTCGGCCGCCGCGCCGCTCCAGTGCGATCCCGGACCTGCCGCCTTGACCTGGTCCTGCAACCCGCGCAGCTCGGCACTCTTGTCGAACTCGGTGCGGTCATGCGGAACGCCTTCACCGAAAGTAGCGCGAGCCCGTTCCCACATCAGCAGGAAGGCATCCAGCGGTTCCACCGGTGCAGACCTCCTCGCGTGCGTCGGGCCCGTCCAGTTTAGGACGGGCCCGCCTGGAGATTAGGGTGTGGCTGTGCGCGTCCTCGTGATCGGCTCTGGTGCCCGTGAACATGCCCTGCTGCTCGCCCTGAGCCGCGACCCCCAGGTGGACTACCTGGCCGTCGCTCCCGGCAATGCCGGTACCTCCGCCGTCGCTGAGCAGCACGACGTCGACATCACTGCCGCCGACGAGGTCGTGGCGCTGGCCAAGAAGCTGGCCGCCGACCTCGTCGTGATCGGCCCCGAGGTGCCGCTGGTGCTCGGCGTGGCCGACGCCCTGCGCGCGGCCGGCATCGCCTGCTTCGGACCGAGTAAGGACGCCGCGCGCATCGAAGGCTCGAAGGCGTTCGCCAAAGACGTCATGGCCGCCGCCGGGGTTCGCACCGCGACCAGCGAGATCGTCGACAACCCCGCACACCTCGACGCCGCACTGGACCGCTTCGGACCGCCCGCCGGCCAGCAGGCATGGGTCGTCAAGGATGACGGTCTGGCCGCAGGCAAGGGCGTCGTCGTCTCGGCCGACCGGGATGCCGCTCGCGCGCACGCCGCCGAACTGCTCGAGTCCGGCCACCCGGTGCTGCTCGAGTCTTTCCTCGACGGACCTGAGGTGTCGCTGTTCTGCGTCGTCGACGGCGAGACCGTGGTGCCGTTACTGCCCGCCCAGGACTTCAAGCGCGTCGGCGACAACGACAGCGGCCCCAACACCGGCGGCATGGGCGCCTACACGCCACTGCCGTGGCTGCCCGCCGCGGTTGTCGACCAGATCGTCAACGAGGTCGTCAAACCCGTTGCCGCCGAACTGGTTCGGCGTGACAGCGCGTTCTCCGGGCTGCTGTACGCCGGCCTGGCCATCACCTCGAAGGGGCCGGCTGTCGTCGAATTCAACTGCCGCTTCGGTGATCCCGAGACGCAGGCCGTGCTGGCGCTGCTGGAGACCCCGCTGGGCGCGCTGCTGAACGCCGCCGCGACCGGCACGCTGGGTACGTTCGGTGCGCTGCAGTGGAAAGACGGCTCGGCGGTGACGGTCGTGGTGGCCGCCGAGAACTACCCGGGCCGCCCCCGCGTCGGGGATGTGATCACCGGATCGGAGACCGCCGGCGTGCTGCATGCGGGCACCACCCGCCGCGACGACGGCAGCGTCGTCTCCTCCGGCGGCCGCGTGCTGTCGGTGGTCGGCACCGGCGCGGACCTGGCCGCCGCGCGGGCCGAGGCCTACCGAATCATCGAGTCGATTCGGTTGCCGGGCAGCCACTTCCGGACCGACATCGGCCTCGCCGCCGCCGAAGGCCGCATCTCGCTCTAACCGGGATTTGCGCAATCACTGGACGAGCAGGGGTGCCAGCCACGAGATCTCGGCCGGCAGCTGCGAACTCCAGAACGACCCGTCGTGCCCGCCGGGGGAGAACCCGCCGGCGGCGCCGTTCGGCAGCTGGGCGATGAACTGCTTGGTGGCCGAGTAGAACGGGTCGCTGTCGCCGCAGTCGATCCGGATCGGGATGCCGGCCAGCCCGGGCAGACCCCACACTGAATTGGCCGCGTAGTCGGCTGCGCCGTCGAAGGCGCCCGGAGCCGTCGCGCCCGACGACGTCCACAGCGCGGGGCTGACGGCGCAGATCGCCGCCGTCCGGGCCGCCCCGAGCCGGCCGCCGAGCAGCAGCGCGCCGTACCCGCCCATCGACCAGCCGAGGAAACCCACGCGCGAAGTGTCGAGGCCCTGTGAGGACAGCATCGGGATCAGCTCGTCGAGCACCATCGCGCCTGAATCCTCACCGGATGCCCGCTTGTGCCAGTAGCCGCCACCGCCGTCGACGGCGACCACCGCGAACGGCGGCAGGCCCGCGGCTACGGCCTGCGCGAGCCCCTGTTCGACGCCGCCGGCCATGACCGTCGCGGCGTCGCTGCCCTTCCCGTGCAGCGCGATCACGGGGCGCAGCGGCGCCGTCTGGCCGGGCGGGCGGGCGATGGCCCAGTTGGTGGAGATACCGCCGCGGGCCTGTGAGACGAACGAACCGGCCACGTAGGTGGGTGCGGGTTCCTGTGCCTGCGGGGCCAGCGGCGGTGGCGCGAGAGGCGATCCGACGCTCGTCATGGTCACCGGCGTTGTGGTGACCATCGGGCGGTTGAACGTCGACCCCAACGCGAACGCGCCGGCGGCCCCTGCAGCGGCGCCGGCTCCGAGACGGAGGACGGCACGTCGGGTCAGCTCTGCCATGGCCGCCATCATGCCATCGGCATTTCTGAGCATTGCCTAATGGATTACGTGAAATCGTGATCGCCGCGAGACCATTCCTGGCAGCATTTACAGGGTGATGACAGCAGTGACCCCAAAGGGGGAAAGACGGCGGTATGCGCTGGTCAGCGCCGCCGCCGAGCTGCTGTGTGAGGGCGGGTTCGACGCCGTCCGGCACCGCGCGGTGGCGCAGCGGGCCGGGCTGCCGCTGGCCTCCACCACGTACTACTTCTCGTCCCTCGACGACCTCATCGAAAAGGCCGTCGAGCACGTCGGAGAATCCGAATCGCAGCAGCTGCGCCTTCGGGTCGCGACGCTGTCGCGGCGCCGCCGCGGGGCGGACGCGACGGCGGATCTGCTGGTCGATCTGCTGGTCGGCGACGGTAACCGGGCATCTGACCAGCTGATCTCCCGCTACGAGCGGTACATCGCCTGTGCCCGCCAGCCCGGGCTGCGCGACGTGCAGCGACGCATCCTCAAGCAGCGGTCCGACGCTGTCATCGAGGTGGTGGAGCGGTCCGGGCGCTCGGTGCGGGCCGAACTGCTGACGGCCCTGGTCTGCGCGGTGGACGGGGCAGTGGTGGCCTCGATGGTGAGCGATGGTGACGGCCCCCGGGCGACGGCCCGGGCCACCCTCGTGGACGTCATCGACGTCTTGGCCCCCTTCGACCAAGAACGCCGGGTCGCCCTATAAGCGGGCTTAGTAGGCTGTAGCTCCGTGAGCATCCCCAACGTGCTGGCCAATCGTTACGCCAGCGACGAGATGGTGGCCATCTGGTCGCCGGAGAACAAGATCGTCGCCGAACGCCGGCTCTGGCTGGCCGTGCTGCGCGCGCAGTCCGAGCTGGGTGTGTCGGTGCCCGACGGGGTGCTGGCCGACTACGAGCGCGTGCTGGAGCAGGTGGACCTGGCGTCCATCGCCGCGCGCGAGCGCGTGACCCGGCACGACGTCAAGGCGCGCATCGAAGAGTTCAACGCGCTCGCCGGCCACGAGCACGTCCACAAGGGCATGACGAGCCGCGACCTCACCGAGAACGTCGAGCAACTGCAGATCCGGCAGTCGCTGGAACTGGTGTTCGCGCACGGCGTCGCCGTGGTGGCGCGGCTCGCCGAACGCGCCGCGCTGTACCGCGACCTGGTGATGGCCGGCCGGTCGCACAACGTGGCGGCGCAGGCCACCACGCTGGGCAAGCGGTTCGCCTCGGCTGCCGAAGAGACGCTGATCGCGCTGACCCGGCTCCGCGAGCTGATCGACCGGTACCCGCTGCGTGGCATCAAGGGTCCGATGGGGACAGCGCAGGACATGCTGGACCTGTTCGGTGGCGACGGCTCGCGGCTGGCCGACCTGGAGCGCCGAGTTGCCGAATTCTTGGGCTTCACCGAGGTTTTCACCTCCGTCGGCCAGGTTTACCCACGGTCGCTGGACCACGACGTGCTGTCCGCGCTGGTGCAGCTGGGCGCCGGACCGTCGTCGTTCGCGCACACCATCCGGCTGATGGCCGGCCACGAACTGGCCACCGAGGGCTTCGCGCCGGGGCAGGTCGGCTCGTCGGCCATGCCCCACAAGATGAACACCCGGTCGTGTGAACGCGTCAACGGCCTGCAGGTCGTCCTGCGCGGCTACGGCTCCATGGCCGCGGAACTCGCTGGGGCGCAATGGAATGAAGGCGACGTCTTCTGTTCGGTGGTGCGCCGGGTCGCGCTGCCGGACGCGTTCTTCGCGATCGACGGCCAGACCGAGACGTTCCTGACGGTGCTCGACGAGTTCGGCGCCTACCCGGCAGTGATCCAGCGGGAGCTGGACCGCTACCTGCCGTTCCTGGCGACCACCCGCATCCTGATGGCCGCGGTGCGTGCCGGCGTCGGCCGCGAGACCGCGCACGAGGTCATCAAGGAACACGCCGTCGCCGTGGCGCTGGCGATGCGCGAAAAGGGTCTGGAGCCAGACCTTCTGGACCGGCTGGCCGGCGATCCGCGCCTTCCGCTGGACCGTGTCGAGCTCGACGCGGCGCTGGCCGACAAGCAGGCTTTCAGCGGTGCCGCCGGCGATCAGGTCGACGCGGTCGTGGCTGCGGTGGACCGGTTGGTCGCGCAGTACCCGGAGGCGGCCCAGTACACCTCGGGCGCCATCCTGTGACCCTGGCGGGGAGCTTGGCCGGGGTCGACCTGACCGACCTCGACAACTTCGCGTCGGGCTTCCCGCACGAGCTGTTCACGCGGCACCGCGTCGAAGCTCCGGTGTACTGGCATGAGCCGACCGAGAACACCCCGGACGGCGAGGGTTTCTGGTCGGTCGCCACCCATGCGGAAACCCTTGCGGTGCTGCGTGATCCAGTGACGTACTCGTCGGTGACAGGCGGATCCCGGCCGTTCGGCGGGACGCTGATCCAGGACCTGTCCATCGCCGGCCAGGTGCTCAACATGATGGACGACCCGCGGCACGCGGAAATCCGGCGGCTGGTGTCGTCGGGGCTGACGCCGCGGATGATCGCGCGGGTCGAGGACGACCTCCGGGTGCGCAGCCAGGCGCTGCTGGACGCGGTTGTGCCGTCACAGCCTTTTGATTTCCTGGTCGACATCGCCGCCGAGCTGCCGATGCAGATGATCTGCATCCTGATGGGTATCCCTGAGTCGCAACGGCATTGGCTGTTCGAGGCCATCGAGCCGAGCTTCGACTTCGGCGGCTCGCGCACGGCTGCCATCACCCGGTTGTCCGTGGAGGAAGCCGGATCCCGGATGTACAACTTCGGCATGGAGCTGATCGCCGCGAAGCGGGCGGAGCCCACTGACGACATGCTGTCGGTGGTCGCCAACGCCGACGGTGTGTCCGACCTCGAGGTCTACCTGTTCTTCAACCTGCTGTTCAGCGCCGGCGCCGAAACGACCCGTAATTCGGTCGCCGGCGGCCTGTTGGCATTGTGCGAGAACCCATCTCAGCTGGCGTTGCTGCGCTCGGACCTGTCGCTGCTGCCCTCGGCGATCGAGGAGATGGTGCGCTGGACGTCGCCGTCACCGTCGAAGCGTCGCACCGCCACGCGCACTGTTGAGCTGGGTGGATGCACCATCGAGGCGGGGCAGAAGGTGGTCGTCTGGGAAGGGTCGGCCAACCGCGACGAGCGGGTGTTCACCGATCCCATGACCTTCGACGTGACCCGGAAACCCAACCCGCACTTGGGCTTCGGGCAGGGTCTGCACTACTGTCTGGGCGCCAACCTGGCCCGGCTGGAGCTGCGGGTGCTGTTCGAGGAACTGCTGACCCGGTTCCCGGACATCCAGGTTGTCGAGCCACCGGAATGGACGCGGAGCAACCGCCACACCGGGCTTCGGCACCTGATGGTCTCGTTGTCGTGATTTGTGCACGATTCGGTGCGGTCAGCGACCCGAATCGGGCACAAATCACGACTTTTCGAGCGTGAACTGGTTGATGTCGACCTGGCCGAGCCGGAAACCCTTTGCGCAGCCGGTCAAATACTTCATGTACCGGTCGTAGACCTCCACGGATTGCATCGCTATGGCCTCGTCGCGGTGCGCTTGCAGTGCTTCGGCCCACAGGTCCAGCGTTCGTGCGTAGTGGGGCTGCAGTGATTGCACCCGGGTCACGGTGAACCCGGCTTCGCCGGCACGCTGTTGCACCATCTCGGTTGTCGGCAGTCGTCCGCCCGGAAAGATCTCGGTCGTGATGAACTTGATGAACCGGGCCAACTCGAAAGTCAGCGGTATGCCAAGTTCTTTGGCGTTCCGCGGGTCGAAGCCGCAGATGGTGTGCAGCAGCATGACGCCGTCGGCCGGAAGGGCGTCGTAGGCCATCTGGAAGAACGCCGGATAGCGATCGTGGCCGAAGTGTTCGAACGCGCCGATGGACACGATCCGGTCGACAGGTTCGCGGAACTGCTCCCAACCCTCCAGCAGCACGCGGCGCGAGCGTGTCGTCTCCAACCCGCCCAGCAGGTGCTCTACGTGCGTGGCCTGGTTCTTGGACAGCGTCAGCCCGACGACGTCCACGTCGTACTTCTCGATCGCGCGCCGCATGGTGGCGCCCCAGCCGCAGCCGATATCGAGCACTGTCATCCCCGGCGTCAGGCCCAGCTTGCCCAGCGCCAGGTCGATCTTCGCCATCTGTGCTTGTTCCAGCGTCATGTCGTCACGCTCGAAATATGCACAGCTATACGTCTGGCTGGGATCCAGGAACAGCCGGAAGAAATCATCCGAGAGGTCGTAGTGCGCTTGGACATCCGCAAAATGCGGTTTGAGTTGTTCTGCCATGGCTTCCTCTCCTGGCGACGGCCGGGCTGCGGATCGTGCGCACTGTTCGGCCGGCGACAGCGACAGCCCGGACGCTGGTACGGATGCTCGATACACGCGTGTGATGCCTGCGCGGTTCACGAGCACTACAACGGTGTTCGTTGCCAGATTTCAGTTGGACGGGTCGGGCGCCGAAATTGATGGATACAGGACTGCGGAGCGATCAGTAGTGCAGCGATCAATAGCGCAGGAATTCACGGTCTGGCGACGCCCGCGCTGCTGGAGCGATCAGCCAGAGAAGTCCTGAAATATATTGCCGACGGTTTCCAAGTGAAGCAACGACTCAGCGGCAATGCAAGCGCAAACGCCCGAACGATCGGCGCCGGCTGTCAGGACGACGTGGGCCGGGCCGGACGCAGCCCCGCAGATCGCAACTCCAGCGCCGCGAGCTTGCGGATTGCGATGGTGTCGTGGGTGCGCCAGGCCGTCACCGGGTCGTCGGAAACCTCCGTGAGCTTGGCCAACGGCCGGTTGGCCAGCGCCCGCAGTGCCAGGAGTTGTTCGCCGGCGTCGGTCGACGCCAACGTCACCGCCGTCCACTTGCGCCGGAAGAACCGGATCCGCAGCACCAGCCAGGGCATCGCCACGGCGAGGATCGGCGGCAGCGCGACCGCCAGCGCGAGTACCCAGGCCAGCCAGCCTGCGGTGCTGTTGAGGCTGTTACCGGCGCCCGCGATGTCGACCGCCGCGCTGCTGGCCGACCGCAGCGGGCCTCCGAAGGCCTTCCCGATCAGGGGAATCCCGTCGGCGTTGTGGCCGGCCGAGCCCAGGCTGTTGGCGACACCGTCGGCGCCGTCGTGCACCTGACGTCCGACGTCGGCGATGGTGGCGATAGCGCTGTGGACTGCGACGCCGACCGAGATCCAGATGGCGAACCACACCAACGCGACGATGTCGCTGGTCAGCTGGCCGAGCAGTCGGCCCGGCGTCCGGGCGTAGGGCACGTAGCGCGAACTCATGCCTCCCATCCCAACAGATAGGGTGGTCCGATGCGCCCAGCTTTGTCCGACTACCGGCATCTGACCAGCGGCAAGGTTCGCGATCTGTATCGCATCGACGACGACCACCTGCTGTTCGTCGCGTCGGACCGGATCTCGGCTTTCGACTATGTCCTGGACAGCGAGATCCCGGACAAGGGCCGCGTGCTCACCGCCATGAGCGTCTTCTTCTTCGACTACCTGGCCGAGCAGCTGGGCACTGTCAACCACCTCGCCGGCCCCGCCGACGACGAGCGCATCCCCGCCGAGGTGCTGGGCCGGGCCCTGGTGGTGCGAAGCCTCGAGATGATGCCGGTCGAATGTGTGGCGCGTGGGTACCTGACCGGTTCGGGGCTGATCGACTATCGCAAGACGGGCCAGGTGTGCGGCATCGAATTGCCTGCCGGGCTGACCGAGGCCAGCCGCTTCGCCGAGCCGCTCTTCACGCCGGCGACCAAGGCCGAGATCGGTGCGCACGACGAGAACATCGCGTTCGAGGCCGTCGAGAAGCTGGTCGGTACCGAGCGGGCCGCGCAGCTGCGCGACGAGACCCTGAAGGTCTACAGCGCGGCCGCCGCGCACGCGCTGACCAAGGGAATCATCTTGGCGGACACCAAGTTCGAGTTCGGGGTTGACGCCGACGGCGGGCTGGTGCTGGCCGACGAGGTGCTGACACCGGACTCGTCGCGGTACTGGCCGGTGGAGGGCTATACCGAGGGCTTGGTACAGCCCAGCTTCGACAAGCAGTTCGTCCGGAACTGGCTGACCGGCCCGGACTCCGGCTGGGACCGCGCCGGCGACACCCCGCCACCGGCGTTGCCCGACGATATCGTCGAGGCCACCCGGGCCCGGTACATCGAAGCGTACGAACGGATTTCGGGACGTCGCTTCGCCGAATGGGTCGGTGCATGAGCATGGGTACGCCTCCTGTCGCCAAGAAGATTGAGCACCGCCGCGAGCACCACGGCGACGTGTTCATCGACCCGTACGAGTGGATGCGGGACAAGAACGATCCCGACGTGATCGCGCTGCTGAATGCGGAGAACGATTACACCGAGGAGATCACCGAGCCGCTGGAACCGTTGCGGCAGAAGATCTTCGACGAGATCAAGGCCCGCACCAAGGAGACCGACCTCTCGGTACCGACCCGGCGCGGCGACTGGTGGTACTACGCCCGTAGTTTCGAGGGCAAGCAGTACAGCGTGCACTGCCGGTGCCCCATCAGCGATCCCGACGACTGGACGCCGCCGCAACTCGACGAGCACACCGAGGTCCCCGGCGAGCAGGTGCTGCTGGACGAGAACGTCGAGGCCGAAGGCCATGATTTCTTCTCGCTCGGCGCGGCCACCGTCAGCGTCGACGCCAACATCCTCGCGTACTCGGTCGACACCGTCGGCGATGAGCGATACACGTTGAAGTTCAAGGACTTACGCACGGGCGAGTTGTACGATGACCGGATCACCGGCATCGGCGCCGGCGGTACCTGGGCGGCCGACAACCGCACGCTCTACTACGTCACCGTCGACGAGGCCTGGCGGCCGGACACGGTGTGGCGGCACCGATTGGGCTCCGGGCTGCCCGGTGAGAAGGTGCACCACGAATCGGACGAGCGGTTCTGGGTCGGCGTCGGGCGCACGCGCAGTGACAAGTACGTCTTCATCGCCGCGGGCAGTGCCGTCACCTCCGAGGTGCGCTACGCCGACGCCGGCGACTCCAAAGCCGAGTTCACTGTGGTGTTGCCGCGCAAGGACTCTGTGGAGTATTCGGTCGAGCACGCGGTGATCGGCGGCGAAGACCGGTTCCTGATCTTGCACAACGATGGCGCTGAGAACTTCACCCTGGTGGAGGCGCCGGTGTCCGACGCTCCGCTGGCCGGCCTGGAACACACCCGCACGCTGATCGAGCACCGCGACGACGTCCGCCTCGACGGTGTCGATGCGTTCGCGGACCAACTGGTGGTCAGCTACCGGCGCGAGGCATTGCCGCGAATCCAGTTGTGGCCCTTGGGGGCCGACGGCAACTACGGCGAACCACAGGAGATCGCCTTCGAATCGGAGTTGATGTCGGTCGGTCTGTCGGGTAACCCGAACTGGTGGTCACCGCGGCTGCGGTTGGGGGCGACATCGTTCGTCATCCCGGTGCGGATCTACGACCTGGTTCTGGCCACCGGCGAACGAATTCTGTTGCGCGAGCAGCCGGTTCTCGGGGACTACCGGCCGGAGGACTACCTCGAGCGCCGCGACTGGGCCGTCGCTGCCGACGGTACGAAGGTGCCGCTGTCGATCATCCAGCGGGCCGGCGCGCCGAATCCCGCGCCGGCGCTGCTGTACGGCTACGGTGCCTACGAGTCCTGCGAGGATCCGCGCTTCTCCATCGCCCGGCTGTCGTTGCTGGATCGCGGTGTGGTGTTCGTCATCGCCCATGTGCGTGGCGGTGGTGAGCTGGGGCGAGGCTGGTACGAGCACGGCAAGCTGCTGGCGAAGAAGAACACCTTCACTGATTTCATCAGTGCCGCAGAGCATCTGATCGCCACCGGGGTCACCCGGCCGGAGAACCTGGTGGCCCTCGGCGGCAGTGCCGGCGGTCTGCTGATGGGTGCGGTGGCCAATATGGCGCCTCAGCTGTTCGCGGGCATTCTGGCGCAGGTGCCGTTCGTCGACGCGCTGACCACCATCCTCGATCCGTCGCTGCCGCTCACCGTCACCGAATGGGACGAGTGGGGTAATCCGTTGGCGGACAAGGACGTCTACGACTACATGAAGTCCTACACGCCGTACGAGAACGTGACGGCCCAGGACTACCCCAGCATCCTGGCGATGACGTCGCTGAACGATACCCGGGTGTACTACGTCGAGCCGGCGAAATGGGTTGCGGCCCTGCGCGTCACCAAGACCGACGACCGTCCTGTGCTGCTCAAGACCGAGATGGCCGCCGGGCACGGTGGCACCAGTGGGCGCTACGAACGCTGGAAGGAAGCGGCCTTCCAGTACGCCTGGGTGTTAGCCACCGCGGACCGCGACAAATACGGCGGCGGCCAGGTAGACGACCTCCTGGACGGAGCGCACACATAAATTCGCCGTCATCGACGGCGGGGTGTCGGGCATCTGCGAGGCGTAGATGTTGGCCGGGAACATGGCGAGCATCAGCAGGAACAGGCAAATGGCGGCCGCGACGCGCGTGGGTGGAAACAGCAGCCCGACCGCGCCGAGCAGTTCGAGTACGCCGGTGACGGCGACCAGCCGTTCCGGTGACGGCAGCCGCGGTGGGACGATCGCGATCATGTCGCGCCGCATGCCCGGGGTGAAGTGGGCGATGCCGGTCATCGTGAACATCAGGGCCAGACCGACCGCGATGGCACCGGGCCAGCTGTCGACATAGCCGACCCCGAGCCAGCCGGCTGTCCGCGCGGCCAAACTGCCCAGCACGAGAGCGAGAAGAACGGCCATGAGCTGCGCCTCCGTAATCTGGTCAACGCCTAGATTGAAGGATAACCTGGAACTTGTCACTGTCAAGATAGGATGCGGACATGGCCAGGCACAGCTACCACCACGGCGACCTGAAGTCCGTCATCCTGGCGCAGGCGGCGGTACTGGTTGCCGAACGCGGTGCCGACGGTATCTCGCTGCGCGAACTGGCCCGCGCCGCCGGGGTGTCGCACGCGGCACCCGCGCATCACTTCACGGACCGGCGTGGGTTGTTCACCGCACTGGCGACCGAGGGCTTCACGCTGCTGGCCGCAGCGCTCGATGATGCCAAGCCTGAATTCGCCCATGCCGCAAGGGCTTATGTGCAGTTCGCCCTCGACCAGCCCGGTTACTACGCGGTGATGTTCGACAAGATGCTCTACGACGCGACCGACCCGGCCCTGCGCGCCGCCGAAGCCGAGGCTGCGGCCGAGCTCACGCGTGGCGTCGCGACCCTGGCCGATCCCAACGCTCAGCGCGACCCCGAGGGCGCGGCCCTGGCTGCCTGGTCCCTGGTGCACGGCTTCGCGCTGCTGACGCTCAACGGCGCCGTCACCGGCGACGATCCCGTCGACACTGCCGAGCGCCTTGCCCGAATCCTCTTCTCCGGCTAGCGCCAATTCCCGCAACCCCACCTCCCGCGAGCCGGGCCGACGAGCGCGACGTTTCTGCACGCCCGTGGCGGCGTGTCACGCGCAGACACGCACGCTCGCGGGAAGTGGAAGTGTTCAGGTGGCACCAATGTCACGGCAACCAATGGGACACCTCAAGTTGTCACACTGCTTGCATGGCTGGCCAATTGATCGTCTCGATCTCGGGCATCCGGGACCGCACGCTGGGCGATGTCGCCGACTTCTGCTCCGAGCTCGACGCGCGCCGGATTCCCGCGTCGCTGCTGGTGGCCCCGCGGCTCAAGGGTGGTTACCGCCTGGACCGCGACGCCGCCACGGTCGACTGGCTGACCGCGCGCCGCGCCGACGGAGCCGCCGTGGTCCTGCACGGATTCGACGAAGCGGCCAGCAAGAAGCGTCGGGGCGAATTCGCCGCCCTGCCCGCTCACGAGGCCAATCTGCGGCTGATGGGCGCCGACCGAGTGCTCGAACACCTCGGCCTGCGCACCCGGCTGTTCGCCGCCCCTGGCTGGACGGCGTCACAGGGCACGGTGACGGCATTGCCGCGCAACGGTTTCCGGATGCTGGCCGGGGACAGCGGGATCACCGATCTGGTGCGGTCGACAACGCTGCGGGCCCGGGTTCTCGGTATCGGGGAAGGCTTTCTCACCGAACCCTGGTGGTGTCGGACCCTGGTACTGGCTGCCGAGCGGACGGCGCGCCGCGGGGGCACCGTCCGGCTGGCGGTGGCCGCCGGCCAGCTGCGCCGGACCGGGCCGCGGCAGGCCATGCTCGACGCCGTCGATCTGTCGCTCATGCACGGTTGTGTCCCGGCGGCCTACGAGTGGACGCCGAGCCCGGCCCTAACCGACGCGGCGTAACGCCCGGGGCGCTAGCGTGGCGCCATGGATGCTGACGTCATCGTCGTGGGGGCGGGGCTCGCCGGATTGGTCGCCGCCGCTGAACTGCTGGAGCGCGGTCGGTCGGTGCTGATCGTCGACCAGGAGAACGAGGCCAACATCGGTGGCCAGGCGTTCTGGTCGTTCGGGGGACTGTTCTTCGTCGACAGCGCCGAACAGCGCCGCGTCGGTATCCGCGACAGCTACGAGCGGGCGCTGCAGGATTGGCTGCGCACCGCAGGATTCGACCGCGACGAAGACCACTGGCCCGAGCAGTGGGCGCGGGCCTACGTCGACTTCGCCGCCGGTGAGAAGCGCAGCTGGCTGCGAGAACGTGGCCTGCAGACGTTCGCGTTGGTCGGCTGGGCCGAACGCGGCGGCTGGGATGGCAAAGGGCCGGGCAACTCGGTACCCCGCTTCCACATCACCTGGGGCACCGGCCCGGCCTTGGTCGATGTGTTCGCCCGACGCGTCGTCGGCCATCCCAGAGTGAAGTTCGCCCACCGGCATCGGGTCGACGAGCTCATCGTCGACGGCGGTGCCGTCAATGGTGGGAGCGGCGGTGCCGTCAGCGGTGTGCGCGGCGCGGTGCTGGAACCGTCGGTCACTGCCCGCGGCGCGGCGTCGTCGCGTAACACCGTGGGGGAGTTCGAATTCCGGGCGCAGGCGGTGATCGTCGCCAGCGGCGGTATCGGCGGCAACCATGATCTGGTGCGGCAGAACTGGCCCAAGCGCATGGGCCGGGTTCCCGGGCAGCTGCTGTCCGGCGTGCCTGCGCACGTCGACGGCCGCATGCTCGGCATCAGCGAAGCCGCCGGTGCCAGCGTCATCAACAACGACCGGATGTGGCACTACACCGAAGGCATCACCAACTACGACCCGGTGTGGCCGCTGCACGGCATTCGCATCCTGCCGGGCCCGTCGTCACTATGGCTGGACGCCACGGGCAAGAAGTTGCCCGACGCGTTGTACCCCGGCTACGACACCCTCGGCACGCTGGAGTACATCTGCCAAACCGGCTACGACTACACATGGTTCGTGCTCGACCAGAGCATCATCGCCAAAGAGTTCGGGCTGTCCGGCCAGGAGCAGAATCCCGACCTCACCGGCAAGCATCTGCGGGAAGTGCTGGCGCGCAGCCGAAATGGCGGGCCCGCTCCGGTACGTGCGTTCGTGGACAAGGGCGTGGACTTCGTGTCGGCGAACACATTGCGCGACTTGGTGACCGCCATGAACAACGTGCCCGACGTCGTGCCGTTGGACTACGCGACCGTCGAAGCCGAGGTCACTGCCCGCGACAACGAGATGACCCGAAAGCTCAGCAGCGACGGCCAGACCGTCGCGTACCGCGCCGCGCGTTCCTACCTGCCGGACCGGCTGGCCCGCATCGCCGGCCCCCATCGGCTGACCGATCCCAAGGCCGGTCCGATGATCGCCGTCAAGCTGCACATCCTGACCCGAAAGTCATTGGGCGGCTTGCACACCGACCTGGACTCCCGGGTGCTCACGCCGGAGGGCGGAGTGCTCGACGGACTGTACGCCGCCGGCGAGGCAGCTGGTTTCGGTGGCGGCGGGGTGCACGGCTACCGGGCGCTGGAAGGCACCTTCCTGGGTGGCTGCATCTTCTCGGGCCGGGCCGCCGGACGCGCCGCGGCGGCCGCCGTCGGCTGAGGCTTACCGCCGGCCACTTCCACTTCCCCAGTGCGAGGCGCCCCTGGTTCGTGAATGGTGCAACGCCTGTGGCCCAGCCGCCAAGATGGCCAGGCACACCATCGAGGTCGCATACAGCGCGCCGCCGATGATGTCGGTGAAGTAATGGAAGCCGTTGCTGGCCATGCCGATAGACGGGATGGTGGCACCGATCACGGCGAGAGTGACACTCCACGGGTGAATCCCGATCGCGAGCACCAGCATGGCCGCGACGGTGATCGCCACCGTGGTGTGGCCGCTGGGATACGCCAGATTCTCGCCGTACCAGGGCCGGCCGAACAGCACCTTGAGCACCTTCGCGCCGATGATCGAGATGACGGGGCACAGCGCGGTGACGGTGGCCAGCCGGAGCTCGCGCCGCCACAGCGGGATGCCTATCGCCAGCAGGTAGAGCGGCACCAGCACCCGCACCCGATTCAGCAGCAGCATCCAGTACGGGCGCGGGCCGAGGAGGTCGTTCGACGTCACCACGAACCAGCGATCCAGGGCAGAATCCCCCGACCTGACCGCCAGGCCGAGCGCGATCGCCGCGGTGAACCCCACCACGGCCCACCACACCAGGAAGCGTCGGGTGCTCAGAACCGCGTCTCCTGCTCGGGTGTCAGGACCCGGAAATCGGTGGACGTCATCTCGTCGAGGCGGCCGTAGTAGATGCCCTTCGCCTGCTCGGCGACGACGCCCTGATGGATCGGCACCGCATGCTGGGGCGCGACGGCACGCAGGAAGTCGACGGCCTCGGCGATCTTCATCCACGGCGCGGCGGCCGGCGCGGCCAGCACCTCGACCGGTTCGTCCGGCACGAACAACGCGTCGCCGGGGTGCATCAGCCGGGCGGCGTGACCAGCATCACCGACCAGGTACGAGATGTTGTCGATGATCGGGATGTCCGGGTGGATCACGGCGTGCTTACCGCCGGCTCCGCGCACTGTGAGGTGCCCGATGGACAGGGTGTCGCCCACGTGTACCGCCTGCCACGAGCCGCCCAGCTGCGCCGCGGTCATCGGGTCGGCATACAGCTTGGCCTGCGGGTTTGCTTCGACCAGGGCCGGGAGGCGCGCCGGGTCGGCGTGGTCGGGGTGCTGATGGGTGATCAGGATGGCGTCCAGTCCGGTGATGCCCTCGAACCCGTGCGAGAAGTTGCCGGGGTCGAACAGGACCGTCGCGTCCGCGTCGCCGTCGGTGAATCGGGCCAGCAGGCAGGAATGTCCGAAGTGCGTCAGCTCCATGCACCCCATTGTGCGGGCATCGCGGCGAACAGGGGCGCCGGTAGAGTGACTCTGCATATTCCCGTCGCTGCGCTCGCCTGGTCGAGCAATCCGACCCGAACAAAGGAGCGCGCGTGGCCCGCGTCGTTGTGCACGTGATGCCCAAGGCCGAGATCCTGGACCCGCAAGGCCAGGCGATCGTCGGAGCGCTGGGGCGCCTCGGGATCACCGGAGTATCCGACGTTCGGCAGGGCAAGCGTTTCGAGCTCGAGGTCGACGACAGCGTGTCCGACGAGACGCTGGAGCACGTCGCCGAGACGCTCTTGGCCAACACCGTCATCGAGGACTTCTCGGTGCGCCGGGAGAACGCATGACGACGGACTGGGCGAGCGCAGCGACGGGAAATGCAAGGGTTGGTGTCATCACCTTCCCCGGCACGCTCGACGACGTCGATGCGGCGCGTGCGGTCCGGGCCGTCGGCGGCGAGGCCGTCAGCCTCTGGCACGCCGATCCGGACCTCAAGGGCGTCGACGCCGTCATCGTTCCCGGTGGCTTCTCCTACGGTGACTACCTGCGCTGCGGTGCCATCGCCAAGTTCGCGCCCGTCATGACGTCGGTCGTGGAAGCGGCCGGCAAGGGCATGCCCGTCCTCGGTATCTGCAACGGCTTCCAGGTGCTGTGCGAGGCCGGACTGCTGCCGGGCGCACTCACCCGCAACGAGGGCCTGCACTTCATCTGCCGCGACGTGTGGCTCGAGGTGACCGCGACGTCGACCGCGTGGAGCAGCCGCTACGAGAACGGAGCCGACATCCTGATCCCGCTCAAGTCGGGCGAAGGCCGGTACGTCGCGCCGGAGAACGTGCTCGACGAGCTCGAAGGCGAAGGCCGCGTGGTCTTCCGCTACCGCGACAACATGAACGGCTCGATGCGCTCGATCGCCGGGATCAGCTCGGCCGACGGCCGCGTCGTCGGACTGATGCCGCACCCCGAGCACGCCACCGAAGCTCTCACCGGCCCGTCGGACGACGGACTCGGAATCTTCTTCTCGGCGCTAGACGCGGTCCTGACGGCGTAGTCGCCGACGCTTACAGGCGGTCGATCAGCTGTAAAAGCCATCGAGGATGCTTTGATTCTGGTCGGCCACAACGGCGCGCTTCACCTTCAGTGACGGTGTCAGCTCACCGCCCTCGACGGACAGATCGTGGTCCAGCAGCGCCCACTTCTTGACGGTTTCCCAACGGTTGAGGTCGGCGTTGAGCGCGTCGACATACCCGGCGATCAAGTCCCGCACCGCGGGTGCCTCGACCAGTTCCTGGTACGTCGCGCCTTCGAGACCGTTCTCAGCCGCCCACCCGGACATCATGTCGGCGTCAAGGGCGATCAATGCCACGCAGTAGTTATGGCCCTCTCCGAACACCATGAACTGACTGGCATACGGACACGTCGCCATGAACTTCGTCTCGATCGCCGTGGGGGCGACATATTTGCCCCCTGAGGTCTTGAAGATCTCTTTGATCCTGCCGGTGACGCTCAGGAATCCGTCGGCATCGATCGTGCCCACGTCTCCGGTGCGCAACCAGCCATCGTCGGTGAATGCTTCCGCCGTTTTGTCGGGCAGGTTGTGATAGCCATCCATCACGGCCGGGCCGTGGATCTGGATTTCGCCACGGTCGTCGCCGATTCGTAGCGACGTACCGTCGAAGGGCAGCCCTACGGTACCCAGCTTGTAGTGGTCAGGCCGGTTGATACACGTTCCGGCCGCGGTCTCGGTCAGGCCGTAGCCTTCCAGGATCAACAGACCCGCGGCGTGGAACCACTCGCCGATGTCGCGGTTCAGCGGTGCCGCGCCGGAGATGAAGAACCGGATGCGTCCACCGAACGCCGCCCGCACCTTGCTGAACACCAGATGGTCGAACAGCTTGCAGAGCAACACCTTGGGCAGCGCTGTGGACCCGCCCGCGCGCCGCCGGCGGTCCAGTTCGAGCGCTGCGGAGAAGGCGGCCGTGAAGAGCCAGGACCGGAGCCCGCCCTTGGCTTGCGCGGTGGTGACGATGCGGGCGTGTGCCTTTTCGAACACCCGAGGTGCCGCGCCCATGAACGTCGGTTTGACCACCGCGAGGTTGTCGACGATCTTGTCGACCCGTCCGTCGATCGCGGTGGCGAACCCGCATGCCAGCTGCGCGGTGAGCAGGACCTTGCCGAACGCGTGGGCCATCGGCAACCACAGCAACTGGAGGTCATCCTCGTCGAGGATCTTCAGCTCGGCGACCGCCATCCCCACATAGGCCCAGGCCGCGTGCGACAGCCGAACCCCTTTCGGCCGTCCGGTGGTTCCCGAGGTATAGATCAGCGTCGCCAACCGCTCGGGGGCGATTTCGGCGGTTCGTTTCCACACCGCCGAAGGGTGGTCGAGCAGGAACTTGTCGCCCAACTCAGCCAGGTCGGCCAGGGTGACCACCCAGTCGCTGTCGCTGGTGCCGTCGAACAGCACCACCTTGGTGAGGTCGGGCAATTCGGCGCGGCGTTCGGTCAGTTTCGCCAGTTGCGCGGTGTCCTCGGCGAACACGATGCGGCACTGCGAGTCGGACAGGATGTAGGCGGTGTCGCCGGCGTTGGTGTTGGCATACACGGTGGTGGTGGCGGCGCCGGCACACATGATCGCCAAATCGGCCACTATCCACTCGTATCGCGTACTCGACGCGAGACCGACTCGCTGCTCGGGTTCGATGCCCAGCGCCAGCAGACCGGCGGCCAGTGCTTCGACGCGGTCGGCGGTCTCCCGCCAAGTCGTCGAGACCCATTCGCCGCCAACAAGATAACGGAAGGCCTCCTTGTCGCACGACATCTCAACCCGGTCGAGAAACATCGAAGCCATGGTCGCTGCGGCAGCGGTTGTGGAACCCTCATCAATGGTCATTGGAGTTCTCCCATGGATCTGTTCCTCTCCTGCCGCGCTACGCAACGTCGGATGCGACCAGAGTCGTTGCCGGCCAATGTCATCCCCAGTTGCACGTCGTGCCGTAACGGATCGCCACTCGAGCACCCAAGTGTTTGCTGCCGCACTTTGCGCCAGAATGTCAACGTGCCACAGCAGATCGCCGCGAGCCAGGGGCGAAAGTCACTCGAATGGGTGGCATTCCGACGGCCGTCGACCGAGATCCTTCCGGGGCACCGTCAGCCGAAGGACGTGGTGCCCGAAGGTCGAAGACTTGCGGCCCTGTCGTGACGAGCGCCGCGAGTACATAGTCACCGAATGGATCACTTGACCATCCTTGACGCCACTTTTCTGCAGGCCGAGGATTCCGATCCGCATGTCAGTCTCGCGGTCGGTGGTATCTCGATTGTTGAAGGGCCGCCCCCTGACTACGGTGAGCTTGTTTCAGCGTTTGCCGAACGGGTGCAACACATTCCACGGTGCACACAGAAACTGCACACTCACGCCTTTGATCTGGGCCCACCGGAATGGGTGGAGGACCCCCACTTCGACATTGCGCATCACCTCCATCGGATCGCGCTGCCGCACCCTGGTGATGACGCCGAGCTGTTCCGGATGATCGCCGGCATCATGGAGCGACGGCTCGACCGTGAGCGCCCGCTCTGGGAGTGCTGGGTCATCGAAGGGCTCACCGACGGTCGGTGGGCGGTGCTGGTGAAGATCCACCACTGTATTGCCGACGGTATCGCGACGACGCAGATTCTGACAAAGCTCAGCGATGACGGCGCCCGCGAGACTTTCGCTACCAGCACGCGCGCCGCCAAGGAGTCCGGGAGACCCATCCTGGGTCTGTTGCGGCCGAGCGCGAATCCACTGAACTGGATAGGTGACACCTGGCGTGCAACCCTGGCTGTAGCCGGTGCCGCCGAGCACGCCTTGGTCGGCGCCGCAGAGCTGACGGTCAGTGTGCTCACCACCGCGGGGGAGTCATCGCTGAATGGACCCGTCGCAACAATGCGTCGTTACAGTGCGGCCAAGGTGGACCTCGGCGCCATGCGTGAGGTGTGCCGGGCTTTCGATGTGACGCTCAACGACGTTGCGCTGGCCGCGATCACCAACAGCTACCGGGCGATGTTGACCGACCGCGGAGAAACGCCGGGACACCAGGCCCTGCGAACTCTCGTGCCCGTGTCGATGCGCGGAGCGAACGACTTCGACCTGACCGACAACCGGGTGTCGGCGATGCTGCCGCTCTTGCCGGTCGATGAGCCCGACCCGATCAAGCAGCTGGAAATTGTGCACCGCCGGCTCACGAAAGCCAAAGGGAGCGGGCAGCGGGAAGGCGGCAGCGCGGTGCTCTCGGCGGCGCGGGCCTTGCCGTTTGCCTTGTCGGCCGGGGTGATGCGGCTATTGACGCGATTGCCGCAGAGCGCGGTGACCGCGTTGGCGACGAACGTACCGGGACCCCGAAAGCGGCAGCACGTGATGGGCCGGGAGGTGCTGGAGATCCTGCCGATCCCGCCGATCGCACTTCGTCTACGCACCGGCATAGCGATGCTCAGCTACGCAGAGAGTTTCGTTTTCGGGATTACCGCCGACTACGACAGCGCCCCCGACGTCGACAAGCTGGCCCGCGGCATCGAGGATGGCGTGCGAGTGCTGGCTGCGCATGCCGACTCGCGACGTCGCAGCCAACACGACGCGGCGTCAACCAGCCAGGACGAATGAAACTTCTGCGCCGCTGCGCCGGGCGAGACAGTTCTCGGTGCTCAACGACGCGACGCGCGCGAAGCCGCTTCGGGCGCCACTCGGTACAGAGCCGCCCCTGCGGTCACCCCCGCGCCGACGGCAATGAGCAGAATGCGGGCACCGGGTGGGAGTTCTTCGGCCGCAGAATGGAATGCGGCGGCAAGCGAGGCGGTGTGCATTCTCTCGTCGTCTGCGACGGTGACCCGGCCTACCGGCACCCCGAGGTGGGTTGCCAGTGCGGCGCGGTATTCCTGCCGGGCCGGAGCGGCGACGATCATGTCGACGTCCCCGAGTTCGAGCGATGCCTCCCGGAGGCAGCTTCGGGCCACCTCACTTCCAGCGGTGGCGAACCGCTCGTCCATGGTGGCGGACTGCCTGACTCGAAGCACATTACGTCTATCTTCGAGTCCGATTGTGGCACTCAAGGTCTCGCCATCGTCGGGGAGGTTGATCCAGTGCACGCGCCCGAGTCCGTAGTCGTCGCCGGTCCAGCCGCAGAGCAGTGCCGCCCCGGCAGGGGAGAACGGAAAGCCTTGGCTCATACCGTGGCCCGGGTTGGCGTCACTCGCGACGACCAGGGCACGGTCGATGGTGCGTGACCGCAGGAAGCCGTCGACGATCTGCAGGGCGGTGAGGACGCCGCAGGTCCCGTTGGCTATGTCGAACGAGAACGTGCCGTGGGCGTCGGCGTGTGGGTCCTCGGCGTTGGCCCCGACATCCTCCTGAATCAGCGCCGCGAGCGCGGGCTCCGCCAGATTCCGGTCGCGGTAGATGCCCGTATTGACCAGAAGGTCCACATCGGCGGGGTCGGTTCCGGCCTTTTCCAGACAGGTTCTTGCCGCGGCGACGGCGAGTCGTAAAGCGCTGTGCCGGTTGCGCCACCCGCCGCTGGTGACGGCGAGACGGTCAATGACTGTGCCCAAAGTGGTTCACCAGCTCCTCGTCCACGGTGAGGAGAACGACGCCGATCTCCAGACCTGATGCCAGCGCGATCAGGGCGATGGTCTCGCCGGGGCGGATTCGCCCGGCTTCGAGTTCTTCCACGAGGGCCACGGTGTGCGTGGTCGACGCGGTGTTTCCGTAGCGATCAACGGTGATCACGGCGTCGTGCCGGGGACTGTCACCGAACGAGGCCGTAACTGCAGCCATGCCCTTGCGTATCGCGCGCGCCGAGGTCTGATGAGTGATCACGTGATCGATGTCGTGGATCGAGATGCCGGCCGCGTCGAGGGCTTCGTGCAACAACAGCGGGGTGTCAGAGATGGCGGCCCGCTGGATCTCACGAGACTTGGTGAACATTCGAGCTCCAGGATCGCTGCCCTTCGGATACCCCAGGCACAGCCGGCTGTAGTCGGCAACGGTGGTGAAGCCGGCGAGGCTGATCCCAGGCGACCCGGCTGGGGCACGTTCGAGGAGCAGCGCAGCCCCGGCATCTCCCAATGTCAGGCAGGCGAGTTCGTTGCTCATGATGCTGCGAATATGGCGCGCCGCGTTCTGGCCGAGTTGCGAGATGTATTCGCCGCTTACCACCAACCCGCGCCGGACGGCTCCTTGTCGAATCCAATTGTTGAGAACCGTTACGCCGGTGAGCATTCCGGCGCACGCGTTGGACAGGTCGAACGTCATGGCCCGCTTTGCCCCGATGGCGTGCGCGACGACGCTGCTCATCGTCGGCTCCGCCCACTGAGTCAAGCCGCCACGAAATTTCGTGATGCTGCAGCTGATCACCACATCCAGCTCCGCGGCACTTTGGTGCGCCCGGCCCAGACAGTCGAGGGCGGCCGAGGTCGCAAGTGTCTGGGAGTCTTCATCTCCCACCGAGACGCGGCGTTCACGAATACCGGTCAATCGCTCCAAATCGATGTGCGTGTGGTGCCGCGTGCGCGCCATCAATTCGTTGGTCGTGAAATGTGTGGCGGGCAGATGCCGGCCGGCACCGGCCACGCGGGTGCCGAACCGTGCCGGCGGTCCGTCGCCCTCCATCACCAACCAATGCTTGGCCATCTGTCGCATCCATTTCCCTCACGGGACGGGTCGTGGCGGTAGCCACGCCCACCCATGCTTCGAGCGGGAGGCGCAGAACCTCATTCGACGTTCGGATCATTCGTGGGCTCGGGGCCGAAAACGAATCGGCGCCCGGTAATCCGCAGCGGGTGAATGCGGACAAAATGCGGCTTCGGCGTTGCCGTCCAAGGGAATAGCCATGCCCGCCGGGCTTCCTCCAGGTCGTCATCGGTGTGTGGGGTGCGCGCCGTTCCCCTGAGGATGACACTCCAGCCATCGTCGGCGGTGTTACCGTCAACTTCGAACAACACGTGCTTGTTGATCGCCGAGCTGACCAATTTGGTGCCTTCGGCGGTGCGGAACAGCACGGTTCTGTGCTGTACGGCGAAGTTCACCGGAAAGATCTCCGGCCAGCCGTCAACGCACGTGACGAGTCGTCCCAACTCGACGGTTCCCATCAGATTCCAGCATTCGGTCTCGGAGAGAGTCGAGATTACCGGCGCATCGGTGGACATGGCCGGAACGCTACTGACGGAGGGATGGTCACAGGCAGGGCCATAGGTCCCGAGTGCGAGTCCCTAGGGCCTCACGCGCCCAACGCGACCGCCGCCTCGGCGGTGTAGCAGAGGAACGTCAGCGTCTCCTGCAGGTACAGCTGCACCGTCTCGGCATCGTGGGACAGGTAGCCGATGGTCACGTCGGTGCCCAGCTGCAGATCGAAATCGCCTCCGCGCGTGGATAATACGAACGCGCCATCGATCGCGGGCGCCCAGATGATGTCGCCGTCGACCAGTCGATTGAGGTGCTCGAGCAACGGGTAGCCGTGCTCGGTGGTCTCACTGACCTTGGTGTAGGCGTCTGCCGACAACAGCACCGAATACGGCCCGTCCACGCCGGCCAGTCGCAGCTCCGACAGGGCCTGAGAGATCACGTCCGGGTAGCCGCGCGGATCGCTCGGCAGCGCCAGCGCGGGGTTGGAGCCGGCGGCCCGGATGCCCTCGATCTGGGCGGCGGGGTAGCCCTCGAAGATCGCCCTGTCCTCGGAGAACGCGAGCTTCTTGGCGGCGTCCTTGACCGGGTCCCAGTCGGAGTCCTGCGCGCCGCGTTCGACGTCATCGATGGCGGAACGCGACACCGTGAACGGCACCCGAAGGCGGACCAGCGGGCGGGCTTCCCGAAGGTGCGCCTGCACACCGTCACCCGGCGACGTGACGTCGACGAGGTGTCCCGTGCTGACCGCCGCCGTCGTCGGTCCACCGGGCTCGCTCACATCGACCACCCGGCGACCGGCGATGTGCCGCTTGAAGGTTCGGGCCGCTTCCTCCTCGATCTGCGCCCATGCGGCCGAGGTGATGGGAGCCAGCTCGCGGTACAGGTTGTTCATTGCGGGTTACCTTTCAGGCTGCCGATGGACAGGATGCCGGTGGACTTGGGTTCGGGTTCGGGTTCGGGTTCGGGTTCGGCCGGTGAGGCGGCTGGCAGGGGCGGCGGGGCGTCCAGGAAATCCACCGTGGGAGTGAAGAACAACACGCCGGTGACCGCGGTGGAGAAATCCAGGATGCGGTCGGTGTTGCCCGGCGGATCACCGATGAACATGTTTCGCAACATGCGCTCGGTGACGCTGGGGTCAGCCGAGTAGGCGATGTAGTACGTGCCGAATTCGCCTGAGCCGACGCGGCCAAACGGCATGTTGGCCCGGACGATCTGCAGCTGGTTGCCGTCGGCGTCTTCGATCACATTGAGTGCCACGTGCGAGTTGGGCGGCTTGACGTCGTCGGCCATCTCGATGTCCTCGAGCTTGCTACGGCCGATCACCCGTTCCTGCTCGGTGACGCTGAGCGACTCCCACGACGCCATATCGTGCAGATACTTCTGCACGTGAACGTAACTGCCACCGGCGAATTCGGGATCCTCGTCACCGATCTGCGCCGCGACCACGGCATCGGGACCATCCGGGTTCTCGGTGCCGTCGACGAAACCCAGCAGGTCGCGATTCTCGAAGAATTTGAAGCCGTGGACCTCGTCGACCACCGTCACCGCGCCGTCGAGCGATTTCAGGATCTGGCTCGCCAGCTCGAAGCACACGTCCATGGCGTTGGCCCGGATGTGGAACAGCAGGTCGCCCGGAGTCGAGGGCGCGTGGTGCCGCGTGCCGTGCAATTCGGGAAACCGGTGGAGACCGGCCGGACGCGGACCGCTGAACAAGCGATCCCAGGCCTCCGAGCCGATCCCGGCCACCAGACTCAGACGGCTTGCGGGCGTGCGGAATCCGACTGCCCGAACGAGTCCGGACAGCCCGGAGAGCGCTTCGTGCACTTCGGTCTCGGCGCCCTCATCGATGGTGGCGATGAGAAAGATCGCGGCGGACGTCAACGTGGTGAGTACGGGCTGAGGCCGTGCGGGACACACGAACCCGACCCTAGCGGCAACGGCTCCGGATTTCCGGGTGATGATGGCCTCATGACCGGAGCTACTGCCGCGGGCCTCTGCGGATTCATCGACGCGTCGCCCTCGCCGTTCCACGTGTGCGCGACGGTGGCCGCACGGCTGACCGCCGCCGGGTTCACCGAACTGGCCGAGACCGAGGCCTGGCCCGCCACTACAGGCAACTACTTCACCGTGCGGGCCGGCTCGCTGGTCGCCTGGAAGACCGCCAGTCAACCGCTGCCGTTCCGCATCGTCGGGGGTCACACCGACAGCCCCAACCTGCGGGTCAAGCAGCACCCGGACCGGTTCGTCAGCGGTTGGCAAGTGGTGGCTCTGCAGCCGTATGGCGGCGCCTGGCTGAACTCCTGGCTGGACCGCGACCTCGGCATCAGCGGCCGGCTGTCGGTGCGGCGCGGCAATGCCGTGGCGGACATCCTGGTCCGGATCGACGACCCGATCTTGCGGGTGCCGCAGTTGGCCATCCACCTGTCCGACGACCGCAAGGGCGTCAGTCTCGACCCGCAGCGGCACGTCAACGCGGTGTGGGGTGTCGGAACCGGAACCCGCGACTTCATCGGCTACGTCGCCGAGCACGCGAGCGTGGACGGCGCCGACGTCCTGGGCGCCGATCTGATGACCCACGACCTGACGCCGTCCCGGCTGATCGGCGTCGACAGCGCGCTCATCAGCGCGCCGCGACTCGACAATCAGGGCACCTGCTACGCCGGGCTGGAGGCTTTCCTGGCCGCCGACCCCGCGCAGCACATTCCGGTGCTCGCCCTGTTCGACCACGAAGAAGTCGGGTCGACGTCCGACCACGGTGCGCAGTCCGACCTGCTGCCGACTGTGCTGGAGCGCATCGTCCTGGTCGCCGGCGGAACGCGGGAAGACCTGCTGCGCCGGCTGGCCGGGTCGATGGTGGCCTCCGGCGACATGGCGCATGCCACGCACCCGAACTACCCGGAGCGGCACGAGCCGGGCCACCTCATCGAGGTCAACGGCGGCCCGGTGCTCAAGGTCCAGCCCAACCTGCGGTACGCCACCGACGGTCGGACCGCCGCTGCATTCGCACTGGCCTGCGCCCAGGCCGGGGTGCCGCTGCAGCGCTACGAACACCGCGCCGACCTGCCGTGCGGCTCCACGATCGGCCCGATGACGGCCGCGCGCACCGGTATCCCGACGGTTGACGTCGGCGCCGCCCAGCTGGCGATGCACTCGGCTCGCGAGGTGATGGGCGCGCTCGACGTACCGGCCTATGCCGCGGCGCTGCAGGCGTTCTTGGCACCCGCCTAGAGTTTGACCATGGCACTCAAAGTGGAGATGGTCACATTCGACTGCGCCGACGCGCAGGCGCTGGCCGACTGGTGGGCCGCGCAGTTCGGGGGCAAGGTGCACACGCTGATGCCGGGGGAGTTCTACGTCGTCAACCTGGCCGAGGGCCCGAACCTGGGCTTCCAGCAGGTCGACGATCCGACGCCCGGCAAGAACCGGCTGCACCTCGACTTCCATCTGGAAGGCGACATCGAACCGGAGCTCGAGCGGCTCAAGGCCGCGGGCGCGACCGAGACCGAACGGCATGCCTTCGGCGAGGTGGCCCGCTGGGTGGTGCTGGCCGACCCCGAGGGCAATGCGTTCTGTGTCGCCGGCGCGGCCTGACGGCTTACTGACCCGCCTGCTGCTCGACCAGTTCGACACCGGTCGACACATAGGGCTCAGACGCGGCGTGCCACGCCTTGGCTGCGACGACGATCGCGCCGGCACAGATACACACGAGGGCTGCGATCACGGCGATCATCGCGAGCGCGCCCCGGTTGACGCCGAGGTGAAGTCTCATCTGGCCACGCTAAATCCGCTGGATAAGGCCTACGTTGGTGCTACTTAGCCACCGGCTGTGAACGCGGCCGCGATGACTGTCCGCGTTCATGTCGGTCTACCCGGTGTTGAAACATCGATCGAGAACGGAGTTCACCATGGCTGACACAAAAGGCGCATCGAACACCAAGGCCGCAATCGCCGGCCGCACCAAACCGGAGAAGATCGGCCTGGCGCTGAGCGCGGTGCTCGTGTTGTTCCTGCTGGCCGATGCCATCCCGAAGATTCTCGGCGCGCAGTTCGCTCGCACGGCGACCGAGGTGATCGGCTTTCCGCCGTACCAGACCTACGTCATCGGGTGGGTGCTGCTGGCCTGCGTCATCGCGTGGGTGGTGCCCCGCACCGCAGTGCTGGGCGCGGTCGGGCTGACGGCCTATCTCGGCGGCGCGGTGACCATCGACATGCACCAGGAGGCGTGGTTCCCGGTGGTCTTCGCGGTGGCCTTCGGCCTGCTGATCTGGGCGGCCCTCATTCTGCGGCGTCCCGCGCTGCTCAAGGTACTCATCAGCGGGACCGAGTAGCCCGCATTCGCCGTGGCGGGCCGGCGAGTTCGGCAACGATAGACTCTCTGTCGTGACGTCCTCGGTCGATACCGTCAATAACGCGACTACCACGCCTGATCAGCCGCAGCCGTATCGCGAGCTCGGTCTCAAGGATGACGAGTACCAGCGCATCCGCGAGATCCTCGGCCGTCGGCCGACCGATGCCGAGCTCGCCATGTACTCGGTGATGTGGAGCGAGCACTGCTCCTACAAGTCCTCGAAGGTGCATCTGCGCTACTTCGGCGAGACCACTACCGACGAGATGCGCGCCGGCATGCTGGCCGGCATCGGCGAGAACGCCGGCGTCGTCGACATCGGTGACGGCTGGGCCGTCACCTTCAAAGTCGAATCGCACAACCACCCGTCGTACGTCGAGCCCTACCAGGGCGCGGCCACGGGTGTCGGCGGCATCGTGCGCGACATCATGGCCATGGGCGCCCGCCCGGTCGCGGTCATGGACCAGCTGCGCTTCGGCGCGGCCGACGCGCCCGACACCCGCCGGGTACTCGACGGTGTGGTCCGCGGTGTCGGTGGCTACGGCAACTCGCTCGGCCTGCCGAACATCGGCGGCGAGACCATCTTCGACCCCTCCTACGCCGGCAACCCGCTGGTCAACGCCCTGTGCGTCGGCGCTCTGCGCGTCGAGGACCTGCACCTGGCCTTCGCATCCGGTACCGGCAACAAGATCATCCTGTTCGGTGCGCGCACCGGTCTGGACGGCATCGGCGGCGTCTCGGTGCTGGCCTCGGACACCTTCTCCGGTGACGAGTCGGGCGCCGGCCGCAAGAAGCTGCCGAGTGTTCAGGTGGGTGACCCGTTCACCGAGAAGGTGCTCATCGAGTGCTGCCTCGAGCTGTACGCGGCGCACCTCGTGGTCGGTATCCAGGACCTTGGCGGTGCTGGATTGTCTTGTGCCACTTCGGAATTGGCGTCAGCTGGCGACGGCGGCATGCACATCGACCTGGACAAGGTGCCACTGCGCGCGACCGGTATGACGCCCGCCGAGGTGCTCTCCAGCGAGTCGCAGGAGCGGATGTGCGCGGTCGTGACACCGGAGAACGTCGACGCGTTCATGGCCGTCTGCCGCAAGTGGGACGTGCTGGCGACCGTCATCGGTGAGGTCACCGACGGCGACCGGCTGAAGATCAGCTGGCACGGCGAGACCGTCGTCGACGTGCCGCCGCGCACCGTCGCCCACGAGGGCCCGGTGTACAACCGGCCCGTCCAGCGTCCCGACACCCAGGACGCGCTGATCGCCGACACCTCGGCCAACCTGCCCCGGCCGAAGACCGGCGACGAGCTGCGCGCCACCCTGCTGCAGCTGCTCGGCAGCCCGCACCTGTGCAGCCGGGCGTTCATCACCGAGCAGTACGACCGGTACGTCCGCGGCAACACCGTCCTCGCCGAGCATGCCGACGGTGGCGTACTGCGCATCGACGAGGCCACCGGCCGCGGCATCGCGGTGTCGACCGACGCGTCGGGCCGCTACACCCAGCTGGACCCGTACACCGGCGCGCAGCTGGCGCTCGCCGAGGCCTACCGCAACGTCGCCGTCACCGGCGCGACTCCGGTCGCCGTCACCAACTGCCTGAACTTCGGCTCGCCGGAGGACCCGGGCGTCATGTGGCAGTTCTCGCAGGCCGTGCGCGGCCTCGCGGATGGCTGTGCGGCGCTTGGCATTCCGGTCACCGGCGGCAACGTCAGCTTCTACAACCAGACCGGTTCGACCGCGATCCTGCCGACCCCGGTGGTGGGCGTGCTCGGCGTCATCGACGATGTGCACCGCCGCATTCCGACCGGTATCGGCCTGGAGCCGGGCGAGACCCTGATCCTGCTGGGCGACACCCACGACGAGTTCGACGGCTCCGTCTGGGCGCAGGTCACCGCAGACCACCTCGGCGGTGTGCCGCCCAAGGTCGACCTGGCCCGTGAGCAGCTGCTGTCCGAGGTGCTGACCGCCGGTTCGCGCGACGGCCTGATCTCGGCTGCCCACGACCTGTCCGAAGGTGGGCTGATCCAGGCTGTCGTCGAGGCCGCCCTGGCCGGCGAAACCGGTTGCCGGGTCCTGCTGCCTGAGGATTCGGACCCGTTCGTGCAACTGTTCTCCGAGTCGGCCGGCCGCGTGCTGGTCGCGGTGCCGCGCACCGAGGAGAGCCGCTTCATGGCCATGTGTGAGGCCCGCGAGCTGCCGGCTGTCCGCATCGGTGTGGTGGACCCGGGCAGCGAGTCGGTCGAGGTGCAGGGTCAGTTCAGCGTCACGCTGGAAGAGCTCCGCCGAACTTCCGAATCTGTGCTGCCCGCCCTGTTCTCCCATGAGTGATTTGTGCACGAAGACCCGCGCCGGCCGCGGAAAATCGTGCACAAATCGCTGAGATGGTGACGCGTAAGGCGCCCGACCCGGCGGCGACGCGGGCGGCGGTGTTGCTGGTCGCCGACTGGCTGCGCGACGAGCAGACCGAAACGCCGCCGCGCGCCGCGATCGCCGACGCCGTCCGGCTGACGGCGCGCACCCTCGCGGCCGTCGCCCCCGGCGCCAGCGTCGAGGTGCGGGTGCCACCTTTCGTTGCGGTGCAATGTATTTCGGGCCTCAGTCACACCCGTGGCAACCCGCCCAACGTCGTCGAGACCGACCCGCGCACCTGGCTGCGGCTGGCTGCTGGGCTGGTGTCGCTCGACGCCGCCGCAGGCGCTGTCGAGCTGTCGGGGTCGCGGGCCCGCGAGATCGGCCCGTGGCTGCCACTGGTCGACCTGTAGCGCTCACTTGAAGAACGGGTACTCCTGCACCCAGTGAAAGCCCCTGTTGCGCAGGGTGAATTGGTTGAGGTCCACCTGATCGAGCGTGATCTGCACGGGGCGGCCCTGCAGTGTGCCGGTCAGCCGCAACTCCTGGGCCGACGGGTGCGACACCCTCAACTCGGCCAGCGTCGCGCCGCCGGGCTCGGTCGCTCTGATGGTGTCGGAGCTGATGGTCGCCGGTGCGTCCACCAACTCGCCGTTCATTCGCTGGTAGGTCAGCGCGCCCTGTTTCTCGAAAACCACGCGTTGCCAACGGGTCTGGCCGGTGGTCAGCGGTGGCAGTGGCTTGCCGTCCACACTGAACTCCCGGACCGCCCAGATCCCGTACAGCTCGGGCTTGGCACTGCCGCCTCCGTAGGTGTGCCACGCCTGCCAGCTGCTCCAGACGCAGCCGATGACGATCCACAGTCCCAGCGCGGCCTGCACGGTGGCGGCTCGCCGATTGGCCCGCTCGGAGCGCAGCAGTGCCGGTTGACTGACCGGCTCCGACGGGCGTTGCAGGACGAACAGGTCCGTCAGCCGGCGCAGCTGCGGGGCGAGCAGCACCAGGCTCATCAACAGCAGGTGCCCGGACAAGATCTTGACCGGCACATCGAAGGTCATGTTCAACAGGAACACCTGAGCCATGCTGGCCAGACCGAGCAGCGTCCCCAGAGTCGCGGTACGCGGCAGGAACATCAACAAGCCGGCCAGCACTTCGACGGCACCGAGCGTCATCTCATAGGGCTGGGAGCTGCCCACCTGCAGCCACAGCACCGAGGCCGGGCTGAAGTCGCCGTAAGACCGCAGCAGGGCACTCGGCGGCGGCGCCGGCATCTGCGTGGGCACGAGCTTGGCGAACCCGTAGAAGAGCATCTGTCCCGCGACGCACAACCGCAGGAACGTCAGGAACCACGCCGACAGCCGGGCGTAGTCGGGCCGCCGCCGGTCCACCAGCGTCCACACCGCGGTCCCCACGACGGAGATGGCCAAGAGACAGAACACCAGTACCCAGACGGCCGTCTGATCGCCGCTGCCGGAATCCTGGTGCAGCACCGCCTCGACGCCGAAGACCTCGCGGCCGACCCATTGGACTGCCGGGCCCAGCACGGCCATCTGCCACATCACCGCCAGCTTGGGCAGCCACTCGCCGAGGATCCCGAAGAACGCGAAGGTGATCTGAGCGAACAACAGACAGAACAGGCCGAAGTACAGAAAGCAGAATCTGAATGCGATCTTCGTCACGGTGGACCAGGGCCGCGGCCGAGTTTCGGCGACGGAATCGGCGACGCCTGTGCCGGACTGCGCTGAAAGTTGACTCCCCATGAAGACCAGTTAAACAGCTGGATCGCGGTGGGCCGGTGGTCATCCCGAGCCGCTTGGGCCGCCGCGCCGCCCCGTTGGGACGGGGTCGGAGACCGGCGCGCCGTGCCCGCCGGAGCGCGCAACGCGGTGCCGGACACGCCAATCGATTCCGTTTCGCGCCCCGCTGGACCGTAGACTCGTCCTTGTCACCAACCGCCTCCCCGGGAGCAGCCCTATCGTGACCGATCAGACCGAGAACGAACCACGCGAGGAATGCGGCGTATTCGGGGTCTGGGCCCCTGGTGAGGATGTGGCAAAGCTCACCTACTACGGCCTCTATGCGCTGCAACACAGAGGGCAGGAAGCGGCGGGCATCGCCGTCGCCGACGGCTCCCAGATTCTGGTGTTCAAGGATCTCGGCCTGGTAAGCCAGGTGTTCGATGAGCAGACCCTGGCCGCCATGCACGGCCACGTCGCCGTCGGCCACTGCCGCTACTCCACCACCGGCTCGACCACGTGGGAGAACGCGCAGCCGGTGTTCCGCAACACCGCCGCCGGTACCGGCGTCGCGCTGGGCCACAACGGCAACCTGGTCAACACCGCCGAACTGGCAGCCCGGGCCCGCGAAGCCGGCCTGATCAACGCACGTGGCCACGTGGCCGCCACCACTGACTCGGACATCCTGGGCGCCCTGCTCGCGCACGGCGCCGCCGACTCGACCTTGGAACAATCCGCTCTGGAACTGCTGCCGCAGGTTCGTGGCGCGTTCTGTCTGACTTTCATGGACGAGAACACCCTGTACGCCGCGCGCGACCCGCATGGCGTGCGACCGCTGTCCCTCGGCCGGCTGGACCGCGGTTGGGTCGTCGCTTCGGAGACCGCCGCGCTGGACATCGTCGGCGCCTCGTTCGTCCGCGACATCGAGCCCGGTGAGCTGCTGGCCATCGACGCCGACGGAGTGCGCTCCACCCGGTTCGCCAACCCCACCCCGAAGAGCTGCGTCTTCGAGTACGTCTACCTGGCCCGTCCCGACAGCACCATCGCCGGCCGCTCGGTCCATGCCGCCCGCGTCGACATCGGCCGCCGGCTGGCGCAGGAGAAGCCCGTCGACGCCGACCTGGTCATCGGGGTACCCGAATCGGGTGTGCCCGCCGCCGTCGGCTACGCGCAGGGCTCTGGCATCCCGTTCGGGCAGGGCCTGATGAAGAACGCCTACGTCGGGCGCACCTTCATCCAGCCGTCGCAGACCATCCGCCAGCTCGGTATCCGGCTCAAGCTCAACCCGCTGAAGGAAGTCATCCGCGGCAAGCGGCTGATCGTCGTCGACGACTCGATCGTCCGCGGCAACACCCAGCGCGCCCTGGTCCGCATGCTGCGCGAGGCCGGCGCCGTCGAGGTGCACGTGCGCATCGCGTCGCCGCCGGTGAAGTGGCCCTGCTTCTACGGCATCGACTTCGCCACCCCGGCCGAGTTGATCGCCAACGCCAAGAGCACCGAGGCGAGCGAAGACGAGATGCTGGAGGCGGTCCGGCACGCCATCGGCGCCGACTCCCTGGGCTACATCAGCCGGCAGGGCATGATCGCCGCCACCGAGCAGCCCGCGACCCGGCTGTGCGCGGCCTGCTTCGACGGTGACTACCCGATCGAACTGCCCGGCGAGGCTGCCCTCGGCAAGAACGTCGTGGAGCACATGCTGGCGTCCGCGGCCCGCACCGGCGTGCCGCTGACCGCCGACAACGACAACGCCTCAGCCCTGCGTCGCCCCTGACCTGACGGCCGTCAACAGGCGCGAGGTGCGTCCGTCAGGGTGCGCCCGGTAGCCTTGGGCCCGATGACTAGCCAGGATGAGCGAGCTGAATCGGTTGGCGCCTCGTACGCTTCGGCGGGGGTTGACATCGAGGCAGGCGATCGCGCCGTCGAATTGTTCAAGCCCTACGCGAAGAAGGCCACCCGCCCCGAGGTCCGGGGCGGCCTCGGAGGTTTTGCCGGGCTGTTCGGCCTGAAAGCCGGATACCGCGAGCCACTGCTGGCCTCGTCGACCGACGGTGTGGGCACCAAACTCGCCGTGGCGCAGGCCATGGACAAGCACGACACCGTCGGCATCGACCTTGTCGCGATGGTTGTCGATGACCTCGTGGTGTGCGGCGCTGAACCTCTGTTCCTGCAGGACTACATCGCCGTGGGCCGCACCGTGCCCGAGCGGGTGGCCGAGATCGTCTCCGGCATCGCCGAAGGCTGTGTGCAGGCCGGCTGTGCGCTGCTGGGCGGTGAGACCGCCGAGCACCCGGGACTGATGGAACCCGACCACTACGACATCTCCGCCACCGGCGTCGGCGTCGTCGAAGCCGACGATCTGCTGGGCCCCGAGAACGTCCGTCCCGGCGATGTGATCATCGCCATGGCCGCCACCGGCCTGCACTCCAACGGCTACTCGCTGGCCCGCAAGGTGCTGCTCGAGATCGACCGCATGAGCCTGTCCGGGCACGTCGAGGAATTCGGCCGCACGCTCGGTGAAGAGCTGCTGGAACCGACCCGGATCTACGCCAAGGACTGCCTGGCGCTGGCCGCGGAGACCCAGGTGCGCACCTTCTGCCACGTCACCGGCGGGGGACTGGCCGGGAACCTCGAACGCGTCATCCCGCACGGCCTGACCGCCGAGATGGACCGCGGTACCTGGACGCCGGCACCGGTGTTCCAGATGATCGCGCAGCGCGGCCGTGTGGAGCGTGCCGAAATGGAGAAGACGTTCAACATGGGTGTCGGCATGGTCGCCGTCGTCGCGCCGGAGGACACCGACCGCGCGTTGGCGATTCTGACGGCCCGGCACTTGGACTGCTGGACTCTGGGCACCGTCAACAAGGGTGGCAAGAGCAGCGTTCGCGCCGAGTTGGTGGGCCAGCACCCGCGCTTCTGACCTTGAGGTCGCGCGAGGGCTGGGCCGGTGGCCTGCGATACCGGTTGGGTATCAGGGCCACCTTTGGGCTTTAGTGACGCCAGTCGTCTTCGGGTACGGCCCAGTGGCCGGCGGGCTCGTCGTCCGAGTCGTCGTCGTCCAGGTCGTTATCGATGGCACTGGTGCTGTAACCAACGGAGTCGTTCGAGAGCTCTCGCTGTAACCGAGTGAAATCGGTCTGCGGTGAGCTGTACTTGAGATCTCGAGCAACCTTGGTCTGCTTTGCCTTTGCCCGGCCGCGGCCCATAAGGGACCCCCTCGCGCAATAACGGAGCGGCCCGATGTGCAGGCGGCTCCGATCTGAGTGTGTTTATTGTCCTGCCGTTAGCTTACCGTGCCCGACGGTCTCATGCTGGCAGGCCACCCTCACCCGGGCGTCCCGAGGGCGAATCGGGGCCGGACCTCGCCGGTAGGCCTACCGGGCGCCCCCGCGCAGCCGGTCCACCGCGGCCCGGCCCGCACCTGCGGACCTGTCGGCCTCCGGCAGCGAGTCGGCGTCGATCACGGCGGGCACCTGGGATTCGCCACCGGTCGTCAGCTCGGTGTCCGCGGGCACGCCGCGCTTGATGAGCGCCAGCGCGATGGGGCCCAGATCCACGTGCTCGGCGACAGTACCGACACGGCCGATCGCGCGGCCGCCGGCCAGCAGCGAATCACCCGTCGCGGGACGGTCGTCACCGCCGTCCAGATGCAGCAGGGCCAACATGCGGGGCGGCTTGCCCAGATTGTGGACGCGCGCGACGGTCTCCTGGCCGCGGTAGCAGCCCTTGTCCAGATGCACGGCGCCGACGCCCGGGCCGCCGATCCAGCCGACCTCATGCGGGATGGTCCGTTCGTCGGTGTCGACGCCGAGGCGCGGCCGCAGTCCCGCCACCCGAAGGGCTTCGTAGGCCCAGAGCCCGGCGGGCCGGACGCCGGCGTCGCTCAGCCGCCGGCGCCACATCGGCACATCGGCACGGGGAACCACCAGATCGACCTCCTGCGGGCCGACACGGCGCACGAAACCGCCTTCGGGCAGCAGGGCCGCGGCCCATTCGCTGTCCGGGATCGGGAGACCCAGCTGGTTGACGGCAGGGCCGAGCAACGACAGCACCGCGAGATCGGCGGGGTTCACCTCGACCTTGGACCAGAACACCATCTTGCGCAGGAAGTCGGTGAGCGGCTGACCGCGCCACGACTCGGTGTCCAGCGTGGTGACGCCGCCGAGTTCGGTCTGCAGCCAGTGGTCCTCGACGCGGCCCTGCCCGTCCAGGCTGAGGTTCGCTGCGACGGACCCGTCCGGCAGCGAGCTGACGTGCTGGCTGGAGATGGTGTGCAGCCAGCTCTGGCGGTCATCGCCCGTGAGCTGGATGGTGGCGCGGTGACCGCGGTCCACAACGATGGCTTCGACGGCTGCGCTCCGCTGCTCCCCGAGCGGGTCGCCGTAGTGCCAGACAGCGCCGGCGTCGGGTCCGGATTCGGGGGCAGGAACAGCGCTCATACTTCAAGCCTAGTTCGCCTCCCGGCTAGCCTTCTGCCCATGACTGCCCCGCCGCCAGCCGTCGTCGCCGTCGACGGCTGCCAGGCGTCGATTCGCGCCGACGATCCCGTGTTCTGCCGGGGCGACGGCGTCTTCGAGACCGCGTTGGTGCGGGACGGTGTGGTGGTCCTGCTCGATGCGCACCTGACGCGCTTGGCGGGTTCGGCTGCACTGACCGGGCTGCCATGCCCCGATTCCGACCGATGGCGGGCAGCGGCAGCGGCGGCGGTCGCCCGGTGGTCTGAGGGCGAGGCCGTGCTGCGGCTCGTGCTCGGCCGCGGGGTCGACGGCGTCGTGGCCTTCGCGATGGTCTCGGCGGTACCGGAGCGCGTCGCCGCCGCCCGGCGGGACGGCGTCGCGGTCGTGACGCTGGTGCGCCCGCACTGGCCCCTGGCCGCCGCCAAATCACTGTCGTACGCGGCGAACGTGGCCGCACTGCGTCACGCCGAACGGGCCGGCGCCGGCGACGCCGTGTTCGTCGATGCCGCCGGCGCGGTGCTCGAAGGACCGCGGTCCGCTGTCGTCCTGGCGGTCTCCGGAACCGATGGCAACCCGGTTCTGGTGACGCCCGATGCGTCGTCGATCCTGCCGTCGACTACCCAGCGCGCGCTGTTCGCGGCCGCCGAGGCGCGAGGTGTCGAGTGTGCGTACCGCCCCGTGAGTGTTTCGGATTTGCTTGCTGCGCAGGGGGTTTGGCTATTGTCGGCAATCACCCTGGCGGCGCGGGTGCACACCGTGGACGGTCGGGCGTTGGCGCCATCGTCCTTCGAGAGGTTGATGGCCGAGCTGATCGACGGGCAGTTCTGAGCCCGCGAAAAATCGGTTGTCGGGGCTCCGGGCTGGGAGTACGGTCGCACGTACACAGGGAAGGAGGTGGTCCGACAAATTGATTGCTTTGTGGACATGTGAGGTGGCTGCCCGCTAGTAGCGCCGGGTAATTCGTCCGAGCGCACTCGCGAATTCCCGCAGTCACCCGGCCCCCGAGCCTTCCGGTCTGTCCAACCAGGAACCTTGGCTCGGGGGCCGCCCCATGTCTGGGGCGGCTCGCACGTTTGCGTGCGTGGAGCAGAAGGCGGCGAAACGGTCGCGATCCGAGGGGTATCGCAGCCCTTTCGTCCATCTGGACGGAAAAAAGAACCCGTCAGCCGACGAAGCGGGACAGACGGGCGGAGAGGTGCGGGGTCAGGCCGCCGTCGGCGTCGACGCGCTCCTCGACGTAGGCCAGGTCGCCGTTCTCGATGATCCCGTACAGCCGCTTCGCGCCGCCGACCAGGACGCCGGACTTGCTGCGGGCCAGGGCGTCGGTCGCCAGCTCCCAGGAAGCCTGGTTCAGCGGGGAACCGTAGAACAGTTCGACGTAGCCGGCCGAATGCGCCAGCAACAGCTCGATGGCCTGGGACTCGTCCTGTCCGTGGGGATCGTCGGGGTCGTTCACGAACCGCCAGTAGCCGGTCTCACGCAGCCCCGGACCGGCGTAGTCGCCGTTCTCGTCGAGCCGCCACGAGCGGGCGTCCCAGTTGAGGTAGTCGCCGCCGTTGTGCGACACGATGATCTGTTGTCCGAACCGGTAGTCGCCGGCAGAGTCACGGCCTTCACCCTCACCGCGCCAGACGCCGACCAGTGGCAGCAGGGCCAGCAAGGCGTCGTTGAAATGTGCGCCTTCGCGCAGGTTGGCGGTATCCGCGGGCAATGGCAGGTCGTCGAACCCGGGCACGTTGCGGGCGGCCGTGGCCTTGGCGCGATCGGCGGCCGCCGCGATGGCGCGGTCGCCGGAACTGGCCAGCAGGCCGAGCTCAGCGCTCTCGTCGCTGGGGCCCCGAGGGTCCTGAGCGGACGTCACGACTCGTCGGTGATCAGCCGGTAGAGCGCGTAGAGCGCGAACCAGGTGATGGCCAGCGAGGCCGCGACCAGCATGATCTCGAAGAAAAGAACCACGGAGAGACAGATTACTCGCGCCGCGGGTGTGACGTGCGCCGCACCGGTCCCTCAGACGCGACGAGCGGCCGCATCTGGACGTCCGGACACGGAGTGCCGGGGTACAAACACGGCCGCTCGGGGCCGAATGAAACTAGGCGACCTTGACGTCGACCTCATGGATGCCGGCACCGGTCGGCGCCACCACGGCGTCGCCGTTGCCGACCTTGGACAGCGCACGCAGCGTCCAGGTGCCCGGGGCGGCGAAGAACCGGAAGTCACCGGTGGCCGACGCCACGACCTCGGCGGTGAATTCGTCGGTGCTGTCCAGCAGCCGCACGAACGCGCCACCGACCGGCTGACCCGCGCCGTCGACGACGCGGCCGGTGATGACGGTTTCCTTCTCCAGGTCAACGCTGGCCGGCAGCGTCAGGCCTTGCTTGGGTGCTGAGCACATATCAATTTCCCAACTCGATCGGGGCGCCCACCAGGGAGCCGTATTCGGTCCAACTGCCGTCGTAGTTCTTTACATTCCGGTGACCCAGCAATTCCTGCAGCACGAACCAGGTGTGCGACGAGCGCTCACCGATGCGGCAGTACGCGATGGTCTCCTTCTCGCCGTCGAGGCCGGCGTCGGCGTAAATCTTGGCCAGCTCCTCGTCGGACTTGAAGGTGCCGTCGTCGTTGGCGGCCCGGCTCCACGGCACGTTGATGGCGCTGGGCACGTGGCCGGGGCGCTGGCTCTGCTCCTGCGGCAGGTGCGCGGGAGCCAGAATCTTGCCGGAGAACTCGTCGGGCGAACGCACGTCGACCAGATTCTTGGTGTTGATCGCGGCGATCACCTCGTCGCGGAACGCGCGGATGCTGTTGTCGATCGGCTGGGCCACGTATGTCGTAGCAGGCCGAACCGTGGCGTCCTTGACCAGTGGGCGGTCGTCGAGCTCCCAGCGCTTGCGGCCGCCGTCGAGCAGCTTGACGTCGTTATGGCCGTACAGCTTGAAGTACCAGTAGGCGTAGGCCGCGAACCAGTTGTTGTTGCCGCCGTACAGGATGACGGTGTCGTCGTTGCTGATGCCCTTGTCGGACAACAGCTTCGAGAACTGCTGCTGGTCCACGAAGTCACGCTTGACCGAGTCCTGCAGATCATCGCGCCAGTCCAGCTTGACGGCGCCGGGGATGTGCCCTTCGTCGTCGTAGGCGCTGGTGTTCTCGTCGACCTCGACGAACACCACGCCGGCGGTGTCGAGGTTGTTCTCGGCCCATTCGGTCGAGACCAGGACGTCGGAACGTGCCATGTACGAATTCCTTTCGGTTGCTTTCGAGCTCTAGCAGGTCACGTGGTGGCGGGGATGCCCGTGCGGCGCAGGCGCGACACCAGGGGATAGATCTGGCAGCCCAGGCAGATGCCGAAGGCGGCGTTGAGGAAGGCGGCGACCAGCGCGAAGGCCGTTGCGCCGAGGCCCAGCGCGGTGACGCCCGCGGCGAAGCCGACGGTTCCGGCGACCGCGAACAGCAGCCCGACGAGCTGTGCGAACTTCAGCGGTGCGACCGGTTCCTTCTCGGTCACCGGCGCCAGTCGCGGCGCGATGAAGGTGGCGAAGATGCGGCCGTACGGGTGCTTGCGCGGTCCGCCGGCCGCACCGATCGCGAACACCACGGCCTGCACGCCGAGAATCACGGCGGCCACGAGCGGGCTCGTCGCCGAGGCCAGCAGCGCTGCGATCAGCACGCCGGTGGTGACCCAGGCCGCGAAGCGGGGTCCGCGCACGTCGACCTGCGGGGTTTCGATGGAATTGTCTGGCATGGGAAAGCTCCTGTTGTTGGTAACGGGGAGGCGACCGCAGAGTCTGATTCGCGGCCCGCCGCGGAAAACTGCTCGGAGCGCAGCACGAAAAGGCGGCGCGGCTACTCAGCAGCTACAACAACAACAGCAACAACCCGCAACGCGGCACAGATCTACTGCGCGGCGCTTGGTGAGCAGGAGCTCGCGGGGGGATAGCACGGCAGACAGCTTACCCAACATCCGGGGTCTCAAGCCAACAGCGGTAGCAGGGCCTCGCGCAGATCAGCGGATTTCGGGACGCCCGCGGTGCGGTACCGCTGCTGCCCGGAAGCGTCGAAGATGAACGTCGTCGGCAACGACAGCACCGACAGTCGTCGGGCCGCAACGGGATTGGCGTCCAGGTCGAGTTCGACATGCGCGACGCCGAGGTCGTCACATACCTGGTCGACCACGCGTCGCACGGCCGCGCACGGTCCGCACCACGTGGCGCTGAAATGCACGACGGTCGGGCCGGTGGCGGACAGACCGAGATCGGAGTTGTCGGCTTCGCCGGCCGGCTCGGCCGGCGGGACTTCCTTCATCAAGCCGGCGCGCAGGGTCAGCAGCCGGCCGATGATGTACGCGATCCCGAGGGCGGCGACAAGGACCGTCAGTACCAGAACTGTGGAGTTCATGACTGTCTGAACCCATCCAGCGGCACGGTTACTCCCGAGGCGATGCCTTCGATGATGACGTCGGAGCCACGGGCGCCTTCGCTGGTCGGGGCCAGCCCGAACGGCAGCTTCATGCCCGGCATCGTGGTGGAGAAGGCGCGAAACACCGCGGCCTTCTTGTCGTCGGGCACCGGCTCTTCGGCGGTGCCCGGACCGGTCAGCACCTCGGTGGCGGCGAACACCAGATCGGTGTGGTCGGCGCCGGTGATGGACAGGTCCACCGAGACGCTGACGCGCTTGTCGAGGCCGGCGGCGGTCGGGGTCCCGGTGAACACGAGACCGTGATTGTCGGAGATGCCGGATTCGGTGGTGCCGCCGGCCGCATTGTCGCTCTCGTTCGGCGGGGCCTCGACGAGCAGGTCCTTGATGTTCATGAAGCGGCCCACGTGGGTGGAGTCGATGATGATGCGGCTCTCCAGCCTGGCCGACGTGAGCTTGGCGTCGGGGCCGATCAGCCAGGACTTGGGCGATGCGACCATGTCGTACAGCGTGGCTTCGAGCGAGGCCTTCCCCACGACGGGGTGCGCCACGCCCGCGGCCTTGACCTCGACCTGCTGATAGCGGCCACGCGCGGCCTGGGTGCCGAACGGGAATCCCAGGATCGCGACCCACGGATCGAAGTGCAGGTGGGCGGCCGTGCGGACGCTGCGGGCCATCCGGTATTCGGCGAAGATCGCGAACCCGAAATCGGTGCCGATGACCACGAGGATCAGTACGGCTGCGGGGATCAGCAGCCGTGTCAGCACCTTACGCATCCGGACATTCTGGCGTACGCCCCGCCGCGCAGTGCCGAGGCAGGCCGTTCCACGCCGCTAAATCGCAGGTGGCAAGCTATCGTTAGTTGATCGTTGGCCGGTTACGGCCACGTGTCAGCCATGATTCTCCGGAGTTGAATTGGACCGAACCGCGACAGCGCCGTCGCCGGGGGCGTGTCCGGTGCGGCTCCGGACGCACTGGAGGACCCGTTGGATCTTCTGCTACTGACCGTCGACCCGCACCCGGAGTCTGTGCTCCCGGCGCTGGCGCTGCTGCCGCACAGCGTGCGGCCGGCACCCACTGAGGTGTCGTCGTTGCTGGAAGCCGGCAACGCCGATGTGGCGATCGTCGACGCGCGCACCGATCTCGCGGCCGCCCGCGGACTCTGTCGTCTACTGGGCAGCACCGGCGCGTCCGTGCCGGTCGTGGCGGTGGTCAACGAAGGCGGCCTGGTGGCCGTCAACGTCGAATGGGGTATCGACGAAATCCTGCTGCCCGGCACCGGGCCGGCCGAGATCGACGCCCGGCTGCGACTGCTGGTGGGACGCCGCAACGGCGTAGCCGACCAGCAGAGCGCCGGGAAGATCACGCTGGGTGAACTCGTCATCGACGAGGGCACCTACACAGCCAGGCTGCGTGGCAAGCCACTTGATCTGACCTACAAGGAATTCGAGCTGCTGAAGTACCTGGCACAGCATGCCGGCCGGGTGTTCACCCGGGCTCAGCTGCTCCAGGAAGTGTGGGGCTACGACTTCTTCGGCGGCACCCGGACCGTCGACGTGCACGTCCGGCGCCTGCGCGCCAAGTTGGGCCCCGACTACGAATCGCTGATCGGCACCGTCCGCAACGTCGGTTACAAGGCCGTCCGGCCGGCGCGTGGCCGCACCAACGGTGCCGCCGAGTCGGTCGACGATGTCGATGACGAGGTCGACGGCGACTCCGGTGACGCCGAGAACGGCGCTCGCCAGACCCAATCCGCCCAGTGACGGACCTGACCTGGCACACCGCGCTGAGCGCCGCCGATCAGACGGCCATCCGCGCACTCGTGTCGGCGACGACCGCCGCCGACGGGGTGGCCCCGGTGGGGGACCAGGTGCTCCGGGAGTTGTCCCTGGAGCGCACCCGGCATCTGCTGGCCCATGACGCTGGTGAGTTGGTCGGATATCTGAACCTCGCGCCGGACATGGCCGAGGCGGTCGTCGCCGCCCCGGCGCGGCGCCGCGGGATCGGCAGCGAACTGATCCGCACCGGCTTGGCCACCGGCGGCCCGGCCACCCGAATCTGGGCACACGGCAACCTCGACGGCGCTCGTGCCACTGCTGCGGCGCTGGGCCTGACCGCGGTGCGCGAGCTGTGGCAGATGCGCCGTTCGCTGTCCGCGCTGCCGCCGCTGCCCGCAGCGCCCGGTGTGCGGTTGACCACCTATCCAGGGCCCGAGGTCGACGCCGAGCTGCTGCGCGTCAACAACGCCGCGTTCCATTGGCACCCCGAGCAGAGTGGCTGGACGCACGCGGAAGTGGACGAGCGCCGGGGTGAGTCGTGGTTCGACCCGGCGGGGCTCTTCTTGGCGTATGACGCTGCTGCGGACGCGGCCGAGGACCACCTCCTCGGCTTCCACTGGACGAAAGTTCATCGGACTCCGGACACTGAGTCTTCTGACGCCTCCGGCATCGGCGAGGTGTACGTCGTGGGGGTGGGGCCCGACGCCCAGGGCCGCGGGCTCGGTGCGTTGCTGACACTGGCCGGTCTGCACTACCTGGCCGAGCGGCTGGGATCCGACGGGACCGTACTGCTGTATGTCGAGGCAGACAACACCGCGGCGGTGAAGACATACCGACGTCTCGGGTTCGAGCTGTACAACGCCGACGTCGCGTACCTACAGGCCTGACGGCCTCCGCTCGCTTTCGGGGAGCGGGCAAGGGCTCGAACGCTTTTCGATTAGCTCGTTTCGTCGCGATGGGTGCAATACCGAGACGAGTGGCGTTCCCAGGATGGTTCATCTTCCGTTCATAGTGGCGGGGCCGGACGTTCACGGTGTGCGCTTAGGTTCTGGTCCCGGGCGGTGACTGATCCGGCCGACGGAACGTTGCTTCCGTGCTCTTTGACCGTGGTGGCGCAAACGATGCGGTCGCCACTCTGACTCTGTGAGGGAGTTCTGTGAAGCTCAACCGATTTGGTGTCTCCGTGAGCTTGGTGGCCGCCGGCGCCCTGGCGCTGTCGGCCTGTGGCAGCGACAACAACTCGTCGTCGGGCGGCTCGAGCGCCAACGGCGGTTCGTCCAACATCGCGTGCGGTGGCAAGAAGTCGCTCAAGGCCAGCGGTTCGTCCGCACAGGCCAACGCCATGACGCGGTTCGTCAACGCTTACGAGCAGGCCTGCTCGGGCTACACCCTGAACTACACCTCCAACGGTTCGGGTGCCGGCGTCAGCGAATTCGTCGGCAATCAGACCGATTTCGGTGGTTCGGACTCCCCGCTGAACGCCAAGAAGGGTGAGTACGACAAGGCCAAGGCGCGCTGCGGCTCGGACGCCTGGAACCTGCCGGTCGTATTCGGCCCGATCGCCGTCACCTACAACGTGCCCGGCGTGACTTCGCTGGCCCTCGACGGCCCGACCGCCGCCAAGATCTTCAACGGCGCGATCAAGACCTGGAACGACCCGGCCATCGCCGCCCTGAACAACGGCGTGAACCTGCCCGCAGACCCGATCCACGTGGTCTTCCGCAGCGACGAGTCGGGCACCACCGACAACTTCCAGAAGTACCTGGATGCGGCCTCCGACGGCGCCTGGGGCAAGGGCGCCGGCAAGTCGTTCGCCGGCGGCGTCGGTGAAGGAGCCAAGGGCAACGAGGGCACCTCCGCGGCCATCAAGAACACGCCCGGCTCGATCACGTACAACGAGTGGTCCTTCGCCAAGACCCAGGGCCTGAACAGCGCCAAGATCATCACCTCGGCGGGCCCGGACGCGGTCGACATCACCAACGACACCGTGGGTAAGACCATCGCCGGCGCCAAGGTGAAGGGCCAGGGCAACGACCTGGTGCTCGACACCGCCACGTTCTACAAGCCGACGCAGGCCGGTTCCTACCCGATCGTGTTGGCCACCTACGAGATCGTGTGCTCGAAGTACGCCGACGCCGACACGGGTAAGGCCGTCAAGGCGTTCCTGCAGTCCACCATCACCGGTGGCCAGAAGGGACTGGACAGCAACGGATACATCCCGATCCCGGCCGAGTTCCAGTCGAAGTTGACGACCGCCGTCAACGCGATCTCCTGATTTGAGTTCTCATGGCGTTACAACCCGATGTTTCGGGAACCCCGCGGGTGCCGTCGTCGACGGCGGCACCCGCACAGGGGGACAATCCAAGGATGTCTGATCCGACTTCGTCCCCTCCGACGGCCACCCCGATACGGACCAGCAACGGCGCGCTCGGCGACCGGATTTTCAAGGCGATCGCGGTCGCCGCGGGGGCCACGATCGTCATCGCCATCGCGCTGATTGCGGTGTTCCTGCTTGTGCAGGCCGTGCCATCCCTCATGGCCAACCACGACAATTTCTTCACGAGCAGCCGGTTCCTCACCTCCGACGGCGACCACCTCGCGTTCGGTATCGCCGACCTGTTCATGGTCACCGTGCTCAGCGCCGGGTTTGCGCTCACGTTGGCGGTGCCGGTGGCCATCGGTATCGCTCTGTTTCTGACGCAATACGCCCCAGCCCGGCTGTCACGGACGTTCGGCATCGCGGTGGACCTGCTGGCCGCGGTCCCTTCGATTGTCTTCGGTTTGTGGGGCATCTTTGTGCTGGCGCCGCAGATCTCGCCGGTGGCTGAGTTCCTCAACCGGAACCTGGGCTGGTTGTTTCTCTTCAAAGAGGGCAACGTGTCGCTGGTCGGTGGCGGCACGATCTTCACCGCCGGCATCGTTCTGGCGGTGATGATCCTGCCGATCATCACCTCGGTCAGCCGGGAAGTGTTCCGCCAGACGCCGATTCCGCACATCGAAGCCGCTCAAGCGCTCGGCGCGACCAAGTGGGAAGTGGTGCGCATGACCGTGCTGCCGTTCGGTCGTAGCGGAGCGATCGCCGCGGCCATGCTGGGCCTGGGGCGTGCGCTCGGTGAAACCGTCGCGGTACTGATCATCCTTCGCTCGGCAGCCAAGGCGGGCCACTGGTCGCTGTTCGACGGCGGATACACCTTTGCGTCCAAAATCGCCTCGGCCGCAGCCGAATTCAGCTCCCCGCTGCCCACCGGCGCCTACATTGCCGCAGGCTTCGTCCTGTTCGCGCTGACCTTCGCGGTCAATGCGACGGCACGCGCCATCGCCGGATCGAGGATCAACTGAGATGAATGTCGTCACACTGGACGAGCCGATCAAGAGCCCCACGTTCCACCCGACGGCGCTGAGCCGGCGCATCAAGAACTCGGTGGCCACGACGCTGGTGGTCACCGCGTTCGGGATCGCGCTGATTCCGCTGGCCTGGGTCCTCTATATCGTCATCGAACGCGGCTGGCGCGCGATCATCAGCTCCACCTGGTGGACCCGGTCGCTGCAGGGCGTGCTTCCCGAAGAGTTCGCCGGTGGTGTGTACCACGCGCTGTACGGCACTGTCGTGCAAGCGAGTATCGCTGCGGTACTGGCGATCCCGCTCGGGGTGATGGCCGCGGTCTTCCTCGTCGAGTATGGCGGTGGCCGGCTGGCCCGCACCGCGACCTTCATGGTGGATGTGCTCGCCGGCGTGCCCTCGATCGTGGCCGCACTGTTCATCTTCAGCTTGTGGATCACCACGCTGGGCTTCACCCAGAGCGCGTTCGCCGTCTCCTTGGCCCTGGTGCTGTTGATGCTGCCAGTGGTGGTCCGATCCACCGAAGAGATGCTCAAACTGGTGCCCAACGATCTACGTGAAGCCAGCTACGCCTTGGGAATTCCGAAGTGGAAGACCATCTCTCGTATCGTGGTGCCGACGGCCCTGCCCGGCATCATCACCGGCGTGTTGCTCTCGATCGCCCGCATCATCGGCGAGACGGCACCGGTTCTGGTGCTCGTCGGCTACGCCCGCTCGATCAACTTCGACGTGTTCGACGGCAACATGGCGTCGCTGCCGTTGCTGATCTACACCGAGCTGATCAACCCGCAGCCCGCCGGGCAGCTACGGGTGTGGGGCGCCGCCCTCACCCTGATCATCGTGGTCGCCATTCTGATCCTGGCCGCCGCGGCCGCGACCCGGCTGCTCACTCGCAAACGCTGAATCGACAGGAACTTTCGTCATGGCCAAACGTATCGACCTCAAAGACGTCAACATCTATTACGGCGCCTTCCACGCCGTTGCCGACGTCTCGCTGTCGGTGCCGCCCCGTAGCGTGACCGCGTTCATCGGTCCTTCGGGATGTGGAAAATCCACGGTGCTGCGATCGCTGAATCGCATGCACGAAGTCACCCCGGGTGCCCGCGTGCAGGGCTCGGTGCTCCTCGACGGCGAGGACATCTACGCCGCCGGTGTCGATCCGGTGGGTGTGCGCCGCACCATCGGCATGGTGTTCCAGCGGCCGAACCCGTTCCCCACCATGTCAATTCGCGACAACGTGGTGGCAGGGCTGAAGCTGCAGGGCGTGCGTAACAAGAAGACGCTCGACGAGGTCGTCGAACGCTCGCTCAAAGGCGCCAACCTGTGGAACGAGGTCAAGGACCGTCTCGACAAGCCGGGCTCAGGCTTGTCCGGTGGTCAGCAACAGCGGTTGTGCATCGCGCGGGCAATCGCGGTCCAGCCCGATGTGCTGCTGATGGACGAACCGTGCTCGGCGCTGGACCCCATCTCGACGCTGGCCATCGAGGACCTGGTCGCTGAGCTCAAGCAGGATTACACCATCGTGATCGTGACCCACAACATGCAGCAGGCTGCCCGGGTCAGTGACCAGACGGCGTTCTTCAACTTGGAAGCCACCGGCAAGCCGGGGCGGCTGGTCGAGATCGACGACACCGAGAAGATGTTCTCCAATCCGGGTCAGAAAGCCACCGAGGACTACATTTCCGGACGGTTCGGCTAGCTCCCACGGGCTGCTCAACGGTCGGGGGCGAGCAGCGCCGGCACCACAGGAAGGGTGGGCGGCACGCGTTGACCATCGAGGTGCGGCGAAGGAACGCGCCGATGGCACCGGGCACACACCGTGCGGCGCTGGGCGCGCCGCGCGGCAGTCTTGTGCTGTGCGAAGGAGACTCGACGATCGCCCGCGGCCTCATGGATGACGCCGCGCGGGCGGGGATCGCGACCCTTTGGTGCCGTGACGGCGCCCAGACACTGTTGGCGGTTGGTGCCGGCGTTCCCGATGTGTTGGTCATCGCCAGCCGCACCGTAACCGTCGGCGCCATCAGCATCACCACGGCGATCCGCGCGGCCTCTCAATTGCCGATCCTGGTGGGCGCCGCGCCCGGTGAAGACGACTTGACCCGCCCTATTCTGGCTGCGGGGGCGTCGGCCGTCGTCGCGCGCCCCTACGACATCGCCGCCATCGCACGTTTCGCGTTGACCGCGGGACCCGAACCGGCGGTGCTGATCGCCGGACCGATCCGCGTGGACCGGCACCGCTACGAAACTCAGGTCCGGGGCCGGGAAGTGCAGCTCACTCAACGGGAACTCGAGTTGTTGGTCTATCTGATCGAGCAGCGTGGGACGGTCGCCAGCAGTGAGGAGATCAGTCACGCGGTCTGGGGCCGCCCGTCGGACACCAATACCGTTGCGGTGCACGTCAAGCGGCTGCGCCGCAAGCTGGGAAACGACCCCGAACACGGCGAGTTCATCCGTACAATCCGTGGGGCTGGTTACCGGCTGGCACCGTCGATCTGCGGGTGAGGATATGGCCGCCCGGCTAGGGCGTGATGACGACGCGCGTGCCGGAGGGTTCCTTTGCCGCCCAGGCATTTTCGATGTCGGCGAGCGGGCGGGCGACGGTCGTCAGTTGCAGTTCGCCGGTCTCCAGCATGGCGAACAACCGGGGCAGGCCTTCGGTGCGGGCCCGCTTGACGGCCTCGGGCGGCACGCTGCCGATCCCCACGCCCTGAAGCGTGATTCCCGTGCTGCGCAACGTCGCCGCGTCGATGTCGATGCTTGCGCCGGTCATCGACCCGACCTGGATGAACCGCGTGGCGTGGAAATGGGTCGACGGGTGCGCGGCGGCCAGGGCAGCCAGCGTCTGCTGTGCGGACGTGCCCCACAGGTAGTCGATGACGGCGTCGAATGGTCGTGTAGAGTGCTGCGCCACAACGCTTTCGGTGAGATCGTCGGTCCCGAGCCGGATCACGTCATCGGCCCCGACGGTGCGCAGCCACTCCAGCCGTTCGGGGTTGCGGCCGGCGACCACGACGCGGCCTGCGCCGAACACGAACTTGGCCAACTGCACTGCCAGCGACCCGGTGACGCCGGTGGCGCCGAGGACCAGTACGTGGTCGCCGGGTTTGGTCTGGGCGGCGTAGTCCAGCGTCATCCACGCGGAGGTGCCGGGATTGGGCACGGCGGCGGCGGTCACCGAGTCGACGTGCTCGGGCACGGGGACGGTGCCGCCCGGGACGACGAGGGTGCGCTCGGCCATCAGCCCGTACGGGGCCAGTGACCCGGTGTACACGCGAGTGCCGTCGTCGAGACGGGCGATGCCGTCGACACCGGCAATGGCAGGCAGCTCAATTTCCTTGCTGCTGTAGTGCTTTCCCATGATCACCATGCGGCTGAGGTTGGTCAGCGCAGACGCCTCCACGGTGGCGACGACGGCGCCGTCGTGCGGCTGAGGTTCGGGGAAATCCAGGTACCGGGGCTGCTGGCCCCACTCGTGCACGACCGCTGCCTTCATGTGTGCTCCCTCGGGTGAAGAATGGTTTCTAGGGAAACTATATGGCGCACGACCACTGGATGGCAAGATGGTTTCCATGAAAACCAAGTCGGCACTGATCGCCGAGATCGGCGCGCTGGTCGGTGCGGTGGGGGACAAGTTCGACAGCGACGAGGGCGATGCCGAGCGTGACTACCTGGCCGAACGCTGCCCGTCCCGGCTGGAACGCACCGTGCGTGAGCTGCCCACGCTCAGCCTGCATCTGCTGGCCGTGCTCGCCGACGGGCCGATCAGCGTCGTGGGCCTGGCCGCCCGCGCCGACCAGCTCAAGGGCACGGTGTCCAAGCACGTGCAGCGCCTCGTCGACGCCGGTCTGGTCACCCGGTCACCCCTACCGGGCAACCGCAAAGAGCTGCAGCTGAGCCCCACCGCGGACGGGGACCTCCTGATCGCCGTGCACCAGCGCATGCACGACGAGATGGATGCCGGCAGGCACGACTTCCTGTCGCGCTACACCGCAGCGGAACTGTCGGTGCTGGCGAAGATGCTGCAGGACCTGCTGGCCGCGGGCCGGGACGGCGTACGCCTGGTGCCTGCCGAGTAGCCCTAGTGAATGGTGGGCAGGCCGTCGTCGTCGGCAAAACGGCCTGTGACCTGGAAGATCACCCGGCGTGCGATCTCGACGGCGTGGTCGGCGAAGCGCTCGTAGAAGCGGCTGAGCAGCGTCACGTCGACCGCGGCGGTCACGCCGTGCTTCCATTCCCGGTCCATCATCACGCTGAACAGATGACGGTGCAGGTCGTCCATCGCGTCGTCTTCTTCTTGAATCCGGGCGGCGCGCTCGGGGTCCTGGGTGAGCAACACCTCCTGTGCGGTGTTGCCCAATTCGACTGCCAGGCGGCCCATTTCGGCGAAGTAGCCGTTGACCTCCTCGGGCAGCGCGTGCTGCGGGTGCCGACGGCGGGCGATCTTGGCGACGTGCAGCGCCAGCGCGCCCATCCGGTCCACATCGGCGACGATCTGGATGGAGCCGACGACGGACCGCAGGTCACCGGCGACGGGCGACTGCAGCGCCAGCAGCACGAAGGCCTGCTCTTCTGCCTGCGCGCTCAGGCTGGCGATCTGCTCGTGATCGGAAATGACCTGCTCGGCCAGTACCAGGTCGGCCTGCAACAGGGCCTGGGTTGCGCGCTCCATGGCAACACCTGCCAGTCCGCACATCTCGCCAAGGCGGTTGGTCAGGCCCTCAAGTTGCTCGTGGTACGCGGTACGCATGCGCTCCAGACTACTTTCTGGCCCCTGGACTTGCCGTGATCTGGCAATGAACGGCCGGTGAATGCGGCAGGTCGGATGCTATTTGCAGGTGGTGTCGGCCGCGTTGGTGACGCTGAGGTCCTCGGGCAGCTTGGTGGGTTCGCCGGACAGGCTGCCGTGCGTCACCCGCAGCTGTGCTGCCGAGCCGCTGGCAGCCGGGGTTCCGACGGTGGTGAAATCGGTCCCGAGCACCACCCGCACCACGTCTCCCAGGCCGGAAACCCGCTCGACGTGGGCGTTCGGCAACGACGACGCCACCGTCGCGGCGGCTTGTTCATGCCCGGCCGAGAAGAACACCGTCGTCCCCGTCACCTGGCCCTGGTAGTCGTCGGGGGAGGTGACGGTGAAGCCGTGCTGCTCGAGTTCCTTGGTCGCGGTCGCGGCCAGGCCGTCCTGGCCGGTCGAGTTGGACACCCGGACCGTCACCTGGCTCGGGTCGGTCGTCGTGGTGTTCACCTGTTCACCGTCCGACGAGGCCGGGCTCGGCGCGGCCGGGGTGGACGGAACCGGGGTGTTGTCGGAGTTGCGCTCCTCAGGCAGCGGGTCATCGTTGATGATCGCGTCGAACAGCGCGCGCATGTCCTGGACCCGCGGCGGCTCGTTGCCCTCGGAGTCGGTGACCCCGGTGGGCACTGTGACGAACGTGACGCGGCCGGCGCTGAGGCCCTGAATGGACTGGCCGAGCTGCACCAGGTCCTTGGTGGTGATGTTGTCGACTGTTGAGTCGTCGATGAAGAGGTTGACGACGTTGTTGAGTTTGCCGAGGTTGAAGAAGGTGTCCTTGGAGATCATCGACCGCAGCAGGGAGGACAGGAACATCTGCTGGCGCTTGATCCGGCCGTAGTCGCCGTTGACCTCGGTGGTGACCTGGCGGGCCCGGACGTACTGCAGCGCGGTGTGACCGTCGATGACCTGCCGGCCCGCATGATCCAGGACGGTGCCCAGCTCGTAGTCCTCGAGGGGTGTGGTGCTGCAGACCTCGACGCCGCCGACGGCGTCGACGAGCTTCGAGAAACCGGCGAAATCGACTGCCATGAACCGGTTTATCGACAGGCCGGAGAGTTTCTGAATCACCTTGACCAGGCACTTGGGGCCGCCGAAGGCGTACGCCGAGTTCAGTTTGGTCTCGGTGTAAACCTGGTCGGGGCCATAGCTTTTGGTGTCCTCGTCGTACAGGGGGCCGTAGCCGCCGGTCTTCGGGTCCCAGGCTTCGCACTGCGTCGGCTTGATGGCCAGGTCGCGCGGAAAAGACACGGCCACAACGCGTTTGCGGCTGGCCGGGATGTTCACCAGCATGATGGTGTCCGAGCGCGTGCCACCCGCGTCTGCGGTGGTACCGGCGCCCATGTCCGCGTTCTGGCCGTAGCGGCTGTCCACGCCGACGATCAGAAAGTTCTCGTCACCGAACTGCGCGTTGGGGTCGACGATGTCGCGGGAGTTGAGGTCCAGCGCCGAGACCTTGTTCATGTTGTTGTTCTTGACGTTCTGCCATTGCCAGGCGGCGCCGGTCATCGACAGCGCGATGACGGCAGCCAGCGCGACGATGATGCGACCCGCCACCGCGAACCGATGACGGGTGTGGTGATCGACGGGTGGCGGCGCATCGGCATGCGTCGGGCGCTCAGGGTTGTCGATGTAGTTCCGTACGTCGGTGCGCACCACGGCGCGCGGCCGCTCGGGTGGCGACACCGGCTCGTCCAGCGGGACCAGCGGCGCATCGAAAACCTCTGTGGCGGGCTCTGATTCGGGCCGACGCCGGGTGGTGCGCGCCCATTCCCCGGACGTCGGGGCAGGCGGTGGGCTGATGGGCGCGGGCCACCGTGACTCCGGGGCCTTGGGTTGCGCAGCGGCCTTCGGTAGCGCGGGTGCCTCGATGGCCTGCGCCGACGGCACCGAGCCGCCCGAGAGGCGGGCGATGAGTTCTGCGACCGTGACACCGCCGCCGCCGTGGCTGCCGGTGACCTCGTCGTTCGGTTGGCCCTGTAGACCGGCCCGTTCCCACGGCGCCCGGACCGGGCCCGAGGCCCGCGTCGTACGCGTTACCCAGGGGCTGTCGCCGGCAGCATCGCCGTCACCCTCACCGGGGGTGGTCCGGTCGCGGTCGCTCACGGTTACCCGCCGGAGTTGACCATGTCGGCGCCGAACGGCACCGTGCAGTCGTCGGGATCATCGAGCCAACCTTCGGGCAGTACTACGGAACCCGGCGACCCCTGCCGGCCCCGCGGGCCCTCCGCGCAATCCGGGAACGCTACGTCCGAATCCAGTTGCGTGAGAAGTTCGTCCAGCTCGGCCAGGGTCTTCACCAGGGCCAGCGCGCGGCGCAGGTCGGCGCCGGCGGGCAGGCCGTGCAGGTACCAGGCGACGTGCTTGCGGATGTCACGCATGCCTTTGTCCTCGCCGAAGTGATCGGCGAGCAACTGGCCGTGACGGCGGATGATGTTCGCGATCTCGCCGAGGGTAGGCGGTGTGGGCCGTGGCTGCCCGTTGAAGGCCGCCGACAGTTCGGCGAACAGCCATGGCCGGCCCAGGCAGCCGCGGCCGATGACGACGCCATCGCAGCCCGTCTCGGCCATCATCCGCAGCGCGTCGTTGGCATCGAAGATGTCGCCGTTGCCGAGCACCGGGACGCTGGTGACATGGGCCTTCAGCGCGGCGATCTGGTCCCAGTCCGCCGAGCCGGAGTAGCGCTGCGCGGCAGTGCGGGCGTGCAGCGCTACGGCAGCGGCACCTTCCTCGGCGGCGATCCGGCCGGCATCGAGGTGGGTGTGGTGGGCGTCGTCGATCCCGACCCGGAACTTCACGGTGACCGGAATATCAGTGTTTTCGGTGGCGCGCACGGCCGCCGCGACGATCTGGCCGAACAGCTTGCGCTTGTAGGGCAACGCCGAGCCGCCGCCGCGGCGCGTGACCTTGGGCACCGGGCAGCCGAAGTTCATGTCGATGTGGTCGGCCATGTTCTCGTCGACGATCATCTTGGCCGCAGCGTACGTGGTAGCCGGGTCGACCGTATAGAGCTGCAGGGAGCGGGGCGATTCCTCGGGCGCGAACGTCGTCATGTGCATGGTGGCGGCGTTCCGCTCGACCAGTGCCCGCGCGGTGACCATCTCGCAGACGTACAGGCCGCTCACCGTGCCCACCCGGGCCAGCTCCTGCTCGCGGCACAAGGTCCGGAAAGCGACGTTCGTCACACCCGCCATGGGCGCGAGGACGACCGGGGAGCGCAACGAGATCGGCCCGATCTGTAGAGATCGGGCCGACTGCGTGGCGTCTCGTTCCGGACTTACGACGCTGATGTTGACACCAGAAGGTTCTTCATGGCCTTCTTCTCGGCCATCTTCCGCTCACGTTCGAGGCGACGCTCCTTGGCGACCTCGAACTTCTCGCAGGTTTCCTCGAGCTCATTGATCAGGAGACCCAGGTCGTCACGTAGCCGCGCGCCCTCACCGGTGAAGTCCTCGCGCTCGAAGATGCGCCACTTCTTGAGGATCGGCATGACCACATCATCCAGGTGGATGCGCGGGTCGTACACGCCACCGACAGCGATGACCACGGCTTTGCGGCGGAAATCGGGCACGGTGTACCCGGGCATTCTGAAGTTCTTGATCACCCGGTGCAGCGACGCCATCGCCTGGTTGGGGTTGATGTCCAGACCGGCGGCGGAGATGTCGCGGTAGAAGATCATGTGCAGGTTCTCGTCACCCGAGATGCGCTGCAGCAGCTGGTCGGCGACGGGCTCGTCGCAGGCCTTGCCGGTGTTGCGGTGCGAGACACGGGTGGCCAGCTCCTGGAACGACACGTAGATGACCGAGTCGAACAGGCTCTCGGCGAACAGGTCGCCCTGCAGGTTCTGGCCGGGCGAGAAGCCGCGGGTGACCTGCTCGACACGCAGTTCCTCCAACTGGACCGGGTCGCAGTTGCGGGTGACAACCAGGTAGTCGCGTAGGGCGATGCCGTGCCGGTTCTCCTCGGCGGTCCAGCGGTTGACCCAGAAGCCCCACGCACCGTCCATGCCCATGTTCATCGCGATCTCGCGGTGGTAGGACGGCAGGTTGTCCTCGGTCAGCAGGTTCTGGACCATGGCGGTCTGCGCGACCTCGGAGAGCTTGGCCTGCTCCGGGTCCCAGTCCTGACCGCCGAGAGCGTAGTAGTTCTTGCCCTCTTTCCACGGGATGTAGTCGTGGGGGTTCCAGTCCTTGCGCATCTTCATATGGCGGTCGATGAGCGTCTCGACCACCGGCTCAAGCTCGTGCAGGAGCTGTAGGTCGGTGTAGTCGGCTGTCATGGCGCCTCCCGATGTATCTGTACCTGTTGGTAGCATTCAGAGTATCTGTGTCGGATAGTGACATCAAGTTGCTGTGACTCAAGTCCGATCGGTGATTCTGAACTGTGATGTCGCGATTTCTTACGTGTTACCGATGCGACGGCACCCGGCTGATCAGCATGTCGACGCAATAGTCGACGAATTGTTCTCGCGTGACCGGCAGCTTGCCGTTCAGATATCCGGTGAACAACGCGGTGAGGGCGCCGATCAGGCTGGTGGCTTCCAGGGCGCGCCGGGCGGGGTCGTCGTCCGGGAACATCTTGTGCTGCAGCAGCTCGATGAAACTCGGCATCCAGTCGGCGCCCGACCGGGTGAGAACCGGCTCCTGGGCCGGGGCGATCAGCAGGACGCGGCCGCGGGTCGGATCGTCGACCATCATCGTGACGAATCGCTCGACGGCGTCGCGCGGGCTTTGCGATGAGGTCAGCGCCGCCATGGCGGTGGTGCACACTTCGTCGTACACGGCGCGGACGAAATCGTCGCGGTCGGTAAAGCTTTCGTAGAAGTAGCGCTCGGTCAGGCCCGCGCTGCGGCACACCGCGCGGACGGTGGCCGCCGGGCCGGCGGAATGGCCGAGCGCGGCGATGCCGGCGTCGATGAGCGCCTCGCGGCGCCGCGTCGGGCGGTCCGCCAGGGGGACGGTGGACCAGCGGCCCTGTCGTTGACCGGAAGGCACGTGACTCCTAGGCTATGGCTGACAACGCGTGTAGTCAGGATACCCGCTGACATCCAGGAAAGAATGCCGGTGACTCAAAATACTTCCGACACATGCCCCATGACCAGCGACTCTGTGCCCGCGGCTGCCGGCTGCCCGGCTTCGCCTGGCGGCTATGACGCGGTCCCGCTGGGGCCGGACTCGCTGACGTGGAAGTACTTCGGCCAATGGACCGGGCTGTTCCAGGGCACCTGGGCGGGCTCCATGCAGAACATGCATCCGCAGCTCGGCGCGGCGGTGGAGGAGCATTCGATCTTCTTCATGGAGCGCATTCCGCGGCTGCTCCGGTCGATCTATCCGATCGGCGGCGTGGTGTTCGACGGTGACCGCGCGCCCCAGACCGGGGCCGAGGTGCGTGACTATCACATCGGGATCAAGGGCGTCGACAAGCAGGGACGCCGCTACAGCGCGCTGAACCCCGACGTCTTCTACTGGGCGCACGCGACGTTCTTCAAATCCACCCTGCTGGCGGCGGAGAAGTTCGGCGGCGGCATCTCCGAAGCGGACAAACGACAGCTGTTCGACGAGCATGTCACCTGGTACCGCATGTACGGCATGAGCATGCGGCCGGTGCCGAAAACCTGGGAGGACTTCCAGGTCTACTGGGATCACATGTGCCGCAACGTGTTGGAGAACAACTATGCGGCGCGCGAGGTCATGGATTTGTCGACCATGCCCAAGCACCCTTCACTGCAATGGATTCCGGATTGGTTGTGGGCCCAGAACCTCAAGGTGATGCAGCGCTTCCTCACGTTCATGACGGTGGCGCTGTATGACCCGCCGGTGCGGGATCTGATGGGGTACTCCTGGTCTGCCCGTCAGCAGTGGGTGCATGACCGGCTGTGTGAGGTGATCACCCTGGTCTCGAAGTACGGCCCGAAGCGCAGACTGATGCATCCGCGTAAGCGATCGGCGATGGACCGCGCGACCGGTCGGCTGCCTGCCGATTCGCCGCTGGTGCAGACCCCGGCGCGGAACCTGCCGCCTCTCGAATATCGGGGCCAGCCGCAGTTCTACTGCCCAAAGGTCGACTGAGCCAGGCGTTTTGCGGTACTCGCAGTAATTCGAGGGGTCTGTGAGATCGAATTAGCCGCTGGGTCACGGTCGAGCAATAGGTAGGCAACACGGCCGGTGTTTTCTCGGTGCATGACGAGCATCTATGAGCAGATCGGAGGGGCCGAAGCACTCGAACAGGTGGTGGCGGACTTCTACGAGCGGGTGCTGGCCGATGCCGAACTCGCCGGCTTCTTCGCCGGCGCCAACATGTCACGGCTCAAAGGCCGGCAGGTGGAATTCTTCGCCGCTGCACTGGGCGGGCCACAGCCCTACACCGGAGCGTCCATGCGCGACATCCACCGCGGCCGCGGAATCACCATGCGGCACTTCAATCTGGTGGCCGGGTATCTGAGTGAGAGCCTGGCCGCGGCGGGCGTGCCGGCGCGGACGGTGCAGCAGATCATGGCAGTGATCGGGCCACTGGCCACCGACATCGCCACCGCCAAGAGCGCCTGAGGACGCCGCCGCAGGCCGACTGTCGGCTGAACTCGGCGGGTCGGCCGAGGGGGATTCGGGCTAGCGTGGGGTTATGCCTCACCCCGGTGTTCTTGCCGACCGCTACCAGTTGCGGGGGACGCTGGGGCACGGCGGTATGGCGGAAGTCCGCGACGCCTGGGACGTCCAGCTGCAGCGTCCTGTAGCCGTCAAACTGCTGCACGCGCCGCTGAGTGCACAGCCGGATTTCCGGCGCCGTTTCGAGATCGAGGCGCGCGCTGCGGCGGGCCTGAACCATCCGCACGTCGTCGCGGTACACGACTACGGCGAGCAGGACGGCACGCCGTACATCGTCATGGAGCGGCTGCCGGGACGCACGTTGGCGGATGCGATCGCCGCGGGTCCGCTATCCCCGCAGCAGGTCCGGTCAGTGCTCGACGATGTGCTCTCGGCGCTCGCGGTGGCCCATGCGGCCGGCGTTCTGCACCGGGACATCAAGCCCGGGAACATCCTGTTGGCCGATTCCGGATCGGCGAAGATCGCCGACTTCGGCATTGCCAAGAGCGCCGAATCGAGCCACACCATCGCCGGCCAGATCGTGGGGACGATGGGCTACCTCAGCGCCGAGAGGCTGTCGGGGCAACCGGCGACCGTCGCGGATGATCTCTACGCTGTCGGCGTCGTGGCGTACCAGGCCCTCACCGGCCGGCCGCCCTTTCCGCAGGACAATCTGGTTGCGCTCGCCCGCGCGGTTTCCGAGGGGCATCCGGTGCCGCTCAGCGTGTTGCGGCCGGATGTCGACCCGGCACTGGTGAGTGTTGTCGAACGGTCGATGGCCCGCGACCACCGCTGGCGGTTCGCCGGCGCTGACGAGATGCGCGCGGCCCTGCATGGCGCGGTTCCGGTGGGGCGGCCGCCGACGTTGGTGCTCGGCAACCCGCTACCCGATCCGGTGACCACACCGCTCTTGGTCAGCGGCCCGCGGCGCCGGTCGCGGATCCTGTTGTGGGCCATGGCAGCTCTGGTGGCCGCGGTGACGGTGATCGCCGTGATCGTCGATGCCGCATCGCGACCCGCGACGCCGGCGCCGGTCGGGACCAGCACGCCAGGTTCGATACCGACCTCCACGCCGGTTCCGGTATCGACGCCGCCGCCGGTTGACAATGCCCCGCCGCCCAACGGTCAGGGCAAAGGCAAGGGCCACAACAAGCCCGGGCGCCATGGCGATTGACGGCAGCGCCGAGTGATCGGCCTTTGATACATCCATTTCTGGATACATGGGAAGATGTATTGTTTGTGCATGGCGACGCTGCAGCACATCGATGCGTTGGCGCGGTTCGGTCGTGCTCTGTCCGACCCGACGCGCACGCGAATTCTGTTGAGCCTGAATCGGACTCCCGGCTATCCGTCAGATCTGGCCGATCAGCTGGGAGTCTCCCGGCAGATTCTCTCCAATCACCTGACCTGCCTGCGGGGCTGCGGCCTGGTGGTGGCGGTCGCCGAAGGTCGCCGGATGCGATACGAACTGGCGGACAGCCGAATTGGCCGCGCGCTGGGCGACCTCATGGGGCTGGTCCTGGCGGTGGATCCCGACTGCGTGTGCGTCGGCGCCGACGGTGAGCCCTGCGGGTGCGACCGATGACGCTATCCGACGCGCGCCGCAGTATGTTGGCGCGCCGCATCAGGTGGCTGGTCGGGGCGACGATCTCCTACAACGTCATCGAGGCCGTCGTCGCGCTGTCGGAAGGCACTCGGGTGTCATCGGCGGCGCTGGTCGGCTTCGGTCTGGATTCGGTGATCGAAGTGTCCTCGGCGGCTGCGGTCGCCTGGCAGTTCGCGGGCACAGACCCCGAAGCGCGCGAGAAGACCGCACTGCGCATCATCGCGTTCTCGTTCTTCGCGCTGGCGGGGTACGTCGCCGTCGACGCGATCCGCGGGTTGCTCGGATTCGGTGAAGCCCGGCACTCGACCATCGGCATCATCCTCGCGACGGTGAGCCTGGTCGTGATGCCGGTGTTGTCGTACGCACAGCGCCGAGCCGGCCGCGAGCTCGGATCCCGCTCGGCGGTCGCCGATTCCAAGCAGACGCTGCTGTGCACCTACCTATCGGCTGTGCTGCTGGTCGGCCTGGTGGTGAACTCCGTCCTCGGCTGGGCGTGGGCCGACCCGATCGCCGCACTGGTGATCGCGGGCGTCGCAGTGAAGGAAGGCATCGACGCGTGGCGAGGTGACGCCTGTTGCGCGCCGGCCATGGCCGACCCCGGTGCAGCGTCCGGCGGATGTGGGTGTGGTGACTGACGGCCGCGCCGCTCAGTCCGTCCGGGCGGCCAAATCCCGCTTGAGCACCTTGCCGGTGGGGTTGCGCGGTAGCTCGTCGAGGAACACCACCTCGCGGGGCACCTTGTAGCGGGCCAGGTTGTTCTTGACGAACTCCTTGATCTCCGACTCTGACACGCTGGTGCCCGCGGCGGTGACCACGAAGGCGCGCAGGCGTTTTCCGAATTCCTCGTCGTTGACGCCGATGGCAGAGGCTTCCACGATGGCCGGGTGGGTGGCGAGCAGTTCCTCGACCTCGACCGGGAACACGTTCTCCCCGCCGGAGACGATCATGTCGTCGTCCCGGCCGTCGATGTACAACCGGCCCTTGTCGTCGAAGTGCCCGACGTCGCCGCTCGCCATCAACCCGTCGATGAACTCCTTGGAGCCACCACCGGTGTAACCTTCGAATTGTGTTGCCGCGCCGACGAATATCCGGCCTGTTCCAGGCGACCGGACCTCGTGGCCGGTGTCGTCGAAGATCTTGATCCGGCAGCCGAGCATCGGCGTGCCGACCGACGTCGGGGCCTCGCGGATATCGGCCGGTGTGGCCATGGTCGCCAGTGCGACTTCGGTTGAGCCGTAGAGGTTGTAGACCACCTCACCGAGCAGGTCCTGCGCTGCGGTGGCGACGGCGGCCGGCAGCTGGGATCCGGCGCAGAAGATGGCGCGCAGGCTCGAGGTGTCGTAGCTGCCGACCGTGTTCTCGCCGAGCCCGAGCACGCGCTGCAGCATGACTGGAACGACGCACACGGTGGTGGCCTTGTGCTTCTCGATGTCCGCCAACAGCTGCTCTGGCTCAAACTTGCGGCGCAGCACCAACTTCGAGCCCAGGGCGATGGTCATGATGGCAATCAGCAGTCCGGTGCCGTGGAACAGCGGTGGCCCCATGATGGTGGCTTCGCGAGCGCGCATCGGCAACCGCTCCAACAGACCGCCCGGCAGGATGAAGCTGCGCGGCTCCGCGCGCGGTGCGCCCTTGGGTGTGCCCGTCGTCCCGCTCGTGAGCAGGATGATCTTCCCGGGCTTCGCCGGTGCCGGCGGTGCCTTCGATGACGCGTCGGCCGCGAGGGTGTCGAGATCGTCGGTGGCGCTGTCGATGTCGGTGACGAATCTGCCATGCCTGGCCTCGATGTCGGCGACCAGATCGGTGAACTCGACGTCGTGTACCAGCAGGTCGACGCCTTCGCGGTTCGCGACCTCCGCCGCCTGGCGGGCCGAGAACGCGGTGTTCAGCCATACCGCGTTGACCCCGGCGCGGGACGCGGCGAACGCCACGATCAGGGGTCCGCGGTGGTTGCGACAGAGAATGCCGACAGTGTCGCCCGGAGCCAGCCGTTGCCGGAATGCGTTGGCAATCCGGTCGACTGCCTCATCGAACTCGGCGTAGGTCAGTTCGCCGCGTTCGTCGGCGATCGCGGGATACGCACCATGGCGGATCGCGGCGATGCGCGGCGCGGCGCCGAACGGACCGTACGTGGCCAGCGCCTGCAGGACTTGCACCAACCGGTGCGGCAGGTCGACGCCGATGGCGCCGGCTCGCACCAGTGCCGCAAGGGCGCGGGCTTCGAGGCCGGCCCGCCGGGCCGGCTCGGCAAGCAGTGAGTTCAGGTCCATCGTCTTCCCGTCGCTTCGCTCGCCCCGCATGAAGTTCCTCTTCTATTCGACCACAACGGGTTCGGCTGCTTCTTCGGCTGTTGCGTGCGCAGCGGCCGAATCGCCGAACATCGAGTAGACCTTGTTCCGTACCAGGTCGAACGGCCGGGGGCTGAGCGCGTCGGTGAGGGCGGTCAGTTGTCCGGATGGCGGACTCAGCCGGCGCGGGCGGTGCATGATCGCGTCGCACAGCGTGCTCGCGGCCTGCTCGGGCGTGAGGGTGGGGAAGCGGTCGTACATCTTGGTCGGGGCGATCATCGCGGTCCGCACCAGCGGCATGTGCACCGTGGTGAAGGTGACGTTGTTCGACACCGTCTCACCTTGCAACGTGTCGCACAGTCCGTCCAGTGCCGACTTGCTGGCGATGTAGGCGCCGAAGCGCGGCAGCTTGGTCTGCACGCCGATCGAGGACACGTTGATGATGTGCCCGAAGCCGCGCTCGCGCATGCCCGGCGTGAACTTCAGGATCAGCTGGACCGGGGCGAAGTAGTTCAGCTGCATGGTCCGCTGGTAGTCGTGCATCCGGTCGTGCGACAGCTCCAGCGAGCGGCGGATGGAGCGGCCGGCGTTGTTGATGAGGATGTCGACGCGGCCCAGGTCGGCCAGCACCTGGTCGGCCATGTCGCCGATGGCGTCGAGGTCGCTCAGATCGCAGGGGTACACGTGCGCGGTGCCGCCGTCGGCGCGGATGTCGTTGGCCACACGCTCCAGGTTCTCCCGGGTGCGGGCCACCAGCACGACCTCGCCGCCGGCCGCGCCGATGCGGCGCGCGGTGGTCTCGCCGATGCCCGCCGAGGCGCCGGTGATCACCACGATCTTGCCCGCGACGGCGTCTTCGAGGGTGTAGCCGGTGAGGGCGTCGACCACGGTCTGCAGGTAGATCGGACGGGTCTTGATGGGGGTGTTCATGAGGCTGGCAAAGGCCGCCAGCGGCTTGGCGGTGACGGCGGCGACGGGCTTGGTCGCCAGTGCGGTGAGGTCGGAGAGGTTCACGGCAGAGGTTCCTTCTTGAGTGTGGTCGGTGGTCAGCCCAGGGCCTTGCGGGCCAGGCGCAGGGCCGGCAGCAGCAGGGCGTGGGGGGTGATGGAGCCGGTGATGGCCATGAGTTTCACGATCGCGCCGGGCACGATCTGCCGGGCGCCGGCCTGCATGCCGTCGACGGCCTGGGTGGCGACGTCGGCGGGGGAGACCTGCGCGGGGCGCAGGCTGAATTCGTGTGCCGAGGCGACTTCGGCCCATTCGGTGGGGACCGGCCCGGGGCACAACGAGGTGCAGGAGACGCCGGTGCCGCGCAGCTCTTCGTGGACGGCCTCCGAGAATGAGTTGACGAACGCCTTGGACGCGCCGTAGGTCGCCATGGACGGCATGGGCTGGAATGCCACGACGGAGGCGACGTTGAGGACGGCACCGGCGCCGCGCTCGACCATGCCCGGTAGGACGGCGTGGGTGAGTTCTTGCACCGCAACAACATTGACCTCGACCTGCTCGCGCTCGCGGTCCATGGGCAGGGTGTGGAAGGCGCCGCTGGTGCCGAAACCCGCATTGTTGATGAGGCCGGCGACTGGCCGGGTGCGCAGTTCCTCGATCAGCGTCTGGCGCTGCGCGGCGTCAGCGAGATCGCACGGGCGCACCGTCACGCCGACGCCGTGCTCGGCGCGCAGTTCGTCGGCCAGGGCGTCGAGCCGGTCCTGGCGACGTGCGACCAGAAAGAGGTGGTAGCCGCGGGCGGCGAGCACCCGGGCGAATTCGGTTCCGATTCCGGACGAGGCGCCAGTGATGACGACCTCGGTGGTGCCAGAGGGCTTCGGCAGGGTCATGTGGCTCTCATTTCATGTTGACGTGCGACTGTGCCAGTAACACTGGCACAGTCGTGATGTTGGTGTCTATACTTCGTGGAATGGCAGATGTCACAGTCGAGGAATTCACCATCGACGAACTGGCCGCACGCACCGGCACGACGGTGCGCACCATCCGCTTCTACAACGAGAGCGGGCTGCTGCCGCCGGCCGAGCGGCGCGGACGCCTGGCGTATTACGGTGCGGCGCATCGCATTCGGCTCGAGTTGGTGCAGCAGCTGCAGCAGCACGGCTACACCCTGGCGGCCATCACCAAGGTGCTCGCGCGGCTGCCGGAAGGCGCGACCGCCCACGACCTCGCGGTGCGTGCGGCACTTCTCACACCATGGAGCCCGGCGGACGACGAGACCGTCGACCTACGGGAACTCGAACAACGCGCCGGTCTGTCGTTGGATGCCCGGGCCCTCGAGACCCTCGAAGCGCTCGGCGCCATCCGGCGTCTGGATGACGGCACGTTCAGCGTCCGGCAGTCGGTGCTGGGCGCGGCCATGAACCTGCGCGACACCAATGTGCCGGCCGACGACATCCGACGCCTGGCCGGCGTCGTCGACAAGCACATCGACGCCCTCGCCAATGAGGTGACCGACGTCGTCTTCAGCCGGATTCAGGAGGCCGATGACCCCAACGTGTACCTCGCGCGGATCGCCAAGGTGGTGCCGAATCTGCGGCCACTGGCGGCGCAGATGATGGCCGACCGGTTCACCGCCGCGATCAGTCAGGCGGTGCAGGAGCGCGTGGCGGAGCTGGAGATGCCGGCTAAATAAGCCCGGCGGCTACTTTCGGCGCAGCTGGCAGGTGGCCCTGGTGGTGGCGACGACGGTTCCTTCGGCGTCGGTCACGACCGCCTCCACGATGTACTCGGACTTGCCGTTCTGTGCGGCCTCGGACTCGATCCGGGCAATGTCGTCGTCGCTCAACTCGGCTTGCGCCCGCACATCGGATTTCGCCGGTGCCTTGTATTGAATCGACATGTCCTTGACCAGCGGATAGAACTGGCTCTGATCGAATGCGATGAGGGCCAGAATCCCGCCGAGCACTTCAGCGACGGTGAACAGCACACCGGCGTACATCACGCCAAAGTGGTTGCCGTTACCCGCGATTGGTGCCGTGGTGGCGGCGAACCCGCGGAGCACCTCGACGATTCTGACGCCCAGCCCGTGGGCGGACGGGATGGTGGTCGCGAACATCGAGTTCATGAACTCGAGCTGGGCCGCTTCGGTGTTCGTCACGCCGCAAGACTATCCACCGCAGCCGCCGGTTTCGCAGGCTTCTGGTGCCCCCACCAGGGCTCGAACCTGGGACCTGCGGATTAAAAGTCCGTAGCTCTACCGACTGAGCTATAGGGGCGTCGGACACAGGATACTGCGTCCCGTGCGGCGGCCTCGCCGGGTAGGTGGTTGAGCGGGGGTTGGTGGCCTGTAGTGCCGATTTGGGTCGTGGGGCTGTCGTGCCCTAAGCTATCGAAGCTCCCAACGGAAACGTTGAGAGTGCCCCCGAAGAGATTCGGATTGGCCCCCATCGTTTAGTGGCCTAGGACGCCGCCCTTTCACGGCGGTAGCACGGGTTCGAATCCCGTTGGGGGTACGCAACGCGAAAGCGAAGCAACGCAGTATGTAAGGCCCTGTGGCGCAGTTGGTTAGCGCGCCGCCCTGTCACGGCGGAGGTCGCGGGTTCGAGTCCCGTCAGGGTCGCCACCTCGGCGAAGCCGAGCAGTCGCTATTGCGGCGAGGCATTCGTGCCTTCCGGCCAGGTAGCTTAGTTGGTACGAGCGTCCGCCTGAAAAGCGGAAGGTCGCCGGTTCGATCCCGGCCCTGGCCACCATCAAGCCCCGCAGGTGACTGCGGGCTTTTTTGTTTTACCGGGCCACCGTCGACTCTGGCCGCAACCACACCGCAGGGCTATGTTGGCCATTGAACGGGTGAAAGCGTGGCGATGATGGCCGGTCTCCTTCGGATGGGCACGTACCTGGCGGTATGCGGGGCGCTGCTGATTGGCATTTCGCCGGCCGCGGCGGCCGACGCTGCTCTCGACCCGACCGGGAACCGCTCGGGTGGACCGGTACCGACCATCAACGGTGTCCCATGTGTCGCCGGCAACCTGGGCGTTTGCCTCAGTTTTCAGCAGAACCAACCACCCATGGGGACGTCGGCGCCGCAGTCCGGTGTGGGGCACAGTCCGACGGTGCGTCGCTGAGTGTCGAGGTGCTCAGCACTGGCCGAACGGAAACCGCGGCCGATGAGTTCACCTGGGTAAGGTCCTGGCAATGACCAATTTCCCTGAGTCGGCCGACAGTCTTGAGCCGCAGCTCGAACCGGTCGCCGCCCGTCTGCTCGATGCACAGGTGGCATTCGCCATGCAGCAGCTGCGAGGCGAGAACTACCACAGCCTGGTGCTCGACGAGATCGAGCATGCCCTGATGGAAGCGTCGGAGATCACGCTGGCAGAGGCGGTGACGCCCACGATGATCAAGAACGTTGCCGCGAAGTACGCCGTGCAGGTACCGGTGGAGGGCGGCATCGCGGAACTGGTCAGTGAGATTGCCGTCCGGCTGTTGCAGCTGACCGCGGCCTCGGACACCAACTTCGGCGACGTCATCGACGGGCGGCGTTTCAGTGAGCTCAGCGCGATGGTGGTCGAGATGGGGGTCACCCAGCGGGTGCTCGAACGCATGCTGAGCAGTGAGGCGTTCGCCGAATTCTGTGTGACGCTGGTTCAGCACTCGCTCGCGGAATCTGTCACGCAGGGTGGCAGGTCACTGGCCCGCGGCCGGCTGGGCCGCATCGTCGGCGGACTTGGCGCACGTATGCCACAGGGGCCGGTCGAACGGTTGGAGCTGCGTGCCGAGGACCTGGCGCGCCGGGGCGCCCGCTTTCTCCTGGCTCACACCCATGCGGATGAAAACGCGCTTGCCGATGCGATCAACGAGCTGTGGCGCAGCAACCTGGACAGTCCACTGTCGTCGGCGGTTTCGATGATTTCCGCCGCCGACGTCGAAGACGCGGTGGTGCCGATCTATGAGTTCTGGCGCACCTTCCGAGACACCGACTACTTCCGGGCCCTTCTCGATGAGGGCATCGACCACGTCTTCGAGAAGTACGGCGACGTCAGCCTTTACGATCTGCTGCTCGATCTCGGCGTGGGGCGTGAGGACATGATCGAGGAAGCCCTGCGCTTCGGCCCCCCGGTGATCGCCTTGCTCGACGAGCGGGGCTATCTGGAGTCGGTGTTGCGGCGTCGCCTCATCCCGTTCTACATCTCTGATGAGTTCCGGGAGGCCTTGGTGGGAAGCTGAGTCCCGTTTGGCTCCGCATCACCCGGGTAACCACCCGTCATGGCTTCCAACAGACAGCCGAACCAGGCACCACCGGACCCGGAGCCGACGTTGACGCCGGGCCTGGCCCCTGGTGGCGGCATAGAACCCGGTGACACGCCGCCGGATTCCGGGCAGGAATCCGCGACGAGCAATCCCGATCCGATCCCGCCCGCCGGCGGCCCGCGCAGGGTGATCGGCCCGACGGTGGTGATCGCGATCTACGTTGTCGTCTTCCTGAGCATCGCGATCCTGTTCATCCTGAAGCTCGTCGGCGTGCTGGGCTGACTACTTGTACGGCGGATACGGCGCCGGGTGCAGCACGCGGGCCAGATGTGCGGCGTTGCGGGCGGCTGCCGCCGTGGCCGACGCCACGGCTTCCGGCACTTCGTCGAGGTCGTTGTAGTCCGTCGACTCCATCGCGGCACCGTTCCAGTACGTGCATCCCTGAGCGGGAATGCTGAAGCCAATGTCGTTGAGCCCCTGGAAGATATCGGCGACGGTCTTGTGCGCGCCGTCCTCATTGCCGACGACGCTGACGATCGCCACCTTCCCCGCGACGGCCGGCCGGCCCTGGTCGTCCTTGTTGGAGAGTTCCGCGTCGAGGCGCTCGAGAACCCGCTGCGCGACCGATGACGGGTGCCCCAGCCAGACGGGTGTGCTGATCAACAAGATGTCGGCGTCGAGGACCTTGGCCCGGATTTGTGGCCACTGATCGCTGTCGCCCATGTCGGCCTCGACGCCCGGCGCGATATTGAAGTCCACACACCGAACGGCGTCGCACGCGACATTCTGGTCGCGCAGCTTCGCCATGACATGTTCGGCGATCAGAGCGCTGCTCGACGGCGACGGACCCGGCTTGAGTGTGCAGATCAGTGCGGTCGCGCGGAGGGGAGTTGGTTGGGTCATGTGGGGCGGTTACCCGAGCTCAGCCTGGACAAACCGCACTGTCAGCGGTTCTCCAACTCCGCGACCCGCGCTTTCAGCGCGTCGATCTCGGCCTGCAGCTCGGCCTCACGCCCGTCGAACCTGGCCTGGTACGCCTCACCCAGCTCGCGGAGGTACTCGCGATCGAAGCGCGGGATGATGGAGCGCGAGCAGTTCCAGTCGAAGGCCTCGACGGCGATCTCGATCTCGCGCTGTGGCCCGTCCTCGAGCACCTTCCCGCGGCCGAATACCTTGAGCCGGGTACGTCGCGGATAATCGACGAAGAACATCGCCAGCCGGTCGTCGGCAGCCAGATTGCCCAGGGTGACGAACTGGTTGTTGCCCGGTAGATCGATGAACCGCAGCCGGTCGGTCTCTGGCAGGTACCGGACGAATCCGGCTGGGCCACTGCGGTATTGGAGGTACGGCCAACCGTTGGGGGTGACGGTGGCCAGGCAGAACTGATCCGCCCGCCGGATCATCAGCAGCTCGCGGTCATCGAGGTGCTGCGGGCCGTCGTCCGCGCGCTCGGTGTGCCGTCCATAAGCTTGATAGCTGCCGTTGCGCTGCTGGCGATCCAGAGCATCGGGGCCGAACGTCAGGTGGTGGTAGTGGTTGTTCGGCTCGGTGGACACGATGGTCACGCTACGCCGGACGTTTCTACGGCGCGGCGGTCACCACGACTTGAATGACGCCGGTGTCGGTGTCCGATGCGATCACCAGTGTCGGTGCGTTCGCGGCCGAGACCACGTGGCCGCCGGTGACGGCCACCGTGTACCCGTTCGGGTATGCGACGGCTGGCACCGAAATGGCGCTCTGTGCACCGACCGCGAAGTTGCCCGAACTATCCGCCTTGGCCGTCGAGTAGCTGAAGGTGAAGGCCCCGTTGGCAGTTGAGAAGCCGAGCGGGGTGCCGGAGACCGCTTGTGGGTATGGTGCGGCCAGGGTCTGCAGGCTGGTGGTGTTGACGTTGCTGCCCGTCGGTGGCAGGGCGGGGTCGTAGACCACGGATTCACCGTTGGTGCTGCCGCTGGTAGTGACGTCACCGACACCGGAGTAGGCCCACTCCGACCAGCTCATCAGATACTTTGCGGCAGCGCTCATTTCGGCGTTCAAATCCGATGACAGGTTGGAGGCGCCGAACTCGTCCATGAACACCGGAATGTTGTTGGCCTTGCCGTAGGCGTTCGCGGTGCCGGCCTGCTGGTTCGCCAGCCAGCCGCAGATGCTGGTGGTGGCCGACCCGGCGCAGTAATCATGAAATGCCAGAACCACGTTCGCGTCGTTGATGGTGCCCAGCTGGACTGGCGCGCCGAGAATCGCGGGTATTTCGGAGACCGCGGGGTTGGCGGGTTCGACGAACAGTGCGGTGTTCGGATCCACGGCCCGGATGGCCGCTGCGACCTGGTTGTACATCGGCGTCAGCTGTTGGTCCGCGTAGAACGGGCTGCCGAGCAGTGTCGGCAACCACGAGGTGCCCGGGAACGGCTCGTTCATGATGTCGTAGCCGATCACACTGTTGTTGCCGGCGACCGCGGCGGCGACCGTTTCCCAGGCCTTGGCGTAGTTGTCCTGGAGCCCGATGCCGTTGGCGGCGTTCGCGTTGTTCCAGAAGTTGTCCCACGCCGTGGTTTCGGCGGGGTTCAGGTAGTAGCTGCCGGGGAAGCCGAAGCCCTGGTTGGGGCGTCCACCGGTCTGCGTGGCCCACTCCGGGGCGCCCTCGCCGCCGAGTGAGGCGCTGTACAGGTCCTGGTGCATGTCGATGATCGTGTAGATGCCGTGTGCGGCGAGCATCTGGACGGTCTGCTGGATGGACTTGACGTACGCCGCGTCGTACACGCCGGGCTGGGGCTCGACGCCGGCCCAGATGACACCCAGCCGCACCACGTTGAAGCCGTTGGCTGCCAGGAATGCGGCGTCGTCCTCGCTGAAGCCGCTGGCCGACGGTTCGTACGGCGCCAGCTTGTACACCTCGTTGAACCCGTGCAGCAGCACGACCTGCCCGTTGCTGTTGGTCAACCACACGCCGGTCGGCGTGACGGACAGCATGGAGCTGTTCGCGCCGGTCTGGATGAGTGCGGCGCCCGTACCGGACATGCCGACCGCGCCGTGGTTGCCCAGCAGTCCCGCATTGCCGCCCGCGCCACCGAGCGCCGGCAGACCTGTGGAACCGCCACCGACGCCGCTGTTCCCGGCGTCCCCGCCGGTACCGCCGATGCCCAGAACGAAGGTGCCGGAACCGCCGTTGCCACCGCGGCCGCCGTCGGCGCCGTCACCGCCTCGGCCACCGCCACCACCGGCGCCGAACAGCAGACCGGCACCGTTGCCGCCCTTGCCGCCGGGCCCGCCGGTCCCGCCCGCCTGCGCGCCGCCGTCGCCACCATGGCCGCCGACACCCATCAGGAAGCCGCCGGCGCCGCCCGTGCCGCCGGACGCTCCGGCGCCGCCGGCCCCGCCTCGGCCACCGTTGCCGACCATTCCCGCCGCGCCGCCGTTGCCTCCGGAGACCGTTGCCTCCGTGCTGTCCCAGCCGGCTCCGCCGTCGCCGAACAACCACCCGCCGGCGGTGCCATTGGGTGCGGTCGCCGTGCCGGTGCGGCCGTTGCCGATCACGTACGTGCCGGCCAGTCGGTTGATGACACCGTCCACGCCCTGCCCGAGCGGACTGTTGATCCAGCCTTCGAGGCCGGTGTGCAGCGGGTTGTAGATCAGCGCCTGGAACCACGCGGCCGGATTGTTCGGCGGGGCCGGCACGGCTGTCGGTGCCGGCGGGGTCACGGTCGAGGGGACTGTCGCGGCGGCAGCGGTCGTGCTGGTACGGGTGGCTGCGGCGGGTGTCGGTTTGGGCTTGGCGACAACGGGATTCGAGGCAGCGTGGGGTTGGGACGACGATGCGGCGATGGCCGATGCGGCCGCTCCGTGCGGCCGTTTACCGGCCGAGTCGGTCGCAGGTTTGCTGCCGGCGGAGGAGCGGGTGCCGATCGAGTGGGCCGGCGCGGGGTTGGCCGGCCCATCGGCGTGCGGGGCCGCGCTGTTGCTGCTGGCGTGTGCTGTGGAACTGGCAGCCGAAGAGGCGGAACTACCGGCAGAGCCGTGGCCGGAACCGCTGTCGGCCGATGCGACGGCGGCACCGGTGGTGAGCGCTGCCCCGATGATGGCCGCTGCCAGTCCGCCGACGCCGTATAGACCGGCGCTTACCGTCATCGTTCGTGTATACGTGACGGCTCCGGGCGTTGCGGCCTAAATGGCGCGGCTGACTGAATTTCCGAATGCCCGGACCGGCTGAGCCGTCGGGCACAAACGATTCGGGCCCGTCAACCGGAGTTGACGGGCCCGAATCGTTTGTTCAGTTGGCCGGTGCCGGCGGTGCCGGCGGAACCGGTGCCCCAGGCGGAGGCGGGACATCGGCGGGGTCCGGCCGGAACTCCGCCAGACCCGGCGGGATGTTGGTGCCCGGAGGCGGCGCGGTACCGGGCAGGGATTCGCCGAGCTGTTCACGCGGCATCTGCCCGAGCAGGCCGCCCTTCAGACGACCGTCGCGGTACATGTCGATGTACCGGCCCAGCCACTGCCGACCCGTGACGTCCTCGTTCTCCTGGCCGGGGTCCACCCCGAACTGCTCGCACTTGCCGGGTGCCGACGGCTTGAGGCACTGCGGCGTTCCGTAGGCGTTGTTGAACGCCCGCAGATTCGGTGCTGTGACCGGCCCACCCTGGCCGGGGGCCGAGGGGACGGCGTACTGGCCGAGCACGGAGTTGCGGTCCAGGCCGGACAGGTCCGACGGTGCGCCCAGTGCGGCGGCCAAGGGGCTGTCCCCGTTGGCCTGGCCCAGGACGTTGAGACCCTGCGGACCCAGATTGGCACCCGCGATCGGGATCGGGATGTTCCCGCCGGGGCCGTCCGGCGCGGCGGGGGCCGGTGGCAGGGCCGGTGCGGGCGCGGGAACCGGGGTGGGCACCGGATCAGCTGATGCGACGTCAGTCTGCGTCATTGCCGCCGCCGCGAGGAAAACTCCTGCGGCGGCGACAACTCCGCGTGTAAAGCGATGCATCAGACCGACTTGGTGATGCCGTAGTAGGCCACGATGTCGTCGGTGTCGGTGGTCGAGCTGGTCAGCACCGCGTACGACCGCAGGAACGACTGACCGACGCAACCGTCCACCTTGATGTGGGTGTCCTTGAGGGTGACGCGGACCGGAGCCGACTTGAAGGTCTTCTTGTCGACGGGGACCTGGGTCACGGTGCCCGGCTTCGGGTGGATTTCCAAGGTGCCCGACATCGGGATGCTGACACCGGTCGGGATGAGACCGGCCAGGGTGGAACCGGCGGTGCTGATACCGATCTGGCCGATCAGACGGACCTGGCCGAGCTCGATGCCGCAACCGATCTGGTAGCCGGCTTCCAGGGTGCCGCCGTTCAGCTTGGTCTTGCCGTTACCGGTGACCGTGCCGCTGAACGTGCCACCGACCAGGTACTCGCGAGACGAGGTCGCGGTGGTCAGCGGGGCGACGGGCAGCTCGGTCTCGTTCTTGGCGACGACCGTCAGGACCCAGCCGTCGGGGGAGGTGACGGTGGCGGGCTCGTCTGAGGCCACGATGCCGGTGTCCGGCGGCGGGCCGTCGAAGCCGGCCGGGTCGGCCGGGTCGGCCTGGGCGAGCGGCGCAACGGTCGCCGACAGCAGCACGCCTGCTGCGGCAGCCAAAGTGGCGAGTCGGTTCAACATGGGGTTACGGCGCCTCTCGTGGGTTTGGAATCCGGGCTGGATTTGTATCGCTGTGGGGAGCATTGAATGTTCGGTTTTCGTTCAGGTGAACGGACGGCCAATTTCGTCTTTCGGATATTTCGCTGTTCCGATTGCCGAAATTGTGGCTAGTGGCAATATTTGCCATCTCGCTGATTCAAAATTCCCGTCCGAATTTGTCGGTGTCCGGATGCGGCCGGAGTGTGCCGGCCGCATCCGGGCGCCGCGATCAGACGGACTTGGTGACGCCGAGGTAGGTGATGACGTCGTCGGTGTTGTCGGTGGAGCTGGTCAAGGTGGCGTAGGACCGGATGAAGGACTGGCCGGCGCACTGGTCGGTCTTGATCCGCACGCCGGTGATGCTGACGCGGGCGGTGGTGCCCTTGAACGACTTCTTGTCGATCGCGACGGTGGTCACGGTGCCGGGCTTGAGGTAGACCTTGCCCTGCAGGCTGATGCCGGTGCCCAGGCTGGGGTCGGTGCCGGCGAACGGAATCTTGATGCCCGGGGTGAAGCTGATACCGGGGTTGATCTCGGTTTCGTCGGAGATGATGCCGCAGCCGATCTGCTCACCGGCTTCCAGGGTGCCGCCGGCGAGCTTGGTCTTTCCGCCACCGGTGACGGTGCCGGTGAAGGTGCCGGCGACCCAGTACTCACGCGAGGACAGGGCGGTGGTCAGGGGGGCGACCGGCAGCTGGGTTTCGTTGCTGCCCACGACTGACAGGTGCCAGCCGTCGGGGGTGTCCAGGACACCGGCCGGTGCCGAGGGCACGGCGCCTTCGCCTGGGGGCGGCGGGCCGGGGTTGCCGGCGGGCTGCACGGGGGCGGCGGGATCGGCCGGCGGGTCAGCGAGTGCCAGCGGCGCGGTGCCGACCGGGAGCACCACGCAAAGGGCTGCCAACATGGCAAAACGGTTCGACATGGTGATGAGCGCGCCTCTCGTATTCGGGTATTGCAACGTTCCAGGGATGGCTGTGCGTTGCTGTGTTTGTGTCGCTGCGGAGCATCTAATGGTCGGGTTGCCGGACGGTTAACGGACCGCAAAAACTTGCCCCTGCGTTATCGACCAGTGGGCAACCGCGGAATATGCGTGTATTGCTGGAGTCATTTGTCGTGGTCGCCGCCAGTTGAAAGCCCTGTTCGGCCACTGTGATCTAGGTCATCCTGCCAGTCGGGCAATGCAACCGACGGAGATTGGAAAGCATTGGTTGGTTTCGTGTTAACCAACTGGTCATCTGCACGCCCGACGGTGGGAAGGTCGAACGCCGAGCGTCCGTCATAGCCGGGTGGGCAGACGCCTCCCGTGGACGCGGCGCGAAAGACTTGGAGGAAACGGTGAAGTCTTCACACACTTGGGTGCGACTGGCGGCAGCGTCTGTTGTCGTCTTCGGAACTGGGGCGATGTACCTGCCGACCGCTGCGGCCGATCCGGACGACGCCGGTACGGCCGGCCCCGTAGATGTCAGCACACAGGTCCAGGCGAGCGGCGTGACGTCGTCGAATGCGGACCCGGCGGCGGTCGCGGCGTGCTCGAAGTTCGCCTCGGCTCTCGACAGCGCCTCCGACGGCTACGGCGCCTTCGCCGACAGCCTCGACGACAACGACCCCTATGTCCACCAGAGCAACCAGCAAGGCCGGACCAGTCTGCGCCAGTCGGCCGCGGTCGCGATGGACGCCGCGAACACGCCCGGCCTGACACCGGAGATCGCTGATCCCATGCGGTCCTGGTCCTACGGCGCCGCCAAGCTGTTGGTGAAGATGGGCATCGGGATGACGGGCGGCAGCCTCGACAGCACCGCAACCGAGGTCAACACCAACGCCGAGGCCGTCCAGCGCGAATGCGCCGCGGCCGGTACCCACGCCTGAGCGCGCCGGTATATAAGGAACACGTGAAGCGACACGCCTTCGGCGTTGCCGTGCTGTGCCTGGCCCTGGCTGCCTGCGGCGGTAAGACGGGAACGCCGACACCCGCCACCCCGACGACAGTTGCCGAGTCGAGCGTCGACAATCTGCTGCTGACCCCGGCCGAGCTGAACCAGACGATGGGCACCACCGGACTGGTCGGGCAGCCGCCGACCGATGTGATGGACGACCACCGCAACTTGCTGCCGAACCTGAACTGCCTCGGCGTCTGGCAGATCGACGAGTCCGTCGTCTATTCGAAAGACGGCAAGGACGTCAAGAGCGGCCAGGACTGGAAGGCCATGCGGCAGCAGACGTTGCGGACCCCCGACGTCGACCAGTGGAACTACCTGGCGGCGCAGTCGGTCGTCTACTACCCGACGTCCGCGGCGGCCCGCAACTTCTTCAATCTGTCCGCCGACCGATGGTCCAAGTGCACCAACCACCACGTCAACATCCGGCTCAACGACAAGCCTCTGCCCAAGTGGCTGTCCGGCGACCTGGAGCGCACCGACACCAAACTGGCGATGCCCATCACCCGGGGCACCGGGCCTGAAACCCGTTGGTGCCAGCATGTTTTGCAGCTGGTCTCGAACCTGATCATCGACGTCGAGGCCTGCACTCCCAAGGCGCCGGTGACGGCGGCCGCGGACATCGCCGCGAAGATCCAGGCCGGCATTCACTAGCCGGATCGTCCCGCTGGTTGCGCCATCCCGGTCACGGCGTGTGGCCGGGTGGCGCTGGTTGCGCCATCCCGGTCACGGCGTGTGGCCGGGTGGTCTATGGTCGCGCCATGGCAGTCAGCGCGTCGCACGAAGTGACCATCGAGGCAACCCCTGAAGAGATCATGGACGTCATCGCGGATCTTGCGCAGACACCCGTGTGGTCGCCGCAGTACACCAAGGCCGAGGTCCTGGACACGTACGAGAACGGCCGGCCGAAGCAGGCCAAGATGACCATCAAGGCGGCGGGCATGGCCGACGATCAGATCCTCGAGTACACCTGGACCGACCTGACGGGCAGCTGGGTGCTGATCCGCTCGTCGTCGCTCAAGAAGCAGGAAGCCCGCTACACGCTGACGCCGGCCGGCGACAAGGCCGGCCCAAAAACGAAGGTGAAGTTCGAGATCACCGTCGACCCGGTGGTGCCGATCCCGGGCTTCCTGCTGAAGCGCAGCGTCAGCGGCGGCGCCGAGACCGCCACCGAGGGGCTGAAAAAATTCATGGCCAAGAACAAGAAGGGCTGACGCACACCGGGATTCAGCCGCTTTGGCCCATGGGCTAACGTCGCGGGATGACGAATGCGGGGCCACTGGCCGGAGTCAAGGTGATCGAACTCGGCGGGATCGGCCCCGGGCCGCACGCTGCCATGATGCTGGCCGACCTCGGCGCCGACGTGGTGCGGGTCCGGCGTCCCGGTGGGCTGACCATGCCGGCCGAGAATGTCGACCTGCTGCACCGCGGCAAGCGGATCGTCGACCTGGACGTCAAGTCCGATCCGGCCGCGCTGCTCGCGCTGGCCGCGAAAGCCGATGTGCTGCTTGACTGTTTCCGTCCCGGCACGTGCGAGCGCCTCGGCATCGGTCCGGCCGAGTGCGAGGCCGTCAACCCCCGCCTGATCTTCGCCCGGATCACCGGTTGGGGCCAGGACGGGCCGCTGGCGCAGAGCGCGGGCCACGACATCAACTATCTGTCGCAGACCGGCGCGCTGTCGGCCATCGGCTACCGCGACCGGCCGCCCGTGGCACCCCTGAATCTGGTTGCCGACTTCGGCGGCGGTTCCATGCTGGTGCTCATCGGCATCGTGACGGCGCTGTACGAACGCGAACGGTCCGGCCGCGGACAGGTGGTCGACGCGGCGATGGTCGACGGCGTCAGCATGCTGGCCCAGATGATGTGGACCATGAAGTCCACCGGTGTGATGAAGGACCAGCGCGAGTCGTTCCTCCTGGACGGCGGCGCCCCGTACTACCGGGTTTACGAGACCTCCGACGGCGGCTACATGGCGGTCGGCTCCATCGAGCCGCAGTTCTTCGCTCAGCTAATTGCGGGCCTCGGTCTGGATCCGGCCGAGGTGCCGAACCAATTCGACCTCGCGCGGTACGACGAGATGCGGGACATCTTTGCTGCCCGCTTCGCGAGCCGGACCCGTGCCGAGTGGACCGCGACGTTTGCCGGCACCGACGCCTGCGTCACTCCCGTGCTCAACTGGACCGAGGCGGCGGCCGGTGAACACCTCCGGGCCAGGTCGACGATCGTCACCGTCGACGGTGTCGACCAGGCTGCCCCGGCACCGCGGTTCTCCCGGACCCCGTCGGGACCCGTCGGTGCCCCGCCGCAGCAGACCACACCGATCGCGGAAGTCGGTTGGTGACGGCTTGAGAAGTTAGCTGCCGCATTTCCCACCCGAGGCCGGTGCGGAGGACTAAATTTGCCCTTATGGCAGTTATGGCGTCCCGAGAGCTGGTGATCGACGCCTCGCCCGAAGCCATCATGGATGCGCTGGCCGATATGGACGAGGCGTCGCAATGGCGCAGCTTGCACCGGCAATTACAGGTATTGGATCGGTATCCCAACGGTCGTCCGCATCACGTCAAAGCGACCGTGAAGATCATGGGCATCACCGACAAGGAACTCCTGGAGTACCACTGGGGCGATGACTGGATGGTGTGGGACGCGGCCGATACCTTCCAGCAGCGTGGACAACATGCCGAGTACAAACTGACTCGTGAGGGCGATCGGACGCGGGTGCGGTTCGACATCATCGTGGACCTGGTCGCCCCCATTCCCGAGTTCATCTTGCGCCGGGCCCGCAAACTGGTGCTCGATGCTGCGGTTGACCGGCTGCGGGCCCGGGTGACTCGGCTCTACGGCTAGTTCGCACCCGAGCGATCTGTGCGCGAAAAAGGTCGCTACGCGTACCTTTTCGTGCACAAATCACAGGGTGCGCAGTCGGCTGATCGCCTCGTCCAGGGTGTCGTCACGTTTGCAGAAGGCGAAGCGCACCAGGTGATTCCAGCCTGCTGAGTCAGGGGAGGACGGGTCGAGGAACGCCGACATCGGGATGGCCGCGACGCCGACCCGCTCGGGCAACCCCGCACAGAATGCGGTGCTGTCGTCGTACCCCAGGGGCCGGGGGTCGGCGCACAGGAAGTAGGTGCCGAAGCTGTCGTGTACATCGAAGCCGATGTCGGTCAGGGCGCCGGCCAGCCGGTCCCGCTTGCCGCGGTACGCCTTGCGCAGTGCCTCGACCCAGGCGTCCTCGTGGTCGAGTGCGTGCGCGACGGCAGGCTGGAAGGGCGCGCCGCCGACATACGTCAGGTACTGCTTGGCGGCGCGGACCCCGGCGATCAGGTCGGCGGGTCCGCAGGCCCAACCGATCTTCCAACCGGTGCAGTTGAACATCTTCGCGGCGCTGGAGATGGTGACGGTGCGCTCGGCCATACCGGGGTAACCGGCGAGCGGCCGGTGCTGATGGCCGTCGAACGTCAGCTGCTCGTAGACCTCGTCGGTGATCACCAACAGGTCATGCTCGATGGCGAGCGCCGCGATGGCCGTCAGCTCGTCGTGGCTGGCGACCATGCCTGTCGGATTGTGCGGTGAGTTCAGGATCAGGGCGCGGGTCTGCGGCGTGATCGCGGCGCGGAGCCGGTCGATGTCGATGGCGAAGCCGTGCTGTTCGGGCGCGAGCGGGACGACGACCCGGCGGCAGCCGGCCATCGCGATCACCGGGGAGTAGGAGTCGTAGAACGGGGCGATGATCAGCACTTCGCTGTCTGGCTCGACCAGCCCGATCACCGCGGCGGCGATGGCTTCGGTGCCGCCGACGGTGACCAGTACCTCGGTGTCCGGGTCGTAGTCGATGCCGTAGTGCCGCTTGCGCTGGGCGGCGATGGCCTGGCGCAGCTGGGGAATGCCTGGACCGGGCGGGTACTGGTTGACGCCGTCGGCGATGGCCTGTTGCGCCACTGCGAGCATCGGTGCCGGGCCGTCTTCGTCGGGAAAACCCTGGCCGAGATTGACGGCGCCGACGCGCGCGGCCAACGCCGACATCTCGGCGAAGATCGTGGAGGCGTAGGGCTGCAGGCGGGAGACCATCCTCGGTGGTGTCACCCCGGGATTGTCGCAGAACTCCTGGTGTGGTCGGCCGTGCCCTGATGCCGCTGCTGCCGTGCGATGACGGCGAAGTAGAACGCCAGCGCGAAGGCGCAACTGGTGAACAGGCTGCTGATAAAGAACAGCCACGGCTGCCGGATGCCGCGTCGCAGGCCGTCGGCGATGGTGAACAACGGCAGCAGGATGACGTTGATGATCGTGTAGTCCTGGCCCGCCGAGGACGCCGCGGGATTGACGAACATCAGGCGGATGTAGTCCGACCAACTGCCCGGTCCGGTGATCGGATTGCCATCGGGCGGTTGGTAATCCATGACGAACTTGGTGTTGAAGTAGTAGCCGATGGCGATCGAGGCAACGCCGATCACGTAGTAGGCCGCTTCGAGTGCGGAGAACGCGGGTCCGTCGGCCGGCCTGCGGAAAACGGCCGGGTTGAGCCTGACGATGAACGCGATGGTGATCAGTCCGAGGAGCGCGTGGACGATGAGCGAGACCATGCCAGCGGAGTCTGCTCGCCGCGAAATGTTTTGTCAATCATGACAAAACATTCTGCGGTACGGTACTGGGATGGCTCGGCCCCCGCAGACCGTTCGTAGTGAGCGCACGCGTGAGGCGTTGCAACAGGCGGCGCTGGTCCGCTTTCTGGCGCAAGGTGTGGAGGGCACCACCGCCGAGGAGATCGCCGCGGATGCCGGCGTGTCCCTCCGTACGTTCTACCGGCATTTCACGTCCAAACACGAGTTGCTGTTCGCCGACTACGACGCCGGCCTGCACTGGTTCCGCACCGCGCTGGCCGGCCGGCCCGCCGACGAACCGGTGCTGGTGGCGGTGCAGGCCGCGATCTTCGCTTTCCCGTACGACTTTGGCGCCGTCACCAAGATCGCCGCACTGCGCGAACAGGAGCTCGACGCCGAGCGGATCGTCAGCCACATCCGGCAGGTCGAGGCGGACTTCGCCGACGCCATCGCCGAGCATCTGGCCCGGCGCGGCGGGTCGGATGACCGGCTGCGCATCGCGGTGACCTCGCGGACCATCGCCGCCGCGGTGTTCGGCGCGATGGAGGTGTGGATGCTGGGCGCGCAGCGGTCGCTGGCCGATCTGGCGCGCATGTGCCACCAGGCGCTGGATCAGCTGGCCGCCGGCGCGGTCTGAGGTTCATTGCCCAAAGTTTTGTCACTATTGACATAACTGGTCTGACGGTGCCAGTCTGCGGACATGGCGCAATTCGATGCGATCGTGGTGGGAGCGGGGCACAACGGGCTGGCTTCGGCGGTGATGCTGCAGAAAGCCGGCCTGCGCACACTGTGTCTGGAAGCCAAGCTGTACTCCGGCGGCATGGCCTCGACCGTCGAACTGTTCGACGGCTTCAAGTTCGAGATCGCCGGGTCCGAACAGTTCCCGACGGCGCTCAAAGTCAGTGAGGAGCTGGGCCTCGACGAGGTGCCGAGCGTCGAGCAGGAAGTCATGTCGGTCAACATGCGGGGTATCGGCGACGAGCCGTTGCTCTTCTACTCCGACCCCATGAAGCTGCTCACCCACATGAACGAGGTGCATGGCGCCGAGGCCGTCAACGGCATGGCCGGGCTGATGGCCTGGAGCATGGCGCCGGCGCGAGCCCTCGGCAGGTTCGATGCCGGACTTCCGCCCAAGACCTATGACGAGATGTATGCCTGCGCCACAAACGAATTCGAGCGTTCGGCCATCACCGACATGCTCTTCGGCTCGGTGACGGACGTCCTCGACCGCTACCTGCCGGACAAGGACAAACACGGCGCCATCCGCGGCATGCTGTCAGTGCTGGCGTGCAACTCCACCTACCGCGGCCCGGCCACCCCGGGTAGCGCTGCCGCGCTGGCCTTCGGCCTCGCCGTCCCCACCGACGGTGCGTCGCTGATGCGAAAGCTCAAGGGCGGCATCGGCGCGCTGGCCAAGCACCTCGAGGACACGTTCGTCGCGCACGGCGGAGAGGTCCGGTTGCGCAGCGCAGTCGCGGCCATCACCGTCGCCGACCGCCGGGTCACGGGGGTCCGATTGGACGACGGCACGGAAATCACTGCACCCGTGGTGGTTTCGTCGCTGGCTCCCTCGTTGACGGTCGACCGGCTGCTCGGCGGCGCCGCCCCCGACGACGTGCGGGCCCGCTACACGCGCGTCGACCACCGCGGCAGCTACCTGCAGATGCACTTCGCGCTCGACGGCACCCCGGAGTTCGCCGAGCCGTACGAGATGCTGAACAACCCCGAATTACAGGGCACCATCGGCCTTTTCAGCACTCCGGAAGAACTGCAGCAGCAATATGACGCCGCGCGCAAGGGAATAGTGCCGGCCGATCCGTCCATCGCCTGGCAGATTCCCTCGGTCCTGGATCCCGGGCTGGCGCCGCCGGGCAAGCATGCGTCGTCGGCGTTCGCGCTGTGGTTCCCCGTAGAAGAGGGGGCAGGTGACTCCGCCAGTTACGGCTCGATGAAACGTGAGATGGGTCAACGGGTTATCGACAAGATCACCCGCGTGGCTCCCAACTTCGAGAAGCTGATCCTGCGGCACACGACGTTCACGCCGCGGCACATGGACCGGATGTTCGGCGCTCCCGGCGGCGACTACTGCCACGGGCTGATCCATCCCGAACAGATGGGGCCCAACCGGCCCGGTCCGCGGGGCTACCTGGACCAGGAGCTGCCGGTGCAGGGGCTCTACCTGGGCGGCGCCGGCTGCCACGGTGGCCCGGCCGTCAACTTCATCCCGGGTTACAACGCCGCCCACGCCGTGCTCAACACGTGACGGGGGCTAACTGAGTCGAAACGTCGTTGAAACGGGATCGGCAACAACGGCGTCCTACGCTGCGGGCATGCGACCCCACCGGCGTTCTGTCCTGCTCGGGCAGCTGGTGGCGGATGGGACCGCGCCGTCACAGCAGGGGGTGCTGAACGAACTGCGCCGTGCGGTCCTCGACGGCGGGGTGCCGCCCGGTACGCCGATCCCATTGGCCGACGTGGCGGACGTGTTCGGGGTCAGCCAAATTCCGGTGCGGGAGGCGCTGAAAACGCTCATCGGGGAGGGGTTGGTGGAGCACCGGCCCAACTTCGGCTACACCGTGGCCCTGTTGACCACACAGGAACTGCGCGAAATGTACATCGTGCGTGAGGCTTTGGAGTCGGCATCGCTGGCCGTCGCCGTGGCCAACGCCACAGATGCCGACCGTGCGGCCGCGGTCGCGGTCAATGTCAGGCTGCAGCAGGCGATCCACGACGACGACGCGGGCGCCTACCACCGGCAGAGTCGGGAGTTGCATGCCGCCCTCACCCGCCCGTCGCGCATGCATCGGCTGCTGCACATGCTGGAAGCGGCGTGGAATGTCACCGAACCCGTGCAATCCATGGTGCATGTCAGCCGTGACGACCGGGCACACCTGCATGCCGATCATTGCGCGATGGTCGAGGCCTTCGTCGCCGGTGATGCGGAGCGCCTGATCACTGTCTCGGAAAGCCATGCTGTCCGGCTCAACGCGGTGATCGCCACGCTACCGACCGACACGGGACTGCTGGCGTAGCGGCGGATATATCTTTTTCGCAATTGGCGCATATCGCCGCGGAAACAGCGGGGAAACGTTGCGTTCTTAGCGTTTTTAGCATGACTGACACCCTCGTCCCCAAGGACATCACCCCACCGGGCGCGGTGGTCGGAGCAGGTGACATCGTCGAGGCCGCCGGCCACCCGATCGGTGGCGGCGTCATCAAACCCGATTACGACCCGCGGTTGACCAACGAGGACCTCGCCCCGCTGGGCAAGCAGAGCTGGGGTTCCTACAACATCTTCGCGTTCTGGATGTCCGACGTGCACAGCGTCGGCGGCTATGTGACTGCAGGCAGTCTGTTCGCGCTGGGTCTGGCCAGTTGGCAGGTGCTGGTGGCGCTGCTGATCGGCATCACCCTCGTCTACTTCCTGTGCAACCTGGTCGCCAAGCCGAGCCAGGCTTCCGGCGTGCCGTATCCGGTGATCTGTCGCACGGCGTTCGGCGTGCTGGGGGCGAACATCCCGGCCGTCATCCGCGGTCTGATCGCGGTGGCCTGGTACGGCATCCAGACCTATTTGGCGTCGGCGGCCCTGGATGTGGTGTTGCTCAAGCTGTTTCCGGCATTGGCTCCGTATGCCGACCTCGGCACCCACGGCTTCCTCGGTTTGCCGGTACTGGGCTGGGCCAGCTTCCTGTTGTTATGGGTGCTGCAGGCCTGCGTCTTCTGGCGCGGCATGGAAGCCATCCGCAGGTTCATCGACTTCTGTGGTCCCGCCGTCTACGTCGTCATGTTCATGCTCTGTGGCTACCTCATCTACAAAGCCGGCTGGGGTGCAATCGATCTCAATCTCGGTGCGGTCAAGTACACCGGCCTCGATTCGATTCCGGTGATGCTCGGCGCGATCGCTTTGGTGGTGTCCTACTTCTCTGGTCCGATGCTCAACTTCGGCGACTTCTCCCGCTACGGCAAGTCGTTCGCCGCAGTCAAGAAAGGCAACTTCCTCGGGCTTCCGGTCAACTTCCTGGTGTTCTCGGTACTGGTCGTGGTCACCGCGTCGCTGACGCTGCCGGTGTTCGGCGAACTGCTCACCGATCCCGTCCAGACCGTGGCCCGCATCGACAGCACCTTCGCAATCGTGTTGGGCGCGTTGACCTTCACCATCGCCACCATCGGCATCAACATCGTCGCCAACTTCATCAGCCCGGCGTTCGACTTCTCCAACGTCAGCCCGCAGCGCATCAGCTGGCGTGCCGGCGGCATGATCGCCGCGGTCGGCTCGGTCCTGATCACCCCGTGGAACCTCTACAACAACCCGGAGGTGATCCACTACACGCTCGAGACCCTGGGCGCCTTCATCGGTCCACTGTTCGGCGTGCTGCTCGCCGACTTCTACCTGGTGCGCAAGCAGAAGGTGGTGGTCGACGACCTGTTCACCATGGCCTCGTCCGGAAAGTACTGGTACACCAAGGGATACAACAAGGTAGCGGTCATCGCCACCGTTTCCGGCGCGGTTCTCGCGGCACTTCCGGTGCTTCTGGCGGGCAGCGTGTACGGCATGCACACTGCGGCGCAGTACAGCTGGTTCATCGGCTGCGGCGTCGCGCTCGGCCTCTACCGGGTACTGGCTGTCCGCGACCGGTTCGTCGCCGAGTCGGTGGCGTGACCGTGCGGGAGTCCTTGGGATGAGCCGGATTTGGGTCATCAACCCCAACACCACACCATCGATGACCGCTGGGATCGGGCGCTGCGCACAGGCAGTGGCCGGTCCCGGCGTCGACATCGTGGCCGTGACGTCTGAATACGGTCCCCCCTCGATCGAAAGCCACTACGACGAGGCCATGAGCGTGCCGGGCCTGCTCGAGGCGATCCGCCGCGGCGAGGACGCCGGTGTCGACGGTTATGTGATCGCATGCTTCGGTGATCCGGGACTGGACGCGGCGCGGGAGGTCGCGGCCGGGCCGGTCATCGGCATCGCCGAGGCCGCCATGCAGACCGCCAGCCACCTCGGCCGGGGCTTCTCCGTGGTGACGACGCTGGCGCGCACCATGGGCCGAGCCGTCGATCTCGCGGAACGCTATGGGATGCAACGGTTCTGCATGGGTATCCACGCCTGCGACATTCCGGTGCTCGACCTGGAGACCGACCCCACGGCGCGCAAGGTCGTCACCGAGGCCTGCCGGGAGGCGCTGGAGGCCGACGGTTCCGATGCCATCGTGCTGGGGTGTGCGGGCATGGCCGAGATGTGCGCGGCGATCACCGCCGAGCTCGGGGTGCCGGTGGTCGACGGGGTGAGCGCCGCAACGTTGACGGTGCAGGCGCTGGTGCGAATGGGTCTGCGCACCGGTAAACGCGGTGAGTTCGCGACGCCGCCGGCCAAGCGGTACACCGTCCGGCGCGAACGCTAGCGGGCCGGGTGCACGGCGCGCCAGTGCTCGGCGATGTCGATGCGCCGCGCCAGCCATACCCGGTCGTGTGACTGCACGTGGTCGAGGAATCGTTCCAGCGCGGCACTGCGGGCCGGTCGGCCGACCAGACGGCAGTGCAACCCGACCGAGAGCATCTTCGGGCTGCCGCCCAGACCTTCGGCGTAGAGCACGTCGAACGCGTCCCGCAGATGAGCGAAGAACTCCTCGCCGTTGGAAAACCCTGCGGGAGAGGCGAAACGCATGTCGTTGGTGTCGAGTGTGTACGGCACCACGAGATGGTCGGTGTCGGCCACGCGGACCCAGTACGGCAGATCATCGGCGTAGGAGTCCGAGTCGTACACGAACCCGCCGTGCTCGACCACCAGCTCCCGCGTGTGCGGGGAGTCCCGGCCGGTGTACCAGCCCAGCGGCGCGGCGCCGGTGAGCTCGGTCAGGATCCGCACCGCCTCTGCCATGTGCTCGCGTTCGGTGTCACGGTCGGTCAGCTGGTAGGACTGCCACCGCAGGCCGTGGCAGGCGATCTCGTGTCCGAGTTCATCGAATGCGGCCAGCGCCTCCGGGTTGCGCTGCAGGGCCCGCGCCACCGCGAAGACGGTCAGCGGGATATCCCGACGCTCGAAAACCCTTAGTATCCGCCACAATCCGGCGCGCGAGCCGTACTCATAGAGCGACTCCATGCTCATGTGCCGATTCGGGAACGCGTCGGCCGGGGTCATCTCGGACAGGAACGTCTCCGAGGCCGCATCCCCGTCGAGCACGTTGTTCTCCCCGCCCTCTTCATAATTGAGGACGAACTGCACGGCAATCGCGGCACCGCCCGGCCATTGCGGGTCCGGCGGGGTACGGCCATAGCCCACCAGGTCGCGTGGGTAGCTCACGCGAGTTCCCCGAAGAGCCGCAATCGAGCCAGCCCGCCGTCGGGATAGATGTCCAGTCGTGCCTCGGACACCACGTCGCCGGCGTCGATGAGGAAGCGGTGCCGGGTATCGGGCAGCAGTTCAGTGCGGGGCAGTAGTTCGATCCACTGGCCGTCGGCGCGCAGCGCGGTCAGTGCCGCGGCCCCGGGGCTGTTCCCGATGAAGTACGACGTGTCGATCTCGGCGAGCCGTACCCGGCCCGGTCCGGCCAGCCGGATGCGGACCCAGTCGTTGGCGTCGTCACGACGGCGGGCGGTTTCCCAGCCGTCGCCCATCACCTGTGCTTGTCCGGGAAAGATCAGATTCTGCGGCGAGCTGTAGAAGCGATTCGAGGCGTCGAGCACCAGACCGCCGTTTTCCAGCGCAGCCAGGTCCACGGGGCCGACGCCGAGAAATCGCTTGTCCGGGCGGCCTTCTCCGTGCACCCGTAGTCGCGCTACCCCGCCGTCCGGATAGATGTTGAGGCGCACGTGCGTCCAGCGCTGTTCCGAGGAGACCTCGAAGTTGTTACGGGTGTCCCCGTACACCCGCGAGCGGTCAATGAGCGGTACCCAGCCAGGGTGGGCGGCCAGCTGTTCGGCGGTCGGGTACCCGTCGACTTCGATGGCGTCGACGGAGACGGCCGGCGGATAGTTGCCCTTGAACCATGCGGTGTCGACCACCACGCCGCGGATGACACCCGGTACACCGAGGCGCACGATTGCGGTGTCGTGGCCGGCGTCGCGCCGTCGCCGGGTCTCCCAACCGTCGTATATCTGGCCCTTGTGCCCGAACGATGCCGGACGATATTGCGAGGGGTCGGCGGAGATGAGGTTTTCCTTCTCCGCGAACAGATCGTCGTTCGCCCAGATCACCGCGCCGCCGAGGCTCCGTAGCGCGAGATCCGGCAGCCAGGTGAAGTCCGGCAATGATTCAGTCATGACAGCTTTCGGTTCTTGAGGTTTCGTAGGACTTCGACGGTGGCGCCGGGCGCGATCGCGAGGAGGTCGTCGGCGCCGAATGCGCCGCAGTCCAGCCCGCGCAGGACCACCGCCGCCAACGCCTCGGCGGTCGCGGGCTCGTCGACGATAGGGCCGCCGGTGCGGTCCAGGTAAGCCTGCAGCCGTGGCGCCGCGGCGGCCATGGCGGCCCGGAAGAAGGTGAACGTGGCCAGCCAGCGCGTCACCAGGTGACCGGGGTGCATGTCCCAACCCTGGTAGAAACCCCGCTCGAGGGACCGGGTGACGAGCCGATGGTGGCGCCGGATCGCCTGCACCACTTGCTCTTCGGTGCCGATAGGGGCCACCTGCGTCGAGCCGTCGGCGACCCAGACGCCGGTCTGAGCGGCGGCGGCCTGCATCACCGCTTTGGCGTGGTCGGCCACGGGGTGATCGAGCGCCTGATGTTGCGGTGCGATCCCGCACGCGGCACTGTAATCGTATGTGCCGTAATGCAATCCGCTGCACCGACGGTCGGCCAGTTGGATCGCGCGGGCGAGGGTCGCGGTCCCGTCGGGGCCGAGTACCGCCTGCGGGCTCTCGATCTGCAGCTCGAAGCGCAGCGCGTGATCGGCCAGGCCGTGTGCGGTCTCCAATGCCTCGCACAGCCAGACCGCCGCGGTGACCTGTTCTGCCGCACGCAGTTTCGGCACGGTGAAGACAAATCCGTCGATGGCGCCGGCGTCGAGCACCAACTCGAGGGTGCGCAGCGCCCGACGGCGCTCTGCGGTGGTCAGCCCCTTGATCCGAATCCCGCTGTGGCTCAACCCGAGTGCGGGCAGGGTGACCGCCGCCCGCGCCGCGTCACGATCCTCCACGTCGTCACCGCGGTGGCCATAGCCATCCTCGAAATCCAGCCGCAAATCGGCAATCGGTGCTGCGGTGAGCTGGTCGCGCACCAACGCCACCGTCGTCTGGTCGCCGAGTTCGGCGAAGACCTCCGGGTGCTGGTCCAGCAATTCGAGTGCGGCCTGACCCCACTGGGCAGGAGTGTCGGGAGTCGCGTCGGCCGCGCTGACATAGACGGTATGGATGGGCTGCACGGCTGGGCCGTCCCCCGGAAACCGCGCAGCGAGGTCGGCCTCGACGCGGGACAACAGGGTGTCGATGCGCTCGAGCGCATCCGCCGGGATGCGATGGTGGGGGTCCGACACCCGCCTATCGTGCCGTGCCGACGCGATCTCAGCATGTCGAGCCCGAGCCGGTGTTAGGCAGCTGATCTAGTCTCGGCTCAGCAATGTCGCAAAAGGAGGCCCGATGACCAGCGCCGAACGGATCGATGATCCGGCCGAGAACTCTGTGCCCGAGCCCGTCGCATACGCCGGCCCGGAGTGGATGGGCAAGGCGAACTGGCACTCGGTCGCCGAGTCCTATCTGCTCAGGGCTGTGAAGCCGCTGCTGTTCCTGCTGACCAAGGTCATGCTGGCCCTCAACAAGCGGTTCCCGCAGCTCCTGCTCGACCGCGCCTACGACGGTTCTGAGCGGGTGACGAACTGGATGCCCGCGGTGCGTGGGTCGCGCACCGAGAAAGTCGAGCTGCCGAATTGCCCGGCGGAATGGGTCTGGAACGAGACCACTCCTGCGGTCGACGGCCGCGTCATCATCTACTTCCACGGGTCGGCGTTCATCGCACTCGGCATCAACAGCCACCGCCCGCTGGTCAGTCACATCGCCCGCGACAGCCGCGCACGCGCTTTGTCGGTGGGATACCGGCTGTGCCCGCGCCACCTCGTCGAAGACGCGGTTGAAGACGGCGTCGACGCCTACCGCTACGTGCTGGCACAGGGCGTGAAGCCGGAGCGCATCGTGCTGGCCGGTGACTCCGCCGGTGGGTTCATCGCGGCCATGACCGCCGTGGCGGTGCGCGACCTGGGAATGGCGCCGCCAGCAGGTTGTGTGATGTTGTCTGCGGCCACGAACAGTGACATGACGCCGAAATATGAAGCAGCGCAGCGCATTCCGGACGCGATGTTCCCGGTCGACTTTCTCCGGATGATCAGCGAGGTCTTCCTGCTGCACAACGGAGGGCGCGAAGCGACCCCGTCTCCGGTCGACGCCGACCTCCGCGGCCTCGGCCCGTTCCTGCTGCAAGTGGGTTCCGAAGAGGCGCTGCGGCCGGATTCGGAACTGATGGCCGAGCGGCTCGCCGAGGCGGGCGTCCCGGTACGGCTGCAGGTCTTCGACCGCGCCGTCCACGTCTTCCAGGCCTTCGCCTTCTCGAACCCCGACGCCCGTCGTGCCGTCGGGGAGATCGCGGAGTTCGTGAAGGCCATCGCCTGACTCCGCTGTTGGCCTGATTAGTCGTTGACTCTGTAGTGAGGGCGCGGCGTTCTCGCACTTATGCGCCCTGGTTTCAGGGTGAACGGGTCTCGGGCCGCCAGTGGCGTTGAGGCTGCAGTGAGGGCGCAGCCTTCTCGCACAAGTGCGCCCTCGATTCAGGGTCAACGCGGTTCTGCCCGGCGAGCGTGCGTTCAGGCGCTAATTTGCGTCGACAACTGCGGACTGCGACGTCGCCTTTCGTGAGCGTGACCACAAGGCGGTATTCGCGTCTGTTTTCCGCCGTCTGGTCACGTTCGTGGAGCGTGCACGGATTCTGGAGTCGGCTGCCACTGGCCCAACCGCCACAACGCCGAGGATTACTGCCGCATGGTGACTGCGATCCTCGGCGTAACGCTCGGCGGCCCGGGGGCTGATCTGGCGCGGGCGTCCAGGTCGACGCCCACCGAATCGGAAGAAATGGCAGGTCAACGTGCATTCGTCGGCCACGAGCGTGCGCGCCATGTACGCCGCTGGCGGTGTGTCGCTGTGCAGGCCCGCACGCTCGTGGGTGGTGGGCCGCACTCTCCCAACCACCTGGTTGGGAGGGCCTGTTACGCTTCCGGGCAGGGGACCGTCCGCCCGCGGGTAGGCGCACCCACAACCCCATCTCAATAGGACCTGGAGCAAATACATGTCCGAAGAAGCCTTCATCTATGAGGCCATTCGCACGCCCCGTGGCAAGCAGCGCAACGGTGCACTGAACGAGGTCAAGCCGGTCAACCTCATCGTCGGCCTGATCGACGAAATGCGTCGCCGCAATCCCGACCTCGATGAGAACCTGATCAGCGACGTCATCATGGGCTGCGTCTCGCCGGTCGGTGACCAGGGTGGCGACATCGCCCGCACCGCCGCTCTCGTGGCCAAGCTGCCCGAGACCACCGGTGGCTTCCAGCTCAACCGCTTCTGCGCCTCCGGCCTGGAGGCCGTGAACCTGGCCGCACAGAAGGTCCGTTCCGGCTGGGACGACCTGGTGTACGCCGGTGGCGTCGAGTCCATGAGCCGCGTCCCGATGGGTTCGGACGGCGGCGCGTGGGCCGGTGACCCGGAGACCAACTACCGCATCGGCTTCGTCCCGCAGGGCATCGGCGCCGACCTGATCGCCACCATCGAGGGCTTCTCGCGCGAAGACGTCGACGCCTATGCGGTGCGCTCGCAGGAGAAGGCCGCCGCGGCGTGGTCGGGCGGTTACTTCGCCAAGTCGGTCATCCCGGTCAAGGACCAGAACGGCCTGACCATCCTGGACCACGACGAGCACATGCGTCCCGGCACCACCGTTGAGAGCCTGGGCAAGCTCAACTCCGCGTTCGCGGGTCTGGGCGCCATGGGCGGCTTCGACGACGTGGCGCTGCAGAAGTACCACTACGTCGAGAAGATCAACCACGTCCACCACGGTGGCAACAGCTCGGGCATCGTCGACGGCGCCGCGCTGGTGCTGATCGGTTCGGAGGCTGCCGGCAAGTCGCAGGGCCTGACCCCGCGTGCCCGCGTCGTGGCCACCGCCACCAGCGGTGCCGACCCGGTCATCATGCTGACCGGCCCGACCCCGGCCACCAAGAAGGTGCTGGACCGTGCCGGCCTGACCGTCGATGACATCGACCTGTTCGAGATCAACGAGGCCTTCGCCTCGGTCGTCCTGAAGTTCCAGAAGGACCTGAACATCCCGGACGAGAAGCTGAACGTCAACGGTGGCGCCATCGCGATGGGTCACCCGCTGGGCGCCACGGGCGCCATGATCACCGGAACCATGGTCGACGAGCTCGAGCGCCGCGGCGCCAAGCGTGCCCTGATCACGCTGTGTATCGGCGGCGGCATGGGCGTGGCCACCATCATCGAGCGCGTCTAGGAAGAAGCGAAAAACAATGGCTGAGAAGACAATTCAGTGGGACAAGGATGCCGACGGCATCGTCACCCTCACCATGGACGACCCGACCGGTTCGGCCAACGTGATGAACGAGCACTACAAGGAGTCGATGCACTACGCGGTGCAGAGCCTGCTTGCCGAGAAGGACTCCATCACCGGTGTCGTCATCACCAGCGCGAAGAAGACCTTCTTCGCCGGCGGTGACCTCAAGGGCATGATGAACATCGGCCCCGATGATGCGGCCGAAGCCTTCGAAATGGTCGAGACCATCAAGGCCGACCTGCGCGCCCTGGAGACCCTGGGCAAGCCCGTCGTCGCCGCCATCAACGGCGCCGCCCTCGGCGGTGGCCTGGAGATCGCGCTCGCGTGCCATCACCGCATCGCGGCCGACGTTCGCGGCAGCCAGATCGGTCTGCCCGAGGTCACCCTGGGTCTGCTCCCGGGCGGTGGCGGCGTTGCCCGCACCGTGCGCATGTTCGGTATCCAGAAGGCCTTCATGGAGGTCCTGAGCCAGGGCACCCGCTTCACCCCGGCCAAGGCCAAGGCCACCGGCCTGGTCGACGAGCTCGTCGACACCGTCGACGAACTGGTCCCCGCCGCCAAGGCGTGGATCAAGGCCAACCCCGAGGCCCACACCCAGCCGTGGGACGTCAAGGGCTACAAGATGCCCGGCGGCACCCCGTCGAGCCCGGGCCTGGCCGGCATCCTGCCGTCGTTCCCGGCCCTGCTGAAGAAGCAGCTCAAGGGTGCCCCGATGCCCGCGCCGCGCGCCATCCTGGATGCCGCCGTCGAGGGTGCGCAGGTCGACTTCGACACCGCATCGCGCATCGAGAGCCGCTACTTCACCACCCTGGTCACCGGCCAGACCGCGAAGAACATGATCCAGGCGTTCTTCCTGGACCTGCAGGCCATCAACGGCGGCGCCTCCCGCCCGCAGGGCATCGCCAAGCAGGACATCAAGAAGATCGGCGTCCTGGGCGCGGGCATGATGGGCGCCGGTATCGCCTACGTGTCGGCCAAGGCCGGCTACGAGGTCGTCCTCAAGGACGTCACGCAGGAAGCCGCCGACAAGGGCAAGAACTACTCCGAGAAGATCGAGGCCAAGGCCCTCGAGCGTGGCAAGACCACTCAGGAGAAGTCCGACGCGCTGCTGGCCCGCATCACGCCGACCGCTGACCCGGCCGACCTCAAGGGTGTCGACTTCGTCATCGAGGCCGTGTTCGAGAACCAGGAACTCAAGCACAAGGTGTTCCAGGAGATCGAGGACATCGTCGAGCCCAACGCGCTGCTCGGCTCGAACACCTCCACGCTGCCCATCACCGGTCTGGCGACCGGCGTGAAGCGCCAGGAGGACTTCATCGGTATCCACTTCTTCTCGCCTGTCGACAAGATGCCGCTGGTGGAGATCATCAAGGGCGAGAAGACCTCTGACGAGGCGCTGGCCCGGGTGTTCGACTACACCCTCGCCATCAAGAAGACCCCGATCGTCGTCAACGACAGCCGTGGCTTCTTCACCTCGCGCGTGATCGGCACCTTCGTCAACGAGGCGCTGGCCATGCTGGGCGAGGGCGTCGCGCCCGCGTCCATCGAGCAGGCCGGTTCGCAGGCCGGTTACCCGGCAGCGCCGCTGCAGCTTTCGGATGAGCTCAACCTGGAGCTCATGCACAAGATCGCCGTGGCTTCCAAGGAGGGCGTCGAGGCCGAGGGTGGCACCTATGTCGGGCACCCGGCCGAGGCTGTCGTCGAGAAGATGATCGAGCTCGGTCGCCCGTCGCGCCTGAAGGGCGCGGGCTTCTACGAGTACGTCGACGGCAAGCGCACTCAGCTGTGGCCGGGTCTGAAGGACGCCTTCAACTCGGGTTCGACCGAACTGCCGCTGCAGGACATGATCGACCGCATGCTGTTCGCCGAGGCGCTGGAGACCCAGAAGTGCATCGACGAGGGCGTGCTGACCTCGACCGCTGACGCGAACATCGGCTCGATCATGGGTATCGGCTTCCCGCCCTACACCGGTGGTTCTGCGCAGTTCATCGTCGGCTACCAGGGCGAGCTCGGTGTCGGCAAGGAGGCCTTCGTGGCCCGGGCCAAGGAACTGGCCGCCAAGTACGGCGACCGCTTCCTGCCACCGGCTTCGCTGGAGAGCTAGTCAGCTAGCGCAAACAATCGCGAGAACCCCCAAATCCCTATGGGTTTGGGGGTTTTCGCGTTTCCTGGGGGTTATCGCGCAGGGTTCGAGTACACCCGAGTCGGTGAGATCAGCACCGCGGCGCGACCCTCTTCGCGCATGACGCGGTCGTAGGTGTCCCAGTCGTCGTGCGTCCCACCGGCGGCGGTGAAGACGTTGCGCAACAACACTCTCAGTGTTTCGGCGTCAGTGTCGTCCGGGCCGATGACCTCGGCGGTGCCCTCGACCGTCAGCCACTGCCAGCCGGCATGTGCGACAACGGAAGTCCGGGCATCGGCACGCAGATTGCGCAGCTTGCGTGTGGCGCCGATGGCGACGAGGGCGACGACCGGCTCACCGGTGCTCGGATGTGGCAGCACCCCGGCATTGACCACCGAGGACTGGATGCTGCCGTCATCACGCAGGGTGTTCAGCACACACAGCCCATGGTCGCGTGCGGACAACTCGGCGAAAGCGGAGAGGTCGGTCATGATCGCCTCAATCCGCCACGTCAAACGCGGCAATGACTTTCGTGGGGTTGACCCGGACCACGAGTTCGCCCGGCACGCCGTTGCGCCTGCCGAATTCCTCGGCGCGGTCGGCGCCCATGTAGCGGCCGCCGGTGCGGGTGGCGATGTCGAGCAACTCGTCGGGATCCTCACTGATCGACGCGATGCCCTGAACTTGGACAAACGCATACGGTGGGGTGGTGTCGTCGATGCACAACACCACCCGAGGGTCGCGGGCCAGCGCCCGCCCCTTGGCCGTGTCCTTGCCGGTGTTGAACACCAGCGCCCCGTCGTCGACCACGAACCACACGGGTGCGGACAACGGCCGACCGTCGGCCGCTACCCAGCCGAGCACCGCGGTGCGCGTGCCTTCGGAGAGAAAAGCGATCACATCGTCGGAAAGTTCGCCCATGGGGCCACGCTACGCCCGGAGGCCGACAGCTTGGCTCCGGAGGCTGACCTCGAACGGTCAGGTGCGACGCCGGGCGAACAGGTAGTACCGCGCCGGGTTCTTGTCGCCGCGATTCAGGCCCGGTTCGTCACCGCTGGACAGCAGCGTCCAGCCGAGCGCGAACCGCCGTTGCACCTCCGCCGGGTCGATCCCGGGCACCCCGAACGAGGCGCCCGGGACGAACGCGACGATCAGCAGCCGTGCATCCGGTGCCGCCACCGCCGTCACCTCGCCCACGTAGGCGTCGCGGTCGTTGGCGCTCATGCCGTGCAAGCAGCCGTTGTCGATGATCAGCCCGAAGTCCGCGCCGATGCCCTGGCCGGTGAGCCGGGTGGCGTCGGCCTGGTCGAACCGCACGGAGCCGGGGGCCGAAGCGTCCCGCTTGGCGGCCTTGGCCCGTGCCTTCTGGACCGCCGTCGCGACGTAGTCGACGCCGGTCACGTCCCAGCCGAGCCCGGCCAGATACAGCGCGTTGTCACCGGTGCCGCAACCGATGTCGAGCGCGGTTCCCGGTGTCAGCGCTCCGTCACCCTCAACCAGCTCGCGAAGGCTGGTGGCCAGCGGATGCCCGTCCCACGGAGTGAAGCCGAGCCGGTAGAAGAACCGGAATAGGCGCTGCCGGGACGACATGGCGTCACAGCGACCCTAGGTCGGCCGACAGCCAGTGCTTCGGGTCGACGGTGACTGTCACGCTGGGGCCGTGCTCGCGCCGGGCCATCTCGAGGTAGGCCGGGGCCTTCTCCTTGCCGAGGTACCGCTCGGCCATCTCGACCAGCTGTTCATCGGTGCCCGTCTCGATGCTGAGCACCGGACCGTCGACGGCGACGTAGCGGACCGTGGGCTCCAGGCGCTCGGCCATCAGCGACAGATGCCCCGCCGCCTCGATCAGCTTGTGCTTGCGAGAGCCGAGCCCGGTCAGCAGCCACAGCTTGCCGCCGGGCGTGTACGAGTACCAGATCGGCACCGTCAGAGGGCCGCGGTCTGCGCCGGCGTGGACCGACAGCGCCCCGATGTGTGGTTCGGCCAGAAATTCTTCGCGTTCATCCTTGGAAAGGGCCATGCAACCCAACGTAGCGAAAACGGGTGACATCGCAGCGGCTTCGGCCACACCGGAAGACGTCAGTCCGGCAGCGGCATGGTGTCGTACAGCCGGACGCCGTTCGAGTTGAGCCGGGCCAGCCGCTGCGTGAGGCCGCTGGGCAAGACCGACAGCGTGCGCGCGACGCCGAGCAGCGCCCTTGCGCCCCAATCGGTTCCGGGCACGATGGTCTTGGCATTGACCCGCGCCATGGCGCGGCTGCCGGCCACCGGCGCGGCCATGGTGCGCTCGTAGGCGGCGAATGCGGCCGGGTGATCGCCGCGGGCTGCGGTCAAGGCGTGAGCCAGCACGTACGCGCCGTAGACCGCCAGGCTGGTGCTGCCGCCGACCCCCGGGCCGGGGCAGTACCCGGCGTCACCGACCAGCGTGACCCGCCCCCGCGACCAGGTGCTCATCTCCAGCTGGGTGATCGCGTCGAAGTAGAACGCGGGGGTGGTGTCCAGTTCTCCCAGCCAGTGATCGACTTCGGGACTCACGCCCTCGAACGCCGCCTGCAAGTGGCGCTGCTGAGCGGCGATATCGCGGTGGTGGTAGTCCAGCGGCTGGTCGGTCCGGAACATGAACACCGCCCGGGCATCCTCGAGGTGGTCGGCGCTGTACACCATGGCGATCTTCCGCGGCGCCAGGTACCCGCTCATTTCACCTTTGGGTGCAAGCATTTTCGGCACCGACACCACCGCCAGATAGCCGCCGAGAAACACTTCCCGGGCCTGGTCACCGAAGGTCAGCTGCCGGACCCCGGAGTGCAGGCCGTCGGCGCCGATCACCAGGTCGTAGCGCTCCGGGGCGGCGTTCTCGAACGTCACCTCACCGGCATCGGTGATGGACGTGATCTGGTCGCCGAAGCGGAACTCGGCGTCGTCGCGGACGGCGTCGTAGTAGGCCTGGCTCAGGTCGTCGCGCATGATCTCGACATGCCGGTCGGACATGGTCGCGATGAGTTTGACGTAATCGACGTGGGTCCACCGGTTGCTGGGTGGACGGTTCAGGGTGAGCGCGGTGGTCCCGGTGGCGCGGGACTCGATGCGGCCCAACACGCTCATGCGTTCGGAGATCTCCATGGCCGGCCGGAACAGATCGACGGCGTGGCCCCCGGTCTTGCGCAGGGCCGGCGCGCGCTCGACCACCGTGACGTCGAATCCGTTGCGGCACAGCCAGTAGGCCAGGACCGGGCCGGCGATGCTGGCGCCGGAGATGAGCACCTTCATGAAGTCCTCCGTGTTTACTTAACGGTCGGTAAGTGGATGCGCGGTCAGCTTACCGCCCGTTAAGTAAGTTAGGGTGGCTACGTGGCGAGAACCCCGTCGAAGACTCGGTCGCGCATCCAGGATGTGGCGCGCGAGCTATTCAGTCAGAAGGGCGTGCAGCGCACCAGCCTGCAGGACATCGCCGACCGGCTGGGCATCAGTAAACCCGCGTTGTACTACCACTTCAGCTCGCGTGAGGACTTGGTGCGCAGCATCCTGCAGCCGTTGATCGACGAGGGCGAGGAATTCGTGGCCACCCAGGAACGGTTGCGCGGCGCGGCCCGAGCCACCCCCCGGGAGCTGCTGCAGGGCTACTTCGACTTCCACTACCGGCACCGGGCCGATCTGCTGCTGATCGTCACCGATCTGACCACGCTCGCCGACCTGGGCCTCATCGACAGCATGCTGGCGTGGCGCGACCGGCTGGGCAAGCTGGTCTTCGGGCGTCGCCCCACCCTCGAACAGTCCGCCCGCGCCGTCATCGCCTTCGGCGGTCTCCAGGACTGCTGCCTGCAGTTCCCGGACGCTCCTGCTGACCAGTTGAAACAGGCGACCGTGGACGGCGCCATGGCAGCGCTCGGCCTGTCGGACTGACGGGCCGACCGCGTCCGGAACCAGCCGCATCCGGTGCCAGAACCATTCGCGTCGGTACGATTGCCCCATATCGGTCTGAGGGACCGACGCCGAACGCAACGGAGAGTGCCTGTTGGAGATCCCCTTTGTCGGGCCACTGACGCTGTCCGGGTTCTCCAGTGCCTGGTTCTTCCTGTATCTGATCGCGGTCGTCGGGGCCGTCGCCATCTACCTGCTGCTGCGCAAGGCCCGCCGCAAGCGCGTCCTGCGGTTCGCCAACACCGAGCTGCTGGAGCAGGTCGTCGCGGCCCGCCCCAAGACGCAGTCCCGGTGGCGTCACGTGCCGGCCGTCCTGCTCGTCGTCGCGCTGCTGCTGCTCACCACCGCCATGGCCGGCCCGACGCACGACATCCGCATTCCGCGGAACCGCGCCGTCGTCATGCTCGTCATCGACGTCTCCGAATCGATGATCGCCACCGACGTCAAACCCAGCCGTATCGAAGCGGCGAAGAGCGCCGGCAAAACGTTCGTCGACGGCCTGACCAACGGCATCAGCGTCGGACTGGTCGAATTCTCCTCCAGTGCAACGATGCTGGTGGCGCCGACCAGCGACCATGACGTCGTGGCGCGCACCATCGACTCGCTGGAACCGGCACCGCGTACCGCGACCGGCGAGGGCATCTTCACGGCATTGCAGGCCATCGCCACCCTCGACGCCGTCATGGGAGGCGGGGACGGCCCGCCGCCGGCCCACATCGTGTTGATGTCGGACGGAAAAGAGACGGTGCCGGCCGACCCGAACGACCCCCGCGGTGCGTTTACCGCAGCGCGGGCGGCCAAGGACCAGGGCGTCGTGATCTCGACCATCTCGTTCGGTACCCCGTCGGGCGTCATCACCTACGAGGGCCAGGAAGTGCCCGTCCCGACCGACGACGTCACAATGCAGAAGATCGCCAAAATAACCGGCGGCGAGACATTCCGGGCCGAGACCCTCGACCAGCTGACCCGGGTCTACGCCAACCTGCAGGCGCAGATCGGCTACCAGACCATCCGCGGCGACGCCAGCGGCAGCTGGACCCGGGTCGGGTTCTTCGTGCTGGTCCTGGCGCTGTTCGCGGGGCTGAAGATCAACAACCGCGTGCCGGGCTGACCCATGCCCCCGCGGTTGGTGCTGGTGGCGCTGGCGACGCTGGTGGTGGCAGGCTGCGCCAGCACCGAGGCGGGGACGGGCGAAGGCGCTCACGCACCGGCCGCAGTCGATGTGAATCTCCTTGGTAGCGGCAACTTCCCGGTGGCGCCCGCGGCGCCGCTGGGTGTGGCGGGAGCGCCGCTGATCGGTGCCCAGATCGACGCCCGCCGGATGGCGGACAACGTCGTCGGTCCCTGGGAGGTCGATCCGCAGATGGTGGTGCCGGGGCTGTCGCGGGCCCTCGTCATCACCGACGCCGCGGCACTCGGCACGGTCATACCGGCCGGGGTGGCCGACACCGTCAAGGCGCACCACCTGCTCTACGGCTTTGCGTCCGATCGGCTGGACCCCGAGCAGTGGCGATTGATGAACGCCGTTCTGCGCTTCCCCGACGCGGCTGCGGCCACCGCGGCCGCCGCTGACCTGGCCGCTGCGGTTGCCGGGCTGTCGCCGGCGGTGGATCACCCGGTACCCATCCCCGGACATCCCGAGGCCCGGGCGACCACGTACAGCTACACCGCGAGCGTCAGCCCCGATCAGCCGGTGACGATGTACTCGTTCACCCCGCACGGCCAGTACGTGCTGGGCCAGCTCGTCTACGCGCCACAGCAAGACAGTGCCGTGGCGGCGATTGCCGCGACGCTGGACGCGCAGGTGCCGCGGATCGATCAGTTCGTACCGACCGATCCGGCGCAGTTCGCGTCCCTCGCCATGGATCCGACCGGCCTGCTGTCGCACACGATGTCGCCGCCCACCTACCCGGACCCGCCGAGCACCCGTCCGCTCAGCGCCAAGGCCGGTACCTATCTACCGCGGGCCGCGCTGCACTTCCAGGACGATCCCGTTGACACCGCGCCGCTTTTCGCGGCAGCGGGACTGCACTCGATGACGTACAACCACACCACCGTCTACCAGGTGCGCGATGCGGCGGCAGCGGCCAAACTCGTGAACGATCTTGCCGACCTCACCGCGCGCGTCGAGGTGGCGGCGCATCCGGTGAATGCCGTCGACTTCCTGCCGGGAAGCCGCTGCGTGCAATCCGAGGTCGATCCGACGATGACCAACGGTTCGGTCTTCTATTGCTTTGCCGCGCTGAACAATTCCGTCATCTCCGTGCACAACGCGAGTGACACCGGCGCACGGCAGGAGACGGCCGCGCAATACAAGATGCTGCTGACTCCCTAACCGACCTGATGCGCTAGTCGGCCAGGGACATTTCCTCGGCGGTCCACCGTACGGAGGTCACCTCGGGTGCCTTGATGACATCGGCGAGGGCGGCTTCAATCTGGTGGTCGTCGCGTTCGTCGGCGATGACGGTGGCGGCGATCCGGACGCCCTGGTCGTCGGGCAGGTCGGTGGCGGCGATGGACTGCACGGTGAGGTTGGGGCGCGAGATGGCGTCGAACACCAGCCCGCGGATCCGGGTCTCCGCGCTGGTCGGGCACCGCACCTCGAACCGGTATTCGGCGGACGTCTTCTCGGTACCGGGGCCGTGGTGGCGGTCCAGGGTGCGGCCGATGGGCCGCAGGACGATGTTGGCCGCGATGACGGCACCCGCGCCGATCGCCGCGGGCACCAGCATGCCGCCGCCGGCGAGCGCTCCGACCGCGGCGGCAGCCCAGAGTGTGGCCGCGGTGTTGAGACCGGAGATGGTGGCACCTTGCTTCATGATGACGCCGGCGCCGAGAAAGCCGATGCCGGAGGCCACTTGGGCGGCCACCCGGGTCGGGTCGGCATGCACTCCGGTGAACGAGTACCCACCCATGACGACGAACAGGGTCGAGCCGAGGCTGACGAGCGCGGCCGTGCGCAGCCCGGCATTACGGGAACGCCATTGCCGCTCCATGCCGATGGCGGCGCCCAGGGTCAGGCCGGCCCCGATCCGCAAACCGATCTCGAGCGTGTCGATCATGTTGTGCTCCTGATGTTTTCGCCCGTCTCGGGGCAATGGTTGCCCGGACTCGGCTGCGACACCGGCTGCGCTTGCCTTACCCGCAGCGTCGGTGGGTAAGGGCGGATTGTAGGGACACAGTTCGAACGGTGGGTGAACGGCGGATTTCGCGTCTGGTCGGGCGGCTCAGTGGCCGGGCATGGTCTTTCCGATGGCGGCGCCTGCCGTGGCATCGGTGCTCTGGTACTTGGTCACCGCGGTGCGCAGTGAGTCGGCGAACCCGGTGACGGCCTTGCCCATGTTCTGGCAGTCGGTGTTCAGTTGCGGGCCCACGCGCTGGCACGCGGCACCGGTGGCGAATCCGGGCATGCCCGCAGCGGCCGAATTCAGGGGCTCTTCCGGCGTCAGAGCGCCGACGGCCGAGCCGCACGACGTCATGGTGCCCGCCGCGGCGGTCAGGGCCTGCGGGTCGACGCGCATTTCGGGTGCCATGTTCTCCAGCCTAAGTGCGGTGCCCGGTGGTCGCCGACGCCGATTGACGGCGAGGTTCGAGCACGCGTGCGCCCGGGCCGTCCTAAAGTCGGGACCATGCGCTTCGGACTGTTCATCCCGCAAGGTTGGCGACTCGATCTGGTGGGCATCGCCCCTCAGGATCAATGGCAGGTGATGCGTGACCTCGCCGCGTATGCCGACGGCGGCCCGTGGGATTCGCTGTGGGTCTACGACCACTTCCACACCGTGCCGATGCCGACCGCGGAGGCCACGCATGAGGCGTGGACGTTGATGGCGGCCTACGCGGCGACGACCTCGCGGATCAAGCTGGGCCAGATGTGCACCGCGATCAGCTACCGCAACCCCGCGTATCTGGCGAAGGTCGCCGCGACCACCGACATCATCTCCGGCGGCCGGGTGCAGATGGGCATCGGCGGCGGCTGGTACGAACACGAGTGGCGCGCTTACGGTTACGGCTTCCCGTCGGCCGGTGTGCGGCTGGCGCGGCTCGATGAGGGCGTGCAGATCATGCGCACCGCGTGGCGCGACGGAGTGGTGAGCTTCGACGGCAAGCAGTACCAGGTTGACGGTGCCATCGTGCAACCCAAACCGTTGCAGGCGGACGGTATTCCGCTGTGGATCGCCGGTGGCGGTGAGAAGGTGACGCTGAAGATCGCCGCCAAGTACGCGCAGTACACCAACTTCACATCCGAGCCCGCCGGCTTCGCGCACAAATCGGAAGTGCTGCAACAGCATTGCCGTGAGGTCGGTACCGACTACGCCGGCATCGTCCGCTCGGCGAACTTCAACGTGGTGATCGGGGAGTCCGAGGCCGACGTCGCAGCCCGCATCGCGCGCATCCGGGAGCGTCAGGTCGCCGTCGCGCACGAGGCTGCCGTCGACGCCATGGTCAAGAACCTGACGTCACCCGATTCTGCCTGTGGCACCACCGAACAGGTGATCTCGAAGCTGCAGAAGATCAAGGACCTCGGGTGCGGGTACGCGATCCTGTATTTCCCCGAAGCCGCTTACGACAGGTCGAGCATCGAGGCCTTCGAGCGCGAGGTGATCCCCGCGCTCGGTGACTAGCCGGACGCCGTTGCCGTATTTCGTGCTCGATTGAGCTTTTCCGAAGGTGTCCGGTTCCGGTCGGAAAGATGAACGGCTGGTAGCGCAAAGGTGCAACCTCGGTGATCATTGCGCCATGTTGCCGACGACGCGCGAAACCGGACGCCGAGCCGTTCCGGTGCCGATTCCCTCACATGCCACCGCCACCCGGCGCACGGTGCGCCCCGGTGTCGTGAGCGGCCGGCCGCGGGTCGATACCCGGCCCCGGCCCGCGCACCGCGCCGACCTCGCGCAATCGCGCCTGTTCGCGGCCCTGCTACTGGACGAGGTTGCCGATCTGGAAGACCAGATGACGTTGTTGGAGCGGCGATCCCGACGTGGGCAGAGCACGGGCGAACCGGGTTCGGAGCTGCCGTCCGACGCGCTGCTGGCGCTGCGTCGGCGGCTCCTGGAGGTAGAGCGGATGCTCGACGCACTGGCTCGTCGTTTCCCCAACGAGGGGGATTCGCTGCGCGTGATTTAAACCGCCAAAGGGTCGCCACGGGGAGTGCTGAGGCGGATAGTCAGAGCATGGAGAAGATCTCTTTGACCGCCCTGGCCCGTCAGCATCTGGACGCCGCGAAGAACGGAAACGGCGGGCGCAGCGCGCACACGGTCTTCGGCGGCCACGAGCACGCGTTGCGGCAGACGCTGATCGCGCTCGCCGACGGCAATGAGTTGGCCGAACACGAGAGCCCCGGCGAGGCCACCCTTCAGGTGCTGCAGGGCCGGGTGCGGCTCGTCGCCGAACAGGCCAGCTGGGATGGGATGGCCGGCGACCACATCATCATTCCGTCCACCCGGCACAGCCTGAAGGCGCTCGCCGACTCGGTGGTGCTGCTGACGGTCGTCAAACAGCCGGCGCGTTAGGCGGAACGAACGTCATCGCGCGCTCTGCGAGCGCGTTGATGCTAAATAGCGGGTCCCAGCAGGTCGTCGGCGTCTTTGATGATGTAGCCGTAGCCCTGCTCGGCGAGGAAGCGCTGCCGGTGTGCGGCGTACTCGGCGTCGAGGCTGTCACGCGAGACCACCGAGTAGAACACCGCGCCGCCGCCATCGGCCTTGGGGCGCAGCAACCGGCCCAGGCGCTGGGCCTCCTCCTGCCGCGACCCGAACGTCCCCGAGACCTGAACGGCCACAGAGGCTTCCGGTAGATCGATGGAGAAGTTTGCGACCTTCGAGACCACCAGCGTGCGGATCTCACCCGACCGGAACTGGTCGAACAGCGCCTCGCGTTCGGCGTTCTTGGTGGAGCCCTGGATCACCGGGGCGTCCAGCTCCTGGCCGAGTTCTTCGAGCTGATCCAGGTAGGCGCCGATCACCAGGGTCGGCTCATCGGGATGCCGGGCCAGGATCGACTTCACCACCGCGATCTTGGTGTGCGCCGTCGAGCAGAGCTTGTAGCGCTCCTCGGGCTCGGCCGTCGCGTACGTCATGCGCTCGTTCTCGGTCATGGTGACCCGGACCTCGACGCATTCGGCGGGCGCGATCCAACCCTGTGCCTCGATGTCCTTCCACGGGGCGTCGTACCGCTTCGGCCCGATCAGCGAGAACACGTCGCCCTCGCGGCCGTCTTCGCGAATCAGGGTGGCGGTCAAGCCGAGCCGGCGCCGGGACTGCAGGTCGGCCGTCATCCGGAACACCGGCGCGGGCAGCAGGTGCACCTCGTCGTAGATGATCAGGCCCCAGTCGCGGCTGTCGAACAGTTCCAGGTGCTTGTACTCGCCCTTGGTGCGGCGGGTGATCACCTGGTACGTCGCGATGGTGACGGGCCGGATCTCCTTGCGCTCGCCGGAGTATTCACCGATCTCTTCTTCGGTCAGTGAGGTGCGTGCGATCAGCTCGCGCTTCCACTGCCGGCCGGCGACGGTGTTGGTGACCAGGATCAGCGTCGTGGCCCCGGCCTTGGCCATGGCTGCCGCGCCGACCATCGTCTTGCCCGCGCCGCAGGGGAGCACCACGACGCCCGACCCGCCGGCCCAGAATGAGTCCGCGGCCAGCTCTTGGTAATCGCGCAGCTTCCAGCTGTCCTGTTCCAGCGTGATCGGGTGTGCCTCACCGTTGACGTAGCCGGCCAAATCCTCTGCCGGCCAACCGATCTTCAGCAGCATCTGCTTGACGCGGCCGCGCTCAGACGGGTGGACGATGACGGTGTCGTCGTCGATCTGGGCGCCGAGCATCGGGGTGATCTTCTTGTTCCGCAGCACCTCGGCGAGCACCGCGCGGTCCAGGCTCACCAGCGTGAGCCCGTGCGCGGGATGCTTGACCAGCTGCAACCGCCCGTAGCGGCCCATGGTGTCGACGATGTCGACCAGCAGCGGCTGCGGCACCGCGTAGCGCGAGTGCGACACCAGCGCGTCGACCACCTGCTCGGCATCGTGACCCGCGGCGCGCGCGTTCCACAGCGCCAGCGGCGTGATCCGGTAGGTGTGCACGTGCTCGGGAGCACGCTCCAGTTCGGCGAACGGCGCGATCGCCGCCCGCGCCGCCCCGGCCTGCTCGTGGTCGACCTCGAGCAGCACCGTCTTGTCCGACTGGACGATCAGGGGTCCGTCAGTCATGCGCCATCCACTCTTTTCCCTTGCTCGCAGGCCATCCGGTCCATTATCCAGACGCGGTCGAGTGGTCCATTTCCACCGCAAACGGGAGGTACCTCCAGCTCGTGGTGGAAACGCGGCCCCGGAACACCCTATTCCGGCGCGACGACCGAGGTCACCCGGTGGATGGCGAATTCCCGGACCCGCCCCGCGGCCGGGTCGTAGGCGGTCAGCTGGCCACCGCGCACGTTCACCGGCGACACCACGCGCTGGGTGGCCACTCCTGCGGCGTCGACGTAGCCGATCACCACCGATGACTGGGTCAGCGCGGCGTCGGTCAGCAACGAGATGGCGGCCGCCGGGTCCAGCCGCTCCCCGTTGCCGCCGCGGCCGGTCTGGCGCAGGACGGCGACGATCGCGCCGAGCGTCTTCTCGTTCGGCGGCTGGGGGAGCCGGAAGGTACGACGGTGAATGGGCGTGGACACCCGCGCCCCGAGAGGACGCAGGTCGACGATGGTGCCCGACCAGTCCTCGGCGGCCGGGGCGAAGCCCGCGGTGCGCAGGCCCGCGAGCACGTCGGCGATCGGGGCCGGGGACACCGCGACAGTCGGGGCCAGCGCCCGCAGGCTCAGCTGCTCGAGGGTGGGGGAGGCCAGGGCCTGCGCCAGCAGGGCCGGGTCCTCGCACCGGATGAACGACGATGCCATGCCGACCCGCAACTGCCCGTGCCGGCGGGCCACGTCGTCGATCAGGTAGGTGAGTCCCTGCGGCACAGGTGTCTTGGAGTGCCGGGCGAACAGGGTGTGGATCTCGCTTGCGGTCCGGCCGGTGTCCAGGGCGCGCCGGATCGACTGCTCGCTGATTCGGTAAACCGTTGCCGCGCCCGCGGATTCGATGTCCGCGACGGCCGCCAGCTGGTCGGCGAGGTCGCGTTCCAGCGGCCCGGGGACGACGACCGTCAGGTCGGCCTGCAGCAGGAAATGATCGATCGGGTCGGGCAGGGCCGCCGCCATCGCGGCAGTGACCTCTTCTTCGGGCGCGCCCGCCAGCAGCAGCCGGCTGGGCCCGGCGATGGCGCCGCGGCCGACCATGCCCAAAGCATGTGCCTCGGTGAGTAATTCGCCGGTGGGCTCCGGTTGCAGGCGGGCGGTCCAGCGCGGCCGGCGCCACAGCATCGCCGCCGAAGCGGTGGCGGTGTCCATGGTGCTACCCGGTGGCAGCTCGGCGAGCACCGCCAGCAGGAGTCGGCGGTCCAGCGGCGCGGCCGACGAATACAGCGCATTGGTCAGGGCGGCATAGGGTTTGCCGTCCGGGCCGCGCTTGCCGACCAGGCCGGGCCGGCACGGCAGGTCCAGCCAGGTGGTGGCCAGCAGATACCAGCGGGTGGCGGCGCTCGATTCGATGAACCGGTCCGCGGCCACGGTCGGCGCCCAGTACGGGCCGTCGTCGTAGTCGTCGGAGTCCGGGATGCCCGACGCGATCAGCGTGGCCGACGCGCATAGTTCCAGGATCAGCGACAGCCGCTGCTCGTCGATACCGGTGACCTTGGTCAGCCGCTTGGCGTCGCGGACGCCGAGGCCGCCGCTACGTAGCTCGGGAACCGGTGTGGCCGAAAGGGTTTCGAGGACCAGCTCAACTTCCCGCAGCAGGTCGACGGCCGAGCCGGCGGCCGCCGCGTCGACGTCGGCCTCCGCCAGAACCGGCGTAGACGGTGCCGGCGGCGTCAACGTCGCCGGTGCCGGCGGCTGGCCCCGCAGCACGTGGGCGACCAGCCGCGGCAGGATCACCGTCTCGTCGTCGATGCGGCGCAGCAGGCCCATCGCAATCAACTGCGGCACCGGGCGGTCGGCGGGCGTACCGGGTGCCGCGTCCTTGGTTCGGCCTATCGGTGACCCGTCGGCCAGTCGCTCCAGCAGCTCCCGCTGCGCCGTGTCGATGCCGGCCAGTTTCTCGGCGATGCCGTCGCCGTCGGGGTCTTCGACCGTGACCTGCCCCGGATACCAGGGCAGCACCGACGCCGCCTCCGACACCACTCGCACCGAGTCACCGCCCCACACCAGCCCGCGGGTCCGCAGCTCATCGAGCGCCGAGGTGACGATCTTCTTGGTGGCGCGGCCGGCCAGCAGTTTGAACAGCGCGCCGGTCGGCACGGCGATGGAGGTGGCCTGCAGTGTCAGCAGGGCATCCAGCACCGCCAGCTGTAGAAAGTCGAGATCGTCGGTCGCGGCTTTGACCGATTGCCGGGACTGCGCCCGGGCCGCCAGCGCTGACAGGGTCGCCGGTGGCGGCTGGGTGAGGTCGGGGCGGGCGCGCAGCAGCTGCACCAGCTGCGCATCCGACATGTCGGCCAGCCAGGAGCCCAACGGCACACCCGGGGAATCGTCGATCATTGCTGACCAGCGTAAAGCAGCCTCCCGGCCTCGCCAGCGGGCGCGGGGCCTGCCACAATGTCTCCGTGGCTGAGAAGAAGAAGAACCAGTACGTCGACAATGGCTGGCCCGAGGTGAACGGTCACGACGACCACGCCGTCAGCGAACTGGCAACGGATCGCACCGGCGCGCTGTCGCCGTTCGGTGAATTGCAGTTCCCGCTGCCGGCCGAGACGCTGCCGTACACGCACCCGGTCACCGTCGTCAACAAGTAGCCGTGGAGCTCTCGCACCTGGACGAATCGGGTGCGGCCCACATGGTGGACGTGTCCGCCAAGGACGCCACCCGGCGCACCGCCCTCGCGGCGGGCGTCCTGCGCACCCGCGCCGACGTCGTCGACCTCATCACCAGCGGCGGCCTGCCCAAAGGTGACGCCCTGGCGACCGCGCGCGTGGCTGGCATCATGGCCGCCAAGCGCACCAGTGACCTGATCCCGCTGTGCCACCAGCTGGCGCTGACCAAGGTCGAGGTCGCGTTCGAGGCTGGCGCCGGCGGTGCCGACATCGTGATCACCGCGACCGTGCGCACCACCGACCGCACCGGCGTCGAGATGGAAGCGCTCACCGCCGTCAGCGTCGCCGCGCTGACGCTGTACGACATGATCAAGGCCGTCGACCCGGCCGCGCGCATCGACGACATCCGTGTGCTGCGCAAGGAAGGCGGCAAGACCGGACTCTGGGAGCGGTGATGAGCGCCTGCGCGAAGAACAGACGGAACTGATGAGCGCCTGCGCGAAGAACAGACAGCCAACGTGAGCCGCACCGCCCGCGTCGTCATCGCCTCCACCCGCGCCGCCGCCGGTGTCTACGAGGACCGCACCGGCCCGCTGATCGTCGCTTGGCTCGCCGAGCGTGGATTCGACGTGCCCGCGCCGGTCGTCGTCACCGATGGGACGCCGGTGGGTGCCGAACTGCGCCGGGCCATCGCTGACGACGTGGACGTCGTCCTCACGTCAGGTGGCACCGGCATATCGCCGACCGACGCCACCCCGCAAGCCACCCTCGAGGTCCTGGACTACCAGATCCCGGGGCTGGCCGACGCGATCCGCCAATCCGGCCTGCCCCACGTCCCGACTTCGGTGCTGTCGCGTGGCGTGTGTGGCGTGGCCGGCCGGACCTTGATCGTCAACCTGCCTGGGTCATCCGGGGGAGTGAAGGACGGGCTGGGCGTGCTGGCCGGGGTGTTGGACCATGCGCTGGACCAGCTCAGTGGAAAGGACCATGCCGGGTGATCGTGCTGCGTGCCGACCTCAGTGAATCGCCGATCGATGTCGCCTCCCACGAGGCCCTGGTCGACCACAGCGCCGCGGGAGCGGTCGTGAGCTTCGCCGGCATCGTGCGCAACCACGACGGCGGCCGTGGGGTAACCCGACTGGAGTACTCGGCGCACCCGTCGGCCGCCGAGGTACTGGCCGAGGTTGCTGCCGACGTCGCAGCCGCCTCCGAAGGCGTGCGAGCCATCGCCGTCAGCCACCGGATCGGCGTGCTCGACATCGGGGACGCCGCCCTCGTCGCGGCGGTATCGGCCGATCACCGCGCCGCGGCGTTCCGGACCTGCGCGCTCCTGGTCGACACGGTCAAGGAGCGGCTGCCGGTGTGGAAGCACCAGTTCTTCACCGACGGCACCGACGAATGGGTCGGCTCCGCCTGACGTCCGCCGAGGTTTCGTGTTGAGCCTGTGATGGTGGCACGGACTACTCGAACCTCTGCGCCCTGGAATCAGGGTCAACGGCAAAGAAAAGCGCCCCGGTCGACCGAGGCGCTTTTCTTTATCCGTACTAGTTCGCCGGAGCCGGCGCGATGTCGGCAACCGGGGCCGGGCCGGGCGCCGGAGCGTTCGGCGGAGCCTGCATGTCGCCGCCCGGCGCGCCGGTCCGCGTCGAGGCGACAGCGAGCAGGGCGTCACGGCCGGAGATGTCCTTGTTCTGCACCGCGTGCCACAGCTCTTTGAGATAGCTCATGTTGGAGCTCTCGCCGGTATCGGTCGGCTCCATGGTCGAGCCCGGGGGCAGGTTGGCAGGGCTGGCGAGGTGCGGAGTGCCGTCCGGTGGGGTCTGCAGCGCGGCGGGGGCAGCCGGTGCCGGGGCTGGGGCTGGGGCCGGGGCCGGGGCGTCAGCCGCCGGAGCAGGCGCGTCGACGACCGGGGCCGGGTCGGCCGGCAGGTCCTGCTTGGCGTGCAGCGCCCAGGCGCCGTTGTCGGCGGGAGCCTGGTTGGTGTCCCAGTTGGCGGCCTGGATCACGGGCGCCGGGGCCGGGGCGGGGGCATCCGGGGCAGGTGCGTCGACGACGGGAGCGTCGGGGGCCGGGGCCGGGGCCGGGGCCGGTGCCTCGGGGGCGGGAGCGGGGGCTTCGGGTACGTCCAGGGCCGGCGCTTCGGGAGCGGGGATGTCGTTGGCGACGGTGACGATGGTCGGGGCGTCAGGAGCCGGTGCCGGTGCGTCCAGCGGAGCGGCGGCGTCTTGCGCCGGAGCCGGATCGGCCGGGGCATTGAGCTCGGCGTTGTCGATCGTGGGGGCGGGAGCCTTGACCGGGGTGTTCACCGCATTGCGCGGGGTGGAGCCGGAGAGGCCGTGTCCGCACACCGGCCAGGCACCGCGGCCCTGGCTGGCCAGGACGCGCTCCGCGACAGCGATCTGTGCTTCCTTGCTGGCCATGTTCGCGGCCGGGGCGTACTCGCCACCGCCGTGGGCGCTCCAGGTGCTGGGCGAGAACTGCAGCCCGCCCTGGTAGCCGTTGCCGGTGTTGATGGCCCAGTTGCCGCCGGACTCGCAGCGGGCTACCTGGTCCCATTCGCCGTCGGTGGCGGCGGAGGCCTGAGCTGCGAGGGCGATGCTGCCGCCACCAAGGACCGCGCCGGTGAAGGCGATCTTGGCGACAGAGACGCTGGACGTGGTCGGTTTACGGTGGCGTCCACTCATAGAAAAAGCAGTCCTCTCGTCAACGCCTGCGAGGTCAGCTGTCGGGTTCGGGCTGGAGAGGTTGCCCGGCCTGCAAAGCAGGCTTCACCCCAAGGAGCCGAGGCTCCTGGTCCTGATTTCTTCGGTGGACCGGTTGGGTCCCCCGCCTCCATCCACGGGTTTGTCGTCGGCCGCACTTGATGGATGGAGCTAGGCGTTTCAAGTGCGGGTGCCAAAGGGTTGCTCTGGCTTGAGAGATGACGGTATCGGGTCGGGTGGGTTCCGTCACTTCGGCCGATTTTCGGCGTTTCGGCCTCCAGCAAATTATGAGAGGAGTTTAAAGGCGCTGGCTGTTTCGGCGTTTTTGCAGGTATCAATGCCGGTCAGGCTGGCTTCAGCCAGGTCGTTACTGTTTCGTTATGTGAGGCATTTCACAATTAGCCGCCGGCGAAGGGGGGAAGGACATCGATCGTCTCAGCCGTTGCCAGGGCGGTGTCCAGATCGCGCACGGCGACGCCGTCGCGCAGAAACGAGCAGCGTGAGAGCACTTTTGCCACATCTGCCCCACGCGTACCAATGGAGTGCACCAGATCGCGGACGGTGACGCCCGCATTGAGCTGCAACGTTTCGGTCTCGATCCCGGTTGCGGCCTTCGCGGCGGCGAAATAGCGCACCGTCACCAGCATTTCGGTCAACGTCAGCCGCCGATCGCACTCATCGGGCGGGCCGGCTGGACGAAACCCGGATCATTTATTCCGTGGCCCGCCGGCTTGGCCCACATCGCGGCCCGCCAGGCGGCTTCCAGCGCATCGTCGTCGGCGCCGTGTCGCAGCAACGCCCGTAAGTCCGTCTCCTGCTGCGAGAACAGACAGCTGCGCACTTGGCCGTCGGCCGTCAACCGGGTGCGGTCGCACGTGCCGCAGAACGCCGCGGAGACCGACGCGATGACGCCGACGGTGCCCAGCACCGTCCCATCGTCGTGCACCTGCCAGAGCTCGGCCGGCGCCGAACCCCGCGGTGCCGGGTCCGGGCGCAAGGTGAATTCCCGGCGGAGGGCCGCCAGAATCTGGTCGGCCTGCAGGACCGAACCGCGCTGCCAATGGTGCCCCGCGTCCAGCGGCATCTGCTCGATGATGCGCAGCTGGTAGCCATGCTCGAGGCAGAAATGCAACAACGCCGGGGCGTCGTCCAGGCCCGTTTCCGGGTCGAGCACCGCGTTGACCTTGACGGGGCTCAGACCGGCATCCTTCGCGGCGGCCAGGCCGTCCAGGACCTCGGGAAGCCGGCGGCGCCGGGTGATGGCGGCGAACCGGTCCGGGTCCAACGTGTCCAGCGAGACGTTGACGCGATTCAGCCCGGCTTTCTTCAGTGTCGACGCACGTTTGGCCAGTCCGACGCCGTTGGTGGTCACAGCGATGGCCGGCCGCGGTTGCAGCGCCGCCGCCGCCGCGACGACGTCCTCCAGATGGGGTGACAGCAGCGGCTCACCGCCGGTGAACCGGATGCCGGTGATGCCCAGACGGGTCACGGCCACCCGGATCAGCCGCGTCAGCTCGTCGAGCGTCAAGAGGTCGGTGCCCGGCAGCCAGTCCAGGCCCTCGGCCGGCATGCAGTAGGTGCAGCGCAGGTTGCAGCGGTCGGTCAGGGAGACGCGCAGGTCGGCCGCCACGCGGCCATACGTGTCGATCAGCGGTCCGGACGCGGGCGCCGCGCCGACGGGCCGGGCGACGGTGGGCAGGCCGAGAGGCGTGAGCGTCATCTATCTCTGCCAGGCCGGAGCAGGGTGTGTCTGATCGACCGGGACGATCTGCTTGCCGAGTGGCAGCAGCGACACCGGGATCAGCTTGAGGTTGGCCAGGGCCAGGGGGATACCCACGATGGTGATGGCCTGGGCGATGGCGGTGGCGATGTGGCCGAGCACCAGCCACCAGCCGCACAACACCAGCCAGATCACGTTGCCGACCAACGCACCGGGACGCGGACCGGGCTTGTCGACCACCGTCTGGCCGAACGGCCACAGCGCGTACACGCCGATGCGGGCTGCGGCGACGCCGAACGGGATGGTGACGATGAGAATGAAGCAGATCAGGGCGGCGAGGAAGTAGCCAAGCGCCAGCCAGAACCCGCCGAAAACCAGCCAGATGATGTTCAGGACCAGGCGCATGTCACCTCCTATAAATAGAACCTTCAGCCTACCGAGTAATGGGGATGCTGCGATCTGAGGTGGCCGAGTAGAATCAACGCCAACGCGTCCTGCGGAGGTGGGGCGCTTTCGTTATGTAACCGCATGTTGAGAACGAGCAGGTGAGACCAGTGCCAAGCGGCCGGGTTAAGTGGTACGACACGGAGAAGGGCTTCGGCTTCCTCTCTCAGGAAGAGGGCGAGGACGTCTACGTCCGGTCTTCGGCGCTGCCCGCCGGCGTTGAAGGTCTCAAGGCCGGTCAGCGCGTCGAGTTCGGCGTCGCCGCCGGTCGCCGTGGTCCGCAGGCCCTGAGCCTCAAGCTGATCGACCCGCCGCCGAGCCTGTCGCGCACCCGTCGCGAGGCGTCGGCTCCTGAGCACAAGCACACGCCCGACGAGCTGCACGGCATGGTGTCGGACATGATCACCCTCCTGGAGGACGTCGTGCAGTCCGAGCTGCGCCGGGGCCGTTACCCCGACCGCAAGACCGCCCGGAAGGTGTCCGAGGTGGTCAAGGCCGTCGCGCGCGAGCTCGACGCCTGATCGCCGCGCCGAACGTTGGCTTGTGTTCGAAAATCGGTTGATTTCACGCACACAAGCCAACGTCGGGCGGGCAGACTGGGGTCGTGTCCTACGTCAACTCCGGTTCTGAATTCACCCGCGACACGAACTACATCAGTACCCGGATAACTTCGCGCACGCGAGGAGCAGATGGGGCTGGGGCGGCCGGCGATTTTCCCGTCGAACCGGGCCGGTACCGGTTGATCGTCGCCAGGGCCTGTCCATGGGCCAACCGCGCCATCATCGTTCGCCGACTCCTGGGCCTGGAAGACGTTCTCTCCATTGGTTTTTGTGGTCCGACGCACGACCAGCGCAGCTGGACGTTCGATCTGGACCCCGGTGGCGTCGACCCGGTGCTGAAGATTCCGCGCCTGCAGGACGCGTACTTCAAGCGTGACCCGAACTACCCCAAGGGCATCACGGTGCCGGCGATCGTCGACGTGCCCACCGGTGCGGTCGTGACCAACGACTTCCCGCAGCTGACGCTGGACCTGTCCACCGAATGGACTGCCTACCACCGCGACGGTGCACCGCAGTTGTATCCGGAGTACCTGCGCGCCGAGATCGACGAGGTTGCGCAGCGCGTCTATACCGAGATCAACAACGGTGTTTATCGCTGCGGGTTCGCCGGGTCACAGGAGGCGTACGACGCCGCGTACGACCGACTGTTCACCGCGTTGGACTGGTTGACCGAAAGGCTCAGCGGCCAAAGGTATCTCGTGGGAGACACCATCACCGAGGCGGACGTGCGGCTGTTTACGACACTGGCCCGGTTCGACCCCGTCTACCACGGGCATTTCAAATGCAACCGGTCCAAGCTCTCCGAGATGCCGGTGCTGTGGGCGTATGCCCGGGACCTGTTCCAGACGCCCGGTTTCGGCGACACCATCGACTTCGTGCAAATCAAGCAGCACTACTACATCGTGCACGCGGACATCAATCCGACGCAGATTGTGCCGAAGGGCCCCGAGCTCGCCGGCTGGCTGCTGCCGCACGGCCGGGAAACGTTGGGCGGCAGGCCTTTCGGTGACGGCACGCCACCCGGCCCGGTCCGCGCCGGCGAGCGGGTGCCGGCCGGTCACGGCGCCTGACCGCTCGCGAGGAAACCTAGGGCCAGACGGTCCGCACCGACCACTCGGCGTGCGGCAAGGGGAACTCGTTGCCGTCGGAATCCCTTGCCAGAGTGGGTAGCTGGACCGCGAGACCGAGCAGCTTGCCGTGATGCGCGTCGACGGTCGGGATGGTGACGGCCAGTCGCTTGTCCGGCCGGAACTCGCGGACCGCGGAGCCGCCGTCTTCGTAGGCGAGCAGCAGCACCCACGGCGCTCGCGCGATGGCCTGCGGCACCGACAGCTGAACGGGATGGCGCGCCGTCACATGCAGCTCGCCGGTGGTCGCGGGGACGTCGCACGCCTTCAGGTGCACGTCGCAGTAGCGGTAGGGCCCCACCCGGGCGAGCTGGCCATCGGTGAAGGCGCTGATTTCGGGGAAGTCGGGGCCCTGGTGCCGCGTCAGCCGCCAGATCAGTACCCCGGTAGCCGTCGCCGACAGCACCGCGACCACTGCCAACAGCGAGAGAACTCGTTTCATATCCATCCTTGGCGCATCCCGTGGGGCACTGTGGGATCGGTCTGTCGTTCAGGCAAGGGGCCCTCCTGCTCAGCCAGTACGGGCCGGTTGCCGCCGAAGCCCGGGATCAGTGAGCCTCCGTTGTAGCTCACCAGGGTCTGGGCCAGCCCGGGGATCAGCAGGGCGCTGACCGCGGTGAACCCGACCCAGAGGTCCGTATAGATCAGCACACCGACGGCGCCGCCGATCACCCAGGCCAGCTGAAGCACCGACTCGGACCGGCCGAAGGCCGACGCCCGCGACTCCTCGGGCAGGTCGTGCTGCAGCGAGGCGTCCAGCGACGCTTTGGAGATCGCCGTCGCCGCCGAGGTGATCAGCGCTGCAGCCGCGGCCACCATCAGGTCGCCGGCCACCGCGGCGGCGATGGCGGCGGCGGTGACGATGACGGTCGCGCGCACCACTACCTGTGCGGGCTGCCCCAGCTTGAGCCGGGCACTGGCGATGTTGCCGGCGAAGTTACCGATGCCCGCGGCGGCGCCGATGAGCCCGAGGATCTTCAGCTGCTCCCAGCCGCTCGCGTCATGCGACTTGGCGACGAACGCCGGATAGAGGAACAGGAAGCCGACCAGAACCTTGATGGTGCAGTTGCCCCACAGTGACGTGATGATATTGCGGCCCAACGGTTGTCGCGGGGACTTGCCGTGATGTGGGTGCCGGAGTTGCTCGGTCGGCGCGTGGTACGACAGCGTCGCCGGCACCTCGCCCTCGGTGACCTCGACCCATTTGGGGATGCGCATGGTCAGGACCGAGCCCGCGACGGCCACGACGGCGACGACGTAGAGCGCGCCCGGCAGATGCATCAGCCCGAAGGTGTACTCGAAAGCGGCGGCGAGGCCACCACCCAGACCGGTGCCGCCCAACAACCCGAACATGGTCAGCCGGGAATTCACCCGGACCAGATCGATGGTCGGCGGCAGCACCCGTGGCGTCACCGCACTGCGCAGCACGCTGAACGATTTGGACAGCACCATCATGCCCAGCGCGCACGGGTACAGCACCCAGGGCGGATAGCTCCCGGTCGCGCCGTCGTAGTTACCGATCATCACGAGCGCGAGCACGACGCGCAGCGCGAACGAGACGGCCAGGGCGACCCGGCGACCGTGCTGCACCCGGTCGAGCGCCGGCCCGATCAAGGGGGCGATCACCGCGAACGGCGCGATGGTGATCAGTAGGTACAGGGCCACCTTGCTCTTGGACTCGCCGGAGGCCGCCGCGAAGAACAAGGTGTTGGCCAGCGCGACGCCCATGGCCGCGTCGAGCGCGTTGTTGGCGACAACGGGCCAGGTCAGCGCCGTCAGACCGGATTTGTCGGCGCCGTCGGCGGTGGCCGCGCGGTGCACGAAGCCGTAGACCTTGGTGCCCATCTCCCGGCTGCGCTGCGCGGCGGCGCGGGTGACGGTGATCTTCTCGCCATTGGCGTAGCCCCGACGGTCCTCATGGTCGCGCCGCCGGCCGTCGTAACCGTCGTCGAAGCCACGGTCGTAGTCCCGGTCGTAGTCGTGGCCGTCGTGGTGCTCGTCGTCGAGCGGCGGCAGCCACCGGTTGTCGCTGTGCGACGACGAGCCCCGCGGTGGCGGCCGGCGGCGGGACTGGCCAGGATCGCTCGGGTAGTTGGCCATGCCGGGATGCTCTTCGTCAGGGCGGCGCGGTGGGCGCGGCGGGTAGTAGCGGGGATCCCCCGACCTCCCGGCATCCCGCGGTCCACTCATGGGCACGATTGTTCCCCATGCTGCCGACAGCGGCGCGCAGGCAGGCGGTGTGGCCTTGTCCTGGGTGGTCAGGCAGTATTGAACGCGATGGACACGCCCAATGACACCGAATCGGCAGCCGTGACGCCGGACGAGTCGACGCCGACCGAGGCGCCGGTCGAGGTGCCGACCCCTGAAGCCACCGCGGAACCCATGGAGGCCGTCGAGGCTCTTGCTGAGGCAGCGGAATCCGCCGAGGTCGCGGACGTCGTCGCCGAGCCGCAGCAGGCCGCCGCCGACGAGTCCCCGGCCGACGAGGTTCCGGCCGTGGAGGTTCCGACTGTGGAGACCGAGCAGGGGCCGGACACCGAAGCCGCCCTTGAGGCGGTTGTCGAACAGGCCGACCTGCCCGACCTGACCCCGATCCTGATGGGCGCCGTCGACCAGGCTCGCGCCGCGATCATCGAATTCAGCGGCGCGGGCGTCGTCGGTGATTACCTGGGCGCCAGCTTCGACGACCCGGCTTCGGTGACCCATCGGTTCCTCGCCTCGATGTCCGGCTACCACGGCTGGCAGTGGGCAGTGGTGCTGGCGACCTATCCGGGCGCCGACCACACCACCGTCAGTGAAGTGGTCCTGGTGCCGGGCCCGGACGCGCTGCTGGCCCCGGAGTGGGTGCCGTGGCATGAGCGCGTACAGCCGGGTGACCTGAGCCCGGGTGATCTGCTGTCTCCGCCCCCGAACGATCCCCGCCTGGTGCCCGGTTACCTGGCATCCGGCGATCCCGAGCTTGACGAGGTGGCTGCTGAGATCGGCTTCGGTCGCAAGCAGGTGCTCAGCGACTGGGGCCGGACGGAGGCTGCGCAGCGCTGGCAGGACGGCGACTTCGGCCCGAACGCCGCCATGGCTCGCGCCACCCGGCGGACGTGCCGCGGATGTGGTTTCTACGTGCCACTGTCGGGTTCGCTCGGCCTGGTGTTCGGGGTCTGCGCCAACGAGCTGTCTGCCGACGGACGCGTGGTGTCGGCGGAGTACGGCTGTGGCGCCCACTCGGACACGCCGCCGCCGGAGCCCATCGGCTCACCGGCCTTCGAGCCCTTCGACGACGGCGTGCTCGACCTCGGTACTTAGTTCGAGGCGCTCTCGGCGGCGGTCTTGATCCGGCTGAGCGAGGTCTTCATGCCGTCGACCAGTTCCTGCTCGAACGTGGGCACGCCACCCATGAAGCGGTCGACGAGTGCGCCCGAGATGGGCTTGACGCCGTTCTCCGCATGCCGGCTGACGGTCACCTTGGTGCCGGTGCCGGCGGGCTCCAGCTCGTAGGTCCACTCGGTGCCGTTCGCGTTGACCAGGAACGACAGCTTCTTTTGCGGGTCCAGTGCGGTGATGGTCGAGGTGGTCGGCCAGAACATCGCGCCCCGCCGGTTGAGGTTGACGGTCTTGGTGCCGACCTTCACGGCGCCGATCGCCTTCATCACCCGGCATTGCGGGCTCCATTTGGGCATGTTGTCGAGGTCGGAGATCAAGGCCCAGACCCTGGCCACCGGCGCATTGATGGTGATGTCTGCCTGCAGCAGCGGTGCTTCTCCAGCCATCGGGCTCTCCCTTGTCGAGACGTTCCAGGTCAGCGCAGGCCGCGTTGGGCACCTCGAGCGCCGCGACGGGCTGCGCTGCGTTGCCACAGAAATATAGATGTGCCCAGTACGCCGACCCCGAGGCCCGCGACGGTCACCGGCCGCCAGTCGCGCAGGGCCGCGACAGTGAAGGCCAACACCACCGCCACCAGCCAGCCGATTGCGGCGACCACGATCAGGGGAACCGGGTCGAGCAGGCGGTCGGGAAGAGCCGGCGGCTCGGGTGCCGCCGGTTGTTCGTGCGCAGGCGTGGCCATCTCCTCTAACGCTAGTCGATCGATCGGTACGCTATCTGCTCGTGACGGACGCCGATGACCGCTTGGCCAATGACCTGTCGCTGGCCGTCGTGCGGCTGGCCCGGCAGTTACGGTTCCGTCGTCCGGATTCCCCGGTGTCCCTGACACAGTTGTCGGCGTTGGCCACGCTCGCCAAGGACGGCCCGATGACGCCGGGCGCGCTGGCCACCCGGGAGCGGGTGCGGCCGCCGTCGATGACGCGCGTCATCGCATCGCTGCTCGAACTGGGCCTGGTGGAACGCAGTTCGCATCCCGACGACCGGCGCCAGGTGCTGGTCGCGGTGTCCCCGGCCGGCGCGGAGCTGTTCGAGGCGGAGCGCCGGGCGGGCATGGAATGGCTGCAGGGCCGGCTCGAGAAGCTGAAGGAGCAGGACCGCGCGACCTTGCTCGCCGCTGCGGACCTGATGTTCGCGATCATCGACGAAGGCCAGTGAGCGCCGTAACGGAGGTCGACGACGGTGGGGACGGCGTCATCGACGTGATTGTCGAAGACGTCACCGACCCCGCTGATCCCCGGCTCGACGATTTCCGTGACCTCAACAGCGTCGATCGCCGCCCCGATCTGCCGTCGGGCAAAGGTCTGGTGATCGCCGAAGGTGTGCTGGTGGCGCAGCGCATGCTGGCCTCTCGGTTCAGCCCGCGCGCGTTCCTCGGCACCGACCGCCGGCTCGGCGAACTGGCCGACGACCTGGCCGGCAGCGGCGTGCCGTACTACCGCGCCAGTGCCGAGGTGATGGCCGAGGTCGTCGGCTTCCACCTGAACCGGGGCGTCCTGGCGGCGGCGCCACGGCCTGCCGAACGGTCGGTGTCCGAGGTGCTGCAGGATGCTCGGACCGTCGCAGTGCTCGAGGGCGTCAACGACCACGAGAACCTGGGCTCGATCTTCCGCAATGCCGCGGGGCTCGACGTCGACGCGGTGGTGTTCGGCGCCGGCTGCGCCGATCCGTTGTATCGGCGCGCGGTCCGGGTATCGATGGGACATGCGCTGCTGGTGCCCTACGCCCGCGCGCAGTCGTGGCCGGGTGATCTGAAGTTGATGCAGGACAACGGCTTTCATCTCATCGCGATGACGCCAGGGGAAGGGTCCGTGCCGCTGGCCGATGCCCTCGCGCCGTTGGCGAACCAGAAGGTCGGGGTGCTGGTCGGAGCGGAAGGCCCGGGGCTCACCGAACACACCATGCGGGCCTGCGAGGTGCGAGCGCGCATTCCGATGTCGCGGGGGACCGACTCGCTGAACGTCGCGACGGCCGCTGCGCTGGCGTTCTACGAACGTGCCAGGGCGGCGGGCTAAGTTGGCTCAGATGACGACGCCGACGCAGACACCCTGGGGCACCGGACTGACGGTGTCGGCATTCGTGGCCGCGCTGACCGCGGCGGCCATCATCGTCCTGTCCCTCGGCTTGCTCCGGGTGCACCCGCTGCTGGCAGTGGGCTTGAACGCGGTGGCGGTCGGCGGCCTGGCCCCGACAGTGTGGAGCTGGCGCGTCCGCCCCGTATGGCGCTGGTTCGTCTGGGGCGCCTGTGCGGGCGTGGCGCTGGGGTGGATCGCGACGGCGGCCATCGCGTTGTCCAGCTAGCCTCACCCGGCGTTGATCCTGTAGCTACGGCGCAAAAGCGCGAGTAGCGCAGGCCCTCAGTACAGAGTCGACGCGCAAACGCCGGGTCAGCGCTGGCCGTTGGCCCGGACGCCGAGCAGCACGTCTTCCCAGGCCGGAATCTCTGGCTTCTTCTTGCGCGGACGCGGCGCGGGTGCGGCCGGCTCGGGGGTCTCGGTGACAGCGGCCGGCTCGGGAGCGGGGATCGGCTCCGGCGCCGGCGGGGCGACAGGCGCCGCGGGCACCGGGGGAGCGACGGGTGCCGGCGTCATGACGACGACCGGGGCGGGTGCAGGTTCCGGGGCGGCGGGCTCCGGTTCGGGGACGAACGCGGGCATCGGGATCTCGGCGACCGACTCCTCGAAATGCAGCTGTGGGAGCGGTGCGACCGACCGCAGGGCCGGGCGGGCGTAGTTCGGATCGATCAGCTCGGTGGCGGCGTCGTCGAAAGCGGTGGTGGTGCCGCCGTGGGCGCCCGGGCTGAACCGGAAGTGCGCGACGTTGTCGGAGCGTCCGGCCTTCCAGCCGAACTGCACGGTCCACCGGCTGTCCTCGTTACGCCAGGCGTCCCACTTGGTTGCGTCGGGATCGAGTCCGCGGGAGATCAGAGCGCCGGTCACGGTTTCCAGCAGGGTCAAAACCGACGGGCCGTCCGGCAGGATCGGGTGCGACGCGCTGGCGAGCTCGGCGGCGCGGGACCGCTCCAGCAGTACCGGGTGGGCGAAGCGCATGACGCGCTCCGGGCTCACCCCCGCGGCTGCGGCGAGCTGCTCGACGGAGGCGCCGGCTCGGATGCGGGCCTGGATGTCACGGGGGCGCAGGGAGTTGGGCACCTCGACCTCGATCTGAGTCTGGTTGCTGGCGGCCCGGTCGCCACGGACGGCGGCCTTCAGTCGATCATCGACACGCAAGAAGAACTTGTCTGCGGTGGCCGAACCGTTGGGGGTCTCGCAGATGATGCGCTTGCCGTCGGCATCGAGTCCGACGACCTTGAGTTCCCTCATTGGTGACCTCCTAGGACGCGGCTTAACGGCCCACCCTACTGCGTTATCGACTCGTAATCGTGCTGACACACCGAGGCGCGCACCTCTTGCTGAGCTGCGCGCCTCGGTTTGTGTTCGTGATTGTGCGGAGAGCTGTACTACAGGCGTTCGACAACCCAGTCGACGCACGCCGTCAGGGCGCTGACGTCGTCGGGGTCGATGGCCGGGAACATGGCCACGCGCAGCTGGTTGCGGCCCAGCTTCCGGTACGGCTCGGTGTCGACGATTCCGTTGGCGCGCAACACCTTTGCCACGGCTGCGGCATCCACGTCGTCGTTGAAGTCGATGGTGCCGACCACCTGGGACCGCAGTGCCGGGTCCGCGACGAACGGAGTGGTGAACGGACGCGACTCGGCCCACGAGTACAGCCGCTGCGACGAGTCGGCGGTGCGCTTGACGGCCCAGTCCAGGCCGCCGTTGCCGTTCAGCCAATCCAGTTGCTCGGCGAGCAGGATCAGGGTCGCGATCGCCGGGGTGTTGTAGGTCTGGTTCTTGAGGCTGTTCTCCACCGCGATGGGCAGCGACAGGAAGTCGGGCACCCAGCGGTCGGTGGCGGCGATCTGCTCGACCCGGGCCAGTGCGGCGGGGCTCATCACGGCCAGCCAGAGGCCGCCGTCGGAGGCGAAGTTCTTCTGCGGCGCGAAGTAGTAGGCGTCGGTGTCGGCGATGTTGACCGGCAGTCCGCCGGCGGCCGAGGTGGCGTCGATGGCGACGAGCGCGTCACCGGCGGGCCGCTGGATCGGCACCGCGACACCGGTCGAGGTTTCGTTGTGGGCCCAGGCCACGACGTCGACGTCGGGGTCCGACTGCACCGCAGGCGCGCTGCCGGCGTCGGCCTTGATGATGATCGGGTCGCCGACGAACGGGTTCTTGGCGACGCACGACGCGAACTTGCTGCTGAACTCGCCGTAGGTGAGGTGCAGCGAGCGCTTGTCGATGAGGCCGAAGGCGGCGGCATCCCAGAACGCGGTCGAGCCGCCGTTGCCGAGGATCACCTCGTAGCCGTCGGGGGTGGCGAACAGTTGCTTGACACCGTCGCGCACGCGACCGACCAGGTTCTTGACCGGGGCCTGGCGATGTGAGGTGCCGAAAAGGCTGCCGGCGGCGGCCAGTGCGGTCAGCTGCTCGGGGCGAACCTTGGACGGGCCGCAGCCGAAGCGTCCGTCGGCGGGCTTGATGTCGGCGGGAATGGTGAGCTCAGCCATGGGTGCCAGCGTAGTTGCAGGTCGACGGCCCGGTGACCGCGGGATCGGCCTGGTTGCTCCACTTTGCGCGCAGGTCGTGTGATCGGCGTCACAAAGTGGTTGGAGATGTGTGATGGCGGGCACTAGTCTTTAGGTGGTACCTCCGGTACCGTTCGACACAAGACAGCCGATTGTAAAGCTGGCAAAACAGTCTTGGGAGGCTCGAAAATGGCTCGTACCCGCATGATTCGTCGCTGGCGACGGAACATGGACGTGCTCGACGACCAGGTGTACGTCGAGAAGCTCGCCACACTGTCCGAGGGGTCGGTGCGACGCAACTTCAACCCGTACACCGACATCGCGTGGGACTTGCCGGACTTCGCTGTGGTCCCGAACGACCCGCGCTGGATCCTCCCGGACACCGATCCGCTCGGTGGCCACCCGTGGTACCAGGCCCAGTCGCAGGAACGCCAGATCGCGATCGGCATGTGGCGCCAGGCCAACGTCGCCAAGGTTGGTCTGCACTTCGAGAACATCCTGATCCGCGGCCTCATGGAGTACGCGTTCTGGGTTCCGAACGGTTCGCCCGAGTTCCGTTACTGCACCCACGAGGCCATCGAAGAGGGCAATCACACCCTGATGTTCCAGGAGATGGTCAACCACATGGGTGTTGACGTACCGGGTATGCCCAAGCTGCTCAAGTGGATTCAGCCGCTGATCCCGCTGGCCGCCGGTCCGGCACCCATCCCGTTCTTCTTCGGTGTGCTCGCCGGCGAGGAACCCATCGACCACACCCAGAAGAACATCCTGCGTGAGGGGTCGGAGCTGCACCCGATCATGGAGCGGGTCATGGCCATCCATGTGGCCGAGGAAGCCCGCCACATCTCGTTCGCCCACGAGTACCTGCACAAGCGCGTCCCGGAGCTGAGTCGCTGGAAGAAGTTCTGGCTGTCGCTGTTCGTGCCGCTCACCATGCGCATTCTGTGCTCGGCCATCATCGTGCCGCCGCGCGTCTTCTGGAAGACGTTCGACATCCCGCGCTCGGTGCGCGACGAGCTGTTCTTCGACGCCCCGGAGTCGCGCATGTTCCTGCGCAACATGTTCTCCGACGTGCGCATGCTGGCGTACGACACCGGTCTGATGAACCCGCTGGCCAAGATCATGTGGAAGATCTGCAAGATCGACGGCCCGCCCAGCCGGTACCGCAGCGAGCCGCAGCGCCAGCACGTCGTGGTCGCCGCCTGATCTTCTGAAACTCTAGAAAGTTAGACGACGCACGACATGCCTCACGTAATTACCCAGTCGTGCTGTAGCGATGGTTCATGCGTTTTCGCATGCCCGGTGAACTGTATTCACCCGTCCCCGGACGAGCCGGGTTTCGCTACCGCCGAAATGCTGTTCATCGATCCTGCCGCCTGCGTGGACTGTGGCGCCTGCGTCACCGCCTGCCCGGTCGGCGCGATCAAGCCGGACACCAAGCTGACCGAAGCGCAGCTGCCGTTCATCGAGCTCAACGCGTCCTTCTACCCGAAGTACGAGGGCAAGCTCCCACCGACGTCCAAGCTGGCGCCGGTGCCCGACGCTCCGGCGGTCGACCAACGGCCGCACGGTCCGCTGCGGGTGGCCATCGTCGGTTCCGGGCCGGCTGCCATGTATGCCGCTGACGAGTTGCTGACCCAGCGCGGGGTCCGGGTCAACATCTTCGAGAAGCTGCCGACGCCCTACGGGCTGGTGCGTGCCGGGGTCGCCCCCGACCACCAGAACACCAAGGGCGTGACGCGGTTGTTCGACCAGATCACGAAGCGTCGTGGGCTTGACTTCTACCTCAACGTCGAGGTGGGTCGGGACATCACGCACGCCGAGCTGCTGGAGCACCACCACGCCGTGCTGTACGCGGTGGGTGCGCCGAACGACAAGCGCCTCGACATCGAGGGCATGGAGCTGCCCGGAACCGGAACCGCCACCGAGGTGGTGGCTTGGTACAACGGGCATCCCGAGTTCTCGCATCTGCCCGTCGACCTGAGTCACGAGCGGGCGGTGATCATCGGCAACGGCAACGTCGCGCTCGACGTGGCCCGCATCCTGACCGCCGATCCGGATGCGTTGGCGCGCACCGACATTTCCGATCACGCCCTGGCCGCGCTGCGCGACTCGAAGGTGCGCGAGGTGGTGATCGCGGCCCGGCGCGGCCCGATCCATTCGGCCTTCACCCTGCCGGAGTTGATCGGCCTGACCTCGACGTGCGACGTGGTGCTCGACGCCGCTGACCATGAGCTGGTCCGTCGCGACCTGGAGACGGTGACCGAAGGGCTGACGCGTCACAAGCTCGAGATCCTCGCCAAGCTGGCCGACAGTTCCGCACCTACCACCCGGCCGCGGATCCGGCTGGCCTACGAGCTGACCCCGGCGCGCGTGCTCGGCTCGGGCAAGGTCACCGGCATCGAATTCACCGTGACCGGCACCGACGAGGTCCGGCAGCTCGAAGCCGGCCTGGTGCTGACGTCAATCGGCTACCACGGCAAGGCGATTCGCGGTCTACCGTTCGACGATGCCGCCGGTGTGGTCCCCAACGACGAGGGCCGCGTCATCGATCCGGCCACCGGCAACCCAGTCCGCGGCAGCTATGTGGCGGGGTGGATCAAGCGGGGCCCGACGGGCTTCATCGGCACCAACAAGTCGTGCGCCGCGCATACCGTGGACCGACTGGTCGCCGACTACAACGCCAGCCGACTCGCCGAGCCGACCGCGAAAGCCGGTGCGCTGCACCAGCTCATCCGCGACCGGCGGCCGGACGTGGTCGACATGGCGGGGTGGCGGGCCATCGATGCGGCCGAGATCGCCCGCGGCGGCGCGGACCGGCCACGCGACAAGTTCATCGATGTGGCCGAGATGCTGACCGCTGCCGCCGGCGCACCGAAACCGACGCTGCGTCAGCGCCTGCTCTCAGCCCTCGGCTGACTGCGATTGGTGCACGATTTTCCGCGCCGGCCGCGGAAAATCGTGCGCCAATCCAGGGTCGCTACGCGCCCTGCTGCTGGGCCATCGCGGCTTCGATCTCCTCGGGGCTGACCACGCGCACGGTCTGTGCCAGCGACCAGTGGTGCCCGAACGGGTCCTCCACCTGGCTGTAGCGGTCACCCCAGAACATGTCCTGCGGGGCCATCAGTTCCCGCGCGCCGGCGTCGATGGCGCGCTGGTATGCCGCGTCGACATCGGGCACCTGCAGGTGGATGGTGACGGGCGTGCCGCCGAAGGCCGTCGGGGTCTGCGACTTGCCGCCGCACATCTCGGGGAAGTCGTCGTTGAGGTAGACGTTCGACCCGTTGATGGTCAGTGCGGCGTGCATGAGCTTGCCGTCGGGGCCGGGCACCCGGCCCAGCTCGGTAGCGCCAAAAGCCTTGACGTAGAAGTCGATTGCGGCGGCACCGTCGCCGACGACGAGGTGCGGGGCGAGGAAGGTCTGAGATTCGGTCATCGGTTTCTCCTCAAGAGCGGTACTGCGTGGATTGGGGTCAGTCGTTATGACCATCTCCAACGCTACTTCTCATCGGTGACAAGAAACCGAGCCCGAAGTGTCAGGCGTGGGCGATGCCGTCCCAGCCGTCGACGGAGTCCGCGCTCCGCGGCTGCGGGCCGACGTAGATGGCCGCGGGACGGACCAGCTTGCCCAGCCGCTTCTGCTCCAGGATGTGGGCGCACCAGCCTGCGGTGCGGCCGCAGGTGAACATCGCCGGCATCATCGCGCTGGGCACCTGGGCGAAGTCGAGGATGACCGCGGCCCAGAACTCGACGTTGGTCTCGATGGCCCGGTCCGGCCGGCGCTCACGCAGCTCGGCCAGGGCGGCCTGCTCCAGTGCGGCGGCGGCCTCGTAGCGCGGCGCATCCAGGCGCTTGGCCGTGGCGCGCAGCACGCGCGCCCGCGGGTCCTCGGCGCGGTACACGCGGTGCCCGAAGCCCATCAGCTTTTCCTTGCGGTCCAGGATGCCCTTGACCACGCCCCGGGCGTCGCCGGTGCGCTCGGTCTCCTCGATCATCGGCAGCACGCGGGCCGGGGCGCCGCCGTGCAGCGGGCCGCTCATGGCGCCGATGGCGCCGGACAGCGACGCGGGTACGTCGGCTCCGGTCGAGGCGATGACGCGCGCGGTGAACGTCGACGCGTTCATGCCGTGCTCGGCGGCGCTCACCCAGTAGGCGTCGATGGCCTCGATGTGCCGCGGGTCCGGCTCGCCCTGCCAACGGGTCATGAAACGTGCTGTGACAGTCGGGCATTCGTCGACGATGCGCTGCGGCACCGCGGGCTGGTAGATGCCGCGGGCCGACTGCGCGACGAATGACAGCGCGGTCACCGACGTCTTCGCCAGTTGGTCGCGGGCAGTGTCGTCGTCGATGTCGAGCAGCGGCTGGAAGCCCCACATCGGCGCCAGCGTGGGCAGAGCGGCCTGGACGTCCACGCGGACGTCGCCCGAATGCACATGCAGCGGGAACGGTTCGGCGGCGGGTAGGCCCCGGCCGAATTCGCCGTCCACCAGCAGGGCCCAGACGTCACCGAATGTGACGCGGTGGCTCACCAGGTCCTCGATGTCGACGCCGCGGTAGCGCAGCGCCCCGCCGTCCTTGTCCGGCTCGGCGATCTCGGTCGTGAAGGCCACGACACCTTCCAAACCGGCGACGAAGTTCTCGGGGATCTGCGGCGTCGACACTGACATTGCCTCGGTCATGCCGAAATTGTTCCATTAGCCGATGGGCGCGGACCTACCGGCCGGTAACAAACGCTCAGACCACGGAGAAACCGGCCGGTAGACCACCGCGTCCGGTGAGCGCCGAAAGCACCGCTGCGGCCTGACCGGTCAGCGCCGCGATCTGCGCGGCGAGCACTGTGGCGTCCCGCAGTGCCTGGTCGGGCAGGGTGATGTCCATACCGGTGGCCCGCGCGATGTCCAGGCTGTGCACCGTCAACTCGAACACGCGCGTCGGAAGGTAATTGCTCAGCCGGATGCCCAGACCGCCGATCACGGCGATCAGCGGATCTCCTGCCCCGTCCAGATCGCTGCGCACCTGGCGCAGCAAGTCGGCGACCTTGGCCGAGGGATCCGGCCCCAGATTGCGCCCGGCTTCACGGCCGCGCTCAACGATGTCCGGGCTGTTGGAGGCGTAGCTGCGGAGCAGCGCGTAGTAGTGCGCCGGTCCGGTCACGTCCTCGCGGTCGGCGGGCGTACGCAGGTAGCTACTGACGGTGATGAGGGACCGAGAGGTGTGCCCGACCAGGGACCGCAGGTCCCAGTCTCCGATCCCGGGACCGGCCCAGGCCGTGGCTGGGATGTGTGTCACCAGGTCCGCGAAAGCTGTTGCCGCCGAGACGAATACCGCATGGTCCGCGGGTGCTTCTGACGCCATGTCTGCATTGTGTCACCGCATGGGCGTACCGTCGCCGAGCATGGCATCCGATCACGTGGAACAGTCGGCACATCATCTGGCCCGGATGCGGGTCGAATACGGCTCGACAGAGAAGGACGGCAGTGTCGACCTCGACGTCGACTGGCTGGACCGGGGCTGGTTGGCGTTGTTCCGCGACTGGATGGCCGACGCCGTGCAGGCCGGGGTCGCCGAACCCAACGCGATGGTGCTGGGCACCGTCGATGCGCAGGGCCATCCGGTCACCCGCTCGGTGCTGTGCAAGTCCATCGAAGAGACCGGCATCTCCTTCTACACCAACTACGACTCCGATAAGGGCGAGCAGCTGGCCGCCGTGCCCTATGCGTCGGCGACCTTCCCGTGGTACCTGGTGGGCCGGCAGATCCACATCCGCGGCGCGGTGACCAAGGTCGACGCGGAGCACACGGCTGAGTACTGGTCCACGCGGCCGCGCGGTTCGCAGCTGGGTGCGTGGGCATCACACCAGTCAAAATCGATTGCCTCGCGGGCGGCGCTGCTGGAACAGTTGCGTGACGTGACCGAGCGATTCGCCGACGTGCCCGAGGTGCCGGTGCCGCCGAATTGGGGCGGGTACCTGCTCGCCCCGGAAGTGATCGAGTTCTGGCAGGGCCGGGAGAGCCGGGTGCACAACCGGATCCGTATCACCGGCGACCGCATCGAACGGCTCCAGCCGTGACCCTTCCCGTCGCTTCGCTCGCCATCCGATGACCTGTCCCGTCACTTCGCTCGCCCTCCGATGACCTGTCCCGTCGCTTCGCTCGCCCTCCGATGAGAGGTCTGATCGCCGACACCACACCGCTGCGCAACCCGGATTACCGTCGGCTCTGGGGGTCCAGCGTCGTCACGGTCGTCGGCGCCAACCTGACCATCTTCGCGGTGCCGGTCCAGCTGTACGCGTTGACGGAGAACTCGGCGTACGTCGGTTTGGCGGGCGTGTTCAGTGTCGTGCCGCTGATCGTGTTCGGCCTGTGGGGCGGGGCCTGGGCCGACGCGATGGACCGCCGGCTGCTGCTGATCATCGCGTCCTGCGGGCTGGCCGTGGCGTCGGTGCTGTTGTGGGTGCAGGCCGCCGCCGGCCTCAACAACGTCTGGCTGGTGCTGTGCCTGCTATCGGTACAGCAGGCGTTCTACGCGATCAACTCGCCGACCCGCTCGGCCGCCATCCCGCGGATGCTGCCCGCCGAACAGCTGCCCGCCGCCAACTCGCTGAACATGACGGTGTTCCAGGCCGGCGCGATCATCGGCCCGCTGCTCGCCGGCGTGCTGCTGCGGTGGGTGGACCTGTCGACGCTGTACTTCATCGACGCCCTCACCACGATCGTGCCGATCTGGGCGACTTTTCGGCTCACCCCGATGCCGCCCGAGTATTCGGTCGACGACGACACCTCACGCTGGGGCTTCGCGGCCGTACTGGACGGCTTTCGGCACCTGTCGGGCAACGGGGTCGTCCTCATGTCTTTTGTGGTCGACCTCATCGCGATGATCTTCGGCATGCCGCGGGCGCTGTTTCCGCAGATGGCCCACGAGAACTTCGGCGGACCGGTCGCGGGCGGGACCGCGATGGCGCTGTTGTCGGCCGCCATGGCCGTCGGCGCGGTCGCCGGCGGGGTGTTTTCGGGGTGGCTGCCCCGGGTCCGCAGGCAGGGTTTGGCGGTGGTGGTCTCGATCGTGGTGTGGGGCGCGGCCATGGCCGGTTTCGGGCTCGCGGTCGGCCAGGCCACGGGCCGGCCCGACGACGGATTCCTCTGGATCGCGCTGGCGCTGTTGGCCGTCGGCGGTGCGGCGGACATGGTCTCGGCAGCGTTCCGGAGCACGATCCTGCAGGAAGCGGCCTCCGACGAGGTGCGCGGCCGTTTGCAGGGCGTTTTCACCGTCGTGGTCGCAGGCGGCCCTCGGATTGCTGACGCGGTGCACGGTGCGGCGGCCGCGGTGGTGGGTACGACGGTGGCTGCGACGGGCGGCGGAGCGCTGGTGGTGGTCGGTGTCGTCGTGTCGGTCCTGGTGGTACCCGCGTTCGTGCGCTACCGGGTGGCGCGCACCTGATATTCGGCAACGGGGTTAGCACGACCCGATCAAGCACATAGTTCTCTTAACGACTACCGTCTAGTCCCGGACGTTTCACCTGCCGACACCGCAAAAGGTCGACACCGCAAAAGGGGTTCTAGTGGCCGACACCTCCAGCTCTGACGACGTAGCCAACCTCCGGTATCCCGGGGGCGAGATCGATCTGAAGATCGTGAATGCCACCGAGGGGTCGGACGGCATCGAGCTCGGCTCGCTGCTGGCCAAGACCGGCTACACCACGTACGACGGTGGTTTCGTCAATACCTCGGCCACCAAGAGCGCCATCACGTACATCGACGGTGACGCCGGCATCCTGCGCTACCGCGGGTACCCGATCGAGCAGCTCGCCGAGAAGTCGAATTTCATCGAGGTCAGCTACCTGCTGATCTATGGGGAGCTGCCGACGGCTTCCGAGCTGGAAGCGTTCACCAACAAGATTCAGCGGCACACGTTGCTGCACGAGGACCTCAAGCGGTTCTTCGACGGCTTCCCGCGCAACGCTCACCCGATGCCGGTGCTGTCGTCGGCGGCCAACGCGCTGAGCGCCTACTACCAGGACTCGCTCGATCCCAAGGATCCCGAGCAGGTCGAGCTGTCGACCATCCGCCTGCTGGCCAAGCTGCCGACCATCGCGGCCTACGCCTACAAGAAGTCGGTCGGTCAGCCGTTCCTGTACCCGGACAACTCGCTGAACCTGGTCGAGAACTTCCTGCGGATGACGTTCGGCCTGCCGGCGGAGCCGTACCAGGTGGACCCGGAGCTGGTCCGCGCCCTGGACATGCTGTTCATCCTGCACGCGGACCACGAGCAGAACTGCTCGACGTCGACGGTGCGTCTGGTCGGCTCGTCGCAGGCCAACCTGTTCACCTCGATCTCCGGTGGCATCAACGCGCTGTGGGGCCCGCTGCACGGCGGCGCGAACCAGGCCGTGCTGGAGATGCTCGAGAAGATCCGCACCGAGCACGGTGACGTCCGCGACTTCGTCAAGAAGGTCAAGAACCGCGAAGACGGCGTGAAGCTCATGGGCTTCGGTCACCGGGTCTACAAGAACTACGACCCGCGGGCGCGCATCGTCAAGGAGCAGGCCGACAAGATCCTCGGCAAGCTCGGCGGCGACGACGAACTGCTGGACATCGCCAAGTCGCTGGAGGAGATCGCCCTCACCGACGACTTCTTCGTCGAGCGCAAGCTGTACCCGAACGTCGACTACTACACCGGCGTGATCTACCGGGCCATGGGCTTCCCGACCCGCATGTTCACCGTGCTCTTCGCTCTCGGTCGCCTGCCGGGCTGGATCGCGCACTGGCGCGAGATGAGCGCCGACCCGAGCACCAAGATCGGCCGCCCGCGCCAGATCTACACCGGCTACACCGAGCGGGACTACCCCGCCCACTAGAGAGTCTGTTCACGGACACGGCCCCTCGCGCACTTCGCGCCAGGGGCCGTCTCTTTTCCGCGGGCGTGCGTGTTTGCCCGGCGACACGCCGTTTTTCGTGCGCATTTCGGGCTCGCTCGCGGGCGGCGAGCGGCCAGTTCCCGCTCATGTCGCCCATGTCACTGTGCCCCGATGTTGCATCAGCAACAGTTGTGGTTTCACAATAGTTGTGTGAATACAACCATCGGCGCGCTCGACTCACGGCGCAAGACGATCATCCTGATCTCCTGTTGCCTGAGTCTGCTGATCGTGTCGATGGATGCCACCATCGTGAACGTCGCGATCCCGTCGATCCGTGCCGACTTCGGTGCGTCGCCCGCCCAGATGCAGTGGGTCGTCGACGTCTACACCCTGGTGCTGGCCTCGCTGTTGATGCTCTCGGGCGCGACCGGCGACCGGTTCGGCCGTCGTCGGGTATTCCAGATCGGCCTGACGGTCTTCGCATTCGGTTCGCTGTTGTGCAGCCTGGCGCCGACCGCGGACGCGTTGATCGGCGCCCGTCTCCTCCAGGGTATCGGCGGCTCGATGCTGAATCCCGTTGCGCTGTCGATTATTTCGCAGGTCTTCACCGGCAGGGTGGAGCGGGCCCGGGCGCTCGGATTGTGGGGCGCAGTGGTCGGCATCTCGATGGCGCTGGGGCCCACCGTCGGCGGCCTGCTGATCCAGACCGTCGGTTGGCGTGCGGTGTTCTGGATCAATCTGCCGATCTGCCTGACGGCCATCGTGCTGACTGCCATCTTCGTCCCGGAGAGCAAATCGGCCACCATGCGCAATATCGATCCGGTCGGCCAAGGGCTGGCAGTGTTGTTCCTGTTCAGCCTGGTGTTCACCCTGATCGAAGGGCCGGGCATGGGCTGGACCAGTGCCCGTACCGTGTCGATCGCCGTGCTGGCGGCGGTCGCACTCGTCGCCTTCCTACGCTACGAACGGCGCCGCCACGACCCGTTCATCGACCTGCGTTTCTTCCGCAGCATCCCGTTCGCCTCCGCTACGGTCACCGCGATCCTGGCGTTCACCGGCTGGGGTGCGTTCCTGTTCATGATGTCGTTCTACCTGCAGACCGAACGGCACTACTCGGCCATCCACACCGGCCTGATCTATCTCCCGATAGCCGTTGGCGCCCTGATCTTTTCGCCGCTGTCCGGACGGATCGTCGGACGCTACGGTGCGCGTCCGTCCCTGCTGACCGCGGGCGTTTTGATGGCAGCGGCTGCTCTCCTGCTGACGACGCTGACCGGCACCACGCCGATGTGGCACGTGGTGCTGATCTTCACGGTGTACGGCATGGGGTTCGCCATGGTCAACGCACCCATCACCAACGCGGCGGTCAGCGGTATGCCGGTAGATCGTGCCGGCGCTGCGGCGGCCGTAACGTCTACCAGCCGGCAAGTGGGCGTCAGTATCGGTGTGGCACTGTGCGGTTCGATTGCCGGCGCCGCACTGTCCGGTGCCGCGGACTTCGGCACTCAGGCCCGGCCGCTGTGGTGGATGTGCTTCGGCGTGGGTCTGGCGATCGTCGCGCTCGGCCTGGTTTCGACCTCGCAGCGGGCCTTGCGCTCGGCTGAGCGGCTGGCTCCGCTGATCGAAGGTACCCCCGCCCCGGAGCCGGCCCATGTCCACTGATTCGCTGGCTGACGAGGTCTGGCAGACCATGGCCGCCGTCGTGGTCGAGAACCGCGACAGCTGGAAACGTGCGGTGGTCGAGCGGTCCGGGTTGCCGTTCAGCCGCGCCCGGATTCTGCGCCGGTTGGAAGCCAAGGCCATGACGGCGAAGGAAATCGCCGCCGCGACCGCCATGGATGCCCCGGCCGCCACCGTCGCCATCAACGATCTGGAAGAACGCGGACTGGTTGTGCGCCAGCCGGATCCGGACAATCGACGATGCAAACTGGTGTCGCTCACCGACGCCGGAGCCGCCGTGACACGCGGTATCCGCCAGATCGACGATCCGGCCCCGCCGGTCTTTGCCACGTTGGACGCCGACGAGCTGGCCACGCTGCGCGACCTGTTGAGCCGACTGCGTCGCCACTAGGGACACGGTTCCTGTCCACCTGCAGCAGGTGCCCGACTACGGTGGTCCCCGTGGCTAACACCAAACCTGAGATCGAATTCCCGGACGGCCCGGCACCTGACTCGCTGGTGATCGAGGACGTCATCGTCGGCGACGGCGCCGAGGCGGTGCCCGGCGGCAACGTCACGGTCCACTACGTCGGCGTCGAGTACGACACCGGTGAGGAGTTCGACAGCTCCTGGAACCGCGGCGAGACCATCGAATTCCCCCTGCGCGGCCTGATCCAGGGCTGGCAGGACGGCATCCCCGGGATGCGCGTGGGCGGCCGGCGCAAGCTGACCATCCCGCCCGCACAGGCATACGGCCCCGCCGGTGGTGGGCACCGCCTGTCCGGCAAGACGCTCATCTTCGTCATCGACCTCGTCGGTGTCCGCTGACCTGATCGACGTGCTGTCGGGCTTAGGGTCCGGCGGTTGTGGCGTGTCATGGCGGCAACGTGCCGTCCCCACAGCTGCCGGGCTCTAGGCTCGAACTTGTTTTCAGGGAGGGTTGTGCATGCCGGACACAGCTGACGTCACCGAGCCGTCCGGCAGCGTTCGTCGCCTCGGCACACGCGGCCAGGTCGCTGCAGTGGCTGTCGTGGTAGCCGTCGTCGCGGCCGTCAGCTGGGTGGTATTCGGCAGCTCCGATGAGCACCAGGCCCCGAGTTCGATAGCGGTCTCCGCGGCGCCGGTTCCGGCGCAGCCCGAGCTGACGTCGGCACCCTTCGCGTTGACGCGTGACGGCAACACCGTCACCCTGACCGGCAACCTCGCCAACACGCGGTCGAAGTCCGAACTGGCCGACGCGGTGAAGGCCCAGTGGCGCAGCGCCACTCTCGACGACAAGACCACTGTGGTTGACGGCGCCGGAACCCCGGACATGTCGGTTGTCGGCAACGTCCTGTCGGCCGCCGATCCCATCTCGGATTTCGGTTTGTCCATCGACGGCGCCACCATCACGCTGATGGGGACGGCCCCGAACCTCGATGTCGCGGGCGAGGTGCAGAGCGCGGCGGCGCTGTCCTTCCCCGGCGCGAAGCTCGCCAACAACATTCAGATTCCCGCGCCCGGTGGCCCGGTCGCGCCGCCGGCCCCGGCGCCGTCGTCGGCATCCGCGCCTGTGCCCGCACCGGCACCCGCCCCGGCCGGCGGCCCCTGTGCGAAGGTGCAGGCCGACGTCACGGAGCTGATGCGTAGCCCGATCAGTTTCGACACCGGCGGCTCGCAGATGACGGGGGAGTCCCGCCGGGTGCTGGGCCAGGTCGCCGACAAGATCAAGGGCGGCTGCCCGAACGGTACGGTCACCGTGATCGGCTACACCGACAATCAAGGCAGTGACGCCGTCAACCTCAAACTCAGCGACACCCGCGCCAAAGCTGTTGCCGCTGCTCTAGTTTCGAACGGCGTCCTGGCCGCGAAGGTGACCGCTCGCGGTGCCGGCTCCGCCAACCCGATCGCCGACAACAGCACCGAGGACGGACGGGCGAAGAACCGCCGGGTCGAGATCACTCTCGGCTGAGCCCTTGCCTCACGCCGGCGCCTCGGCACTCCTGCGATATGCCCCATTGGCCGCTACGCCCGTTGACTGTCAATCTTCGCACTTGTCTACTCGACCTCTTGCGCCGTCAGTTCGCAGTCAGCTGGGTCTGGGAAGTACGTGGCTTCAATCAGGAGACACGTGCGACAGCAGAGATTGAACGCAGGTACCTTTTCCGGTCGTCCGACGTCCCTGAGTTCAATAACCACCGGCAGATACCCAGCGCGATTGAACTCACGGCCTTTCCGTCCTGTTCGCGGCATCACGCCGGCCCGTGTTGATGGTGCGTCCAGGTGCTCGCTACTCGAACTTTGTTACGTCAGCGTACGGTCAACGCCTGGAAGTAGCCTCTAGCGATGCCCGGGCAGCCGCAGCAGCAGCCGGGTCCCACCGAGGGGGCTGGTCTCCAATGTCGCCGTCCCGCCGTGTAGTTCGGCCTGCTGGGCGACGAGAGCCAGGCCCAGCCCCGAGCCTGAGTGCGACGCCGTGGAACCGCGGCTGAACCGGCCGAACACCTTCAGTCGTTCCTCTTCGGGGACGCCGCAGCCGTCGTCGTCGATGGCGATCTCGACTCCGGCGCGCGAACTGACCGCCGACAGCTGAACTCTCGACGCGCCGCCGTGCTTCACCGCGTTGGCGATCGCGTTGTCCACCGAAAGCCGCAGTCCGGCAGGAAGTCCCACGATGATGATGGTCGGCGCCGGGACCAGGGACACCTCCAGGTCGGGATACACCCGCACGGCGTCGTGCGCGGCTCTGTCCAGGAGATCGGTGATGTCCACGGGCACATGGTCATCGACGGTGGAGAGCTCGCCCTGGGCCAGCCGCTCGAGCGCCCATAGTGTGGTCTCGATGCGCGACTGGGTACGGACGACGTCGCCCAGCACCTCCTTGCGCTGTTCGTCCGGAAGATCCAGCGTGGTAAGGATTTCGACGTTGGTGCGCATCGCGGTGAGCGGGGTGCGCAGCTCGTGCGCCGACACCGCGGCGAAGTCGCGGGCCGACGCCAGCGCGGCCTTGGTCCGGCCCTTCTCCTCCCACACCCGGTCCACCAAACCTTTGACCGCGTCGGCGATTTCGACGGCCTCGGTGGCGCCGCGCACGTCGATGTGGGGGGCATCGCCTTCCGGATCGATGTCGCGGGTCTGTTGGGCGAGCCGCTTGAGTGGACGCACCGCGAACGCGGCCAGGGCCCAGCCCGCCACGGCGGCCGCGCCAATGGCGAACGCGCACAACGCGATCACGCGGCGGTGCAGGTTATTGGTGTCGACGATCGTCGCGTCGTACGTGGCGCCCACCGCTACCAACATCGGGTCCGGCAGGTGAATCTGCACCGTGCGCACCCGGTAGCGGACGCCCTTGACGTCGGTATCGGCATAGCCGATGGGAAGCTCGGGCAGCACGACATTCGAGTTCGAACTGACCTGGCCGTTCCGGCGGGCGGTGATGACGACGTTCTCGTCGTGCGGCGGCCGCGGGATCTCGTCGAGCCCGCGGGGCAGGAACGGGATGGCGAACCCCGCCGCTTCGTCGAGCCGCCGGTCCAGGCGTTCCTTGCGGTCGTTGGTGATGCCGATCCACACGATGGTGCCGACGATCCCGACCACGATGGCCGCGGCGATACCGGTGGCGAACGCGACGCGGGACTGCAGCGATGGAGTGCGGCGGAAGACCCGGGCCAGCGTGTTCACCGTCTGCTGCCTATTGCTGCCTGAGCACGAACCCCACGCCGCGGACCGTGTGCAACAGTCGCGGCGCCCCATTGGCCTCCAGCTTGCGGCGCAGGTAGCCGATGAACACGTCGACGACGTTGGTATCGGCGGCGAAGTCGTAGCCCCACACCAGCTCCAGCAGCTGGGCGCGGGACAGCACGGCGGTCTTGTGCTCGGCCAGCACGGCCAGCAGGTCGAACTCGCGCTTGGTCAGGTCGACATCGGCGCCGTTGACGCGGGCCCGCCGGCCGGGGATGTCGACTTCGAGCGGCCCGACCGAGATGGTCTCGGACGAGAACGTGGCCGTCGCGCCGCGCCGGCGCAACAGCGCCTTCACGCGGGCAACCAACTCGGCGAGCACGAACGGCTTCACGAGGTAGTCGTCGGCGCCGGCTTCCAGCCCGGCGACGCGGTCGTCGACCGAGCTGCGGGCCGACAGCACGCACACGGGCACGTCGTTGTCCATGGCGCGCAGTGCGGTGACGACGCTGACGCCGTCCAGCACCGGCATGTTGATGTCCAGAATGATGGCGTCCGGCCGGAATTCGGTGGCGCTGCGCAGGGCCTCGGCACCGTCGACCGCGGTCGACACCTCGAAACCGGACAGCCGCAATCCGCGCTCCAGCGAGGCCAGCACGTCCGGGTCGTCGTCGACTACGAGCAGGCGGGGAGAGGCGCTTCCGCTATCCATGGGACTCATCTTGCCCGATGGCCATCCGTAATTGACGGAGGCACGTCTGGCAGCCACCATTCGGTGCTAGCATCCGGCGCTTATGGGGCCTGTGTCGCCGCGAGTCATCGTTCAACCCGATGATGGTGTGCAGCCGGTGCGGGATTTCATCGCATCGGCGCAGAAATCGCTGCTGATCAAACAATTCACGTTCACCGAGCCGTCCCTCGTGGCGGAGGTGATCGAGCGGCACCGAGCGGGCGTCGCGGTGCGCGTCATGCTCAACCCCGCCCGATCCGGCGGGGACCGCGCCAACGACGACACGTTCGCACAGTTCTCGGACGCCGGCGTGAACGTGCAGTGGTCCAATCCGACGTTTTATGTGACGCACGAGAAGTCGATCGTGGTCGACGAGACGGCCGCGCTGGTGGCCACGTTCAATCTGTGCGAGAAGTACTTCACCCTCACCCGCGACTACGGCGTCATCACCACCGACGCCCAACATGTCGCACAGATCGTCGAGGTGTTCGACGCCGACTGGTCGCACACCGATTGGGAGCCGTCGTCGTACCACGGGCTGCTCTGGAGCAATTCGAATTCGCGGTACCACATGGCGAAATTCATCGACACGGCGCAACATCACCTGCGCATCCAGCATCCCAAGTACGTCGACGCCGTCATCCTCGACCACATCGCGGCGGCGGTGGATCGCGGCGTGAATGTCCATGTGCTGTGCGGTGGCCGGCACGGCATCAGCGACTGGGACATCCTCGACACGTTCGCGTCACTGCGGACGCTGCGCCGGTTCGGCGCGAAGGTGCGTAAGCAGAAGAACCTGCGGGTGCACGCGAAGCTGGTCATCGTCGACGACCACGAAGCCCTGGTGGGCTCGATGAACATCGACCGCAGCGCCTTCGACCTGCGCCGCGAACTGGGCGTCATGGTCGACGATCCGGAGGCCGTCGCGCAGCTGAGCGCGGTGTTCGAGTCGGACTGGGAGACCTCGCACCACTACGAGCCGCCGGACCCGCTCGACTCTTCGCAGCACCACGAAGACGACTTCCCGCATGACCCCGAGTTGGTTCATGAGTGACCAGATCGACTCGACGGCCCAACGGGTTTCGTTGTTCGAGTTGGTTCTGACGTTCAACCACATCGCGCTGGCGTCGTTCGGTGGCGGGCTGTCGGCCTGGTCGCGCGAGGTGCTGGTGGTGGAGAAGGGCTGGCTCGGGGACGCCGAGTTTCTCTCGGCCAGCACGATGTGCCGCATTCTGCCGGGTGCCAATCAGGTCAACATGGCGGTCTTCACCGGTACAAAGATGCGGGGCTTCTTCGGTGCTGCGGCGGCGGTATTCGGCTTGTGCGCCATGCCTCTGGTGATCGTGCTGGTGCTGTCGTTCATATACTTCCGGTTCAAGGAGGTCCCCGCCGTCAAGGGCGTGCTGCACGGCGCGTCGGCGGCCGCGGTGGCCCTGACCCTGACGATGGTGCTCAAGACCGGCCAGAAGTGCCTGACGGGCGTCGTGCCGGTCCTGCTGTTCGCCGGGGCCTTCGTGCTCAATGGCGTCATGCGGTTTCCGCTGCTGGGGACGCTGGCCATCCTGGCGCCGCTCAGCCTGATCTGGGCGTGGCCGCGGGAGCGCGCCGCAGCGGCTTCATGAGCGTCAGCGCGGAGCCGGAGCCGGAGCTGGAACCGGAGGCGGATCGCGCATGACGCCCAGCGAGAAGCCGGAGGCGGATCGCGCATGAGTTCAGAGGCGCTTTCCACGTATTTTCAGCTCATCGGGTTGTTCGGCATGCTGTCGTTGCTGTCCATCGGCGGCGGCAACGTGGTCCTGCCGGAAATGCACATCAACGCCGTCAACGGCAGGCACTGGCTGACCAACAGCCAGTTCGCCGACCTGTTCTCGATCTCCCAGACTGCGCCGGGGCCGAGCATCCTCATCGTGTCGATGGTCGGGTACGGCGCCGGGCTGAAAGTCGCCGGCATTCCCGGGGCGATCATCGGCGGCGTCATCTCGATGGTCGCGATGGTGGTGCCGGCCGCGACATTCGTCTACGCCATCACGCTGATCTGGCAGAAGGCCGAACGCTCGAAACTTCGCCGTGCGGTCGAGAAGGGGTTTGCGCCGCTGACGGTGGGCCTCATCCTGGCGGCGTCGCTGGTCATGAGCCGCGCCGCGGACCATGACTGGCGGGCGTACACCGTCACGGCGGTATGCACCGTGATCTTCATGCGCACCAAGCTCAACCCGCTGATCGTGGTGGCTGCGGCCGGACTCGTCGGGTATCTGGGTTTCATCTGAACTGGTCAGCCCGCCGTGCCGTGGGATTGTCGGTGGCACGTGCGAGCATTGAAGTTGTTGTGTCTGATGTAGCCCAGCCCCTGCATTCGGCTCCGGCCATAGCGCCGGTGCCGCGGCGTCAGCGTGCATCGGCGGACTTGCTGCGCCTGCTGCCGTATCTCGGGCCGTACCGCGGCCGTTGGGGCGCCATGCTGCTCACCGCGTTCGTCGGCCTGGGCGTGACGGTGTCGATTCCGTTGGTGACCAAGGCCGTGATCGACGGCCCGGTCCGGCACCAGGATCAGCACGGCCTGTGGGTGCTCGGTTCAGCCGCATTGGCCCTGGGGCTTGTCGAGGCGGTCCTGTGGTTCATCCGGCGCTGGCTCGGGGCCCGCGCGACCATGGGTGTCGAGGCCGACATCCGCAAGGAGCTCTACGCGCGGTTGCAGATTCTGCCGATGTCGTTCCATCGGCAGTGGCAATCGGGACAACTGCTGTCCCGCGTGATGAACGATCTTGGCACCATTCGTCAATTCCTCGGGTTCGGCCTGCTGTTCCTGGTACTCAACACCATTCAGATCGTCGTGGTGACGGCCATTCTGCTGGCCATGTACTGGCCGATGGGCGTGGTGGTGCTGGCGTCGGTGCTGCCCGTGACCATCACGATCTTCCGGTTCGAGCGGCAGTTCACGGTGTTGTCGAGGCAGGCGCAGGACCAATCCGGCCATGTCGCAACGCATGTCGAGGAATCGGCGCTGGGCCTGCGGGTGATCAAATCGTTCGGCCGCGAGGACTACGTCTACGAGCGGTTCGACGAGCGGGCGACGGCCCTGTACGACGCCGAGGTGGGCAAGGTGGCGGTGTCGGCGCGCTTCTGGGCGCTGCTCGAGGTCATTCCCAATCTCACGCTGATCCTGGTGCTGGGATTCGGTGCGTACGCGGCCGGGCACGGCCTGGTCACCATGGGCACGCTGGTCGCGTTCATCACCATGATGCTCTCGTTGGTCTGGCCCATCGCATCGCTGGGCTACCTGTTGTCGATGATGCAGGAGTCGATGACCGCCGCCAACCGCGTTGCCGAGATCTTCGACGCCCCAGTGGATATCACTGACGGTCCGGTGCGTGCGGTGCCGCGCGGCGGTCATCTCGAACTGCGCGACGTCGGCTTCCGCTTCCCGGACGCCGAGCCCGACGATTGGGCCCTGCGCCACGTGTCGGTGACGGTCGAACCGGGTGAGACGCTGGCGCTGGTCGGCGCGACGGGGTCCGGGAAATCGGTACTGGCCGCGCTGTTCTCGCGGCTCTACGACGTCACCGAGGGCGCCATCCTGCTCGACGGGCGGGACATCCGAGAGCTGTCGCTGCCTGCCCTGCGCCGCGCGGTGGCCACCGCCTTCGAGGACCCGACGCTGTTCTCCATGTCCGTCGTCGAGAATCTCACCCTGGGCCGGTCGATTTCAGGACAAGGCGCCGACGATCCCGCCACCGACGACGAGATTCGCGCGGCCGTCGACATCGCCGCCGCCCAGTTCGTCTACGACCTGCCGTTCGGCCTGGACACCCGCATCGGCGAGCAGGGTATGAGCTTGTCCGGCGGTCAGCGGCAACGTCTTTCGCTGGCCCGGGCCATTCTCGCCGCGCCGTCGCTGCTGGTGCTCGACGACACCCTGTCGGCCCTGGACATGCACACCGAGGCCGAGGTCACCGTCGCGCTGCGACGCGTGCTGAGGGCGGTCACCGGCATCGTGGTGGCGCATCGGGCGTCGACTGTGCTGCTGGCCGATCGGGTGGCGCTCCTGCACGACGGCACCATCACCCGCATCGGCACGCACGCCGAGTTGCTGGCGCAGGCGCCCGAATACCGGTATCTGCTGTCCGCCGACGATGAGCTCGACGACGGCGCCGAACGCAGCTGTGACTGGGAGCAGGACGCCGAGCGTGAACGCCTCGAGCAGCTCTATCTGGAGCAGACGGATGAGGCCGAAGAGGTGCGCCGGCGATGAGCGCTTGCGCGAAGAGCAGAGAACACCGATGAGCATCAATGATTGGCGCGGCCGGACGGTCGAGGCGGCCCTGGACCTGCCCATCGATGAGAGCGTGTCTCGGCGTCGCGAGGCCCGCGCTCTATTGGGCTCGCTGCTGAAGCCGTACCGCGTCGCGGTCCTGCTGCTGGGCCTGGTCGTGGTGGTGGAAAATGCTGCACGCCTGTCGGTTCCGCTGCTGGTGCAGCGTGGCATCGACCACGGCATCCCGCCGATCCTGCACGGCGGACCGGCCCGCGAGTTGCTGCAGATCGTGGCGGCCCTGTGCGGCGTCGTCGTGCTGCAGGCCAGTTTCCGGCTGTTCTTCCTGAACCGGTCGGGCCGCATCGGCCAGAAGGTGCTGCTGGAACTGCGCCGCCGGGTGTATCGGCAGTTCCAGCGTCTCGACGTGGCATTCCACGACCGCTACACGTCCGGCCGCGTGGTGAGCCGGTCCACCAACGACATCGAAGCCATCCAGACCATGCTGTCGACGGGTTTCGACAGCCTCATCACCGCCGTACTCACCCTCGGCGGCACCGCGGTGCTCTTGGTGACGCTGGACCTGCGGCTCGGGTTGATGTGCCTGGGCGCCTTCCCGCTCCTGGTGCTCCTGACCGCCTGGTTCCGACGCGAATCGTCCAAGACGTACCGCACGGTCCGCGAGCGCGCGGCGCTGGTGATCGTCCAGTTCGTCGAAACCATGACGGGCATCAAAGCGGTGCAGGCCTACCGGCGTGAACCGCGCAACCAGCAGATCTTCGACGACGTCGTCGACGATTACCGCGCCATCAACGAACGCACCATGACGCTGCTCGCGGTGTTCATGCCCACCGTCAAGCTGATCGGCAACCTCACCACCTCCATCGTGCTGCTGTACGGCGGCTACCTGGTGCTGCACGGCCGCATGACCATCGGCACCTTGACGGCCTTCCTGCTGTACCTGCGCATGTTCTTCGAACCGATGCAGGAGATTTCGCAGTTCTTCAACACCTTCCAGTCGGCGGCCTCGGCGCTGGAGAAGCTGGCCGGGGTGCTCGGGCAGCAGCCGGCGATCATGGATCCCGCCGACCCGGTCACCCTCACGGCGGTCAAGGGGGACATTGCTTTTCACGGTGTCAGCTTCGGCTACACCGCGCAGCGGCCGGTGCTGCCGGAGCTGAATCTGACGGTGCCGGCGGGGCAGACCGTCGCTCTCGTGGGTGCCACCGGCGCGGGGAAGACGACCATCGCCAAGCTCATCGCCCGCTTCTACGACCCGGTCACCGGCACGGTCACCCTCGACGGCATTGACCTGCGGTCCATCGCCCAGACCGAGTTGCGTCAGCACGTGGTGATGGTGACGCAGGAGAACTTCATGTTCGCCGGTAGCGTCGCCGACAACATCCGGTTCGGCCGGCCCGACGCCACCGACGCCGAGATTCGCGCGGCCGCGGAAGCTGTTGGCGCCGAACGGTTCATCGCCGCGCTGCCCGACGGTTACGACACCGACGTCGCGAATCGCGGCGGCCGGCTGTCGGCGGGGCAACGGCAACTGGTGGCGTTCGCCCGTGCGTTCCTGGCCGACCCCAAGGTGCTGATCCTCGACGAGGCGACGTCCTCGCTGGACATCCCGACCGAGCGCCTCGTGCAGCGCGCACTGGCCACGGTGCTGGCGGGGCGCACCGCGCTGGTGATCGCGCACCGGCTCTCCACCGTGCAGTCCGCGGATCGGGTCCTGGTCCTCGACGGCGGGCGCATTGTCGAGGACGGTGCCCCCGACGATCTGGTCGCTCAGAATGGGCGATACGCGGCGCTGCACCGCGCCTGGATCGACTCGCTGGCCTGACCGGTCAGGGGATAAGCCGCAGCTGGCGTGCCTTCGACACCGCCTCGTGCCGGGTGTGGGTACCGAGTTTCGTTGCGGCGCTGCGTAAGTAGCTCTTGACGGTCTCCGGTTTCAGGGACAGCCGCGCGGCGGCTTCGGTATTGGTGCAGCCCAACGCGATCTGCGCCAGCACGTCGAGTTCGCGCGGGCTCAGCGGACCGACGGTTGCCGGACCGCCGGCCAGGGCTGCGGCCAGCCGGTCGGCGAGGTCGCCAAGGGTGCCCGGTGCGACGGGATGGCCACCGGCCGCCAGCCGCCGCAGCTCGGCATGCACCTGACGGACGTGTTCGGTGTTCACCGCCGTGCCGGCCGTTTGGGCCTGTTGCAGCCGCAACCGGCGGTCCACCTCGTCGCGAATGGTCAGCTCGTCGGACAGCCGCCGTGCCGACGTCAGCATCAGGTCGACGGTGCGGCCGCCGAACGGTGCACTGGACCGGTAGGCGCCGTAGAGCACGGCCCGGGCCCGGCCGTCGACGACGACCGGCACCGCCAGTACCGACCGGATGCCCTCGGAGAGCACGGGCCTGTCGTAGTCGTGGGTGATGGACGGTGCATGCCGGTAGTCGGCGACCGCGAGCGGCTGTCCCGACACCATGCTGGCCCCGCCGAGCCCGAACGCCGACCGCACCATCAGGCCGCGGAGCCCGCCGCCCCGGGTGCCGTAGAACTCGGTGAGCAGCAGTGCGTCGTCGTGCACCTGACCGCCGAACATCACCGGTACCGCCCCCTCGGTGCCGATTCTCCGCAGCTCGGCGCGCACCGCGTCGGTGTCGCGCGGGCGCAGCACGGAGGGGCCGGTGGTCACGATCAGTACCCTCTTTCGGGGGTAGCGGGTGGATGGCTGTGACGTAGATCCTACGTTCATGCCGACAGACGCTGGGATCACGACCAACACCGAGCAGTACCGAGAGGCACGGGACCGTCTCGTGGCATCGATCGGTGACTACGCGCCCGCCGTCGATTCGTTCAGTTGGCCGCGGCTCACCGGCACCTTCAACTGGGCCACCGACTGGTTCGACGTCATCGCCCGCAGCCCGGAACGGGCCGAGCAGGCGGCGCTGTGGATCACCGAAGAAGGCGGCGACGAGCGGCAGTACACCTTCGCGGAAATGGCCGACCGATCCGACCAGGTGGCGACGTGGCTGCAGACGCTGGGCGTCGGCAAGGGTGACCGCGTCATCGTCATGCTGGGCAACCAGGTGGAGCTCTGGGAGTCGATGCTGGCGGTGGCCAAGCTCGGCGCGGTGGTGATGCCGACGACCGAAGCGCTGGGCCCGGCGGACCTGGCCGACCGGATCACCCGCGGCGGGGCAGGCTTCGTGGTGACGGGTGCTGCGGACGCGAACAAGTTCTCGTCCGTCGACGGGCAGTACACCGGAGTCGTTGTCGGTGATTCGGCGCCGGGCTGGCACCGCTACGCCGATGCGTACCAAGTGGTTTCGGCGGGTCCGTTCACCGCCGTCACCGAGGTCGACGATCCGCTGCTGGTCTACTTCACCTCGGGCACCACCAGCAAGCCCAAACTCGTTGAGCATTCGCAGGTTTCGTATCCCGTCGGGCACTTGACCACGATGGCCTGGATCGGGGTGACGCCCGGCGACGTGCACCTGGCCATCAGCTCGCCGGGTTGGGCCAAACATGCCTGGAGTTGTGTGTTCGCGCCGTGGATCGCCGAGGCGACCATCTTCGTCTACAACTACAGCCGCTTCGACGCCGCCGCGCTGATGGGCCAATTGCGCCGCGCCGGTGTCAACACCTTCTGCGCGCCGCCAACCGTGTGGCGGATGCTGATCCAAGCCGACCTCGGCGCCAAACCCGAAGGGCTGCGCGAGATTCTCGGTGCCGGTGAACCACTGAACCCCGATGTCATCGCGAAGGTGCGGGACGCCTGGGGGCTGACCATCCGAGACGGCTTCGGCCAGACCGAGACCACCCTGCTGGTGGGCAACGCCCCGGGCCGGCCGGTCAAGGCCGGTTCGATGGGTAGGCCGATGCCGGGTGTGCCGGTGGTGCTGGTGGATCCGGTGACCGGCGAGCAGGCCGACGAGGGCGAGCTCTGCCTGGAGCTGAGCGCGCAGCCGCTGAACCTCATGACCGGTTATCTCGGTGATCCGCAACGGAATGCGGCCGTCATGGCGGGCGGTTACTACCACACCGGCGACGTGGCCTCCCGGGACGGCGACGGCTACATCACCTACATCGGCCGCACCGACGACGTGTTCAAGTCGTCGGACTACAAGGTGTCGCCGTTCGAGCTGGAGAGCGTGCTCATCGAGCATCCCGCGGTGGTGGAAGCCGCGGTGGTGCCGCAGCCCGACGAAACCAGGCTCTCCGTGCCGAAGGCCTACGTCTGCCTGGCTGCGGGCTGGAGTTCTGACGAGGAGACCGCAAGGTCCATCATGGAATTCGCCCGTGACCACCTGGCGCCGTACCTCAAGGTCCGCCGGGTGGAATTCGGCGATCTCCCCAAGACCATTTCGGGCAAGATCCGGCGCGTCGACCTGCGTAGGCGCGAAGATCAGGCGCATGCGGCCGGCACCCCGATCGCGTCGGAATACCGTTACGAGGATTTGTTGAAGTCATGCTGAGCTACGACGCGGGGCCCACCGGCACTCCCATCCTGGAAGAGACCATCGGAGCCAATTTCGAGCGCACCGCCGCGGCCCATCCGGACACCCTGGCGCTGGTCGACCGCGCGCAAGGACTGCGGTACACGTACGCCGAGTTGAACGCCGAAGTCGATTTGGTCGCCCGTGGATTGATGGCCCGTGGCATCGAGAAAGGTGACCGGGTCGGCATCTGGTCACCGAACTGTGCGCAGTGGATCGTGACGCAGCTGGCGACGGCCAAGATCGGCGCCATCCTGGTCAACGTCAACCCTGCCTATCGGGTACATGAACTGGCTTATGCGCTCAATCAGTCCGGGATGCGGATGCTGATCTCGGCCACTTCGTTCAAGACGTCCCACTACTCGGCGATGATCGAGGAAGTCCGTCCGCAGGTACCCGGCCTGCGCGACGTGGTCTTCCTCGACAGCGCGGATTGGGATCAGCTGCGCGCCGCGAGCGCGGCCATCGGTGCCGGTGATTTCGCCGCCCGGCAGGCCACGTTGTCCAACGCCGATCCGATCAACATCCAATACACCTCGGGCACAACCGGATTCCCGAAAGGTGCGACGCTGTCGCATCGCAACATCCTGAACAACGGCTACTTCACCACCGAGGGCATCAAGCTGATGCCGGGCGAGCGGTTGTGCATCCCGGTGCCGTTCTACCACTGCTTCGGCATGGTGATGGGGGTGCTCGGATGTATGAGCCATGGTGCGGCCGTGGTGATTCCGGCACCCGGCTTCGATCCCGCGGCGACGCTCGATGCCGTTGAATCCGAGCAGTGCGCGGGTGTCTACGGCGTGCCCACGATGTTCATCGCCGTACAGAACCATCCGTCGTTCGGCGACCGCGACCTGTCGAGCCTGCGCACCGGCATCATGGCCGGTTCGGTGTGCCCGGTCGAGGTGATGAAGCGCTGCGTCTCCGACATGCACATGGCCGAGGTGGCCATCGGGTACGGCATGACCGAGACCTCGCCGGTGTCCTGCCAGACCCTCATCGACGACGACCTGGACCGGCGCACGGCGACCATCGGCCGGGTGCATCCCCACCTCGAGGTGAAGATCGTCAACCCGGAGACGGGTGAGACGGTGCGGCGTGGCGAGCCGGGGGAGTTCTGCACCCGTGGCTATTCGGTGATGCTCGGCTATTGGGACAACGACGAAAAGACAAGGGAAGCCATCGATTCCGAGGGCTGGATGCACACCGGTGATCTCGCGGTGATGCGGGACGATGGCTACTGCGCCATTGTCGGCCGCATCAAGGACATGGTGATCCGCGGCGGCGAGAACGTGTACCCGCGCGAGATCGAAGAGTTCCTGTACACGCACCCGGACATCGAGGACGCCCAGGTGATCGGGGTTCCCGATGCCCGCTATGGCGAGGAGATCTGCGCCTGGCTGCGGATGCGCCCCGGCGCCGTCCCGCTGGACGCCGCGGCCATCCGGGAATTCACCGCAGACCGGCTGGCGCACTTCAAGATTCCGCGCTACGTGCACGTCGTCGACGAATTCCCGATGACGATCACCGGGAAGGTCCGCAAGGTCGACATGCGTGCCGAGAGCATCCGCATCTTCGGCTTGGACTGAGCGCGTTTCTGCGTCGAGAGTGCGGCTTGCCGAGGAGAATCGGCACGTTTTCGCGTATGCCACCCTCTCGGTGCTCCGCGGTGCCGCCGATCTCGATGACAAAGCCCAGGTGAGGGGCGTCTGCCGACCGTGAATTCTTAACACGGTCTTGACGGTTGCATCCGGCGCCGAGTTCACGTTTACGTGCTGTCATTGGTGGGTATCGGTCTGCCCATCGGCCGCCCGACATTCGGGCCGGCGGACAGATGTTGACAGGAGCGTGCCATGAACGTATTTCGCACCGACGCCGTCCGCCGGATAGTTGAGCGGGTCCGTGCCCGAGCACAACTGACCCCGGAGGAACGACACAACCTGCGCTTGTCGGCTACGCCCTTGGCCGTCATCTCGGCTTCGATCGGAGCGCACCCGTACAGCTGATCACCCTGTCATGCCCGGCGAGTCGGCCGTCATTCAACTTGACGGGCCGCCGCGGCCGGGGTTATGTTTCCCAGGTCAGCACCTCGCTAGGCGAGGCTCCTGAACGAACAAAAGCCACTGATCCGACGACGTCGAGAGACGCCCAGGGTCAGGACAGGTCTCCCCGGATTAAGGGGTTACCCAAAGTGGCTATCCGCCCAGGTGGATTACGTCGTTCAGTGCCGAAGCTCTGACGAGAGGGGTGTATGTGGCGTCGAGATGCAGTGGCCCGTTATGGCCGCTTCGGATGCCGTGTCCATCCCTTGCGTGTTGTCGAAGTCATGTGGCACAACTGTCCCTGGTGGGGACCTGACGGCGAGGAGGTGAGGACACATGAAACCTGGCGATGGTCCGAGTTCCAGTCCGGAGCGAAAACCCAACTCCGACAATTTCATTTCCATCCTCCCGCGACCTTGCCGGCTCTTCATCGGCGTGGCCGTCTGATCGACGGTGCCTGACGCAGGCTCGCGGGACTCATCCCTGCAGGAGACCTGTCATGACCGTATTTCGTAGTGCCGCAGTACATCGCGTTGTTCGTCGGGTGAGCGTTCGCGCTCGGCTGACCCCGCAGGAACGGCACAACCTCCAGATGTCGCACACGCCGCTCGCGGTGATCTCGGCGTCTCTCGGGGCGCACCCCCACTTCTGATCCGTTAGGCCGCACGGTCCGCCCACCGATTCCGGTGGGCGGACCCCTCTTGTGCTGCCATATCCCGAGAGGAATCTCGACATGGCCTTTTTCGCTCGTACCCCGCGTCCCTCCAGCGAAACCTCAGCAACGCAACGTGATTCACCGAGCACCGCAGTGCTCGACACCGCGCACGTCGGCGACATCGTCGGCGCGCTCGGCACCATCCGCACCGACGAGACCAGCGCGGGTCGCAGCCGCTGGCAGCGATTGAAGATGCTGCTGGTGGTGATGGGGCCCGGCCTCATCGTCATGGTCGGGGACAACGACGCCGGCGGCGTCGCGACCTACGCGCAGGCCGGCCAGAACTACGGCATGGCACTGATGTGGACGCTGGCGCTGCTGATTCCGGTGCTGTACGTCAACCAGGAGATGGTGGTGCGGCTCGGTGCGGTCGCCGGCGTCGGGCACGCCCGCCTGATCTTCGCGCGCTTCGGCAAGTTCTGGGGCGCGTTCAGTGTCGGTGACCTGCTCATCGTCAACGCCTTGACCATCGTCACCGAATTCGTCGGGGTGTCGATGGCGCTGAGCTACTTCGGGCTGCCCAAGTCGATCTCGGTGCCGCTCGCCGCGGTGCTGTTGTTCGCCGTGGTGGCCGGCGGTTCGTTCCGCCGTTGGGAGCGCTTCGTTTTCGCGCTGATCGCCATCAACATCGTGATCTTCCCACTGGCATTCATCGTGCACCCGTCGGCGTCGGACACTGCGCGCGGCCTGATCCCGTCGTTCCCGGGTGGCCTGAACTCGACGCTCTTGTTGCTGATCGTGGCCATCGTCGGCACCACCGTCGCGCCGTGGCAGCTGTTCTTCCAGCAGTCCAACATCGTCGACAAGCGCTTGACCCCCAAGTGGATTCGTTACGAGCGGATCGACCTGTGGATCGGCATCGTCGTGGTGATGGTGGGTGCGGTGGCGATCATGGCCGCCAGCGCGTTCGGGCTCGCCGGTAGCGGCGCGGCCGGCAATTTCACCGATGCGGGTGACGTGGCACATCAGCTCGGTCAGCACGTGTCTGACACCGCGGGCGCGCTGTTCGCGATCCTGCTGCTGGACGCGTCGCTCATCGGGGCCAATGCCGTCGGGCTCGCCACCACCTACGCACTGGGTGACACCTTGGGCAGGCGCCACTCATTGCACTGGAAGGTCAGCGAGGCACCGGCCTTCTACCTGGGTTACGCCGCTCTCTTGGGGGTGGCCGCCGCGGTGTCGTTCAGCCCGGATCACGTGCTGGGGCTGCTCACCCAGGGCGTGCAGGCGCTGGCCGGGGTGCTGCTGCCGTCGGCGACGGTGTTCCTGGTTCTGCTGTGCAACGACAAGGCAGTGCTGGGTCCGTGGGTCAACACCATGCGGCAGAACATCGTGGCCGGCGTGATCGTGTGGGCCTTGGTGCTGCTGTCCCTGGCCCTGACGGCGGCGACGTTCTTCCCGAATCTGACTGCCGCACAACTCGAGTCGGGATTCGGAATCGGGGTGGGCGTCGGCGCCCTGGGAGGCGCGGCCATCGCCGGTGCCACGTTGCGGTCGCGGCGCACGCAGCGAAAGCGGGACGCGGTGGAAGTAGCCGCCGAGCTGGGTGGTCTGGACCCCGAGCAGGTGGCGGATCTGGATGAGAAACCGGACGATCGCGCTGTCCGGAAGGCTCTGCTGAGGCAGGAGCGGGACGAGTTCCGGACTCCCGCTCTGGACACCCTGGATCGGCCAGCGTGGTCGCCGTTGCGGGTGGCCGGCATGGTCGCGCTGCGTGGCTACCTGCTGGTGGCCGTGGTGCTGGTTGGGGTCAAGGTCGCCGAGGCGATCGGCGGTTGAGCGCTGTCGAGGTGGGGTGCGGTGTCATGGTGCCGTGCCCCACCTCTGGGCGATGACTTTCCGCAGCTCAGAGTGAGTCGCGCGCGGGGCAGTGGGACGTGTCGCCGTCTTTGCAGGTGCAGAATTCCGAGTGCGCGCGCTCCGGACCCCAGGCAGCAACGTCACCTACGGCGTCACGGGCAGCGGTGACGATCGACGCGGTCCCGGCCGCCACGCTCAGCAGCAACTCGATTTGATTTGCCGACTGTAGTAGAACAACCAATTGATGCACTGTAAGCAGCCGATTTACCATGCTTACCGTCCGATGCATTGCATTGCTGTGCGTATCTGGATTTATCCCCGACGACTGTCGCACAGTAGCGACGTATGCGTCAATTCCGCAAACAGGGTGCCCCGAGAATGGCCCGTGCCAGCTGATCCGCAAGCCGGTACGCACGCCGGCATGTGCTGGCGTCAGGCCAGTAGCGGCGCCAATTGGGTCGCATAGTCCTGCAGTACCGGAATCTGCCGCTTCAGGAGCTGTTCCTGTTCGGCGCGGCCGGACATCGCCACGGCAGCGACCAGGGTCGCGGCGGCGGATCGGACGGGTACCACGACGCAGGCGCAGTCGGCCCGCAGCTCACCGATCTGCACCGCGTATCCATGCGCCCTGATCTCGGTGAGCTGTTCGGCCAGCGCCGATCTCGAGGTGACGGTGCGGTCGGTGAGCGCGGCCGGCGTGAGGCCGAGCAGCGCATCGGCGTCGTGTTTCTCGGCGAGCAACAACTTGCCGACCGCACTGGCGTGCAGGTGCCGGTTGAGCACTGATTCGTCTGCGGGCGGTGGGTATTCACCGTCGGGGTCGGCCAGGCGCACCGAGGTGTTGGTGAAGTAGAACAGGTGCACGCCGAAGCGCACCGAGAGTCGCAGCTCCGCCAGCGTCTCGCGGGCCTTGGTGCACACGGTGGGGGAGACCGCGGCGTCGATCAGCAAGCCCATGCGCGGGCCCAGTGCGAATCCCGACAGGTCTGGTAGCCGCACGATGTAGCCGTCGGCGACAAGGAGATTCAGCAGCCGGTACGTGGTGGCCGATGGCATGGAAAGGTGCTCGGCGATGTCTTTTGCGGTGACGCCGGTGCCGGCCACGGCGACGGCCTCGAGCACCTGCAGCGCGCTCTGTACCGCCTTGGGCTGGCGGCCGGACAGCGCACCGTCGGCCGGGCTCATCGGCGCACCTCCCACGGGTTGTAGTCGGCGAACACGTCACCGGCGACGGTCTCGTCGAACACCCCGACGCGGTCGGCCAGATCGGTAACCGTCCGGCGGCGCACCAGGAATGCCGCCAGACCGAACGCCAACAGGACGGAGTAGACCGCAGTGGCGATCCACGCCGGTGACGCCACCGATAGCGCAGCCCAGATGATGATCGCGACCATGGTGGCGGCAGTGGCCAGCCCGACGATCATCGGGACGGTGGTGAGCTCGCCGATCCGACGGAGGAAGGCCGGAGTGGCAAGGCACACCAGCAGATACGCCACGATGTAGCCGTGCGCGGATACCGCGAGCAGGCCGATGAGAACGTCGCGGCTGGACTCCGCGGCAAAGAGGTAGCCGACCGGCACGGCCACGATCAGCGGCATCGCGATGCTGAGTGCGACGTGCGGGGTGCGGTACCGCCGATGGGCGCGACCCATGGCGTCCGGCAGCAGGCCCTCACGTCCCATCGCGAACAGGGTGCGGGACAACGCCGTGCTGGAGCCGATCACGCAGGCGATCCACGACGCGGTGATGCCGAACTCCATCGCGATGGACAGCGCGCCGGCCAAGGTGTCGGCGGAGTCGGGTAGGGACAGCACGATGGGCGTCGACCCGGTCCGGGTGCGGATGGTGCCGGTGGTCTGCAGGACGGCGGCAAAGGTGTAGAGCGCCCCGAGGGCCAGCGGCGTCCAGCGGATGGCCCGGGTCACGGTGACGAACGGGCGCTGCGCCTCCCGGGCCACGGTGCTCGCGCTCTCGAACCCCACATATGAGGTGATGGCGAGCAGGAGGGCGAAGCCCAGTGCCGAATGTGGGGCATCTGCAATCGTTTTCGAGGGTGCCGCGGCGCCCGTGACCGCGCCGCCGAAGGCGATCATCAGTACCATGCCGGCCACCACGATCGCGAACAATTCGACGGCCAGTGAGATGCGCGCCGACAGCCTGATGCCCCGGACCATGAGGATCAGCGCGCCGCCGCCGACCAGGACGGTCAGGCCGGCGATGACGGGTTTACCGCCGGGCACCCCGACCCGGCCTAGCAGGGCGGCGATGTAGCTGGCCGCGCCGAGGGCGCTGGCCATCGCCGCGGCGGCGTAGCCGATCACCAGTGACCACCCGGCCGCAACACCGGGCACAGCGCCCAAGCCCTTGACGGTGTAGCTGTACAGCCCGCTCACGGCCACCATCCGGGTGGAGAACTGCGTGATGCAGTACCCGACCGCGGTCATCATGAGGGCCGTCAGGATGAACACCGCGATCGTGGTGCGGCCGGCGGCCGGCAGGACCAGTGCCGGGAGGGTGACCATCACCGCCGACGGGGCCACCGCCGAGACCGACTGCCCCAGAACCTGAGTGAACGTCAGCTGTGCGCGCTGAAGCCCGGCGACCGGCGAGCGGCTGCGGATGGTTCGGGTGGGGCCCATTCGTCGGAAGGTAGCCGATCGCCACCGACCCCGGCAGCGTTGTCGGGTAAACATCGAAAATCTTCAAATGAGAATCGGAGCGGACGGCAGCCGCCAGACATAGCCCGCCGATGCCTGGTGATCGACACGAGCTGCGATTATCGGGAGGCCAGAATGAGAACGGCAAAGCCATTTCAAATGAGAATCCGAATTCGCCGAATACCCATTCGGAATTAGTGGTGACGCGCACCACATCGAGGCGTAAGTATGACGTCCATGGCAGCCACGCTCAGTGTCGATCTGGACCCGCGGACCACTGATTTCATTTCCCGTCCGCAGCAGATGTACGTCGACGGTCAGCGGGCCGAGTCGGTCTCCGGCCGGCGGTTCGACACCGTCGACCCGGCCACCGAGGGGCGCCATTGCCGAATACGCCCAGACAAAAGCCATCAACATCGCGCTGTGAGTTTCGCCGTCAAATGAGAATTCACCGCTCCAGGAATTCTCATTTGAACTCACTGAAGCCTTACCGTGCCGCAACCAATTCACATTCAATTCCAGCGAAGGTGTTGCCATGACAACTGACGCAGTTCTCGATGCCGGTCGAAGCGCCGGTGCTCAACCCAACCGATTGACGGGCCGTCTCGGCCCGGTGGCAATCGTGTTCATGGTCGTGGCCGCCGCTGCGCCACTGACCGTCGTTGCCGGCACTTTTCCCATCGGCATCTCCGCCGGCAACGGGGCGGCGTATCCAGCGTCGTACGTCGTCTGCACCGCGGTGCTGCTGCTGTTCGCGGTCGGCTTCACCGCGATGGCCCGGCACATCACCGGAGCCGGCGCCTTCTATACCTACATCGCGGCCGGCTTCGGCCGGCATGCGGGACTCGGCGCCGCGTTCCTGGCCCTCCTGTCGTACACCGCGGTGCAGGTCGGTGTGTACGGCTACATCGGCGCGTCCATCAACGAGCTCATCACCGCACACGGTGGGCCGTCGATGCCCTGGTACCTCTATGCCCTGGTGATGATGGCGGTCACCGGCGTCCTGGGCTACCGGCACATCGAGCTGTCGGGCAAGGTCCTGGGCGTCCTGCTGGTCTGCGAAGTCGGCATCGTGCTGGTGATCAACGCCGCAGTCATCGGACATGATGGTGCACAGGGGCTTTCGGCGGCAGTGCTGCACTCGGACAACTTCTTCTCCGGTGCCCCGGGGATCGCACTGATCTTCGCGCTGGCCGGATACATCGGCTTCGAGGCCACGGCGGTGTTCCGTGATGAGGCACGTGATCCGGCGCGCACCATCCCGCGTGCGACGTACGCCGCACTGCTGCTCATCGGAGGCTTCTACGCGCTCAGCAGCTGGGCACTGGTCAGCGCCTGGGGTGATGCGGGCGCGGTCGACGAGGCGACGAAGAATCCCGCGACCATGCTGACCGAGACCGCAACCCGCTACGTCGGTGCCCTGGCCGGTGACCTGGTCCAGATCTTCTTGATCACAAGTCTTTTCGCCGCACTGCTGTCGTTCCACAACGTGCTGGCCCGCTACATCTTCTCGCTGGGTAACACCCGGGCGCTCCCCGAGCGCTGCGGTCGGTCGCACCCGCGGCACGACTCCCCGCACATCGCCTCGTTCGCACAGACCCTCTCGGCGCTGGTGCTCGTCGGAGCGTCGGTGGTGGCTGGACTGGACCCGGTGACGCAGGTGTTCACCTGGTTCGTCGGCGCGGCATCGGTGGGCATCGTGGTGCTGATGACCCTGACTTCGGCAGCCGTCATCGTCTTCTTCCGCCGCACGCGCCTCGATACCCGGCCATGGCACACCGTCATCGCGCCGAGCCTTGGCCTTGTCGGCCTGGCCGTCCTGTCGGTGATGACCGCGGTCAACCTGCCGCTGCTGGTCGGTGGCTCCAGCACCATGGCCGCGATCCTCGGCGTCCTGCTGGTCGGCGCCTTCGTCGGCGGCATCGCGGTCGCAGTGGCGCGGCCCCATGCCGGGAATCAACAGAACGAAAACCCTGATATCGCAAAGGAGATCGCACGATGACTGCCACTATTGAGCCCCAGGTGACGACAGTTCCCGACCATCCGCTCACCCCACTGAGTGCCGACGAAATCCGCGCGGTCCGCCGCATCGTCGACGCCCACGGGCTGCTCGGCGACAGCGTCCGCTTCGTGTTCGTCGCGTTGGAGGAGCCGCACAAGAACGATGTGCTGGCCTTCCGCCCCGGCGACGACATGGACCGCCGCGCCCGGGTGCTGCTGCTGGACCGGGCCACGGGGCAGGGCTCCGATCTGGTGGTGTCGGTGACCGAGGGCCGCGTGATCAGCGAGGTGACGATCGACAGCACGCGCGACGGTCACGTACCGATCCTGGACCAGGAATTCGAGGACATCGAAGCGTTCCTCCTCGAGTGCCCCGAGTGGATCGAGGCGATGACCAAGCGCAAGCTGAATCCGACTGACGTGCGGGCGGTTCCGCTGTCAGCCGGCGTATTCGGACACGAAGACGAGGTGGGCCGGCGCATCGTCCGGGTGCTGGCGTTCTACCAATACGACGCGGCCGACCTGCCCTGGGCGCACCCGATCGACGGCGTGGTCGCCTACGTCGACCTCACGGGCCGCAAGGTTGTCAAGGTGATCGATGAGGTCGAGCTGCCGCTGCCCACCGAGCGTGGCGAGTGGGACGCCGCACCGCATGCCGTTCCCGCCCGCACCGATCTCAAGCCCATCGAGATCACGCAGCCCGAAGGCGCGAGCTTCACCGTTGCGGGCAACCAGATCACGTGGGCCGACTGGTCTTTCCGCTTCGGCTTCGATGTCCGCGAGGGTCTGACCCTGCACCAGTTGTCGATCGACGGGCGGCCGGTCGTGTACCGGGCGTCCATCGCCGAGATGGTGGTGCCCTACGCCGATCCGTCCCCGGTGCGGTACTGGCAGAACTACTTCGATCAGGGCGAGTACCTGTTCGGCCGCTACACCAATGCCCTCGAACTGGGCTGCGACTGCCTCGGCGAGATCAAGTACTTCGACGTCACCATCGCCGACGAGAACGGCGAGCCCAAGCTGATGAAGAACGCAATCTGCCTGCACGAGGAGGACTTCGGCGTGCTGTGGAAGCACACCGACATGTTCAACGGCATGGCCGAGGTGCGCCGGTCGCGTCGTCTGGTGATCTCCTTCTTCCTCACCATCGGCAACTACGACTACGGCTTCTACTGGTACCTCTACCTCGACGGCACCATCGAGCTGGAGGCCAAGGCCACCGGCATCGTGTTCGCTTCGGCTTACCGTGGGCCGGAAGGCTTTTCCACCGAGATGGCCCCGGGCCTGGGCGCGCCGTTCCACCAGCACATGTTCTCGGCGCGGCTGGACATGGCGGTCGACGGGCTGACCAACACCGTCGAGGAGGTGGACGCGGTCGGCGTTCCGATGGGCCCGGACAACCCGTGGGGCAACGCATTCCGCCCGCAGAAGACAAAGCTGACCCACGAGCTCGAAGCCATGCGCACCGCCGACAACCTCAAGGCCCGGGTGTGGCACATCACCAACCCGACCAAGCAGAACCGGTTGGGCCAGAACGTCGGCTACGCGCTGCACCCCGAGGGACAGCCCACGCTGTTGGCCGACCCGTCGAGCTCCATCGCCAAGCGGGCGGCCTTCGCCACCAAACACCTGTGGGTGACGAAATACGATCCGGCCGAACGCTATCCGGCCGGCCAGTTCGTCAACCAGCATCCGGGTGATGGCGGCCTGCCGTCCTTCGTCGCGCAGGACCGCAACATCGAGGGTGAGGACATCGTGGTCTGGCACACCTTCGGGTTGACGCACTTCCCGCGGCCCGAGGACTGGCCGGTGATGCCGGTGGACTACGCCGGATTCAAGCTCAAGCCGGTCGGCTTCTTCGATCGCAACCCGGCGCTGAATGTGCCGCCGTCGCCGAAGAAGTCGCACTGCTGCAACGGCTGAGCGGAAATGAGCTGCCGGGCCTGGTCACCCCCGAAGATCAGGCCCGGCTTTCCGCTGTCGGGACCGGCTCAGCGGTTGGCCAGCCCGGACAGTCGCCACGCCAGCTGGTGCTGCACGGCGGGGAGGCGGCCGATGAGCCCGATCGCCAGATTCCGGGCGGGGAGCAGTGGTCCCGGCAGCGTGGCCAGCCGGGTCAGCCGGTCGGTGAGGGCGATGACTTGTTGCGCCAAGGGGCGCCGGGCTGCGCTGTAGGCGTCGAGCGCCGCGTCGCGTCCGGTCGCCAAAACCGTTGCCAGGGAATCGCTCAACGCAAGGGCGTCCTGGATGCCCAGATTCATGCCCTGGCCGCCGGCCGGGCTGTGGACATGGGCGGCGTCGCCCGCGAGCAGTACCCGACCGGCGCGGTAGCTGTCGGCGACGCGGTGGTGCACCCGGAACCGGGATCCCCATTCGACGTCGGTCACCGTCACCCGGCCCGGCCCGAAGGCGCGGGTGTCGAGCAGTTCCTGGACGAAAGCGGCGGACGGCTCTTCGGGCGCCGCGTCGACGGGCGCGACGATGCGGTAGGTGCCGCCGGGCAGTGGAGCGACGACCGTCATACCGCTGGCCGCCCAGAACAGGATCACCTCGCTCGCTGTGACATCGCCGGTGAGGCGGACGTCGGCGAGGGCGAAGGACTGCCCGTACTGTCCGCCACTGAACCCGATTCCCGACTGCTCCCGGACGACGCTGTGCATGCCGTCGGCGCCGACGAGGTACCGCGCCCGGATCGTCTCGCCGTCATCGAAGTGTGCCGTGGCGCCCTCGCCGTCCTGGGTGACACGGGCCAGGGTCTTGGGCCGCACGACCTTGCCGCCGAGTTCGGCCAGACGGTCCAGCAGCACCCGCTCGGTGGTGCATTGCGGCACCATCAAGCTGTAGGGGTACCGGGTCGGCAGTGTGCTGAAATCGACCGGGATCAGCGTCTTGTGGCCGTCACGGATGGTGAAACGCGGGGCGCGGATACCCAGCTCAACCAGGCGTTCAGCCACGCCCAGTTCCTCGAGTACCTCGAGTGTGCGGGCGTTGACCACTGCGGCGCGCGAGGTGTTGGCCCCGGCTGCCAGGCGGTCGACCACGAGGGCTTCGACATCGCGGGCCTGTAGGGCGGCGGCGAGGGCGAGTCCGGTGGGGCCGGCTCCGACGATCAGCACATCGGTGTCAGTCATCTGTGTCTCCTTCCGCGTATGCCAACAGTTGTTGGCATAACCATGGTTGCGCGTTTCGGCATCGAAGTCAACAAGTGTTGGCATACAGTTGTTGGCATGCGTAGATCGTCAGAGGAGACCAAGGCCGTGATCCTGGCGGCGGCCCGGGAGAGGTTCGCGACGACCGGCTACCAGGGGGCGACCATCAGGGCCATTGCCGCGGACGCGCACATCGATCCGTCGATGGTGATGCGCTACTTCGGCAACAAGGACCAATTGTTCGCCGCCGCAGCCGAATTCGATCTGCGGTTCCCGGACCTGTCGGATGTCCCCAGGGCGGACCTGGGTGCCGCGTTGGTGGCGCACTTCCTGGACCGCTGGACGCAGGACGACGGCCTCATCGTGCTGCTGCGCTCATCGACCACGAATGCCGAAGCGGCGGGGCGGATGCAGAGCATCTTCGCCGACCAGCTGCGGCCCGCCATCGCCCGGCTCAAACCCGCCGACCCCGCGCGATGTGCCGGCTTGATTGCCACGCAGATACTCGGCATGGCGATGTGCCGGTTCGTTCTGAAGTTGCCGCCGATCGTCGCGATGAGCGACGGCGACCTCATCCACTGGCTCGCGCCGACGCTGCAGCGCTACCTCGACGAGGCCTGATCAGGCCTCGATCTCACCCGCCACGCGACGTTCGATCGCCGCCCGCGTCACCGCTGGTAGCGCGATGAGTCCGTCGAGTTCCCGGCGGGCCTTGCTGTACGCGTTGTGCCGCTCGCTCGGGGTGGCCGCCGGATCGGACGCGACCCGCAGCAGGTGCTCGGCCCGGGCCAACCGCTCCTGGTCCTCTGCGGAAAAATCGCTGCGCCGCCGGCGGACCGCCTCGGCCTCGGCGACGTCGAATGCCGACGCGTATTCATGGACGGCGTCTCGGTATTCGATCTGGGCGTCGCGATCGCCGGCCAGGTCGTCGGGAGTCGACGGGCGGAGTAGGTCGGCGCGGCTCTTGGCCTTGTGGAAGGCAACGGTGAGCGGGTCCCGCAGGTTCGTCATCGCCGGAAAGTCGAGCAGCTTGGCGACGTCCAACTCGTAACTCAGCCACCGGCCGTCGGTGTCGTCGTGCTGGGCCAGCACCCTGCTGATGGCGCGCCGTTCGGTGGCGGCGTCGACGCGGCCCCGTCCCGCCGCTTCGGCGACGGCGATCTTGGTCTGCTGCTTGATGCGGTAGCGCTCGAGCCGGCGTTCGGCGCGCCGATCGTTCGCCACCGCAATGGCCCGAACAGCACCGCCGATCACCCCGCTCAGCGGAAAGATCAGCCACCAGAAGTGCATCGCCATTTGCACCCTGTCCAGCATGCCATCGCGCCGGCTCAGCTGTCGGGTACACCGATCCGCCGGTAGCGCTGCAGCCGCACCCCGAGCCGCTGGGCGGCGGGCACGGTGTGCAGTGCGTGCAGCTCGGCGGCGATGGTGGCCGCCAGCCGTTCGGTGAATCCGACCGGATTGTCGGCGGCGTCGGGATTCTCGGGCACGATCACGTCGACGATGCCGGCCTTCAACAGGTCCGCAGACCGAACTCCTTGGGCGGCAGCAAGTTCGGGGGCGTGGTCGACGTCGCGGTAGACGATGGCGCTGGCGCCTTCCGGCGGCAGCGGAGCCAGCCAGCCGTGCTGCGCGGCGAGCACCCGGTCGGCCGGAACCATCGCCAGCGCCGGGCCGCCGCTGCCCTGACCCAGGAGCACCGACACCGTCGGGGTGTCGAGCGTGACGAGTTCGGCGAGGCACAGCGCGATTTGACCGGCGAGACCGTCCTCCTCGGCCTGGCGTGACAGCGCGGGCCCCGCGGTGTCGATCACCAGCACCAGCGGCAGCTGCAACCCCGCTGCCAGCGCCATGCCGCGGCGCGCCTCCCGCAGCGCGCGCGGCCCGACGAGGCCGCCGATCACCCGGCGCTGCCCGACCACCACCGCGGGTTGCCCGCCGAACCGGGCCAGCGCGAGCAGCGTCGTCCCCGATTCGCCGCGCCCGGTTCCGGACAGCAGCACCCGGTCGGTCGCGCCGTGCGTCAGCAGGTAGTCCACGCCCGGCCGGTCCGCCCGCCGCGACGCCTCCACGGACTCCCATGCCGTCGTCTCCGTGATTTGTGCACGATCTGGGTCGCTGGCCGTAACCTTTCGTGCACAAATCCCCGGTTCGGGCGGGTCGGCGACGACCGTCAGGACCTGATCGATGACGCCACGCAGCTTGTCCAGCGGCACCACGCTGTCGATCACCCCGTGGGAGAACAGGTGCTCGGCCGTCTGCACGTCGTCGGGAAACGGCTCGCCGTAGAGCTGTTCGTAGACGCGCGGCCCGAGGAAGCCGATCAGGGCACCTGGTTCGGCGGCCGTGAGATGGCCCAGCGATCCCCAGGAGGCGAAGACCCCGCCGGTTGTGGGGTGCCGCAGGTACACGAGGTAGGGCAGGTGCGCTTTCTTGTGCAGCTCGACGGCCGCCGCGATCTTCACCATCTGCAGAAATGCGACGGTGCCCTCCTGCATGCGGGTGCCGCCTGACGACGGCGAGGCGATCAGCGGCAATCCGAGCGCGGTCGCGCGCTGCACCGACGCCGTGATCCGCTCCGCGGCGGCTACCCCGATCGACCCGGCCAGGAAGTCGAATTCGCAGGCCAGCACAGCCACGCGTCGGCCGGACACGGTGCCCTCGCCGGTCAGGACCGACTCGTCCAGCCCCGTGCGCAGCGTCGCGTCGGCCAGCTCGGCGCGGTAGGTATCGCTCACCGCGACGTCCAGCGGCGGTCCGTCCCAGCTGTGGAACGATCCGTCGTCGAGGATGGCGTCGAAGAATTGACGTGCTCCGGTCCGGCTCACCCGGTCAGGCTAATCGGCTCCCTGCCCGCCCCGGTCCACACTTCGTTGTTTCGCACCCGGCGCCTGGCCTCGCCGAGTGATCGTCGTACCGCTTAGGCTGGCCGAATGATCGGAGTGACCCGGGACGGCAATGTCCTGACCCTGGAAATGCAGCGACCCGAGCGACGCAACGCGCTCAACGGCGCACTCGTCGACGGCCTGCGTGAAGAGATCGAGAAGGCCTCACCGGCCGATACCCGCGCGATCGTGTTGACCGGGCAGGGCACCGTGTTCAGCGCGGGCGCCGACCTCTCCGATGCCGAGGGCGTGGCCAAGGAACTGCCGGACAAGGCACTGGCCCTGAACCTGGCCATCGATGCCAGTCCGATCCCGATCATCGCGGCGCTCAACGGCCCGGCGATCGGCGCCGGCGTCATCCTGGCAATGATCTGCGACCTGCGGGTCGCGGCCCCGGGCACGTACTTCCAGTTCCCCATCGCCAAGTACGGTCTGGCGTTGGACAACTGGAGCATTCGCCGGCTGACGTCGCTGGTCGGCCACGGCCGGGCCCGTGGCATGTTGATCGCCGCCGAACGGCTCGACTTCGACACCGCGCTGCTGACCGGCATGATCAACCGCGCCGGCACCCTGGCCGACGCCCAGGCCTGGGCTGCCGAGATCGCCGGGCACGCCCCGCTGTCGGTCGCGCACTCCAAGCGCGTGCTCAACGACGACGGTGCCTACGACACCGTCCGCGGCGAACACACCCGCATGTTCAACAAGGCCTGGGCCAGCCCCGACGTGATCGAAGCCCAGGTGGCCCGGTTCGAGAAGCGGGCGCCGAGGTTCCAGGGCGCCTGATGCTGCGACGGGCACTGCGGCTGATGTGGGGAACGGCGGCGCTGGCAGCCGGTGGCTGGGTGATGCGGGCACTCAATGGCGCGCCCGCCGCACTCGGTGCCGGACCCGTGGACATCAACGCAGTGGCTGCCGAGTCGCCCAACTATCGCGACGGGGTGTTCGTCAACCTCGAGCCGCCGTCGGGCACGGAGCTGAGCCGCGAACAGCAGGCCGGGCTGGTTCGTGACCTGCTGACCAGCAGCGCGCTCCAGCGCCCGCCCATGCCCATCCCTCTGGTGGTACCCGATCCCGGGCTCCCGGCCGGGGACCTGGCGGTCACCTGGTTCGGCCACTCCTCGGCGCTGATCGAGATCGACGGTTACCGCGTGCTGGCCGATCCGGTGTGGAGCCGCCGGTGCTCCCCGTCTCGGACGGTCGGTCCGCAGCGGCTCCACGAGGTGCCCGCGCCGCTGGAGGCGCTCCCGGCGGTCGACGCGGTGATCATCAGCCACGATCACTACGACCACCTCGACATCGACACCATCACGCAGCTGGCCGGCATGCAGCGCGCCAAGTTCTTCGTGCCGCTCGGTATCGGCGCGCACCTGCGCTGGTGGGGCATCCCGGCCGAGCGCATCATCGAACTCGACTGGAACCAGAGCGCGAACCTCGGCGAGCTGACTCTGGTGTGCACGCCGGCCCGGCACTTCTCCGGACGCTTCCTCACCCGCAACACCACTCTGTGGGCGTCCTGGGCGTTGATCGGCCCGCAGCACCGGGCGTTCTTCGGCGGCGACACCGGCTACACCAAGAGCTTCGGCGACATCGGCGCCGATTACGGCCCGTTCGACCTGACCCTGATGCCCATCGGCGCGTACCACCCGGGCTGGCCGGACATCCACATGAATCCGGAGTTCGCGGTGCGGGCCCATCGCGATGTGACCGACAGCGGCCTGCTGGTGCCGATCCACTGGGCGACGTTCCGGCTGGCGCCGCACCCGTGGTCCGAGCCAGTCGAGCGGATGATCATCGCGGCGCGCGACGAGTCGGTGGACGTCGCGGTGCCCGTGCCGGGGCAACGAGTGGAACCGGCGCGGCTGCCGGGGCTGGATGAGTGGTGGCGCCCGTAACCAGCGATTTGTGCACGATACGGGTCGCTGACCGTACCTTTTCGTGCACAAATCCCGACTTTGTGGGGGATGAAGGGTGACTGTCGAGGATCCGGAACGCACCGCGGCGGCCACAGGCCTGTCGGATGACGAAGTAGCGCAACGCGTTGCGGCCGGCCAGACCAACGACGTCCCGACGCGGGCGGCCCGCAGTGTCTCGGAGATCGTCCGCGCCAACGTCTTCACGCGCATCAACGCGATCCTCGGGACGCTGTTCCTGATCGTGCTGGCGACGGGCTCGGTGATCAACGGACTGTTCGGGCTGCTGATCGTCGCCAACAGCGCCATCGGCATCATCCAGGAACTGCGGGCCAAGCAGACCCTGGACCGGTTGGCCATCGTTGGGCAGGCAAAACCGTTGGTGCGCAGGCAGTCCGGCACGCAGGAACGGTCTCCGGCAGAGGTGGTGCTGGACGACGTCATCGAGCTCGGCGCGGGCGATCAGATCGTGGTCGACGGAATTGTCTTGGCAGGCGCCAACCTCGAAGTCGACGAGTCGCTGCTCACCGGTGAGGCCGACGCCATCGACAAGAACCCCGGCGACACCGTCATGTCGGGCAGCTTCGTGGTGGCCGGCAGCGGTTCCTACCGCGCCACCAGGGTCGGCCGCGAGGCCTACGCTGCCCAATTGGCCGCCGAGGCAAGCAAATTCACCCTGGTCAAGTCTGAGCTGCGCAGCGGCATCAACACCATCTTGCGGTTCATCACCTACCTGCTCTGGCCGGCCGGCGCGTTGATCATCTACACCCAGCTGTTCACCGTCACCGGCGTGGGCTGGAAAGAGTCGGTGTTGCGCACCGTCGGCGCACTGGTGCCCATGGTGCCCGAAGGCCTGGTGCTGATGACGTCGCTGGCGTTCGCTGTCGGCGTGGTTCGACTGGGCCGGCGCCAATGCCTGGTGCAGGAACTGCCGGCCATCGAGGGTCTGGCCCGGGTCGACGTGGTGTGCGCCGACAAGACCGGGACGCTGACCGAAAACGGGATGCGGGTCAGCGATCTCAGCACATTCACCTCGGACGACGCAGCGGCGGTGCTGGCGCAGATGGCGGCCGACGACGTCCGGCCCAACGCCAGCATGGCCGCCATCGCCGAGGCCTACAAGCTGCCGCCGGGCTGGACCCAGACCGCGAACGCACCGTTCAAATCGGCGACCAAGTGGAGCGGGGTGTCCTACGGCGAGCATGGCAACTGGGTGCTCGGCGCGCCCGACGTCTTGCTCGCCGCTGGTTCACCCGAAGCCGAGCAAGCCGAACAGATTGGCGCACAAGGCCTGCGGGTGCTGCTGCTGGGTTCCTCGGACCGCTCCGTGGACGCTCCCGACGCGCCCGGTGAGGTAACGCCCGCGGCGCTGGTGACCCTGGAGCAGCGCGTCCGCCCCGATGCCGGCGAGACGCTGGAGTACTTTGCGCATCAACATGTCTCGGTCAAGGTGATCTCCGGCGACAACGCGGTGTCGGTGGGCGCGGTAGCCGGGTCGCTCGGCCTGCACGGCGAGACGCTCGATGCCCGGCATCTGCCGGACGACCCGGAGCAGCTGGCCGAAACCGTCAGCGAGTACACCACTTTCGGCCGTGTCCGGCCGGACCAGAAGCGCGCCATGGTGCATGCGCTGCAGTCGCGCGGCCACACCGTCGCGATGACGGGCGACGGCGTCAACGACGTCCTGGCGCTCAAGGACGCCGACATCGGTGTCGCGATGGGCTCGGGCAGTTCGGCGACCCGCGCCGTCGCGCAGATTGTGCTGCTGGACAACAAGTTCGCGACCCTGCCCTATGTGGTGGGGGAGGGGCGCCGGGTCATCGGCAACATCGAGCGGGTCTCGAACCTGTTCCTGACCAAGACGGTCTACTCGGTGTTGCTGGCCGTGCTCGTCGGGCTGGCGGGCTTGTCGGCCAGGTTCTTCGGCACCGAGCCCGTGCTGTATCCGTTCCAGCCCATCCACGTCACCATCGCGGCCTGGTTCACCATCGGCATTCCGGCGTTCGTCCTGTCGCTGGCGCCGAACAATGAAAGGGCACACCACGGTTTCGTGCGCCGGGTGATGACGGCCGCGCTGCCGTCGGGCCTGGTGGTCGGTGCCGCGACGTTCACCTCGTACCTGCTGGCCTACCACGGGAAATACGCCGACGAGGTTCAGCAGAACCAGGCGTCCACCGCCGCCCTGATCACGCTGCTGGTGTCCGCGGTGTGGGTGCTGGCGGTGGTGGCCCGGCCGTACCAGTGGTGGCGCGTGGCCCTGGTCGCCGCGTCGGCGTTGGCGTACGTGGTGATTCTTTCGATTCCCTGGGCGCAGCAACAGTTCATGCTCGATCCGTCGAACCTGGCGCTGACCTCGGCGGCCGTCGGAATCGGCCTGGTCGGCGCCGGTGCGATCGAGGTGTTGTGGTGGCTGCAGGGCCGCTGGCTGGGCGAACCGCGCCGGTTGTGGCGAACCGACGAGGCATGAACAATAAGGACGTTCACCGGACGATCCGGCAATAGATAGGGTGGGAATCATGGGATTTCTGGACAAGGTGAAGGACCTGGCGGCGCAGAACGCCGACAAGGTCGAGGCCGCCATCGAGAAGGTCGGCGACATCGTCGACGAGAAGACCGACGGCAAGTTCAAGAGCGTCGTCGACAGCGCTCAGGAAGCCGCCAAGAAGGCTGTGGCCGGCGAGCAGCCTGCTGAGGCTCCCGCCGCGCCGCCGGCCGAGGGGACGCAAGAACAGCAGTAGTCATGGCAAAGCTCGCAAGTTCTATCGAAGTACCCCTGTCCCCGGAAAAGGCATGGGAGGCAGCGTCGGACCTCTCCCGGTACGACGACTGGCTGTCCATCCACCGCATGTGGCGGAGCACGCTGCCCGAGACCCTGGGCAAGGGCACGCAGATCTCGTCCGTCGTCGAGGTCAAAGGCATGCTGAACCGGGTCGACTGGACCATCGTGCACTACAACCCGCCGGGGTCGTTGACCCTCAACGGTGTCGGCAAGGGCGGCGTCCGGGTCAAGTTGATGGCCAAGATCACGCCGGCCGAAGCCGGTTCGAACGTGGCGTTCGACGTCCACCTTGGTGGTCCGGCCCTGTTCGGCCCCATCGGCATGGTGGTGGCGGCCGCGCTGCGGTCCGACATCCACCACTCGCTGGAGAAGTTCAAGGCGCTGTTCGCGTCGTTGTAGACCCCGTCCGAGCGCAAGAAGGTGGCGAGAATCTTCGAGATTCTCGCCACCTTCTACCGTTGGCGGCTCCGCGATGAGTTTTCGGCGGGGTGCTTGTCTGTACCGATGACCACCCCGTCACTCGTCTAGGGAGAACATCATGGCCACTCGTACCGCAACCCCGCTGGGCGCACCCGTCTGGATCGACCTCGCCACCTCCGATGTGGCCGGCGCCCAGGCGTTTTACCGCGCCGTGATGGGTTGGGACTACGAAAACCCGGGAGCCGACTACGGCGGTTACGTCAACGCCCGGCGCGACGGCCGCTACGTCGGCGGCATGATGGCCAGCGACCCGGATTGGAACGCCCCCGACGCCTGGACCGTGTACCTGCACACCGCCGACATCCAGGCCTCCATCGACGCCGCGGTCGCCGCCGGCGCCACCACCTGCATCCCGGCCATGGAGGTGCCCGAGAAGGGCTGGATGGCCATGCTCACCGACCCGACGGGCGCCTTCTTTGGACTGTGGCAGCCGACCGGGCACCAGGGCTTCGAAGCGTACGAGGAAGCCGGCGCCCCGGTGTGGTTCCAGCTCACCACGACGGACTTCGCCAAGGCCGGCGAGTTCTACACCGCGGTCTTCGGCTGGCAGCTCCAGATCGAGTCCGACACCGACGAGTTCCGCTACAGCACAGCCAGCTTCGACGGCACCCCGTTGATCGGCGTGATGGATGGCACGGTCATCCCGGGCCTGGATCGTTCCACGTGGAACTTCTTCCTCGGCAGCGACGACGTCGACAAGACCGTCGAACTGGTGATCGCCAACGGCGGCTCCGTGGTGCGCGCCGCCGAGGACACCCCGTACGGGCGGCTGGCGGCGGTCACCGATCGCACGGGTGCGGCGTTCAACCTGTCCTCGCTGAAGGACTGATTGCCGAGCGTGAAGACGATGGCGGGAATGGTCGCGATCCTCGCCATCGTCTTCACCTTGGACGCTGCTCGATCTCAGACCCGCGCAGCGACTCCCAGCACTGGTCACACGCCAGTTCGGCGTGGAATTCCTGCGTACACCGCGAGTGGGTGAGGATCACCGCTGGGCCTTCCGGCGCGGTGAACCACCGCTGCGCCCAGTCGAGCGCGGTGACGATGATCGGCAGCACCGCCAGCCCCTTCTCGGTGAGCCGGTATCGGCCGTCGCCGGCCGCCATCACGTCATTGGCCACCAGGATCTGCAGCCGGTCGGCCAGTGATCCCGGTGGGGCGCCGAGTTGTTCGGCGAAATCGGTGAACCGGGTGGTCCCCACGAACGCGGCGACTATCGTCGCGAACGCCCATCGATTGCCGAGAATGTTCATGGTCTGGGGGAACAGATCGGCTTGGGCGCTGCGATCGCCGTGCGAGCGCCGCCGGGTGGCCGACACCGGCATGGAACGTGGCCACGAGCCGCTCGGGCCCCATTGCGCGACAAGGCTTTTCTCGTCGGCCAGGCTGCCGCAGGCGCGGCAGGTCAGGGCAGGGGAGAACTCCTGGCCGCACAGTCCGTGCCGCATCGCAGGAAGGTCGTGCTCAGGCACCCACCGGCTCTCCCAAGCCCAGATCGACACCAGCACCGGCCAGAGCGACCTGCCGCGTCCCGTGAGCCGATACTCATGGCGCGGCGGATTCAACTGGTAATCAACGCGGTTCAGCAGCTCGGCCGCGGTCATCATGCTCAGTCGCCGGCTGAGCACCGAGTTGGAGATCGGCAGCCGGTCGGCGAACTGCGCATAGCGGGTAGCGCCCAGTAGGGCCTGCTGGGCGATCAGCAGGGTCCACTCGTCGCCGAGCAGCCCGAGCATCCGGCCCACTGCATTGACATCCGGGCCGGGCGCCATCACTCGCGCCAGCGCCGCAACTCCGAGCCGGCGGCCCAGGTGGCGTGCGTGCCGCTCGATACCCGTTCCGGCAGTTGGAGTTTGCACACCGGCCCGTCGGAGACCCGCGCTGCGTCGAATACCAGGCAATAGGATTCGTCGGCGTTCATGTCAGTGGTGATGGTGACCAGGTAGCCGTCGTCCTCGCCGACGCTGCCGACACGCGGTGCCATGGCCGTCTCGCTGCCGAACACGCCGTCGTCGAACGTGAATCGTTGTTCGGATCCGGTGCGCAGGTCGTGCCGGACCAGTCCGTCGAACAGGAACCAGCCGGATTTCCCGGTTGCGGCGTAGGTGTAACGATAGTCGCGGCCCGCGTTGGCGGAGTTGATCATCCCGAATTCGGTGATGCTGTCGGACAATTGCTCCTCCCGGGTCTGCCCGGTGGTGAGGTTGAACCGCCAGCGGTGCAGCCGCGTCTGCATGCCGTCGAGGGACAGACCGCGAAAGACGCGCTGCCACTTGGGATCCATGCCGTTATCGAGGCCCACGCTCGGCGCGGGCTCACCTTGGAAGAACCCGTCGAGCGCAATCTCATCGCCGTCCTCGTAGGCATTGGTGAAGTGCAGGACGTAGGTGCTGTCTGCTTCGAACCAGCGCACCTGGTCGGCGGTCCCGCGCCGCGGGAGGACGGCGAACCGCGATGGGAGGTCCCGGTGCAGGCGTGGGATGTGCGCGTTGTGCTTCAGCAACTCGGCATCCCAGAACAACGGAAAGTCGTTGAGAATCACGTAGTTTTCGGTGAACGCCATATCGTGGGGCAGCCGCGGCCCCGGTAGTTCGACGTCGACGTAGTGCACCAGCGCGTTGTTCTCGTCGACGACGCCGTAGTGCAGGTACGGCGCCTGCTTGCCGTAGTTGAAGAAGAGCAGTTCGCCGGTGTGGTCATCGGACTTCGGGTGCGCCGACACCCCGAGGTCGGTGGGGAAGCCGCCGCGCCAGTCCTCCTTACCCAGGTTGTCTCCGGTGTACGGATCGATGCGATACAGGTCGCCGCACTGGTAGAAGCTGGTGAGCGCCATGCCGCGGTGCACCGTCACGTCGGTGCTCGAGGCGTCCTTCATGAAGGTGCGGGCGCCCCAACCGTGTTCGCGTTGGGCCAGTTCGACGGGCTCGGCGATGCCGGGCCACAGCGGGCCACCCGCCTCGATTTCGGCGAGCAGGCCGTCGGTGCGCACGAACCGGTTGCGGTAGAAGGCCTTTCCATCTCGGAAGCCCACGATGTGCAGCATGCCGTCGCCGTCGAACGGATGGTAGAACGTGAATGCCGGGTGCAGGGGGTTCTCGGTGTTGCGTAGGTACACCCCGTCCAGGTCGGCGGGAATTTCGCCTTCGACGGCCAGTAGGTCGTCCGCATCCCACTCGGTGGTCTGTGGTCGCCAGGCTCCGGTGCGGTACGGGTGGTCGTCATCTTCGGGCAGCGTGGACAGGTACTTCGCGATGACGTCGGTGTTCATGAGACCTCCTGGGCGGACCCGATGACGAAGCTGACGGTGGTGGCGGTACTCCCACCGAAGTTCAAGGTGCCGAAGGTTTTTGCACCTTCGACCTGGTAGGCGCCGGCGGTGCCGCTGACTTGCTTGGCGGCATCGAGCAGCATGCGGACTCCTGACGCACCAACCGGATGCCCGCCGCCGATCAGCCCGCCGCTGGGATTGACCGGCAGTCGCCCGCCGATCTCGATGTCGCCGTTCTCGATGGCTTTCCACGAGTCGCCGGGGCCGGTCAGACCCAGGTGGTCGATCGCCAGATACTCACTGGGCGTGAAGCAGTCGTGTACCTCGACGCCGTCGAGACCCTCAAGGCCGATTCGCGCCCGTTCGAATGCGTCGAGGGCGGCGCGGCGCACGTGGGGCAGGACGTACGGGTCGGCGGCGGAGCGGGTGAGCTTCTGCTGCAACCCCAGTCCGACGGTGCGGTGGCCCCAGCCGTCGATGCGGGCGATGGGCCGGACCGCGGGGTGATTACGCCGGTAGGTGTCGTTCACCAGGACCACGGCGGCGCCGCCGTCGGTCATCTGGCTGCAGTCCAACCGCCGGATGCGGCCCTCGACAGGCGGATTGGACCGTGGATCAACCGACCAGGACCTGGTTTGGGCGTTCGGGTTGGCCTTCGCGTTGGCGTAGTTCAGCCCCGAGATCGCGTCGAGGTGGATGTCGTCGAGACCGTAACGGCGGTCGTATTCGTCGGCCACGAGGCTGAACATGTATGGCCACATGAATTTTGCGTCCGTGCCCTCGTGGCCGGCCCAGGCCGCGGCGCCGAGATGCTGCGCGGCGGTGTCCCCGGGCACGGTTTTCTCCAGCTCGACGCCAAGGACCAGCGCGCTGTCATATGCGCCGGAACGCAGATCGGCCATCGCCGCCAGGGTTGCGACGCTGCCGGATGCGCACGCTGCCTCATGCCGGCTCGCGGGGGTGTCCCAGAACCCCTCGTCGACGGTGGCCGGCATGGCGCCCAGGTGACCTTGCGCGGTGAACATCTCGCCGAATGCGTTCGCGACGTGGACGACGCCGATATCGGCGGCCCGCATCTTGGCCGCGGTCAGGGTTTCGCGGACCACCTCAGCGGTCAGGTCGGCGAAATCCAGACCTTCCCGGTGCAGGTTGCGGGCGAAATCGCTCTGGTAACCGCCGAGGATCCAGACGTCCATTGCCGGCACGTTACTACAACTAAGAGAGTGACTGAATACCTCGATGAGATGCGCTCAAAAAGTTCCGGGAAAAGTGTCGTAGTTCCAGGTGCTCGGGGCTCCTACCGATATGAACATCCATTGGCGGCACCAGCACCGGGCAGCTATCACCTTCGGGCCGACCTACGAGATCGTCGACCAGCTCCACGATCGCCACGCTGTGGGTGTCACCGCAGACCGCGTCGCAGCGACCGTCGCCGGTTGGCTGGCCGAGCTGGACGTGCAGAGCCCGCTCACCGAGGAACTTGCCCGCGCGACTCAGCGGGGCGACTGGCCGACCACCCACACCATCTGCGACCAGCTGTCCATCGACCTGATGATCGCCGCCTGACCGTGGCGTTACGTCGCCCGCTGGCCGGTCAGCAGCGTATCGATCAGTTCGCGATACGGGCCGACCAGATACGCGGTGTCACCCGCGCACAGCTGGGTGTCGCGACGCGGCCTGCGATGAGTGGCGCCATCCCGGGTGATGGCGATGACCCGGATCTGCGTCGGCACGTCGGCCATCCGCATGCCGTCGAGCGCGCTGCCCGCGTCGACGTGGACGCCGCCGACGGTGAACGACTGCTGGCCCACCGAGAACGTGCCCAGCACCTGTAAGCCCATCGCCGCACCGACGAACCACGGGGTCGCCAGCTCGACCGTCGACCGGACATGGCCGAAGCCGAAACGCTGGGCCACCGCAGCCCCGAGCGTGCGGTCATAGATCCGCAACACCAGCGGGACATGGGGGCGGTCGATCTCGGGCAGCATGCGGGTGCTGAGCATCTCGCGCAGCACGATGCCGGTCTCGATGTTGACCATGTCGTCCTGGGTCAGCACCGCAACGGCGCGGGCCCGGTCCAGCCGCGCCAGCTCCAGCGTCTGCCGCAGGGTGGCGTCGCCGAAGATCACCGGCACGTCCAACTGCGCGGCCTGCGCCAGGTACCGGCTGGACTCATCGAGTTCGATGACGGCGACGTCGTAGCCCGCTGCAGTCAGGTCGCTGACGACGCGGATACCGAACGAGCCGAGCCCCACCACCACGACGTGGTTACGCAGGTGCTGGACCCGCCGGCGGCTGGATGAATTGCCGAGGCGACGGGACAGCAGCGCGTCGGCCACGAACGCGACCAGGATGGCCGTCGTGGTGACGCCGGCGAGCATGAGTCCAATACCCCACAGCCGCAACCACGTTGGTTGGTGCAGGAAACTGAAGTCACCGTAGCCGACCGTCGCAATGGTCTCGGTGGAGAAATACAGCGCATCGATCCAGCTCATGCCGGTCGGGTTGTGGTACGCGAAGCGCAGCAGCACCGTCGACCCGAGCAGCAGCGACGCCGACGTGCCGAGGGCCCACCAGAAAACGGGGTTGATGTCGTCGCGGATGACCCGCAGCGCGTCGATCACCCGGCGTGGCCATGGGCGGTATGTGCGGCTGGTCAATGGGCGTGGCACCGTGATGCCGGCGTCCGCCAATTCCTCGGCGGTGCCGATCATGGCGGTCCAGTCCCCGGCGTGAACCTTGAAATCCCTTCCAGGACAGGGTGTCACCTCACCGGGGGACTCTGAGTTCTCACCGCCGATGACGGCGACCGGGGCGAGGTCGCCGAACATCTCCCGCAACGTGGCGTCGCGCGGGGCATCGGTGCCGGAGATGACGAAATCCACCCCGGCCACCGAGATGGTGTGCGTGGTGCGGGCCAGGCAGGCCTCCACGACCGAAGGTGCTGCGAGGTCGGCGACGTCGAGGACCGCACCGGGACCGTTGTCCTGGGCGACCGCGGCGCGCAGCACGGTGTTGGCCAGCCGGGTCACCACCCGGACGGTGGGGTTGACCTGCCTTGCCAACAGCGCGATTTCGAGGTTGATGGCGTCGTCGTCACCGGCACACACGATGGCTGCGGCGCTGGCGACCATGGCCTGCTTGAGGCCGGCGGGTTCATGGATCGCCACTACCGTCGCGCCTGCCGCATGCAGCCCCTCGGTGATGCGGTTGGCCAGCGCGTCGGTACCGCAGACGATGACGTGCCCCTCCATAACCCCTACCGACCTGCCGGAGTGAGCGCGAAGTCGGCGAAGTCGAAGCCGGGCACCACGACGCAGCTCACCAGGGTCGGCTCGTCACCTGCATTTCCCCGTCGCTCCGCTCGCCTGGGCTGCGGCCGGGCGCGCTGCCAGTGGCCGGGCGGGACCAACGCTTGCGGCTGCTCGCCCGCCGCGACATCCGCGCCGAGCAGCACAGTGTCGGCGGTGGTTCGGTCGGCCCCGACCTCCAGCAGCAGCGGACTGCCCCGGTGGAACAGCCACAATTCGGCGCTGTGCACGGTGTGCCAGGCGGACTGTTGGCCGGGCATCAGCAGGAACAGGATTGCCGTCCCGGCGCTGCGCGGGCCGGAATACTGCGCGGGCAGCGCGGACTGCGGGATGGTCAGCTCGCTGCGCCAGGTCTCGCGGTACCAGCCGCCTTCCGGATGCGGCGACAGGTCCAGCTGCCGCGCCCAATCGGGGAGATCCGTCATGGCACTTGAGGCTACGGCCCAATGGCGGTGTCGGCTGATCGATACGCTCATGTCATGGAACGGTTGCGGCCCGCCTGGATCGTGGCACTGTGCGCGGTGGTGCTGCTGGTCAGTGCCTGGCTGCCCTGGCTGTCGAGCCCCGTGGGGCACGCGAACGCCGTCGGCGGCAAGGTCGGGCACATCACCGTCCCGCCACCGGGTTTCGGGGTCGGCCAACTGATGGTCCTGCTGTCGTCGTGCCTGCTGGTGGCGGCTGCGATGGCCGCGCGCCGGCTCTCTGCGCGCGTTGCTTCTATTGTGGCCCTTGTGCTTTCGGCGGGGTTGGCCGCGCTGGGCATCTGGTATCACGTGCTGTACGTGCACAGCCCCGTGGTCGCGTCGTACGGGTTGTACGTGGGTTTGGCGGCGGCCGTGCTCGCGATCGTGCTCTCGGTGCTGGCCTCGGTCGTCGCCTGGCGTTCGTGATGGGGTTCGTCGAGCCGGTGGTGCTGACGGGACAGCGCTGGGTCTCGTTGGAGCCGCTGACCGAGGATCACGTGCCGGAGATCGCCGAGGCCGCCGCCGATGGGGACCCGGGCCGGTTGTGGTTCACGTCTGCGCCGTCGCCGGCGACCGCGGGGGAGTGGGTACGGACCCGCTTGGCCGTGCAGCGGCCCGATACCGGCCTGGCGTTCGTCGTGCGCTCGCTCGACGGCCGGCTCATCGGGTCGTCCAGCTACCTGAACGCGGACGGTCCCAATCGGCGTCTGGAGATCGGTGCCACCTGGTATGTGGAGTCGGTTCGGCGCACCGGGGTGAACACCGAAGCCAAGCTGCTACTGCTCGGGCACGCTTTCGAAGCGCTCGACTGTATAGCAGTGGAGCTCCGAACCCACTTCTTCAACACGGCGAGTCGCGCGGCAATTGAGCGGCTCGGAGCCAAGCTCGACGGGGTGCTGCGCTCGCATCAGTTGCTCAGTGACGGCTCCCGGCGCGACACCGTCGTGTATTCGATCCTCGATCTCGAATGGCCGGCAGTGCGGAACAACCTGCAATTCCGCTTGAACCGGTAGCGCACCCCGAGTCAGTGATCAGCATCTCTTGAGCAAAACTTGACAGTTTGCCAAGCCATGTTTTTGAATTTGTGTCTAATCGTGACCGAATTGTGATTTGATCAATGCATCGGTTCGTTCGCTTGATCGGGGGGACGGATGTACGCCATGAGCTTCAAGTCGTATGTGGGTGGCACGCTGGCGGCTGCTTTGATCGTCGCCGCAGGGGTACTGACGGCGCCACCTGGCAACGCCGATTCCCCGGTATTCGTCGACCCGACCGGCTACGGACAGCAGTCCGGCCAACCCGTTGGCCAACAGTCTTCCGGTCCCGCCCGAACCATGGGTGCGGTTCAGGCCTCGAACTCCGGCGGGCCCGGTCAATGCACTTGGGGTGCACTGCAAAAGGCCTTCGAGAACGTGGGCTATTACCCGGACATCCACGGCAACGCCAAGCTATGGGCCGACTCTGCCCGGTCTCGTGGCTGGACAGTCGTGGACGAACCGCAGGCCCGGTCCATCGCGGTGTATCCGTCCGAGTTGCCTGGCGTCAGCGAGTACGGGCATGTGGCCTGGGTGAATTCGGTGTCCGGCCGCTCGATCAACATCACGGAGATGAACAACGAGTCGCACGGTGGCCCGTTCGCCTGGTGGACCCGCGACACCCAGCACATCCCGGGGATGAGCTACATCCTGCTGCCGTGAGTCGTCATCGGGTCAGGGTCGCAGAGTAGAACCGATACATGGGCAAACCCGCGTTGATCGCAGCGTATGTGCTGGCGATGATTTCGGTCATTTTCGGCGCCGACATTCTGCTGTTTCGTCACCATTTTTGGCCTCGTCTGATGGCTAACATCGGGATCGTATTGATCTTCGGTGCGTGCTATCTGCGATTCATGACCTCAACCGACTGACGGTGCTGTCGTCAGCCCCCTTGGCGATTGGTGTCCTTGATGAACAGTTCGTCGCGAATATCGAAGTCGACATGTTTTGCGGCAGCACTGATGCTGGTCGGCGCGGTCACCACCATCCCCACATTCGCGCCCGCCGCGCGCGCCGACGATCACGCCTCGGCCTGCCCGGCAACGGGTCCCGGACGAGGCGCCTTCCCCTTCCCGGTAGGGCAGGAATCACTGATGGTGGCGGGTACGCCAATCTCGGCCCTCGTGTGTCGCTATGCGGCGGACAATGTGGCCGACCAGGGCCAACACCTGGTGGGGGCCGCGGTGATCGATGGGGCCCGGTTGTCCGCACTGGTCGCGGATCTGAACGCGGTGGGGCCCAACATCGTCGTCGGGCGGATGAGCTGTCCCTACGACGACGGGCAGCAGGATCTGTTCATCATCGACCGGGCCGACGATGATCCGGCATACGTCACCGTTGACGTACTGGGCTGCTCGGTAGCGTCGAACGGGACGTTGCGGTCCATGTTGCGCGGAACCGCCGATAGCCCAGGCGAGCGCGTCCGCGCCGCACTCGCCGCGGCTGTCGGTCCGCCCGCCCCACCCCAGCCGTCAACCTCATCGACGACACGCCCGAGTCCGCCCCGGTAACTTTCCCGCTGCCCGGTTGCCTTTCTCGAAAGTCATTGGAAGAGTTCGATTTCGATCGTTCTGGGGACTCAAAAGCAACACCATCGCGCCGTTGCCTTCGGACACAGTCAAATTCGTGCTGTCATCTGTCGCAGAACGGCTACGATTCAGGTGGGAGAGGGGATCGCGCGAGGTTCGGCCGCAGTCGCTCATTCCGGTCTCGTCCCTGCACGCTGACGCAGTGTTGTCAACGCCTGCAGGCGAACACGACGCCCTCAAGCGCTAACGCGCCGTAGTCAGGGGAAGTCTTGTGAGCAAATTTACCGAGACCATGTTCGCCAACGCACAGTACAGCCTCAAGGGCATGGTCACCGGCGAGCCCGATTCGCCAATGCGCCGTACCTGGATCGAGGTACATCACCGGGCGAGGAACGTCGCGGGTGGGCTGGCGGCGGCCGGGGTCGGACGTGGCGATGCGGTCGCGGTGCTGGCAGGCGCCCCAGTCGACATCGCTCCGACCTCGCAGGGGGTGTGGATGCGCGGCGCGAGCCTGACGATGCTGCATCAACCCACCCCGCGCACCGATCTGCAACGCTGGGTCCAGGAAACCACCGCCGTCGTCAACATGATCGGTGCGAAGGCTGTGATCGTGTCCGACCCGTTCCTGCCCGCCGCGCCATTGCTGGCGCAATTGGGCATGCAGGTGGTAACCGTCGAGCAGCTGCTCGACGGTCCTTCGATCGATCCACTCGACACCGCCGACGACGACGTCGCGTTCCTGCAGTTGACGTCGGGATCCACCGGACCGCCCAAGGCGGTTCGGATCACGCACGCAAATTTCGTCGCCAACGCCGAGGCGATGTTCGCGGGCGCCAAAGTCGACACGGATTCCGATGTGATCGTGAGCTGGCTGCCCTGCTTCCATGACATGGGTATGACCGGCTATCTCGCCGTGCCGATGTACTACGGCGTGGAACTGATCAAGATAACTCCGATGGATTTTCTGCGCGATACGTTGTTGTGGGCCAAGCTCATTGACAAGTACAAGGGCACCATGACCGCCGCCCCGAACTTCGCTTACAAGTTGTTCGCCAAGCGGTTGCGTAGGCAGGCCACACCGGGCCAATTCGATCTCTCCTCGTTGCGCTGGGCGTTGTCGGGCGCCGAGCAAGTGGAGGCCGCCGATGTGGAGGATCTATGCCAGGCCGGGGCGCCGTTCGGGCTGAAGCCAGAGGCCATAGTGCCGGCGTACGGGATGGCCGAGACGACGGTGGCGGTGTCGTTCACCGAATGCGGCGCCGGGATGATCGTCGATGAAGTCGACGCCGATCTGCTCGGAGTTCTGCAGCGGGCGGTGCCGGCGAACCGGGGCCGTACCCGGCGGCTGGTGTGTCTGGGCCGGCCGCTGCGCGGCATTCGAGCACGCGTCGTCGATGAGGACGGCAGCATCTTGGCGGCCCGCGGTGTCGGCGTCATTGAGGTGTGCGGTGAGCCGGTAACACCGGGGTATACGACGGTCGCCGGATTCCTCTCGGCTCAAGACGACCAAGGCTGGTACGACACCGGAGACCTGGGCTACTTGACCGAGAACGGCAGCATCGTGGTGTGTGGCCGGGTCAAAGACGTCATCATCATGGCGGGGCGCAAGATCTACCCGACGGACATCGAGCGAGCCGCCGCCCGCGTCGAGGGAGTGCGGCCGGGCGGTGCGGTAGCGGTGCGATTGGACGCCGGGCAGTCGCGCGAGAGTTTCGCCGTGGCAGTCGAATCCAAGAGTTGGCGTGAACCACCCCAGGTGCGGCGCATCGAGCGGCAGGTGGCACACGAGGTGTTCGCCGAGGTCGATGTCCGGCCGCGCAACGTGGTGGTGATCGAGCCCGGAGTGATCCCGAAGACGCCGTCGGGCAAGCTGCGGCGCGCGCATGCGTTGGCGCTCGTGAACTGATCAATGTGCGGGGTGCCGGCAGCCAAGGGCGGCGTGTTCCCCGCGAGTGTCGACTTCCGGCCGATCCGCTGCATCGGATGCTATTCATCAAGGATGCACGAATTCGTCAGCTGGTCTCAGGCTGCGCCAGTGACTCACCACATGTGGATCGTGGTTGCCATCATGGCCGTTGCGGTCGGCCTGTTTGTGTGGGGGCGTCCGCGCGCAGACCTCGTCGGCCTACTGGTGGTGGTCGCGTTGATGATCAGCGGGGTGCTGACACCGGCCGAGGCGCTGGCCGGCTTCGGCTCGCCGGTGGTGATTCTGCTGGCGGGAATCTTCATCGTCAGTGCGGGTTTGGTCAACACCGGGGTTACTCAGCGCCTCGGCGAGTTCATCGTCAAGGTCGGTGGCCGCAGCGAATCCCGGCTCGTCGCGTTGGTCATGGTGTTGGCAGCCGGCATTGGCTCGGTCATGAATTCGTCGGCGATCGTCTCGATGCTGATTCCGGTGGTTGTCACGATCACGGCGAAGACGGGGCTGAATCGCAAACGGATGCTGATGCCGTTGTGCGTCGCGGTCATGATCAGCGGCATGATGACGTCAATTGCGTCGTCACCCAACGTCATTATCGAGGGGCTACTCACTCAGCGGGGCATCACTCCAACGCTCGGGTTCTTCGGATTCACGCCGTTCGGTGTGGCCGCGCTCGCCGTGAGCGTCGTGTTCATGTTGGTGATCGGTCTCAACCTGTTGAGCCGCAACCGAACCGGATCCGCCGACGCCGAGGGCGCGTCCACCTTCGACGTGCTCGAGTCCTACGGCCTGAAGACGCGGTGGCACTTGCTGCACGTGTCAGCGGACTCGCCGTTGGTCGGGCAATCGGTTGCCGCGCAACGAAACTTACTGCGCGACCGCTATGGACTCGATCTCCTCGGCTTCGAAAAGCGCGACCGCGGCACTCCGCGGTATCTGTCGCCACAGCCCGAAACCATCTTCGAGGCAGGCGATCTCGTCTTCACGCTCATCGACGCGGAGCAGACTGCCGCGGTAGCAGCAGACCTTCGTTGCCAGGTCACCGGTCCGCGCGCCGAGGACGAGCGCCGTGAGGTGCTGCAGATCGCCGGCGTCGCCGAGGTGATGCTTGCGCCGGAATCGAAGTCCATCGGCAGCACGCTCGCCGACCTGGACCTGGCCACCGCGCACAGGGTGACGGTGTTGGCCATCCGGCACCGCGGCCGATCGATCACCGAGGACTTACCTGGTCGCACGCTCGACTTCGGTGACGCACTGTTGGTCGGCGGCAGTTGGGATGACATCGAGCAGCTCAGTGATACCCGCCGGAATTTCATCCTGCTGAACATGCCCACCGAGTATCAGGAGCGACTGGTGGCGCCGGGCCGGGCGCGGGCTGCGGTGGCAATCCTGGTTGCCATGGTTACGTGTATGGCGCTCGGCTGGCTTCCCGGCGCCGCCGCGGCACTGCTCGCGGCGCTGGCCATGGTCGCCGCGGGCTGTGTCCGCGTCGACAGCATTTACCGGTTGATCAGCTGGAACACCCTGGTCCTGATCGCGGGCATGTTGCCGCTGGCCACCGCGTTGGCCAAGACCGGGACGACGACGCTCATCGCCAACCATCTGGTGCAGACACTTGGCGACCTCGGGCCGTCCGCGATGCTCGCGGTGGTGTTCCTGGTGACGGCGGTGGTCGCGCTGTTCGTCTCGAATTCTGCGACGGCGGTGCTCATCGCGCCGGTGGCCATCGAAGCGGCGCAAGCGTTGCACGTCTCGCCGCAGGGCTTTGCGATGACGGTCGCCATCGCGTGTTCCGCCGCGTTCGTCACCCCGGTGTCGTCGCCGACCAACATGCTGGTGATGGAGCCCGGCGGCTACAAGTTCGCCGACTACGCCAAGGTCGGCGTGCCGCTTCTTGCGCTGACCATGGTGATCACGGTCGTCCTGGCCAGGCTGATCTACCTGCCGGGTTAGGTTGCGGCAGCTGTTGCGCCGACGGGTCGGGTAACCCTTTCGATCGTCACGCTCATCGGCTTGGAGTCGGGTCGGAATTGTCGCTGGCTCGAAGACGGGCATTCCACAGACACTTCTTACGGAAGCGTCAATAATACGCGGCGTGAACGTATTGGCCGTCCTGGCGCTCGCCGGAGCATTCGTCATCCCGGCGGCTCCACCGTTGCCGCTCGCGCCGTCATCAACCTGCCAGCCGTTGACCAATCGCGGCAATTGTTACCAGTCCGGCGAGTTCTGCCGTAGTAGAGACCACGGCGCAACGGGCGTTAGCGGTGACGGGGGAAAGATTGTCTGCACCAACAATGATGGTTGGCGCTGGGAGCCGGCCTCCTAAGCCACATGAAACCGCCCCCGTTGAGTGGTGACGGGCGTCGAGTTGCGGTGTCAGGGGTGTTTGTCTGCATTTCTGCATCCTGTTTGGGGAGGCGGATTGCACGAATCTCGCACCGAACTGCATAAACGCAGGTCAGATGGTGCCCCCGGCAGGATTCGAACCTGCGACACCGGCTTTAGGAGAGCCGTGCTCTATCCCCTGAGCTACGGGGGCGGGGACCTATCGAGATAGGCACTGAGAACCCTAAGGGACAGCCCATGCTATTCGGCGGACGGCCGATCGGCGGAATCGGGCTCCTGATCGGGCCGCGTTCGTCGTACCGATCGATCCATCGATGCCGTCGGTACCGGATTCAGATGGTCCGTTTCAGCCCGACGTGGGCGGCGCGGTACCCGAGCCGGTCGTAGAACGCTCGAGCCCGTTCTCGTGCCTCGTCAGTGGTGACCTGCGCGAGTTGAGCTCCGTGAGCCCGTCCGTAGTTGTGTGCCCACTCGACGACTGCGGTCCCCAGGCCGCGTCCGCGTTCGGCGGCGGCCACCCGTAGTCCCTCGATCTGCAGCCGGGTGGAGCCACCGCGGGAGAGCCCGGGAATGACCGTCAACTGCACGGTTGCGACAATCACGCCGGAACTGTCCCGGACCACCCCCAAGTAGTTCGAACGATCGCGCACCACGACGTCATAGGCAGCCTCGTACCGCTCCAACTCGGCGCCTTCGCGATCCTCGCCGAATTCGTCGTCGGACAGCAGTGCGGCAATCGCAGCCACGTCTTCGCGGGCCGCCCGCTGAATGCGAAATGTGCGATCGGCGACCCGGAGCAGACCGCGCACCGAGGATTGCGCCAGCGCCTGCAGGCGCGCCACCAACAGGTCGAGCCAGGCCCCGACATTCGTCCGCGCCTCGGGGGTATCGGGATAGCGACAGCGCAGATGCAGGCCGGACTCGTTTTGGATGAACCAGAGCATGACGCCGTCGGTGTCGATGGTGGCACCCACATATTGAGCGTCGAGTCCGACCGCGTCGATGCGCACGGGGAGGCGGCGCAGATCCAGCCAGGAAATCGCGAACATGCCTGGCGCCATGGGCATTCCGCCCCAGGGCGCCAGTATCTCGGCCAGTGGCCATGAGCCGAGTTGCACCGCTTCCCTGACTGCGTCGGCTGCGGCCCCCGGCTCGGCAATCGCTGACTCGAGGACAGAATTGGTGATGAACCAACCCACCGAGTCGTGCCAAGTGTCTTCGAATCGACTGTGTACCGGGAAGACCGCCCGCAGCGGTGCATCCGCCAACTCGCGGGTGACGGCAGTCATGGCAACCACTGCGAGGGCGAGCGTCGACACGCCGTCGTCGCGGGCCTGCACGGAGAACGCGGCGCCGTCGTCGACATCGAACACATCGCGCACTTCGACGCGCTCCGGATGAGTTCGAGAGTCACCCAACGGCAGCGGAAACCGTGGCATCACCCCGCCGCTTTCGCTGATGATGTGTGCCCACCGTGCGCGCACAGGTTCCGGCGCTGTAGGACGGTCCAGCAGTGCTTGCGTGTGCTCGACGAACGCCGGGACCGAGGCGGAAGCGAATGGGCGGCCGGCGAGCGCCGCCAGTAGGTCCCGCGCGATCACCAGCATCGACCACATGTCGACGTGGGCATGGTCGGCAGCGATGACCACCGTCAATCCGGCGGCAGTCTCCAAAACACACAGCCGATGCGAGGGCCGCTGAAACGGTGAACACGTCGCGTTGAGTACGGCCTGCAGCGCGTCGTTGACCGCCTGCCCGGGAGCGATCTCATGCTCGACCCAGCTGCCGGGGCTGACGTTGATCTCGTACAGCTGCGGGTCGCCGTCCGGGCCAGGGGTGAAAGCGGTTCGTAGGGTGCCGTGGCGTGCGATCACCGCCAGCCACGCGTCCGCCAGCGATTCGCGGCTGACGGCTGCAGGCAACCGAATGGACAGGGCCATCCAGGAGCCGGGCCGGTCGCCTGCGCCAACGTGTATGTGCTGGTCGAAGGACACCGGAAGCTGCCGACCGAGGCCAGACGACGACACGTCGTAGCCCCAGAGTCGTCCGAACGGCAGCCGCAGGTGCGCCACGTTGGTGAGTCGCATGGCGGTACCCTAGCGCTCCGGATAGCCTGAATGCTCGGTCAGCGCGGTCGGCTCCGCGGCGAGGTGGCCGGTCATGAAAAGAGTTGCGTGATGCCCACTTTCGTGGTCCCCGGTGCAGAGCTTGCGGTCGAACTGAGCGACGAAGGTGGCCATCCGGTAGTTCAGTTGCACGGGCTGACGTCCAGTCGCGCGCGTGACCGAGTGCTCAACCTCGACCTCGGTAGAGGACTCAACGGGACGCGGTTGTTGCGCTACGACGCCCGCGGTCACGGCAAGTCGACGGGCCGAAAGGTCCCGGAAGACTACCGATGGGAGAACCTCGCCGAGGACCTACTGCGACTGCTCGACCAATGGTTTCCAGGTGAACGGGTGCACGGAGTCGGGCCGTCCATGGGAACCGGCACGCTGCTGCACGCTGCTGCCCGTGAGCCGGACCGCTTCGCAGGTCTCACGCTGATGGTGCCGGCCACCGCATGGGAGACCCGGGCGGCACAGGCCGCGAATTATGTTGCCGCGGCGGAGCTTATCGAAACCGAGGGTGTCGGGGCATTCATCGCTTCGGCGCGCGGCGTGGTTCCGCCCCCCGCCACGGTCGGGGCGCCCGAAACGGTTCCCGATGTCGCCGATGCGCTGCTGCCGTCGCTGTTTCGTGGTGCCGCTCTCAGTGATCTGCCGGCCCCTGAGGCCCTCACCCGCATCGATGTGCCGACCACGATTCTGGCTTGGATCGGCGACGCCGCGCACCCGTTGTCGACCGCGGAATCGCTTGCCGCACTGATGCCGCAGTCGACGCTCACCGTTGCCCACACCCCGGGTGATGTCCAGACTTGGCCGAAGATCCTCAGCGACGACGTCGCCCGTCGTGGCTAGGCGGTCGGGTCAACGCTGATAAACCGCAAAGGCGGTGAGCCCCGCCCCGAACTGCGGTGACGAGATGTGAAGTGCGGATATCTCCGAGTATTTACGTAATTGCAGAATCGCCCGTTCGGGGCGCCGAATTCCATGACCATTTCGGAGCAAATGTCAAATCGCAGCAATCGTGGTAATGACGTTCTCTGGTTGTCTACACTTCCGTCGAAATGTGTGAATTTGACATGAAAACGTGCGATCCCGTCGATGTCGTGCGCCAACTCGACACGACGGGTGTCGCACGGGTAGCAAACGCAGTCCAATGGGACTGGGTAATTGATTCTCGGGCCGAAATCGATCGCTGGCTGGCCGCGTTCGGTGAGCGCGACCATTTCGTCCTGTCGCCGCAGGAAGGGCACCTCGAATCGATTCACGCGTTCATGGGCAGCGACTCAGTTCGCGAATTTCTCGACAACATCGTCCGCCAGCAGTTCCCGGACCGTGCTCATGAACTGGCCGGGACCGCCGTGCGTATCGTGGCCGGGCCGCACGCCGACGGTGATGCCTGGTGGTTCCACTACGACGCCAGCGTCGTGACCATGGTTGTCCCGCTGTTCATCCCCGACGCAGGACCGGGCCAGTCGGGTGAGCTGGTCGGCTACTTCAACAAGCGGCCGTTCCGTCGTTCGGTGATGGTCAACATCGTCGAGAAGATCGTCCACCAGAGTGCATCGTTCCGGCAGCGGATCCTGGAAAGCCTCGGCCGCCCCGGCGGCCCGACCGTGGTCGACATGAATGTCGGTGACGTGTACCTGTTTTGGGGCTACCGCAGCCTGCATGCCAACATGCCGATTGCCTCAGGGCAGCGGCGGGTCACGTTGCTCATTCACTACGGCCAGCCGCACGCGCCCGGCGGGGTATTGGCGGCAGCGAGGCGCCTGCATTGGGCGTGGCGCGGGCGCGGTGACGCCGCGGACCAGCCGGCCGCCGCACGGGCGTACTGACCGCCGTGGTCCGCGGCTCGCTGGAATTTAACGGCAGGTGTTGGCGCTGACCCAGCGCCCGTTCCAGCCCACGCAGCCCTGGACGGGCGGCGGCGGGGGAGGCGGCGGCGGCATGTCCTCGGGTAGCGGTGCGTAGTACGCCGGCGGCGGCGCGTACGGAGCGACGGCGCCGAAGTCGGTGCATCCGCTGACCGTGATGCGGCGTCCGGCGCCGAAGCAGACGTCGGCACTCGCGGTGCCTGCGGGGATGACGGCGAGCAACCCGGGTACGGCTGCTGTGGCCAGCGCGGCGGCGATCAGCCGACGACGGGGGCGTAACGGGGCGGTGGACATCATTCGCCCAGCAGCGGCGCGTCGGGCTGTGCCAGGCCGCAGCGTTCCCGGAAATCGGTCATGGGCTGACGGATTCCCCGAAGTTCGTCGTGCGCCTGCGGGTTTGCGTCGAAGAAGGCGCGCACGTCTTTGGCGACCTCATCGCGCGGCTTGCCCTGCAGGCTGGCGTAGAAGTCGTTGACGGCCGGGTGGGTGAACAGGTAGGCGGAGGCCGCTGCCGCGACGCCCGAAGCGACACCGGCCAGGTCCGCGGGAGTGCAGTTGGGTGCCTTCGGTGCATCGGCCAGCGCCTGACCCGACGTCGGCAGGGCGACGGCCATCACGGCCATTGCGGCTCCTGCAGCAGCCACGACCGCCCGCTGGGCGACCGATTTGGTGAACACCATTGCCGTAATCCTTTCCGCAGTGCCAATTCGCGCCGGTTGACCACCAGACACAGCCGGACTGTAGCAGGCAGATTGACCCCGCCGACATTTTCTGCAGCAGTGCGGGCTACATCCGCATACGGTTGCTGGATTGCGTTCTGCTGACTTGCCGGGCAGGTGTTCACGATCGGTTACGGCAAGGGAAGCTCGCGGCGGCTGACCACCGCTTCGTCTGTGGAGGCTGCGAGTAAGGTCTATTATCTGCGTATGAATGCAGGTAACGAGGTGCCGGCACCCCTCGCCGACGACCAGGTGCGGCTGGTGGTCGAAGTGTTCCGGATGCTCGCCGACCCGACGCGCGTCCATCTGTTGTGGGCGTTGAGCGGTTCCGAGCTGTCGGTCAACGAACTGGCCGAGCGGGTCGGCAAGCCGGCCCCATCGGTGTCACAGCATCTTGCGAAGCTCCGGATGGCCCGCCTGGTGCAGACGCGCCGTTCCGGGACGTCGATCTTCTACAGCTTGGAGAACGAGCACGTCCGCCAATTGGTGGTGGACGCCGTCCACAATGCCGAGCATGCCGGACCCGGTGTCCCGGCGCACCACCGGCAGGATCCCGATGTCCGGAATCTGGATGTGGGTACGCGAAAGGTCCGCCGACAGTGAGTGGGCCGCACCATCACGGTCAGGGACATCCGCACGACCACGGTCATCCTCACGACCACGACCACGGGCATTCCCACGGCATCTGGGGCACGGTCAAGGGGATCTTCGCGCCGCACTCGCACGACGCGGCGGACAGCGTGGACAGTGCACTCGAATCGAGCGCGGCCGGCATCCGGGCGGTGAAGATCAGCCTGCTGGTGCTGGGACTCACCGCGCTGGTGCAGATCGTCATCGTGGTGGTATCGGGGTCGGTCGCGCTGGCCGCCGACACGATTCACAACTTCTCCGATGCCCTGACCGCGGTGCCGCTGTGGATCGCATTTGCCTTGGGTACCAAGGCCGCAACCCGCCGCTATACCTATGGCTTCGGCCGGGTGGAGGACGTCGCGGGGCTGTTCGTGATTGCCATGATCACACTGTCAGCGATCATCGCCGGGTATGAGGCGGTGCAGCGATTGTTCCACCCACACGTCATCGATCACGTGGGTTGGGTGGCACTGGCCGGGCTCGTCGGCTTCCTCGGAAACGAGACCGTGGCGGTCTACCGCATCCGCGTGGGTCGTCAGATCGGTTCGGCGGCGCTGGTCGCGGACGGCATCCATGCGCGTACCGATGGGTTCACCTCACTGGCGGTGCTATTCGGCGCCGCCGGCGTGGCGCTGGGATATCCGCTGGCCGACCCGATCGTCGGGTTGATCATCACGGTCGCGATCCTCGCCGTGCTGCGCACCGCGGTGCGAGATGTGTTCCGCCGCTTGCTCGATGGCGTCGATCCGGCACTCGTGGACACCGCTGAGCGGTCCCTGTCGGCCGAACCGGGGGTGCGCTCGGTGCACAGCGTGCGGATGCGCTGGATGGGCCACCGCCTGCATGCCGACGTCGAACTCGACCTCGATCCGGAACTCAGCCTGGCGCAGGCCCACCAGATCGCCCACGACGCCGAACATCACCTGGTCCACGCAGTGCCGAAGCTCACGACGGCGCTGATTCACGCGTATCCCGCGCACTAGAGCCGAATCGCACCGAGCTGGCGCAACTGGGTCAAGGTGTCGACCACACCCCAGACTTCGGCGATCTGCCCGTCGGTGAACCGGATGACGAATATCTCGTCGTACACAACGGCTTTCCCTGTGGGTGCCAGGCCGCGGTACTCGCCACGGTGCGTTCCGGTCACCGTCTGGCGCGAGGCGATCTTGTCATGATCGACGATGGTGTCCTCGACGATGACGTGGATGTCCGGGAACGCTCGCAGCAGCAGGCGCCATATCTGCTTCATCGTTTCGGGGCCGGAACTCGCGGCCAGCGGCGAATGGACGACGGCGTCGGGCAAGAAGATCTCATCGATGGTGCTCACGATGTCGTCGATGTCACCGCTGTTGCAGCTGCAGTGGAATCGTTCGAAGGTCGCGACGTTGGTGCTCGTGGGTGTCGTGGACACGCGTTCTCCTCGCCTCGCTGATTACGTCGACCGCCGCAAGGACGGTTGGACGACGGCGTAGCCGGCATCGGCACTGATGCGCCCCTCGGCGACCGCTCCGAGCAACCCGACCAGTCCCCACGATAGGAAGGTGGCGTCCGGTTCGTCCATCTGTTGGTCGGAGAGGATGTCGGCCACCATTTGGCGGGCCCCGCGGATCACGACCGCGCTGCTCTTCGGGCCGAGCAAGGTGCGGTACACCTCGGGGTGGCCTCGGGCGAGGTCGAAGAGTGTGCGCACCGAATCGGAGTTCCGCTCGGCTATCGCTGCCCGCAAGTATTCGGTGCCACTGACCACCAGCAGGTCGTCCTTGCTGCGGTAGTGGGCATAGAACGTCGAGCGCCCCACATCGGCGCGATCGAGGACATCCTGCACGGTCACCCGGTCGTAGCCATGCTCGATCATCAGCTCGATCAGCGCACGGTGCAAAGTGGCGCGGGTGCGTCGCACCCGGCGGTCGTTTCCGGACACTATGCCTCCAGATGTGCGGAAGGGAACGGATCTGGCCAGTTTGATCCTGGTGGCTCAACAGTTTTCAACTGATCATGAACTCATGTTCCGAATTGAACAAGATGCCACGGGCCTGCTGATCACCAACCCGCGCGGGTACCGTAGGTTCACCGCCGTGTTCTTCGGGGGCAGACGTCGCCACGACGCGGCAGTGGCGGCCGCAAGCGGCGCGAGCGCGGGTCACCGAGCGCTGGATATCGCCTGTGGCCCAGGGGCATTGGTGGCGGCCCTGGCCGAGCTCGTGGGCCCGGGCGGCGAGGTCCTCGGCGTGGACGCCGCGCCGGCGATGGTCGAGTATGCCCGCGCGCACTCGCGCCGATCGAACTGCCGGTTCGAACACGGTGTCGCGCAAGCACTTGACCTGCCGGACCGCTCGTTCGACGTGGTCACCTGCACCTTCGCGATGCACCACATCCCGGAAGGCGACCGGGACGCAGCCATCGCCGAGATGTGGCGGGTGCTGCGCCCGGGCGGTTCCCTGCTGCTGGCGGATCTGGCGAACGTGGGTCTGCACGGGCTGTTGACCCGGCTCCTCAGCAGGCATATGGATCCAGAATCCATCGACATCCGCCGCTATCGGGATATGTTAACAGACAACGGTTTCCAGCAGGTGGGGACAGCATTGATTCGGCCTGCGACGCGCATCCTCACCGCGGCCAAGCCCGCTTGACGCTTTCAGCTGTCCGGCTGGAATTCCCACAGTTGTGGTGTGCCAGTGCCGCTGTCGGCGAGCGCCAGGAAGACATGACCGCTATCCGGGTCGACGGCAGGGGTCAGCAGGTCAGCCGGCGTCGCCCGCACGGTCCGCCAGCCCCAGTCGCAGGTGCTCGCTGTGGTAGACGGCCTCATCCAGCAGTTGCGCGACGTGATTGTCGTACAGCCTGTAGACGATGCTGCGGCCACTGCGAGTGCCCGTCACGAGCCCGAGGTTGCGCAGCAGCCGGAGCTGGTGGGAGACGAGGGACTGTTCCAGTCCGATCGAGTCGGCGAGGTCGGTAACGGAGCAGGCGCGTTGGCGCAGCTCGGTGAGGATCATCAACCGGCTCGGGGTGGCGAGCGCCTGCAACGTGGTGGCCACCTGCGCTGCGGCGTCGGCGTCGAGACGCCCGGTCGGGCGATCACGCCCCTCGACACCATGTCCCATCGCCCCAGTGTACTAAGACGCACACATGAAGACGTATTCATTTGTTCTGATAACGTTGGTTGCATGCTTTTGCGAGGTGCGTCGTGGCGACGGTGACTCAGGCGGACCGTCCGGCGGCGGCCGGTGTGGCGGTGAACCGCTTGCGCCGGGGTTGGTTCATCCTGCCCGAGATACGCTGGGCTGCAGTGGCTTTGGCTATCTTCCTGGTCGGGCTGCTGGTGCAGCTGACCGGCGGGCCGGTGTGGGTGTGGTGGGTGCTGTATCTGGCCTGCTACGTGACCGGCGGCTGGGAACCGGCGCTGGCCGGATTGCAGGCCCTGCGGGAAAAGACCCTCGATGTCGACCTGCTGATGGTCGTCGCCGCGATCGGTGCGGCGTCCATCGGTCAGGTCACCGACGGCGCTCTCCTGATCGTCATCTTCGCCACCTCAGGTGCCCTCGAAGCGCTGGCGACTGCACGTACCGAAGATTCGGTCCGAGGTCTGCTGGACCTCGCCCCCGACACCGCGACGCGCGAGACGAGCAGCGGCGAGCAGGTGGTGCCTGCCGCGGAGTTGGCCATCGGCGACGTGGTGCTGGTGCGGCCCGGGGAGCGGATCTCCGCCGACGCCACGGTGATCGACGGCGCCAGCGAGGTCGACCAGGCGACCATCACGGGCGAACCGCTACCGGTCGACAAGGGCGTTGGCGACGAGGTATTCGCCGGAACCCTCAACGGCACGGGGGCCTTGCGGATCCGGGTGGACCGCCGGGCTGCCGAATCGGTGGTCGCACGTATCGCGGCGCTGGTCGAAGAGGCGGCGCAGACGAAGGCGCGTACCCAGCTGTTCATCGAGAAGGTGGAGCAGCGCTACTCGATCGGCATGGTCGCCGTCACCCTCGCGGTCTTCGTAGTCCCTCTGCTCGCGGGCGACTCGGTGCGGGAGGCGTTGCTGCGCGCCATGACCTTCATGATCGTCGCGTCCCCGTGCGCGGTGGTGCTGGCCACGATGCCGCCGCTGCTGGCGGCGATCGCCAATGCCGGACGTCACGGCGTGCTGGTCAAGTCGGCGGTGGTGATGGAACAACTCGGCGCGACGACCCGGGTGGCCTTCGACAAGACCGGAACGCTGACGCGTGGCACCCCGGAACTCGCACAAATCCACGTCCTGGCAGGTGATTTCACCGAGGAACGCGTGCTGACGCTGGCGGCGGCGGCGGAGCATCCCAGCGAGCACCCGGTGGGTGCGGCCATCGTCCGTGCGGCGCAGGCACGCGGCCTGGCGCTGCCGCGCGCCACCGACTTCGTGGCAGCACCCGGCCGCGGGGTCCGGGCCACCATTGACGGCCGGGTGATCAGCGTGACTTCTCCCGCGGCCGCTGCCGATGGCGCGGCGGCAGCAGCAGTCGAACAGCGTGGCCACACCGCGGTGGTCGTGACGGTCGACGGCCGCACTGCCGCTGTCCTCGGATTGACCGACCAACTGCGCCCTGACGCCGCGATGGCGGTCGCGGCTGTCACGACCGTGACTGGCCGGGAACCGGTGCTGCTCACCGGCGACAATCACTCTGTCGCAAGACAGTTGGCCGACGCCGTCGGCATCGCCGAGGTGCGCGCCGGACTGCTGCCGCACGACAAGGTTGACGCGGTCCGGGACCTGCAGGCCGATGGCAGCCGGCTGGCCATGGTCGGTGACGGCATCAACGACGCGCCCGCACTGGCGGCCGCGAATTCCGGTATCGCGATCGGCGGCGCGGGCGCCGACCTGACGTTGCAGACCGCCGACGCCGTCGTCATCGGCGACGAGTTGCGTGCCATCCCGGCCGTGATCGCGCTGTCCCGCCGAGCCCGCCGCGTGGTGATGGCCAACCTGGCCATCGCGGCGACATTCATTGCGGTGCTGGTGGTCTGGGACCTGGTCGGAACGCTGCCCTTGCCCTTGGGCGTGGCCGGCCACGAGGGTTCGACGATCATCGTCGGGCTCAACGGACTGCGACTGCTGCGGCGTGGCGCGTGGGGTGTACCCACCGGGTGACGCGCTGCCGGCAAGGCGAAGGAGCTGTGAAACCGGTCCGGCGAGTGGTCGATCAGACCAGTTCGGGCACTCGCAGATGAGCGATCGCCAGCTCGAACTCACAAATATCGACCAGGCTGCCGCCCAGCTGGGCGAGCTTCTCGGTACGCAGCGCACTGGCCTGTTCACGGTTGTTGTCCAACGCCGTGGCGTTGTCGAACGTCACGGACGACACGGCGCGTCCCGAGGGCTTGTCGAGCAGAAGGCTGGCGCTGCAGAACCCCTCGAGTTTCTCCACGGCCGGCAGTACCAGCGTCCGGTAGAAGTCGGTGAGCAGGTCAGCCTGGTGTGGTTCGACCGAGAGCCAGGCAACCCGAAGACACGCGCCCTTGGGCGAGCGGTGATCGCGGTGCAGTGCCGTGACCTCCCACTCGTTCACCTCCCGCCGGGTGCCGTGGAGCAGCTCCGCTGCCCGTTCCCCGAGCGGCCGTGCGGCGTGCGCCGTCAAGTGCATCACCGCTTCGGACTCCCACGCGCTGGTGGCGATGCAGCGTCCGAGGCGCCGGTCCACCATCAGCGACATTCCTGCCGCCCCCAGCTCTTCGAGGGCGGGCAGCACGGTGTCGTGCATGTACGCAATACCGGCATCGATCGATGCCGGTTCGGCTTGAAACGTGGTTGAGCGTGCGTACACCAAGCGCTCCTCGGTTACGGCAGCGCCCGGTGGCGCTGCTGGTTCTTCCAACAGCGTCCCCTGTCGCCCCCGGTGGCGTACGGACTTTGCCGGAATCCACAGATTGCGTTAAGGAGCGAGCGTGGCGGTGCCAAACCAATGGCAAAGCAGCAGCGCGACTTCCACGTCGATGCGGTCTTCATCGACGGGCCGGCCGCGGCGCCCGGTGGCGCGCTGTACGCCGTACTTCACTGGGTTTGACGTGCAGGTGAAGGAGGTCGGCACTGGATTCGCGGTTCGAGCTGTTGCGTAGGAATCCGCGAAAGGCGTCTCGCGGGCGTTCGTCGCTGTCGGTCTCGGAGGCCGGTGGGCCGAGGATGTGGCAAACTCACGGTCCCGTCGCCGGCCATTTCGGAGTGCCCCCAGGCTGAGCGCTGCCTGTCTACCTGGGGATGTGGGTGCGACCCGCGACTGGCTGAAACGGCAATTTGTTACTGGCCGGCGGCGTAGGCCAAGGTGCGCTTGCGGGCGGGCGTCATACCGGCTGTGACTTGCGGCAACGAGTGGACGGCGGCAGCGGCGGCGCTGCGGCGGCCGTTGAACCACCGGACGCCGGCGGCGGCGACGACCAGCAGCAGCGGCCACAGGCCGATGGCGTAGAGGACGATGGCGTCGATGATGAAGTTGGCCTCGAACATGGAAGCACTCCTGAGATTGGTGAAATGTGTTTGTTCCGTTGATATTTGGTGTTTCTCAACGGGAAGCTGATACAAGAACGGTACGGCGGGAGCGCAGCTCGACCCAGGTACCGCCGAGACAATCTTTTGCCGGTCTGGCTCAAATCGTTGTCCGTTAGGAACAAAGTGGAATCAATTTCCCGGGGCGGCCCGCAGCTGGGCCGCCGAGCCGACGATTGGTGGCGACGGTAGCTACCGAGCAGATAACGTTTGACGTGTCCGAACCCGACTGAGCGCAACGCGGCCTCGGCACCGATATCGCTGACCGCGCCGGCCGATCAGACTTCGATGCCGGCGGTCACTGCAGACCGGCGACGGATTTCCGGTGGTTCGGCGGTTCGGATCAGTGTGCATCGGCGTGGCGATCACCGCACGTAACCTTTCGCTTACCGCCTTGTGTGATTTGGTCCAGCGTATCTATGCCAGACGGAATATATTTCTATATAGCACCAGTGCATGATTGGATGCGAGTAGTGGAACAGGAAACCTTGTGAACGATGCTGATCGCCGGCTGGTGCCGCCGAGCCCAGGACCCGCTGCGGCCGGTCCGGCATCCGATCATGCGGTGTACGGGATCACGGTGGCCGCGGAACTGTCCGGCGCGCCAACACAATCACTCCGGCTGTGGGAACGCCACGGACTTCTCGCGCCGGCGCGCACCGACGGTGGTACCCGCCGCTACAGCGCTGACGACGTGGCCCGCATCGGGCGGATCGTCGCCCTGGTTGCCTCGGGGGTGAACATCGCCGGCATCAGCAGGATCCTCGAATTGGAGGACGACAACAGTGCGCTGCGCAAGGCCGCCGGCCGACGCGGCCGTTCGAAGTGACGGCAGCCCTGACGCCGACGAGGGCTCAGCGTGCGTCGGGGAGCGGCGAGAGGTCGCGGGTGGCGGGTCCCTCCAGAAGTCGCCCGTCGGCGCTGAACCGCGAACCGTGCAGCGGGCATTCCCAAGCCCGGTCGGCGTCGTTCCACCTCACCACGCCGCCCAAATGCGGGCAGACCGCCGACACCGTGCGTTTTTGCCCGTGGACCAGGCTGTCGGCCCGTAGCTGCCACGGCCATCCGCTGACCACCCCGGCGCCGTCGGAGAGCTTTTCCGGCGACTCGGTAACCGGCGCTATCCAGCCTTTGACGAGGTTGAGCCCGACCTCGAGATTCGTTCGCAGCGCGGCGGTCACCGCACGTAGTTCGTGTGGATTCCAACTGGCGAATGCATGAGCCCACTCGATGTGGCCACCGAGCAGTTGCGCGGACAGGAGCAATGCCGCCGCGACCCCATTGGTCAAGCCCCACTTGTCGAAACCCGTTGCCACCCGGATTTTTTCGTAGCCGGGAAGCAGTGGGCCGACATACGGCAACTCGTCGATGGGTGAATAGTCCTGGGCCGACCAGAAATGTGTCGGTGTCGACCCTGGATAGTGCAGTTCCGCCCACTTGGCAAGCTCGGCCACGTCATGTGCGGGGGCGTGGCCACGCCCCACCGGATGGCCGGCGCCACCGACGATGAGTTTCTCCCCGTCCGCGGACGGGGAGAAACGCACCGAACGGGTGGGCGTATCCACCGAGATGAACATGCCGCCCGTCGGCTCGCCCGCGACGTCGAATGCCAAGCAGTAGGAGCGTTTTGCCGTCAGTCGGGCGAAGAACCCGCCGCGGTCCAGGATCGGCGTTCCGGTCGCGAGAATGCATCGGTGCCCGGTGACCGACATGTGGGACCCCGCGAACTCAACCGTAGGGTGTGTCGCTTGCAGCGTGACGCGCAACAGTCCTTCATCGGCCACCGACACCGCTCGCACGCCTTGCAACAGTGTGCCGCCGTGGGCTTCGAATTCGACAGCCAGGCTGTTGAGTAGGGGCATCGGGTCGATCTGGGCTTGATCGGGTAACCGCACACCGCCGCGGAACGGAAACGGAACGTCGGCGGTGTCGATCCATTCCGACTGCGTCAACCCCGCCTCACGACAGGCGCTCAGGGTGTCGCGTGCCAGGGCGATACCGGAGAAAGTCTGCGCATAGGCGTGGTCGGGTTCGGACTGCCAGGGAATCCCGTGATTGTCACAATGGCGCACCAGCCAGTCACGTCCCTCGGCGTTGCCACGGACGTAGTCTCGCAACACATCAGCGCTGTGTTTGCCGGCGATGCGGGCGAGCTTGCTGCCCTGCAACACGCTCAGTTTGCCCGTCGTGTTGCCGGTCGTGCCCGCACCCACATGTCGCGCTTCGACAACCGTGACGTTCTTCCCCGCCCGGGCCAGCAGGACGGCGGTGGTCAGGCCGGTGATGCCGGCGCCTATCACCACGACGTCGGCGGGAGAAGCCAAGTCGGTCGACTCCGGCGACGGCGGCGAAGACGGCGACATCTCGCGGTCGGCCAACCACAATGAGGTGAGGTGACAGGGCTCTCGAGGTCCGGTCATCGTTACCGCTATCCGGCCATGAATTCGGCGTAGGCAGTGGCCAAGTCGGGTGACAAGACCGTCACGTTGCACCGCTGCTGAGTGTCGCCGATCGGCGCCAGAATTCCGCGCAGGTCCTGATACTGCTGTGGATGTGCCGTGAAGTACGCGCGGAGGTTGGCCGACGCCTGTGGCCGGGGTTGCGAATATGCCGCCACCACAACCTGATTGGCGTCGGGATGCGCTGTCAGATAGTTACTGGCCGCCCCGGTTGCCGAGCTGACGGTGTTCGCAACGGATTCGGGACCGCAATCAGTTTCCGCGGCGGCTGTTGTCGGCGTGGCCAGGCTGAGGCAGACCGGTACTGCGGCCAGTACCGGGATCAGGCCGGTGAATCGAATTGAAAACTTCATGGCGTGTCCTTTCGCTGTGCTTCGGTGTGCGATGGACGCGGATCACCTGACACGGGCCGCGCCCTCCAGGCACCGGTCGTCATATACCCGCAGTCCTGGCTCTCAACCCACCGGCTTTTGCTGTCTTTCCTCGGCGCTGCGGTTTGAACGCGCCGGACGGGGTATTCACTGATCGTCAGGTGGATCCCGAACTCGACGCCCGCTGGAGTGGCTCCGACACCGCCGTCACTGCTCTCCGGTTCCACAGATCCGGGCGTCTGCTCGGTCCGCACTGGCACCACCGCCGGGACGGTCCAGCCGCAAACGGGACCGTCCCGGCCACATGTCAGCTGTGGGGCATGGTGGCGTGCGGGCGGAATGGGCGAGTCGGTGGCTCATCTGGGCGGGGCGCGCGCATCCGAGTGGTGGGCTGCTCGGCGATATACCGCTGCGGTGGGCCGAGTTTGGGCGGCCGACTATCGCGCCGGGCCGACTCCCGTTCGACGAGCACACCACGGGCAATACGGTCCAGTGCACTCTGCACATGAATGCGCTCGGGCGCACCCTGGAATTCATCTGACTGCGTGAGGGTTTCGGTGATCCAGCTCGAGATGACATTGCGCGCTGAACCCACCTCGGCTGAGCCTGCGGGCGTCAGTGCGAATTCGGTTCCCGAGCGCGTCGCAAATCCGGTGCTGACCAGCCGGTCGAAGGTCGGTTCGAGGACCTGCCGTGGTACCCGCCGGTCGTCGGCGATGTCGAGCAGGTCTGCGGCACCGGTCACCGCCGCGTACCGGTAGATCAGCATCAGCGCCCACAACTGTGCGGTGCCCAGTCGGCTGTTCGAGGTGCGCGCTACCGCTTCGAGGTCAATGCCGTTGCTGTGCTGCAACAACCGGCCGACAGCGACTTCGAGGAGCTTCTCCGGCGACTCGGTGGTCGGCATGCCGAAACCCTCACCCATGTCGGTGCTGCCGCTCGCGGCGGCGTCACGCAGCGGCACCTGTTTGAGGAAGAGTGCGAGGACGAACCCGACGACCGCGACCGGCGCCGCCAACAGAAACACGTGACTCAGGGAATCGGCATATGCGTTGATGATCGGTGCGGCGGTCTCATGCGGGAGGCTGTGCAGCGCCTTCGGCGACGTCGCCGCATCGGGTGGTGCGCCGCTGGCCCGGATGGCCGACGGGATGCGGTCGCCCAGGAAATTCGCGAACATCGAGCCGAAAATCGCCGCGCCGAAGGAACTTCCGATGGTGCGGAAGAACGTCACACCCGAGGTGGCGACGCCCAGGTCGGAGAAGTCGACGGTGTTCTGCACCACCAGAATCAGCACCTGCATACTCAGCCCGATGCCGGTGCCGAGGATCAATAGGAACAGCGATTGGGTCAGCGTCGAGGTGTCGGCGTCCATCCGTGACAGGAGCACGAATCCCAGCGCCATGATGGCGGTGCCGGCGATCGGGAAGATTCGGTACTGGCCGGTGCGGCCGACGATTGCGCCACTGCTCAATGAGGTGACGAGAAGACCTGCCACCATCGGCAGGGTGCGCAGTCCCGACGCGGTGGCCGAGACGCCGTCGACGAACTGCATGTAGGTGGGCAGGAACGTGAGCGCACCGAGCATCGCGAACCCGACGACGAACGACAGCACACAGCACACCGTGAAGACGGGGTTGGCGAACAATCGGATGGGCAGAATCGGTTCGGGCGCACGGCGTTCCACCATGACGAAGCCGACGAGTGCCGCCACCGAGACGACGAACAACCCGATGATCACGGCTGAACCCCACGCGTAGGTGGTGCCACCCCAACTGGTTGCCAACGTGAGACCCGCAGCGCCGAGCCCGACCAGGACTATGCCCGCATAGTCGACGACCGGCCGGCCGGCGCGGGCCAACTCGGGAATGGCCGCTGCCGCGATCGCGATGACCACCACGGCCACCGGCACGTTGATCCAGAACGCCCAGCGCCAGCCCAGGTGGTCGGTGAACAACCCGCCGAGCAGCGGGCCGACGACAGTCGTGACGCCGAATACCGCGCCCAAAGCGCCTTGGTACTTGCCTCTTTCGCGTAGCGGGATGACCTCGCCGATCACCGCAACCGCCGTCACGGTGATCGCGCCACCGCCCAGGCCCTGCAGAGCGCGCGAGGCGACCAGCATCCCCATCGACTGCGCGAGACCGCACAGCACGGAGCCGGCCAGGAACAGCAGAATGGCGACCTGGAAGACCCGCTTGCGGCCGAAGGTGTCGCCGAGCTTGCCGACCACCGCAGTCACGATCGTCGACGCGAGCAGGTAACTCGTGACGACCCAGGACTGGTGGCCGGCACCGCCCAGGTCTGCGACGACGGTCGGCAGCGCCGTCGCCACGATGGTCTGGTCGAGTGCGGCCAGCAGCATGCCGAGAACGACAGCGAGGAATACGAAGTTGCGCTGCCGGATACTGGGCGTCGCTTCCGCCACGTCGGCGGGGCTGGGTGTGGTCATGGCTGTCATAACCCGGTTGACCCTAGGTCTGGGCGGGACTGCTCGCCAATGCCTCCGTGATTGCCTCGCAGAACGCCGGTAGATCGGAGGGCGAACGGCTGGTGATGAGATTGCCGTCGATACACACTGCTTCATCGACGACGGTGGCCCCGGCGTTACGAAGATCGGTGCGCACGCTGGGATAACTGGTCACCTTGCGGCCCCGGACGACGTCGGCTTCGATGAGGGTCCACGGACCGTGACAGATGGCGGCGACAGGCTTACCGGAGCGGACGAAGTCACCGACGAACGTCACCGCGGCGTGATCGAGCCGTAGTTTGTCGGGGTTCACCGTGCCGCCCGGCAGGATCAGCGCGTCGAACGCGTCGACCCTCACCTCCCCGACGGTCCGGTCCACCGCGATGCTGCCCGCTGGTTCGAGGTCGTGATTGCGGGCCTGGATTTCGCCGGACTTGACCGACAGCACTTCGACGGAGCCGCCGGCCTCCTCGACCGCGGCGCGCGGTTCGTCGAGCTCGACTCTCTCGACCCCGTCGGCAGCGAGGATGGCGACCCGGCGGCCTTCTAGTTCCTTGAGCACGTGGCTGTGCATACCCCTAGGTTCGTCGGCCGAAACGTTGCCGCGCGGGCCGTCAGCGCAGTTCTGCTATGACCTTCGCGAAGGCCTCCGAATGCTGTTGCTGGACAATGAAATAACTGACACCGTAGCGGTCGCGTAGCTCGCGGATCCGGGCCGCCATGTCGGTGATGCCGCCGCTGAGCACACCCGGCGTCGTCATCAGCTCGGCGTCGCTGAGGTCGGGCTGGAAGTGCCGGGTCATGGACAGGTTCGGGATTCCGGATCCGTCGGTCGGCACCGCGGTGATGGCCAGGTTCAGCTCGAGCTCGTCGAAGCGGGTGCCGGCGGCGTTGCGCACGAAGGAGATTCGCTCGGCGAGCGGATCGTGGTCGTCGGTGCGCGGCCCGCCTCCGGTCAGCCCGATGATCTGTGCCTGCTGGGCGGCGACGGTCAGCAGTTTGTCGCCGGCGCCGGCAATCATGACCGGTACGTCGGGCAGCTGGGTGCGCAGATACGAGGTGACGTGCGCGGTGTACTCCACTCGCCTTCCGGCGCTGGGAAAGGGCAGTTCCGCGGCGTCGAACTCTTCCTTGACGTAGCCGGCGCCCAGGCCGGTTTCGAATCGTCCTTCGGTCAGATCGCGCATGGCCGCGATATCGCGGGCCAGCAGCGCCGGCTTGTAGAAGCAGGCATTGAAGACGAAGGTGCCCAGATGCATGGTGGTGGTTGCCGCGGCGGCCGTCGCAAGCACCGGAAACGGGGCCGGAGCGCCCAGATGGTCGGGCACCAAGAGGACGTCATAACCGAGGTCTTCAGCGCGGCGCGCGGCGTCTTGCACTGCTGACCGGCCGTCGGTGTGTCGCAGGCCGACTCCGAAGCGGAAATCTCTCGTCATGTGTTCGACCTTACGGACACGCGGGGCACATCCGGAGACATCTTTCTCAACGGCGCGACCGTCGAACACAGCCACGGACTCGGCGCGATGCTGCCGTCGCACGTGGCGGTCCGCAGTGGCGAGATCGCGGCAGCGATCAGCCTGTGACGGTGAGGCAGATCAGTACCACGTTCAGCCCCGAAATCAGCACGGCCACAGCCCATCCCAATGCCGTCACGACGCGGTGGTTGACGTGCTCGCCCATCACGGCGCGGTTGCTGGTCAGCCGCACCAGCGGAATCAGTGCGAACGGGATGCCGAACGACAGCACCACCTGGGAGATGACCAACGCGCGCGTCGGGTCGAACCCGATGGCCAACACCACCAACGCCGGAATGACCGTGACGGCCCGGCGCAGCAGCAGGGGATAGGACCGGTTGAGCAGGCCCTGCATGATCATCGCGCCGGCGTACGCGCCGACCGACGAGGACGCCAGGCCCGAAGCCAGCAGGCCGATCGCGAAGCACAGTGCGATCGCCGGGCCCAGGGCATTGCCGACCGCGGCGTGTGCGCCCGCGATGGTGTCGGTGCCTGCGACGCCCTGCAGGTGGGTCGCGGCGACCAGCAGCATCGCCAGGTTCACCGCGCCCGCGACCACCATCGCGAGGCCGACGTCGAAGCGCGTGACGCGCAGCATGTGACGCAGCGGAGCGCCGGTCTCGGGCTTCCCGTGCCGGTCCCGGACCAGGCCCGAGTGTAGGTAGACGACGTGTGGCATGACGGTCGCGCCCAGGATCGCGGTGGCCAGCAGCAGGCTCTCTGGCCCGGCGAAGTGCGGCACCATGCCGCCGAGCACGTCGCCTGGCGGGGGCGGGTCGACGAGGAGGCCGGCGACGAAGCCGAGCGTGATGATCATCAGCAGCCCGGCGATGATCCGTTCGAAGGCGCGCTGGCCACCCCGGTTCTGCACCGACAGCAGACACATGGACACCACTCCGGTGATCACGCCGCCCAGCAGCATGGGCAGGCCGAACAACAGTTGCAGCGCGATGGCGCCGCCCACTACCTCGGCGAGATCGGTTGCCACCGCGACCATTTCGGCCTGGAACCAAAACGCGAGCCGGGTTGGTGTACGGCAGTTTTCGGCCACCAGCTCGGGGAGTGACCGGCCGGTCGTCAGACCGAGCTTGGCCGACAGGTACTGCACCAGGCCGGCCATCACGTTGGCCAGCAGGATCACCCACACCAGCAGGAAACCGAACTTCGCGCCCGCGCTGATGTTGGCCGCGACGTTGCCCGGATCCACATAGGCGATGGCCGCCACGAACGCCGGGCCCAGCAAGGACCACGTCGGACGCGATGAGGTGCGGCTCTCGGTCAGCACTGCGCTCGCCTTCCATCCGGGCATTCGAATAGAAAAGTTAGGGTAGCCGAAACCTGTCTGTTGGGGAAATAGGTCAGCCGGCGGCCCCGCGCCCGTCGGGCGGCGGCGGGATGTCGCGGATCTGATGCCGGCTGGTGACGCCCAGCTTCGGAAACGAGCGGTAGAGGTATCCGGACACGGTGCGGGTCGAAAGCTGAAGTCGGGCCGCGATCTGCGGGTTGGTCAAGCCACGTCCGGCGAGATAGACGACCTGATGCTCTTGGGGGCTCAATTGTTCTGTGGACGGCGTCCCCGACGCCGCCGTCGCGACGCCTGATGCGCGCAGTTCCCGGGCGCAGATGTCCAGCCACGGTGTGGCGCCCAGCGTCTCGAAGGTGGCCAGGGCGGCTGAGATGTGCCGGCGCGCTTCCTTGCGTCGCCGGCTTCGCCGAAGCCAGCCCGAGTAGCTGAGCCGCAACCGGGCGCGTTCGAATGGCCACTGCTCGCCGGCGGCGTCGGCGAGCGTGCGAGCCAGGATGTCGCCGGCCTCCCCGACGCTGAGCAGCGCCGCGGTGTGGTTCACCAGCTGGTCGACGCGGGCGGAGTGCGGCTGCGGTAGGTGCGTCAGTGCGGCGGTGAACATGCGCCGCGCGTCGTCGACCATGCCCGTCCGCAGAGCTGCCTCGGCGTAGTCGACGAGAGCGCGGTAGGACACGTGTTGGTGCAGAGGAATGCCGGAGTCGGTGAACAACTCGGACAGATGACCGTAGGCCCCGAGATCGTTGCCGGCCGCGAGGTTGATCAGCCCGAGGACGTGATGTGCCCGTGCCGCGTGCAACCGGTTGTCCTGGAAATCAACGACATTCAGGGCTGCGCCGATGTGGTCGCGAGCGGACGCGGTGTCGCCGCGGCAGGCGGCGACCGTGGCTCGGACCTGGTCCCCGGTCGCGATGATCAGTGGTTGATCGCTGACGGCGCCGAGGGTGTGCAGCTGGCTGGTGATTCTGAGCGCCTCGTCCCAGCGGCCGGAGTCGACACACGACCAGGCCAGGATCGCCGCCGTCAGCGCCTGTCCGTGCGTCGAATCATGTGGTGTCATCAAGGACTGCGCGACGCGCAGACTGCGGATGCTGAGCTCTGACGCGTCGGTCACGCCGGCGGCCAGGCCGATCAGACTCAACTCCAGGGCCCCGAGGCCGCCGGCCGGCGGGGCGGTGAACGCGGCCAAGTCGGCGCGCGCACGCGGAGAGTCGGTCACCGCTCGGATCCACAGCCGCGAGGTTGCCGAGCTGCCGGTCGGCACCGGCATCGCGTCGTCCAGCAGCTGCAGCGTTTGTGCCGTCCCCTGATACGCGGCTGGATCACCCGACAGGAAAGCTGCGGAGGCCGCCACGCGCAGCGGTTCCCACGCCAGCTCGGGTTCGACTCCGAGTGCTTCGACGGTCACTGCCAGGAGGGCCTGGGCCGCCGCCCGCCCGTCACTCCACATCGTGGCCATCCCGCGGGCGGTCAATGCCCGGATGCGGTCACGCGGACCGCCGGCGGTGGAGGACGCAGCATGCGCTCTGTGCCAGGCCTCGCGCTGGGGTGGCGTACTCAATGCGGACGTACTCACCGCGTCAGCCAGGATTCGGTGCGCATCCTGCCGAGTGGTCAGCGGCGCCCCGTAATAGGCCGCAGAGCGGATGAGGGGATTGATGGGGCTGATGCGTGCGGCCTCGATACGCACGATGCCCGCGGTCTCTGCCGGGGCCAGGACCGCCGGGTCGGCCAGCACTGCGGGCGGCAGCGTGCGTAGGTCGGCGGCGGACGCGGCCGCGATGACGACGAGCGCGGCGCGCGTGGCTGCGGGCAGGTGCGCGAGATGCTGTGCGTAGACCGCGTGGGCGCTGATCGGCAACGGCAACGGGTCCGGTGCACAACCCGCCGTGGGCGTCGCGCCGGTAGCCGTGCTGGAAAAGTGGATGATCGCGGCGGCATTGCCCGCGGACTGTTTGATGATCTGCTCACGGAGTAGTCCGCCCGGCGGTGTGGGCTGTGCCTCCAGCAGTGCGATCGACTGGTCGAGGTGCATTGGCGCCAGCGGAATTTCGAGAGCCGACCGGCCCGCCAGCCCCGTCGGGGCGACAGCGTCAGGCAGCGTCAGCGCCACGGTGATCGGCCGGCCCGCGCTCCGCCGGGCGGCGAACAACAGAACGCTGCGGGATTGCTCGTCGAGCCAGTGGGCGTCGTCGACCGTCACCAGCACCGGCTGCCGTCGCGGCACCGCGTCCAAGAGTTCGAGCAGTGCCGCGGCCAACCTGGCGGTGTGGATCTGATCGCCGAACAATGGTGTGCTGAAAAGGGTTTCGATGATGTTGGCGCGACCATACGGGTTGGCCTCGGCGTTGTTGAGCGCCCGCAGCAGCCGGTGCAGGCCGCCCAGCGGAGTGCCGGTCTCGCCGGGTAGTCCGGCGATGCCGAGAACGCGATGGCCCAGCGAGCGTCCTTGTCGCTCGGCCTCGGCGAGCAGAGACGTCTTGCCCGAGCCCAATGCCCCGGAGATGACGATCACCTGCCCATGGGGCGGTTTCGCGATGGCGTCCCGCAGTGCCGTGAGTTCGGCGTCGCGCCCGATGAGCTGCGTCGACGCGATGTTCACACGAACCATGAGACATCCGATCGGTCAACACGTCTAATGACAGATATTGATAAGTCCCATCTATGACGTAGATAATCTGCGGCGTGGAGCTACGGCAGGTCGAGCACTTTGTGGCGGTTGCCGTCGAACGCAGCTTCACCCGCGCGGCACGTCGCGTCCACGTGGTGCAGTCCGCCATCTCGACGTCGATCGCGAAGCTGGAGCGGGAGCTCGGTGTGCAGTTGTTCGACCGCTCCCGTCAGCAGATCGAGCTGACGGTCGCCGGCGAACGCTTCCTCGCTCAGGCGCACGAACTGCTGCGCGTTGCGGGGGCAGCCGCCGAATCGGTGGCATCCAGTCGCGGCCGGCTGATGGGTACCGTCGAGTTCGGATCATTGATCTCGTACGGCCCGATGAATGTCGCGCGAGTGCTCGGGGAGTTTCACCGGGAGCACCCCTTCGTGCGACTTCGCTTGCAGCTCAACCAAGCTGGCGCCTCGGCATATCTCTCGGCACTTGTCGATGGCTCGCTGGATCTGGCTCTGGTCTCGGTGCCCAACCGATTTCCGCCGCAACTCGACATGCGCTTGATGTTCGAGGAACCTATGTGCTTCGTGTGCCGCGACGACCATCCGATGGCGGCCGAGAAAGTGGTCAGTCTGATCGATCTGGCGGACGAGGACCTGATCGGGTTTCCGCCGGACTGGGGCTTTCGTTCCTTGATGGACAACGCATTTCTCGCGGCGGGCAGCCAGTCGCGGCCCGTCCATGTGATTCCGGCCGGCTTCTCAGTGGTCGGTGAACTGGTTCGTCAAGGGCTGGGAACCACCTTCATGCCTGCGTCGGAATGCGCGGAATTCGGTGATCTGCGCGCCATCGCATTGAGGCGAAGTGTCATGTGGCAGGTCTATCTGGCGTCGCAGCCGGTGGGCCGTCTGACGCCGGCCACCGCGTCGTTGGCGGACATGCTGATTCAGGCGGCGCCGGCCTAGCTCGCCGGTGAGTATCGGCTTGTGGTCGAGAACCCCCGAGATCCTCGACCACAAGCCAACATTCGTGGTCCTACTTGGCGTGAGTGCTCTTGCCGTCCTTTGCCTGGCCTGCACCGGTGGCCGCCTTGGCGGGCTTGGTGCTCGTCGTGCCGGGCTTGGTGGGCGTCGAGCCGGACTTGGTGTCGGGCTTGGCCGGCTTGGAGTCGGGCTTGGCATCGCCGCCCTTCATGCCGCCCTTGGCATCGCCACCCTTGGTGTGGTCAGCAGTCGTACCCTCGCCCTTGGAACCGGCCTGCCCGCTTCCCGTGTGCGCGGCGTCAGTGCTACCCGGGGCTGTGGGCTTGGTGGCGCCGGTGGTGCTGGTGGCCGTGTCCGTGCCGGCTTCTGTCGATGAATCGGGCTTTGTTGCAACGGGTTTCGTGGAAGTTTCCACCGGGCTCGTCGCATCCGTTTTGGTGGTATCCGTCTTCGTCGTGGTCTGGTCCACGGGCTTCGTGCCGTCCGTTGTCGCTTTCGCGGGCAGGGCTTTGACGACTGTCGAGGCCGGTACCGCGACGGTCGTCGCGTCGGTGGCCGGCACCGCGTTGGCCGCTACCGGCGCGGTGGCTGCGACTGCGGCCTTGGCCGTCGTGACCGGCGGCGGCTTGAGCGCGTCGGCGACGAGCTTCTGCAGCAGCTGCAGCGCGGCGACCGGACCTGGAAGGTTGACGGTGAAGCCCAGCGGGCCACCGCCGATGTTGATGCCGAAGGAGGTGAGCAGGCCGCCGGCATACAGCGGAACGCCCGGCAGACCGGTGTCGATCACGGTCGACAGGTCGGGGCCGTAACCACCGTTGAGGACCCCGTTCAGAATCGTCGCGGGAATCGAGACGAGCGCCGTGGCCACTTTGCCGAGGTCGCCGGTGCGCGTGGCATCGATGACGTCCTGCACCGCGGCGCCCATGGCGGCGGGCGCCTGGATCAGCGGGCCGAGCAGACCACCGACGATGACGAGGGCGTTCGACGGCTGCAGCCCGCCGAACCCCTGGTTGAGCGTGTTGAGGACATTGACGGCGTTCTGCAGCGGGTTGGCGGCGATGGCCCCCAGCGGACCGAGCTTGTCGATCGCGGTGACCAAACCTTGCAGCGGATAGGTGACGGCGTTGAGTGCGGGCGCCAGCAGATTGGTCAGCGGGATCAGCGCATTCAGCCCGACCAGCAGCAGCTGATTGGTCGCGTCTTCGACGTTGCCCTTCGCCAGATCGTTGACGGCAGCGGCCAGCAGCGGCGGCACCGCGGTGGTGAGGTTGGTCCCGATCTGGCCCAGCGTCGTGCCGACCGCGTTCAACAGCGGTGGGGCCGGCGCGAAGGGCACCGCCGGTTGTGGGCTGGGATCGACGGTGACCGAACCGGGCGACGACACCAGTTTCAGCAGGTCCTGCAGCGCGGCGAGCTGATTGTTCAGCGCTGCGGTCAGAATCGGGGTCGGTCCCTGGGTTTGTGCCGTGGTCACGATGGTCTGCAGGCTGGCGACGGTGTTGTTGAACGCCTGTGCGTATGCCTCGAAAGGATTGGCAGCCGCGGTCAAACGTACTGCGGCGCGCTCGATCTGAGCTTCCATATGGTGGATCTGGGTGCTGATGGTCGGTGCCATGACCGGGGCGACGGCGATAGCCGCGGCCCCGGCCAGGGACACGCCGACGGAAGCGAACGGTCGAGCGGCGGTGTGCATAACGGGCCCTTTCAAAGGCTCAGAATCGGACAGTCTGCGAACTGACTTTTGCGTAAGTTCGCCCTGATTCTGGCTCTGAGAGGTAGGTCATCCGCTAGCGACGAATGACTCTATTTTCGGCGTCGTCAGTTGGGGCGGTACAGGCCTTTCCCGGTGATGAGCGGCAGATCCAGCGTTGTGCGGATGCCCGGTTCGGCGGCCACGACCGCCGGGATGGCATTCACCACCCGTGCTGCTGTGGCAACGAGTCCGGCGTGGTTGTGGTCGCCTTTGCGACTGCTCAGGCACAGGTCAAGGGCGTACGACGGCTCGCCGGTCACCTCGATCCGGTACGAACCGCCCTCTTGCGCCGGCTGCGGCCAGTCGGGACACAGATCGTTGCGCAGGCGGGTGATGTGCTCCAGCACGACAGCCGGCCGACCGTCCTTCATGCCGCGCACTTCGAACCGCATGCCCGCCGTGGTGCCGGCCGGGATGTGACCTGACGCGATGTCGAATGCCTCGGGAGCCGGGATGCGGGTGTGGGTCTCGGTCACCTCGTCGAGTTCGATGCCGAGGCCGGCGGCCAGCTGACGCACCACAGAACCCCAGGCCAGGCTCAGCACGCCGGGCTGCAGCAGCATCGGCAGCTCGTCGATGGGCTTGCCGAAGCCCATCACGTCGAACATGACCGTGGCGCTGTCGTAGGTGGCGTAGTCGACGATCTCCATACAGCGGATCTGTTCGATGCTCTGGCAGGTGCCCGCAAGGGCAAGGGGGAGTAGGTCATTGGCGAAGCCGGGGTCGATGCCGTTGACGAACAGCGACGATCCGCCTTCTTTCGCCGCTTGCTCGAGCGGTGCGATCAATTCGGCCGGCAGGACCTGCCACGGATACTGCAGGAACACTGCCGCGCTGCCGACGACGTTGACTCCGGCGGCCAGAATGCGCCGATAGTCTTCCAGCGCTTCGGGCAGGCGGTTGTCGGCCATGGCGGTGTAGACGATGCAGTCCGGCTTGCCGGCGAGGATGGCATCGAGGTCGTCGGTGGCCGTGATCCCGGTTGAAACATCAAGTCCGGCAAGCTCTCCGGCGTCTTTGCCGGTCTTGGCGGCAGAGGACACCCAGACGCCGGTCAGTTCGTAGGCAGGGTCAGTGATGAGCTGAGTCAGGGCATGGCGGCCGACGTTTCCGGTGCCGACGGCGGCGACTTTGATGGGCATGTACACGTTCCTCACAGGTCCGGGATGGGCAGGTCGAGGTTGGGAAACGTGAGGCCGCCGTCGACCTCCAGCACCTTGCCGGTGACGTAGGCCCCGGCCGGTGAGGCCAGGTACAGCGCCGCGGCGGCGATGTCCTCCGGGTCGCCGAGGCGTCGCAGCGGGGTGGCCTTCTCCATGGGATCACGCAACGCCTCGTTGGAGGCGACGATGTCCAGCGCCGAGGTCAGGATCGAACCGGGCGCGATGCCGTTGACCCGGATCTTCGGGCACAGGTCCATCGCGGCCAGCCTCGTGTAGTGCGCCAGCGCGGCCTTGGCGGTGCCGTAGGCGGCGAAGCCACGGCCCGCCAGTCGGCCGACGGCCGAGGTGATGTTGATGACGCTGCCGCCGCCGGCATGCTCGAGCATCAGCGGCACGGCCGCCTGCGTGAGCGCATGCGCGGTGGCGACGTTGAACGTGAACGCGTCTTTCAGATCCTGCGTCGAGGTGTACATGAGCGGGGCGGGCATGGTGCCGCCGACGTTGTTCACGACGACATCTAGTCTGCCGAACACCTCGACCGCCGCTGCGGCGAGCTTGGCGGTCTCCTCTGGGTGGGCGAGGTCGGCGGCGATGACGTGAGCTCGCCGGCCGGCCTGCTCGACTTGCCTTGCCACGTCCTGCAACTGCGACTCGGTGCGGGAGGCAATCACCACGTCAGCACCCGCTTCGGCGAATGCGATGGCGATGGCGGCGCCGAGGCCGCGGCCCGCACCGGTTACTACGGCTACCTGGTTGTCGAGCCGGAATCTATCCAGAATCACGTGTGCCTCACTCGCCTCGTATTGGTTGTTGTTAGGCACGCTAGCAAGATCGAGGCGCTGCCGGAGCAGATTTCTAGAACACGTTCCAATTAGCCTTTGCGGGCCTTGACGCTGGCCTCCAACTTGGCCAGCAGATCGGAGACGTCCTCGGTCGCGTCCAGTTCGGTCGCCGCTTCCTCGGTGGAGAATGCCTCGCCGCCCGCGATCTTCGCCTCGATGAGCTCTTCCATTTGTTCGCGGTAGGTGTCGTGGAACTGCTCGGGGTGGAAGTCCTCGGTCATCGAGTCCACCACCTGACCGGCCATCTTCAACTCGGCCTTCTTGATCTCGACTTCCTTGTCCAGCACCGGGAAATCGGGGTCGCGAATCTCGTCGGGCCACAACAGCGTGTGCACGATCATCACGTTGCGCTTGCCGAAATCCTTCACCCGCAATGCCGCGAGCCGCGTCTTGTTGCGCAGCGAGAAGTGCACGATCGCCACCCGATCGGTCTGGGCCAGGGTTTGCGCGAGCAACACGTAGGACTTGGACGACTTCGAGTCCGGCTCCAGGAAGTAGCTCCGGTCGTACATCAGGGGATCGATCTGCTCCGCCGGAACGAACTCGACCACGTCGATCTCGCGGCTGCGCTCTTCAGGCAGGGTGGCGATGTCCTCGTCGGTGATGATGACGGTCTGCCCGTCCTCGGATTCGAACGCTTTCGCGATATCCCGAAACTCGACAACCTCGCCGCAGACCTCGCACACCCGCTTGTATCGGATGCGGCCATTGTCCTTGGCATGCACCTGATGAAACTTGATGTCGTGATCCTCAGTGGCGCTGTACACCTTCACTGGCACATTGACCAGCCCGAAGGCTACTGACCCCTTCCAGATGGACCGCATACCTCAGTATGGCCCATTATCGCGTTCGAGCTTGGATACTCGAGGTGTGGAGCAATTCGGACGGGTGCGGCTGACCAACCCGGACAAGGTGCTCTACCCGTCGACCGGCACGACCAAAGCCGACGTTTTCGACTACTACCTCGCTGTCGCCGATGCGATGTTGCCGCACATCGCGGGTCGTGCCGTCACCCGCAAACGGTGGCCCAATGGTGTTGCGCAGCAGGCGTTCTTCGAGAAGCAGCTGGCGTCCTCGGCGCCGGAGTGGCTGGAACGCGGCGCCATCACGCATCGCAGCGGGACCACCGTCTACCCGATCATCGACACTGCCGAAGGGCTGGCCTGGATCGCCCAGCAGGCGTCCTTGGAAGTGCATGTGCCGCAATGGCGCTTTGTCGGGGCGGGTGGGCGAAGCGGGGCGGGCGATGTCCTGGCCCCGGGACCCGCCACGCGCATCGTGTTCGACCTCGATCCCGGTGAGGGCATCACCATGGCCCAGCTGTGCGGGGTGGCCCGCGCGGTGCGTGAACTGGTCGCCGGCATGGATTTGGCGGCGTATCCGGTGACCAGCGGCAGCAAGGGTTTGCACCTCTATGTGCCACTGGCCTCGCCCGTCAGCTCGCGCGGTGCGTCGGCCGTCGCCAAACGTGTTGCCCAGCAACTCGAATCATCGATGGGTGAGCTGGTCACCGCGACCATGACCCGCAGCTTGCGGGCGGGCAAAGTGTTTTTGGACTGGAGCCAGAACTCCGCGGCCAAGACGACCGTGGCGCCGTATTCGTTGCGCGGCCGCGACGAGCCGACCGTCGCGGCGCCGCGCACCTGGGACGAACTCGACGATCCGGAGTTGCGGCAACTGCGGTTCGACGAGGTACTGGCCCGCTTGGCGCGCGACGGTGATCTGCTCGCCGGCATGGATGGCGATGCGCCGGTGGCCGATCGGCTCACCACCTACCGCAGCATGCGGGACCCGGGCCGGACACCGGAGCCCGTCCCCGCGGTCCAGCCCGCGGTGGGTCAGAACAATCGGTTCGTCATTCAAGAACATCATGCCCGCCGGCTGCATTACGACTTCCGGCTGGAACGCGACGGGGTGCTGGTCAGTTGGGCGGTGCCGAAAAACCTCCCGGACACCTCGACCGTCAACCACCTGGCGGTGCACACCGAAGACCATCCGCTGGAGTACGCCACCTTCGAAGGTGATATCCCCAAGGGTGAATACGGCGGTGGACACGTCTCGATCTGGGACTCGGGCACCTACGACACCGAGAAGTTCCGGGACTCAGGCGAAAACGGTGAGGTGATCGTCAACCTCCACGGCAGCCGGGTCTCCGGCCGGTACGTGCTCATCCAGACCGGCGGCAAGAACTGGCTGGTGCGCCGGATGAAAGAGCAGCAGCTGCAACCGATGCTGGCGACCCACGGATCGGTGAGCCGACTGTCTTCGGACCAGTGGGCCTTCGAAGGCAAGTGGGACGGCTACCGGCTTCTCGTAGACGCCGACCACGGCAGGATCCGGCTCACCTCGCGCAGCGGTCGCGACATCACGGGGGAATTCCCGCAATTGCAGTCGCTGGCAGCCGATCTCGCCGAGCACCACGTGATCCTGGACGGTGAGGTGGTGGCATTGCAGGATGGCGTACCGAGTTTTCAGGCCATGCAGAACCGCGGTCCCCGCAGTCACATCGAATTCTGGTGTTTCGACATCCTGTCCCTCGACGGACGTGACCTGACGCGCGCAAAGTACCGGGACCGACGAAAGCTGTTGGAAACGCTGGCCGCCGATGGCGCGTTGACGGTACCGCCGCTGTTGCCCGCTGACGATCCCCTGGAGGTGGCGAGTGGCCGCGGCTTTGAAGGAGTGGTCGCCAAGAAATGGGATTCCGGATACCGGCCGGGCCGGTCGGAGGCGTGGGTCAAGGACAAGTTGTGGCGCACACAGGAAGTGGTGGTCGGCGGCTGGCGCGCTGGGGAAGGTGGCCGCACCAGTGGCATCGGGGCGCTGCTGGTCGGGGTGCCCGACGAACACGGTCTGCGGTTCGCCGGGCGGGTCGGTACGGGGTTCACCGACAAGATGCTGGGCGACCTGCGGGCGTTGCTGGCACCGCTGGAAACCAGTGAATCACCTTTTACTGCACCGCTTTCCACGCTGGATGCCAAAGGTGTGACGTACGTACGGCCCGAGGTGGTGGGGGAGGTGCGTTACAGCGAGCGCACCTCGGATGGCCGGTTGCGGCAACCCAGCTGGCGTGGGCTGCGTCCGGACAAGACACCGGCGGAGGTCACATGGGAGTGAGTGCGAGGGCGACAGCCTCTTCCAGCCCGCGGGTCGCCAGCTGATCGGCCAGCTCGTTGTCGGCGACGCCGGCGTGTCCCTTCACCCAGAACCACTCGACCTCGTGCCGGGCGCAAGCGGCCTGCAACCGCTTCCAGAGGTCGACGTTCTTGACCGGTTGCTTCGCCGCCGTCATCCAGCCATTGCGTTCCCAGCCGTGCACCCATTTGGTGATGCCGTTGCGGACGTAGGTGCTGTCGGTGTGCAGGTGCACCACCACGGGCCGTGTCAACGCTTCGAGCGCCATGATGGGCGCCGTCAGCTCCATGCGGTTGTTGCTGGTCTCGCCGGGCTCGCCGCCGCACATTTCCCGCACGTGATGACGCATGCGCAGCACCGCGCCCCAGCCGCCGGGGCCGGGGTTGGGGCGGCAGCCGCCGTCGGTGTGGATGACCACGACGGCATCGGTGGCGGAGTCGCTCATGGGCTGAGAATAGGGGCCGAGATCATCGCCGTGCGGACCGACATCCCGAATTCTCGATGTCGCAGCGTGGTAATCCGGCGTCCGGGTTGCACCGCCGGCTTCACCGGTGCGGTGCGGTCGCCGAAGAACGCGGCGGTGGCGTCGATGTCGCGCGCAACGTATGTCAGGCCCCACAGCGTCGATGGGCCGTCGCCCTTGGTCTCGGGGGAGCCGACGACCTCGAGGATCACCTCGCCGAGGCGGAAGAAGATCTGCCGCATCGGCCGGCCGCCGAGTTGCCCGTCGCGTTCCCGGCGCGGGCGGACACCGACTGCCGCGAGCGCCGTGACGGTCCGATCCAGGTCAGGCGACAACAGGACGACATGGTCGACCGAGAGGGCGCCGTTCGCGTGCTCGGCTCCAGTGGAGGCAGGTGCGTCCGACCGGGTGGTGGGGATGCCGTCGAGGCGCTGGCCGGACGGCAAACCGCGCAGCGACCACCCGACGATGCCGGTGCCGTGGTCCCGTCCGACCAACCGGATCCGGACGCCACCGGTTCGGCACACGCCGTCGGGATCAACGGTGAACCCGGCGGCGGTCCAGGACTCTGCGGTGTCGGCGACCTCGAATTCGTCGACGCTGACTGTCATTGCCCCGCCTCGTCGACGCTGACCCGCAGCCGCGGTGGCTGGGTGTCCGGCGCTACTCGCTGCCACACCGCGTCGACCATGGGTGCCAAAAGTAGTTCGCCCATCTGCCTCGCCAAGACGGCGACGACCTGGATGTTCTCGCGGCGAGTGGTCGAGGCGCGCCCCGTCTTGCGGGCCGCCCGGACCTCGCGCTGCGTGAGGTCCACGATCACGTCGACCAAGTGGCTGTCGGCGACATTGGGCTGCAGGAGGGCCCGGCGCACGTAGTCGACCACCGCGGGATTGGCGCGCAGCATGTCCCGAACGGCGTCGTCGCGCACGGCCGTCGAGGCGTCTTCGGGCACCTCGGCCAGGGCGCCCGCGAAGTAGTCGACCACCAACTGGTCGACGGCGTTCCGCAGGCCGGCCTTGGTTTTGAAGTGGTGCTGCACCAGGCCCACCGCGACGCCGGCCTCGGAGGCGATGGCGCGCAGGGAGATTCGGTCTTCGCCGTGTGTGGCGTAGAGATCTAGGGCGGTATTGCGGATGCGCGCCTTGGCCGTCAGATCGTCGACGGTTGCCCGTGGATCAACCATCAGACCTCCCATCGACAACCAGTGCAATGTACTGTACACATGAACAGTGGCCTATACAGTTGTATAGCGCGGAAATCAGCGAGGTGGACCAATGTCAGTGCTCTTCCCGAACTACCGGGCCAGCTGGGAGACCGATCAGCACCGCGAGCTGCGTCAGCATGCCGCGTCGTTCCTGGCCAAGGAGGCCACGCCCAACCAGGAGCGGTGGGCCAAGAACCACCAGGTCGACCGCGAGTTCTGGAACAAGCTCGGCGACGCCGGCCTGCTCGGCCTGGACCTGCCGGAGGAATACGGCGGCGCGGGCGGCGACTTCGGCCTGTCCGCGATCGTGGCGGAAGAGTTTGCGCTGGCGCATGATTCGGCCTCGGGTTGGACCGTGCACTCGCCGATCGTGGCGCACTACATCAACACCTATGCCAATGCGGAGCAGAAGGCCCGCTGGATGCCCAAGATCATCAGCGGTGAGGCCGTGCTCGCCATCGCGATGACCGAACCCGGCACTGGGTCCGACCTGCAGGCAGTCCGCACCACCGCCGTCCGCGACGGCGACCACTACGTCATCAACGGGTCGAAGACGTTCATCTCCAACGGAACCCACTGCGACATGGTCGTCATCGTCGCGAAGACCGACCCCAGCAAGGGTGCGGCGGGCGTCTCGCTGATCGTGGCCGAGGTGAACGACCTGCCGGGCTTCGAGCGTGGTCGCGTCCTGGAGAAAGTGGGCCAACACGGCCAGGACACCCGCGAACTGTTCTTCACCGACATGCGGGTGCCGGTCGCCAACCTGCTCGGCGAGCAGGAGGGGCTGGGCTTCTACCAGCTCATGGAGCAACTGGCCCGCGAGCGGCTGATCATCGGTTCGGTGTGCGCCGGCATGGCCGAGGCCGCCGTGCTCGAGGCCATCAAGTACACCAAGCAGCGCGAGGCCTTCGGTAAGCCGCTGATCCAGTTCCAGCACAACCGATTCCAGCTCGCCGAGCTCAAAGCCGAGGTGCTGTCGATCAAGACCACGGTGGACTACTGCATCCAGGAACTGATCAACGGGAACAACGATCCGGCGACCGCGTCAATGGGCAAGCTGATCGCCGCCGACAAGGGCGTCGCCGTCGTCGACCGCTGCGTGCAGTTCTTCGGTGGGTACGGCTACATGCTGGAGTACCCCATCGGCCGGGCCTACGCCGCGGCGCGCGTCAACAAGATCTACGGCGGCACAAGCGAAATCATGAAAGAGATCATCAGCCGCTCGCTGTAACGATCTGCTCGCGTGGCCCGGCGATCCGTGGCAAGGTGGTGACATGAGCGGCTCGGGTGAGTACAGCAGCGACGATGACGATCAGCTGACTCAGGAAGACATGCTGGTGGACCGCGGCGTCGATGACCTGCTGGATGAGGGCTATGCGCCGCCGGATGCGTGGCGTGAGCCCCGCGATCACGAGACGCTCGATGAGCTCCTCGCCGAGGAAGAGCCAGACCCGGCGACGCAGCTGGACCCGGTGGCAGGTCCCGACGAGCAGTGGGGCGACGACGAGGTCGGTGACCGGCGATCCGGCCGGCTCGTGGCCGGCGAGCAGGCCGGTGAGCTGCTCGCCGGGGACGTCGGCATCGCTGGGAGTGCGGCCTCCGCCGAGGAGGCCGCAGTGCACATCATCGACGAGTAGTGTCGCCGGCCGGCGCGGAACGCTAGACCTTGGCGATGACGTTCTCCGCGAACATCTCCAGGTGCTTGATCTTCTCGTCGAGCGGCTGGGTGTCCTCGCCCATGATGTAGGGCACGCGGAAGCCGACGATGACGTCGGTGACGCCCTTGTCCTCGAGGCGCTTCACACCGTCGACGGTGAACCCGTCGATCGAGATGACGTGAATCTGGAACTCGTCGCAGAGGCCGATGCGCTCTTCGGATTCGCGGTACTGGGCGAGCTTCTTGAGCAGTGGGTCGAGCTCGGCCGGGTCGCCGCCACCGTGCATCCAGCCGTCATTGCGGGCGGCGCGCTTGAGTGCGGCGTCGGCGTGGCCGCCGACCAGGATCGGCACCGGCTTGGTCGGCGCCGGCGTCATCTTGGTCTTGGGGATGTCGTAGAACTCGCCGTGGTACTCGAAGTAGTCACCCGAGGTCAGGCCACGGACGACGTCGATGCACTCGTCCATGCGCTTGCCTCGGCGGGCGAACGGTACGCCCATGACGTCGTAATCCTCGGGCCAGGGGCTGGTGCCGACGCCGAGGCCCAGGCGGTTGTCGAACATCGCGGCCAGCGATCCGGCCTGCTTGGCCACCAGGGCCGGCGGCCGGATGGGCAGCTTCAGCACGAAGATGTTGAAGTGCAGCTTGGTCGTGACGGCCGACAGGGCACCGATCAGCGAGAACGATTCGATGAAAGACTTGCCGTCCAAAAACTCGCGGCTGCCGTCCGCGGTGTAAGGGTACTTCGAGTCTGAGACTGCCGGGTACGCGATGCTGTCCGGAATGGTCATCGCGTGGTATCCGGCCTCGTCAGCGGCTTTCGCCAACGGGATGTAGTACTTCGGATCGGTCATGGCTTCCGCATAGGTGAACCGCATGGCGACCATAGTAGAACGTGTTCTAGTTTTGTGTCTCGCGAAACGCAGATCTGTTCGGCATCATGAGCTGGTGCGACCCCGACGCGTCGGTCCGCTCCGCAGGCCATGGCTGACCCGCAACGTCCGGGTCCTCTCCGCGGTGTCCTTTCTGCAGGACGCCGCGAGTGAACTGCTCTATCCCTTGCTGCCGATCTACCTGACGACGGTCCTCGGGGCGCCGGCTTCGGTTGTGGGCATCGTCGAAGGTGCGGCCGAAGGTGCCGCGTCGCTGACCAAACTGGCGTCGGGTCCGCTCGGTGACCGCTTTGCCCGGCAACCCATGATCGCCACCGGTTACGGTCTGGCGGCGCTCGGCAAGGTCATGGTCGCGGCATTCGGAGCCTGGCAGGGGGTGCTCGCCGGACGCGTGGTGGACCGGCTGGGTAAGGGTTTGCGCGGAGCGCCCCGCGATGCACTGCTGGTCGCCGGTATCGATGACGCCGCACGGGGCCGGGTGTTCGGATTCCACCGGACCATGGACACGTTGGGCGCCGTCGTCGGTCCGTTACTCGGCCTCGCCGGCTACGAACTGCTGGACCATCAGATCCCGCCCTTGCTGTGGGTGGCAGTCGTGCCTGCCGTGCTCAGCGTGGCACTGGTGTACCTCGTACGGGAACCCCGACGGGCAATCGCGGCCAGCCGGACACGACTGTTCGGGCGGGTGCGCGAGCTGCCGCAGCGTTACTGGCGGGTCGCGGGGCTGTTGGTGATCTTCGGCTTGGTGAATTTTCCTGATGCGCTGCTGTTGTTGCGGCTCAACGAGATCGGCTTCTCCGTCGTCGAGGTCATTTTGGCGTACGTCACCTACAACGCGGTGTATGCCCTGTCGAGTTATCCGGCCGGGCACTTATCCGACCGGATGCCGCGCGCTGCCGTGTTCGGCATCGGTCTGGCATTCTTCGCGGTGGGTTACCTCGGTCTGGGGCTGACCGAGAACACCGTCGCGGCATGGCTTTTGATCGGCATCTACGGATTGTTCACGGGATGCACGGACGGAGTTGGCAAGGCGTGGGTGTCTTCGCTGGTCGGCGCCGACGTGCAGGCCAGTGCCCAAGGTGTGTTTCAGGGCGCCAGCGGTTTTGCCGTCCTCATCGCCGGGTTGTGGGCCGGTCTGGCGTGGGGCGCCGACGGCACGGTGCCACTGCTGATCTCGGGCGGTGTCGGTGCGGTGTTCGCGGTGGGGCTGCTGGCGGCAGGTTACGTGAGTGGGAAAGGGGGAAAACCGGCGCCGCTGACGGCATAGCCGCCCTGCTGGCTGCGCTCGGTGACCCGCGCTGTCGCGGAGCGTTCGCCGACCGCTACGGTGACGGGGCCGCGGGGCAGTTCATCGAGGGACTCGAAAACCGTTCCACGCCAGTGATACTGGCCGTCGATCGGGTCGAGGTGTCCGGCCAGCCGGACGCGGACCTCGCGGCCGTCGATGGTGGCCGGCCCGTCGTACAGGTCTTCGGGATCCGCGACATCCGCGCGGGCCGCCGGAATGATTCGGCCGCCGGGCAGAAATCCGGTGCGTCGCCACAACCGGCGCGCGATCGGGCCGAGGAGCCCAACTTCCTCCAGGAATGAGGCCAGTGGGGCGAAGCCCGCGATCTGCGTCTCGATCCGGTGCGGAGACGTCCGCGCCATCCGCCGCGCGGCCCGCGCGTCCAGGCCGACGCGGCGGTACTGGACCTTGTTGGTGAACAGGAATCGGAAGAACAAGCCGCCGAGGCCGTTGAGATTGCCCACCCAGAAGCGCTTCGGCCACGACATCTCCGGCGCGCGCTTGCGCAGCCCGTCGCGGGCGAATTGGATGTGGCGAGCCTCTTCGGTGACGTGAATCCGCATGAGCCGCTGCACCATTGGCTGCAGCTCCGGGTCGTCCATCATCTGCCGCTGCAGCGAATCGAAGATTTCCTCGCCGATCAGAGCGGCGACCCAGAGCACCGAGCCCTGGAAGGCGAACGGCAGCATGTTGATGATCGTGCGCTGGTACCACTTCGGCCGCACCGGGTCGGCGCCGACCTTCTCGATGGCCTTGCCGAACATCACCATATGGCGGGTCTCGTCGCCGAGTTCGGTCAGCTCGTAGTGAGTGGCGCTCGCGGTCGGGTCCTGATGCATCGCTTTGCGCAGCAGGGCCTGGTTGAGGATGTTCTCGAACCAGATGCCCGCCGACAGGGTGTTCACCAGCTCCTGGCGCGACAGCTCGATCTGCTCGGCCCGGCTCATCGAGTCCCAGAGCGGCGTGCCGTACAGCGACACCACTTTCGGCGGCAGGAAGTATTTGTCGGGGTCGACCGGCGCATCCCAGTCGATGTCGACGATCGGCGCATAAGACTTACGTACCGAGCCTTTGAGCAGGCGCTCGGCGAATTCCGCGCGCGTGGTCTGGCCCTTGAACGAAGCTGTCATCGTTGACATCCCCTCCGAAAGTGTCCGTACTCCGAAGCTACGTCCGCCCTCCAGGGTTAGTCAATACCCCGGGTACCGCATACCTTGGGTTCGCGTCGCGCGGTTGAAGGGTGCGGCTACCCGCCCCGATACCCTTCGGTGCATGCGCACCATCCACGTCATCGGTATCGGTGCCGGCGACCCGGACTACGTCACCGCCCAGGCCGTCACGGCGCTCAATGACACCCAGGTTTTCTTCGCCATGGACAAAGGCGACATCAAGGACGATCTTGTCGCGTTGCGCAGGCTGATCTGCGAGCGGTTCATCGAGAAGCCCGACTACCGGTTCGTGGCACTGCCGGATCCCAAGCGGGCCAAAGACGGTGACTATCAGGAGGCCGTGGCGGAATGGCACGCCGCGCGGGCCCGGCTGTGGGCCGAGGCCATCGAGACCGAACTCGGACCCGACGGCGTCGGGGCCTTTCTGGCGTGGGGTGATCCGTCGCTCTACGACAGCACTCTGCGCATCCTCGACCGCGTCGCCGAACACGTCGAGTTCGAGTTCGACGTCATTCCCGGCATCACCGCCATCCAGGCGCTCACCGCCCGACATCGCATACCGCTCAACAACATCGGGGAGCCGGTGCTCATCACGACGGGCCGTCAGCTGCGTGAAGCCGGACTGGCCGGGGCCGCGGTCGTGATGCTCGACGGCGAGTGCTCGTTCCTGGAATGCCCACCGCAGACCCGCATTTGGTGGGGTGCCTACCTCGGCACCCCCGACGAGATGCTGATCGCCGGCACCATCGGCGAGGTCGGCAACCAGATCGCGCGCGAGCGCGCCGAAGCCCGGGCCCGGCACGGCTGGATCATGGACACCTATCTGCTGCGGGCAGAATCGACGGTATGAAATCGTTGCTGCTGCGAGCCTGTGTGACCGGCTTGGCATTGTGGTTGGTCACCCGCATGATCCCGGGTATCCACTTCGTCTTCGTCGAGGGCAGTTCCCGACTGGAGCGGGTCGGCATCATCTTGGTCGTCGCGTTCATCTTCGGACTGGTCAACGCCATCATCAAGCCGATCGTGCAGCTGTTCGCGATTCCGCTGTACATCCTCACGCTCGGCCTGATCCACATCGTCATCAACGCCTGGATGCTGTGGATCACCTCGTGGATCACCGAGCACACCACGCACTGGGGCCTGGCGATCGACCAGTTCTGGTTCACCGCGATCTGGGCGGCCATTCTGCTGTCGGTGGTCGGCTGGGCGCTGGGTCTGGTGCAGCGCGCCATTGAGAGTTAGGCCAGTGACGCCTGAATCGCCTGTATTTCGCAGGCGCCGAAGGCCGGTGGTTCGGTGATGTCGTCGGCGTGCCGGCCGCTGCGGATCGCGTCGGCGAGGCCGCTGATCGTGGTGGTCAGCTGCTCAGCGTCGCCCGGCGTGACCGGGGCGCCGGACCGTTCGGTGGCCCATGCCGCAGCCAACGTCCGGTAGGCCAGCTGCTCGGTGGCGACGATGGCCGGCCAAAGTCGTTCTGCCGCAACCCGGCTCCGGGCCGATCCGCCGATGGCGGTGTCGTACGCGGGGAGCATGGCCATGGCGCGTAACTGCAGATCGCGCCGGTCATTGCGGGCCTGCCCGGTGGTTACCGCTGCCGCGGCCAGATGCCCGACCACGACGGCGACGGCATCCAGCGTCGCGGCGATCGCCTGTGCCGGGCCCGCCGCGGCATGTCCGCGCCGCGTGCACCACAGCACCAGAAGTGCTACCGCGCAACCGATCACGGTGTCGATACCGCGGGCGAGCAGCACGTCGGGCACGTTGGTGATGTGGTGACCGCCCGACGCGATGGTCAGCGCCGCGGGCGTGATGAAGACGACCGCGACGGTGTAGTTGCGCACCACGAACATCTCGATCAGGAACTGCAGCGTGCCGACGATCAGGGCGAGCCAGGGCCCACCCGGCGCGGCGATCAAGATGCCGCCCGCCAGGACCAGGCCGAGCCAGGTGCCCAGCGTGCGTTCGATGCCGCGCTGTACCGTGCGTCGCCAATCGAAGCCCTGGTGCAGCATCAGGACCGCCGCTGCCATCGCCCAGTAGGCGTGGTCCATGTTCAGGCCGACGGTGACGGAACCGGCGATCGCGACGGCGACCGCGGTGCGCAGGGCCGCGGTCAGTGGGGGAGCTCCCGGCGCCACCGCCCGTCGCAGCAGGGTCCCGACCGACGGGCGTCCCAGCGGGATCAGGCCCTCGGAACTGCCGCCGATGTCGTCGGGCACCGCGCCCAGTTGCCGGGCCAACGCAGCGCCGTCGACGGACATCGGGTGGCCGCGGTCGGCGGCCGCCATCGCCTCGGCGAACAACACGTGCAGCCGGCGGTTCGTCATCCGGAGCCGGAACAGGGCGTCATCCGGTTTGGGGCGCATCGGCTGGAACGTCACCAGGGTGATCCAGGCTTCGTGCAGGAGTTGCGCGGCGCGGTGCCGGGCGTCGGGCGACGCGGTTTCGATATAGGTGGCCACCGCTTCGGCGGCGCCGGCCACCGCGGCGCGCTCCGGGCCGCGCGGGCGGACCAGTGCGCCGGTCATGTGGACCACCCACGAGAACGCACCGCCGGCCAGCACCAGCACGCCCAGCCGCAATGGGCTCAGATGCTCGGTCGCGATCCCGACCGCCGCCGCGCAGGCCAGCACCGGCATGTAGGCGCCCGGCGGACCGACCGACAGTGCCTGGCAGATCAGCACGGCGATCATCGCGATCACCGTGACGACGAGCACTCCAGACCATGGGCTCGCGGCCGCCCAGTCGCCGAGCGCGACGACCACTGCGAACGAGACGGCGATCGCGCCGAGATACATCGCGCGGTTGAGGTACGGGCGCCCGCTGCCGTACAGGGAGGTGAAGCCACCGATGGTGGCGACCAGCCCGGCGGACACATCTCCGGCGGCCCACCCGACAAAAATCGGCACCATCATGCAGACCGCGGCCCGCAGGGCGAACGGCCAGCGACGCGGTACGGCGTTCATGACGAGCATGCGTCGCAGCGGGTTCGTGGCCGGGGCGGGCGCCGAGCGGTCTGCCATGTGTACAGCATGCGGTACCTCGAGTCGCTAGCCTGAACCCATGCCGGAACTTCCCGAGGTCGAGGCGCTCGCCGATCACCTGCGTCGTCATGCGGTCGGTCTGCCGGTGGGCCGCGTCGACGTCGCCGCCCTGTCCGTGCTCAAGACCTTCGACCCGCCGCCGACCGCGCTGTACGGCCACGAGGTGACGGGAGCGGGCCGGTGGGGCAAGTACCTGGGCCTGCAGGTCGGCGACCTATATCTCATCACGCACCTGTCCCGGGCAGGGTGGTTGCGCTGGTCGGAGAAGCTGGCTGCCGCGCCACTCAAACCGGGCAAGGGGCCCATCGCCCTGCGGGTGCATCTCGGAAAGCCGGGTGAGGCACCGGGTTTCGACCTCACCGAGGCCGGAACCCAGAAGCGGCTGGCGGTCTGGCTGGTGAACGATCCGCTGGCGGTGCCGCAGATCGCCTCGCTTGGCCCCGACGCGCTGTCACTCGGACCGGCGGAGTTGGGCGCGGTCCTGGCCGGCAACACCGGCCGGGTCAAGAACGTCATCACCGACCAGCGGGTGATCGCCGGGATCGGTAATGCCTACAGTGACGAAATCCTGCATGTGGCCAAGCTTTCGCCGTTCGCGACCGCGGGCAAGTTGACCGACGAACAGCTGGGGACTCTGCACGACGCGATGATCTCGGTGCTCTCCGATGCGGTGACCCGATCGGTGGGCCAGGGCGCGGCAACCCTCAAGGGCGAGAAGCGCTCTGGCCTCCGAGTACACGCCCGCACCGGGCTACCCTGCCCCGTCTGCGGGGACACGGTGCGTGAGGTGTCTTTCGCGGACAAGTCTTTTCAGTACTGCCCGACGTGCCAGACGGGTGGCAAGATTCTCGCCGACCGGCGAATGTCCAAGCTGCTCAAGTGATTAAGTTGCAGTAGTTCTTGGTGGCGGCCGCAAGTGCCTGCTGGTAGAGCGGATCAAGCTGTCGGTTCGCGGTGACCTGGGTGCGGGCCACGTCGAGCGCGGGTGCGCAGCCCGGGCTCTGCAGAATGCCCTGTTGCGCGGCCATCTCGGCGACCATGGTGCGGTTGAAACCGTCTATCGCCGTGCGGGATTCGGACAGATCGGGTGCCGTCATGGGCGCGGTTCCCGGATCGAACTTCCACTGGCTGAACCGCTGGTACTCGATGCCCTCGGTGGCGTGAATCTGGTCGGTGAACACCTTCCGGACGAACGCCGGGTCGGCGCCGGCGCTGCGCGCCTGTGCACCGACCGCGGCCAGCACCGCGTCGACCCGTGCCGGATCCTCGATCGAGCCGCCCTTGATCCACTTGACCGCGGCCACGGGGTCGGCGGTCTGCAGCCGCTGGGCCGCGGTGTCGACCAGCCGGAACAGTGGATCGTCGTCGGCGTGGGCGAGAGGCATCGACGTCATTCCCAACACGGCAACCAACAGTGCGGCGAGCTTCATACGTCGATCCTGCACCCTCCGACCTTTCTTGACGGGTGTCGAGTTGGCTACGCTGCAGTCATGACTCGGCAGAAGATCCTCATCACCGGCGCGAGCTCGGGCCTGGGCGCGGGTATGGCCCGGCAGTTCGCCGCCAAAGGCCGCGACTTGGCACTGTGCGCCCGCCGCCTGGACAACCTCGAAGAACTGAAGGCGGAGCTGACGGCGAAGTACCCCGGCGTCACCGTCGCTATCGCGGCGCTGGACGTCAACGATCACGACCAGGTGCCCAAGGTTTTCGAGGAGCTGTCCGACCAGCTCGGCGGCATCGATTGCGTCATCGTCAACGCCGGTATCGGCAAGGGCTACCCGCTGGGTGGCGGGAAGCTGTGGGCCAACAAGGCCACCATCGAGACGAATCTTGTTGCGGCGCTGGTGCAGATCGAGACCGCGCTGGAAATGTTCAAGGCTGCGGGCCGGGGACACCTGGTTCTGGTGTCGTCGGTGCTCGGCAACGTCGGGGTGCCCGGCTACAAGGCCGCCTACGCCGCGAGCAAGGCCGGCGTCACGTCGTTGGGTGAGTCGCTGCGCGCCGAGTACCCGTCCGGCCCGATCAAGGTCACCGTCCTGGAGCCCGGCTACATCGAGTCTGAGATGACCGCGAAGTCCAACTCCACCATGCTCATGGTCGACAACGAGACCGGCGTCAAGGCCATGGTCGACGCCATCGAGAAGGAGAAGGGCCGCGCCGTCGTCCCCGGCTGGCCGTGGTGGCCCCTGGTCGAGGTCATGAAGCTGATGCCACCGCGCTTCACCAAGTACTTCGCCTAGTGATTTGTGCACGATTTTCCGCGCCAGGCCGCGGATTTTCGTGCACAAATTGCTACGAAACGCGGCCGCGTTCGGTGCGGTAGCGGCGGACGAGGGCATCGGTCGAGCTGTCGGACTGCGGGGCGGGCGCGGCGTCGGACGTGATGACCGGCAGTAGCGCCTTGGCCTGCGTCTTGCCGAGCTCGACGCCCCACTGGTCGAATGAGTCGATGCCCCAGATGACGCCCTCGGTGAAGACCTGGTGCTCGTACAACGCGATCAGCTGACCGACCACCGATGGCGTCAGCTTGCTCGCCAAAATCGAAGTGGTGGGCCGGTTTCCGGGCATCACCTTGTGCGGGACGACGTCGGCGGGCGTGCCTTCGGCAGCGATCTCCTCGGCGGTCTTGCCGAACGCCAGCACTTGGGTCTGGGCGAAGAAGTTGCTCATCAGCAGGTCGTGCATGCTGCCGGTGCCGTCGGCGGTGGGCAGGTCGTCAGTCGGCTCGCTGAACCCGATGAAGTCGGCCGGCACCAGCCGGGTGCCCTGATGCAGCAGTTGGTAGAAGGCGTGCTGACCGTTGGTTCCCGGCTCGCCCCAGAAGATTTCTCCGGTATCGGTGCTCACCGGGGTGCCGTTGGCGCGCACCGATTTGCCGTTGGACTCCATGGTCAGCTGCTGCAGGTAGGCGGCGAACCGGGCCAGGTCGTTGGAGTAGGGCAGCACCGCACGGGCTTGTGCGCCAAAGAAATCCGAGTACCACAGCCCGATGAGGCCAAGCAGCGCAGGCGCATTCGCCTCCAGGGGCGCAGTGCGGAAGTGTTCGTCGACCAGATGGAAACCGGCCAGGAATTCGCCGAACCGTTCCTTGCCGATGACGGCCATCACCGAAAGCCCGATGGCGCTGTCCACGGAGTAGCGGCCACCGACCCAGTCCCAGAAGCCGAACATGTTGGCGGTGTCGATGCCGAACTCCGACACCAGCTTTGCGTTGGTCGACACCGCGACGAAGTGCTTGGCGACGGCGTCATCACCCAGAGCGGCGACCAGCCAGCGCCGGGCGGCCGTGGCATTCGTCAACGTCTCCAGGGTCGAGAACGTCTTCGACGCGACGATGAAAAGCGTTGTGGCAGGGTCGAGTCCGTCCAGTTTGGCGATCAGATCCGCCGGGTCGACGTTGGACACGAACCGGGCCGAGATGCCGGCGTCGGCATAATGGCGCAGCGCCTGGTCGACCATCACCGGTCCCAGGTCACTGCCGCCGATGCCGATGTTGACCACCGTTGTGATGCGCTGCCCGCTGGCGCCGGTCCACTCACCGCTGCGCAGCCGGTCGGTGAACGTTCCCATGTCGTCGAGCACCGAATGCACGTCGGCGACCACGTCCTGACCGTCGACCACCAGCGACGCCCCACGGGGCAGCCGCAGCGCGGTGTGCAGCACCGCGCGGTCCTCGGAGGTGTTGATGTGCTGACCGGCGAACATGGCATCGCGGCGCTCTTCCAGGCCGGCCGCCCGGGCCAGGTCGAGCAGCAGCGTCAGCGTCTCGCGGGTCACCCGGTGCTTGCTGTAGTCGATGTACAGATCGCCGACGGTCAGCGTCAGCTCGCGGCCGCGCTCCGGGTCGTCGGCAAACAGCTCGCGCAGCGTGGTGGCCTCAACCGCGGCGTGGTGCGCGGTGAGCGCATTCCAGGCTGGGGTGGTCGAGATGTCGGCAGCGGGAGTGTGATCAGCCATGCCTCAAACCCTAGTGTGACGTAGGAAACGCCGCCGTACATGATGGGTGTATGGACATCGCCGAGCTGCTGTCGTCTGTCCCAACTGGCCTCTGGATCGGTGGTGAGGAACGCGCCGGCCAGGCCACCTTCGAGGTGCTCGATCCGGCCACCGAAGACGTCATCACCCGCGTCGCCGACGCGACACCACAGGACGGCGTGGCCGCGCTGGATGCCGCGGCCGCCGTCGAGAAGGACTGGGCGGCAACTCCGGCGCGCGAGCGGGGTGAAATCCTGCGATCGGTCTTCGAGACCATCACCGCACGCGCCGAGGACCTGGCCACGCTGATGACGCTCGAGATGGGCAAGGTTCTCGCCGAGAGCCGCGGTGAGGTCAAGTACGGCGCCGAGTTCTTCCGCTGGTTCGCCGAGGAGGCCGTCCGCATCGGCGGGCGCTACACCCCGAGCCCGGCCGGTACCGGGCGGATCGTCGTCACCAAGTCGCCTGTCGGCCCGTGCTACGCGGTGACACCGTGGAACTTCCCGCTGGCCATGGGCACCCGCAAGATCGGCCCGGCGCTGGCGGCCGGCTGCACCATGCTGGTCAAACCAGCCGCGGAAACTCCGCTGACCATGTTGCTGCTGGCCAAGCTGATGGACGACGCCGGCCTACCCAAGGGCGTGCTGTCCGTCCTCCCGACCACCCGCCCCGGCGAGCTGACCGAGGCCCTCATGAACGACGGCCGGCTGCGCAAGCTGACCTTCACCGGGTCGACGGGCGTCGGCCGATCGCTGGTACAGCAGGGCGGTGAGAAGCTGCTCCGGATGTCGATGGAACTCGGCGGCAACGCGCCGTTCGTGGTGTTCGACGACGCCGACATCGACGCCGCGGTCGACGGCGCGATCCTCGCGAAGATGCGCAACGGCGGCGAGGCGTGCACCGCGGCCAACCGCTTCCACGTCGCCAACTCGGTGCGCGAGGAATTCACCACGAAGCTGGTGCAGCGGATGAGCGAGTTCAGGCTCGGCAACGGCCTGGACGCGAACGCGACGCTCGGACCACTGATCAACGCCAAACAGGTCGGCACGGTGACCGACCTGGTGTCCGACGCGGTGTCGCGTGGGGCGACCGTCGCTGTCGGGGGCACCGCTCCTGGCGGGCCGGGCTACTTCTATCCCGCGACGGTGCTGGCCGACGTGCCCGCCGATGCCCGCATCCTCAAGGAAGAGGTGTTCGGACCCGTTGCCCCCGTCACCGGCTTCGACACAGAGGAGGAGGCGATCGCCGCGGCCAACGACACCGAGTACGGGCTGGCGGCCTACATCTACACGCAGTCGCTGGATCGGGCGCTGCGGGTGTCCGAGGCACTGGAGACCGGGATGGTCGGCGTCAACCGCGGCGTCATCTCCGACCCGGCGGCGCCGTTCGGCGGCGTGAAGTCGTCAGGATTCGGCCGCGAGGGCGGTACCGAAGGCATCGAGGAGTACCTCGACACCAAGTACATCGCCCTCACCTCTTAACGCGAGCGTGCGTGTCTGCGCGCGACACGCGGTGAATTCTGCGCACAAACGTCGCGCTCAACGTCGTCGAGTGCGACGTCGTTGGCGGTCAACTGCGGTGTGTCGTGCGCAGACGCGCACGCTCGCGGAGTTGATCAGTGGCCGAGGCGGCCGCGGCCCAGGCGCAGCAGGAGCATGGCGAGGTCTTTGCCCTCGGGGCCCAGCTCGCTGTAGCGCTCGATCACCTTCATCTCACGGCTGTGCACCAGTCGGGTGCCGCCGGAGGCCATGCGGGCCTTGCCGATCATCTTGGACACCTCGGTGCGACGGGCGACGGCCGCCAGAATGGCGGCGTCCAGCTCATCGATCTCGAGGCGCAGCTCATCGATGTTGGGGAGTTCGGTTTCGGTCGACATGGTTTCCTCGCTGTTGGTGGATTCTGGTGTCATCCGAATTCAGGCCTCACACAACAAACGAGCCCCGGATCCGGATGCGGACCACGGGGCTGAAGGGAAGCAGCTAAACCCCGGGTACCGGCGTCCGGTACCCGTAGAAAAATCGCTGCTGCGCATTGAGCACGTTTCGAGTGTGCCATCCCGGCCCGTGCCAGCGCAAAGGGGCGAGTGAAGCGACGGGAAATGCGTGGGTTGTCGCACCCCGGCGGTAAGTTTGAGCTGATATGACGAGCCCCAATGTGACCAGCACTGCCCCCGACACAGACCAGTTGTTAGACGGCCTCAACCCGCAGCAGCGTGCAGCTGTGCTGCACGAGGGTTCGCCCCTGCTGATCGTGGCCGGTGCCGGCTCGGGCAAGACGGCGGTGCTCACCCGGCGCATCGCCTATCTGCTCGCCAATCGCGACGTCGGCGTCGGTCAGGTCCTGGCCATCACGTTCACCAACAAGGCCGCCGCCGAGATGCGGGAACGCGTGGTCCAGCTGATCGGCCCGCGCGCCAAGTCGATGTGGGTGTCGACGTTCCACTCCACGTGCGTTCGCATTCTGCGCAACCAGGCGTCGCTGCTGCCGGGGCTGAACTCCAACTTCTCCATCTATGACGCCGACGACTCGCGCCGGTTGCTGATGATGGTCGGCAAGGACCTGAACCTCGACGTCAAACGGTATTCGCCGCGCATGCTGGCGACCGCGATCTCGAACCTGAAGAACGAACTGATCGACCCGCTGCAGGCCGCCTCGGAGGCGTCCGAGGCCGATGAGGAGCTGCCGCGCATCGTCGCCGAGGTGTACGGCGAATACCAGCGCCGGCTGCGCGCCGCGAACGCCATGGACTTCGACGACCTGATCGGCGAGACCGTCGCTGTGCTGCAGAACTTTCCGCAGATCGCGCAGTACTACCGGCGCCGCTTCCGGCACATCCTGGTCGACGAATACCAGGACACCAACCACGCGCAGTACGTGCTGGTACGCGAGCTCGTCGGGCACCACGCGCCCGAAGGCGCCGATGACGTCCCGCCCGCCGAGCTGTGCGTCGTGGGCGACGCCGACCAGTCCATCTACGCGTTCCGCGGCGCGACCATCCGCAATATCGAGGATTTCGAGCGCGACTTCCCGAACGCGAAAACGATTCTGCTGGAACAGAATTACCGGTCCACCCAGAACATCCTGTCGGCCGCGAACGGGGTCATCAGCCGCAATGCCGGCCGCCGGGACAAGAAGCTGTGGACCGACGCGGGCGAGGGTGAGTTGATCGTCGGCTACGTCGCCGACAACGAGCACGACGAGGCGCGGTTCATCGCCGAGGAGATCGACACGCTGACCACCAAGGGCAGCGGCATCGACACCAAGTTCACGTACGGCGACGTCGCGGTGTTCTACCGCACCAACAACTCGTCACGGTCGGTGGAAGACATCTTCATCCGGGCCGGCATTCCGTACAAAGTCGTCGGCGGCATGCGCTTCTACGAGCGCAAGGAGATTCGCGACATCGTCGCGTACCTGCGCGTGCTGGACAATCCGGGCGACGCCGTGAGCATGCGCCGCATCCTCAACACCCCGCGCCGGGGCATCGGTGACCGCGCCGAGGCCTGCGTGGCGGTGTACGCCGAGAACACCGGTGCCAGCTTCAACGATGCGCTACAGGCCGCCGCCGAGGGGCGGGTGCCGATGCTGAACTCCCGCTCGGAGAAGGCAATTGCCAGTTTCGTCGAGCTGCTGGACAGCCTGCGTGGCGGGCTCGACGGCGAGCTGGGCGACCTGGTCGAGACGGTGCTGGACCGCACCGGTTACCGCCGCGAGCTGGAGGCGTCGAGTGATCCGCAGGATCAGGCGCGGCTGGACAACTTGAACGAATTGGTCAGCGTCGCACACGAATTCAGCACCGACCTCGCCAACGCGCGGGCCCTTCAGGAAGAGGAGCTGGACGAGGACGTGCCCGACACCGGGGCGTTGGCCGCGTTCCTGGAGCGGGTCTCGCTGGTGGCTGATGCCGACGAAATCCCCGAGGACGGCGACGGCGTCGTCACCATGATGACGCTGCACACCGCCAAAGGCCTCGAATTCCCCGTGGTTTTCGTGACCGGCTGGGAAGACGGCATGTTCCCGCACATGCGCGCCCTCGGCGATCCCACCGAGTTGTCCGAGGAACGCCGGCTGGCCTACGTCGGCATCACCCGGGCCCGGCAGCGGTTGTACCTCAGCCGCGCCAAGGTGCGGTCGTCGTGGGGTCAGCCCATGCTGAACCCGGAATCACGCTTCCTGCAAGAGATTCCGCAGGAGCTCATCGACTGGCGACGGGTCGAGCCGCCGCCATCGCTGTCGGCGCCGAGTCGCTACGGCTCCGGCGGATCAGGTGGTGGTGGTCTGGGTGGTGGACGCCCGTCGCCCATGCGGCCGGCCCCGAATCGCAACAAGCCGCTGGTGGTGCTCTCACCGGGTGACCGCGTGACCCACGACAAGTACGGCCTGGGACGGGTAGAAGAGGTCAGCGGTGTCGGCGAATCGGCCATGTCGCTCATCGACTTCGGCAGCTCCGGCCGGGTCAAGCTGATGCACAACCACGCGCCGGTACAGAAGCTTTAGCGTCGTCGCGCGCGAAACACGGTGGTGCGATCTCGCTGATTTTTAGCGGGATTCACGTTGGCGCCGTCAGGTTTTGGTGCACCAACGCCCGGTGACAGGCAGCATCGCAAGCACCATGCTCGTGATGGGCAGCACCGGGATGCCGTAGACGATCGGCGGCAGTTTTGCCCCGGCGACGAACAAACTGGCGAAGATCACCAGCGTCACCAGAGCGCCGACCACAACCAGCATGCGGCCGGTCCGGTGGCGCAGCAGCACCGCGATCTGGCCGCCGATGGTCGCCCCCGCGGATACCGCGGCGAGGAAGCCGATGGCGACGCAGAACAGCGGGTCGGTGCGCCACCATCCGGCGATCAGCGAGGTGGCGATGACCGCGGTGGCCCAGCCGCTCAGGATGCAGGCGGTGGCGGTGGCGCAGGCGGCGAACGGGCCGGCTGGAGGCTTCGGGGCCGCGTCCTTGCCGTGGCCGGGTGCCGCGAGGTGGGTGGTCCCCGGTGCGTCGGGTTCGACCAGCCCGGGCAGGATCAGGCCAGTGGCCGCGGGTTCGATGATGCTGGTCTGCGGAGCATCGGCCACGGGGATCGCGCCGGTCGGTGTGCGCCGGATGATGCTGGTCGCTGGAGCGCTGTCGTCAGCGGGGTGCACGACCGGGATGGCACCTGTGGGAGCGCGACGGATCAGGCCGGTCTTGGCGTCATCATCAGGCGTTTGCGCGAATGCAGGGCCGGACTGCCGTCCGAAAGTCTGCGTGGGGTCGGACAAGTGCGTCTGGGCTGGCCCGTCGGCGGTGTTGTCGTCCTTCACGGATCAGCCGACGTAGTTACCCGGGCTCAGGCCACGCTGTGCCAGCCACGGCACGGGATCGATGCGCTGGCTGCCACCGAGGAGTACCTCGAAGTGGCAGTGCGGGCCGGTCGAGTTGCCCCGGTTGCCGATGGTGGCGATCTGGTCGCCGGCGAAAACGCGCTGGCCAACCGACACCACCCAGGTGTTGACGTGGCCGTACAGCGTCACGGTGCCATCAGAGTGGCGGACCTTGACCCAGGCGCCGTAACCGGCGGTCGGACCCGCGGCGACGACCACGCCGTCCGAAACCGCGACGATCGGGGTGCCGATGGGGCCGGCGATGTCGATACCGCCGTGCAGCGCACCCCAGCGATAGCCGAAACCGGAGGTGAACACACCCTTGGTCGGCATCACGAACAGCGGGCGGGCCAGGCGGGCTTCGCGCTCGGCGCGCTCTTGCGCGTAGGCGGCGCCGTTGGCCAGCTCCTGGGCGTGCACCGCCCCAGACGAGGCGGCCGGTTCGACGTTGACGATCTGGATGCCATCAGATGACCCGGCCGATCCGTCCGCCCGGACAACCTGATCAGCGGCCAGCTTGGTGCTGGTCGGCTGATCGGCGCTGGCCATCATCGAATACCCGGCGGCGGCGGTGGCGCCGACAGCCACGGCAGCGGCGACCAGGCGGCCCTTCACACCATGGACGGGCTCAGGCTTGCGATGGGAGCCACGGCTCGCACGCAGATCGATGACGTCAGTGTCGTCGAGGCCGTTGCTGTTGTCGGTGTGGCTGTCGCGGTAGGCGCTCACAGAGAGGCGCGTGGCGCCTCCGGGCTGCCGGAATTCGGCCGGAACAGTCAGGATCAGGGGAGTCTCGTCGTCGGTATCGTTCAGATCGTCGAGCTCGGGGGCGGCATTGACGCGGGAATCGCGGTCGAAGGCGTTCTCGGAGAGGTCCAGATCATCCAGATCGCCGAACTCATTGAACGGGATGATGTCGGTTACTTCGGCTGGGCTCACAGCGCGCGTGGATAGCTTGATGGTGCGGGCAGCGTTCTCGGTGACGCCGGCGTTCGTCGCTTCTCCGCGGGGAGTGCCAGACGAATCGTGCTCAGCCAACCGAAAATTCCTTTGCTCCGTGACCGTACCGTTACCGAGACCGCCCATGACGGTACTGAAAATCAGAACCTATTGGCAACCTATCGATGCCATTGGGCGGGAAGTGTGATTTGCCTCACTCGTGGCAGTCGGGTGAGATGTACCACATGGGTGCTAGGCGGTGCTGGCTACTCACGCGTACATAGATACAGTGCGCAACGAGCCAGTGCGGCCCAACGCTGAAGTGAATTCAAATCGTCAACGCAGACAGAACGGGATTTCTCAGAGCTCATGGATCTCTTCGAGTACCAGGCGAAAGAGCTGTTCGCCAAGCACAACGTCCCTACTACACCGGGCCGGGTCACCGAGTCCGCCGATGATGCCAAGGCGATCGCCGAGGAGATCGGCAAGCCCGTCATGATCAAGGCGCAGGTCAAGGTCGGCGGTCGTGGTAAGGCCGGTGGTGTGAAGTACGCCGCCACTCCGGAGGACGCTCTCACCCACGCGCAGAACATCCTCGGCCTGGACATCAAGGGCCACATCGTCAAGAAACTGCTCGTTGCCGAGGCCAGCGACATCGCGGAGGAGTACTACATCTCCTTCCTGCTCGATCGCGCCAACCGCACCTACCTCGCCATGTGCTCGGTCGAGGGTGGCATGGAGATCGAAGAGGTCGCCGCCACCAAGCCGGAGCGTCTCGCCAAGGTTGCCGTCAACGCCGTCAAGGGTGTTGACCTGGCCTTCGCCCGTGAGATCGCCGAGAAGGGCCACCTGCCCGCCGAGGTGCTCGACGCCGCGGCCGTGACCATCCAGAAGCTGTGGGAGGTCTTCGTCGCCGAAGACGCCACCCTGGTAGAGGTCAACCCGCTGGTTCGCACCCCCGACGACCAGATCCTGGCGCTGGACGGCAAGGTCACCCTGGACGAGAACGCCAACTTCCGTCAGCCCGGCCACGCCGAGTTCGAGGACAAGGAAGCCACCGACCCGCTCGAGCTCAAGGCCAAGGAGCACGACCTCAACTACGTCAAGCTCGACGGCGCGGTCGGCATCATCGGTAACGGTGCCGGGCTGGTCATGTCGACGTTGGACGTCGTCGCCTACGCCGGTGAGAACCACGGCAACGTCAAGCCCGCCAACTTCCTGGACATCGGCGGTGGCGCCTCGGCCGAGGTGATGGCCGCCGGTCTGGACGTCATCCTGAACGACAGCCAGGTCAAGAGCGTCTTCGTCAACGTCTTCGGTGGCATCACCGCGTGTGACGCGGTCGCCAACGGCATCGTCAAGGCTCTGGAAATGCTGGGCGACGAGGCCAACAAGCCGCTGGTCGTCCGTCTCGACGGCAACAACGTCGAAGAGGGCCGTCGCATCCTGGCCGAGGCCAACCACCCGCTGGTGATCCAGGCCGAGACCATGGATTCCGGTGCCGACAAAGCCGCCGAGCTGGCGAACAAGTAAGGGAGCCAACAACTTATGTCTATCTTCCTGAACAAGGATTCCAAGGTCATCGTCCAGGGCATCACCGGCGGTGAGGGCACCAAGCACACCAAGCTGATGCTGAAGGCCGGCACCCAGGTCGTCGGCGGCGTGAACGCGCGCAAGGCCGGCACCAAGGTCTCGCACGTGGACAAGGACGGCAACGACATCGAGCTGCCGGTGTTCGCCACCGTGGCAGAGGCCATGAAGGAGACCGGCGCCGACGTGTCGATCGCCTTTGTGCCGCCGGCCTTTTCGAAGGACGCCATCATCGAGGCCATCGACGCCGAGATCCCGCTGCTGGTCGTCATCACCGAGGGCATCCCGGTGCAGGACAGCGCTTATGCGTGGGCCTACAACGTCGAGAAGGGTCAGAAGACCCGCATCATCGGCCCCAACTGCCCGGGCATCATCACCCCCGGTGAGGCGCTGGTCGGCATCACCCCGAACAACATCACCGGCAAGGGCCCGATCGGTCTGGTCTCCAAGTCCGGCACCCTGACCTACCAGATGATGTACGAGCTGCGCGATTTCGGCTTCTCGACCGCCATCGGCATCGGCGGCGACCCGGTCATCGGCACCACCCACATCGACGCCATCGAGGCGTTCGAGAAGGACCCGGAGACCAAGGTCATCGTGATGATCGGCGAGATCGGTGGCGACGCCGAAGAGCGTGCCGCCGACTACATCAAGGCCAACGTCACCAAGCCGGTCGTCGGCTACGTCGCGGGCTTCACCGCTCCCGAGGGCAAGACCATGGGCCACGCGGGCGCCATCGTGTCGGGCTCGTCGGGCACCGCACAGGCCAAGAAGGAAGCCCTCGAAGCTGCCGGCGTGAAGGTCGGCAAGACCCCGTCGGCCACCGCTGCGCTGGCTCGCGAGATCCTTCAGTCGCTGTAATTTCTCTGCGCAACAGGCCCCTACCTTTTGGTGGGGGCCTGTTGTGTTTCGCGGCGAATGCAGTCAGACGCGGCCGCCCAGGTACTGGGCGAGGAAGCGCTCGACGGCGTGGTACATGTCGATCTGGTTGTCGGGGTTGAGGAATCCGTGTCCTTCGTCGGCCTTGACCATGTACTCGACTTCGACTCCGCCGGCGCGCAGCGCCTCGACAAGGTTGTCGGATTCTGCTTGCACGACGCGAGAGTCGTTGGCGCCCTGGACAACCAGCAGTGGTGTGCGGATCTGATCCACCTTGGTGATGGGGGAGCGGGCCAGCATGTCGGCCTCCTGCGCGGGGTCGTTGGGGTCGCCCACGTATGTGTGCCAGTTGGTGGCAAGGAACGGCCGGGCCACGTTGGGCAGGGTGCGCATGAAGTTCGCGAGACTTGAGATCCCGACGTAGTCGATGGCCGCCGCGAACACGTCCGGGGTGAACGTCACGCCGACCAGCGCGGCGTAACCGCCGTACGAGCCGCCAAAGATTGCCACCTTGTCTCGATCGGCGTAGCCCTGCTTGACGGCCCAGTCGACGGCGTCGATGAGGTCGTCGTGCATCTTGCCCGCGAATTCCCCGATCGCAGCCTTGGTGAAGGCCTTGCCGTAGCCCGTCGAGCCGCGAAAGTTCACCTGCAGCACCGCGTATCCGCGATTGGCCAGCAGCTGCACATCGGGTTGGAAGCCCCAGCAGTCGCGCGCCCACGGACCGCCGTGGACCAGCAGGACCAACGGCAGTTCGACGGGTTCGATCCCAACCGGCAGTGTCAGATACGAATGCAGGTCCAGCCCGTCGCGCGACGTGATCGTCACGGGTGTCATCGGGGCGAGCGCATCGGGGTCCAGCCGCGCGTAAGGCCGGAACAGCAGCCGGCTTTCGCCGGTCGAGTGGTCGTAGAGGTAGGTCGCCCACGGATCCCGGTCATGAGTGAAGCTGACCACCCACCGCCGCCCACGGTCGTCAGATGACACGGTGGCGAGGTCGCCGTCTGAGAGTTTGACCAGATTCTCCAGCACCGCAGCGAAATTCGGGTCCAGCGGGTGAATGACCTGGCGTTCGCCGTAGTAGCGGACGCCGATCAGATCACCGGTCCGCGCGCTGAGAATGAACGGTGACGGGAGGACCATCTGGTTCCCCAGGTCGAATGTCGGGTGGCTGTCAACCTCGGTCTCAGCGCCGGTGGCCACGTCGACCAGGACCAGTCGAGATCGGTCACTGTTCTCATACGAGGGGAGCCAGATGCCCTTGCCGTCCGGCGTGACGGTGACCGGGAAGATGCCCACCGGGTAGTCGCTGCCGTCGTAGACCTTGACCGGACGCAGGGTGCTGGTTGCCGGGTCCCAATGCGAGATCTCGACGTCGCCTTCCGTGGTCAGCGTATTGGTGAACAGGTCACCGCTCGGCCCGCTCAGCCAGTTGACGACGCTGCCGGGATTCTCCGCGCGGAGCGTGAGTTCGCCTGTGGCGATATCGAGTTCGTAGACGTCGAACAGTTCGGGGTTGCGTTTGTTGATCTGGACGATGGCCTTTCCCGGCAATCCCTTGGGCAGCTCGAAACTCGCTCGCGTCCCGGGAAACGGGGTCAGGTCCACTGCGGGTGTGTCCGGGTTCTCCAGGTCGATGCGGTACACATGCCAGTTCTCGTCACCGCCGGAGTCCTGCATGTAGAGCATCCAGCGTGGATTGTCGGTCCACCGGTAGATGTACACACTGCGCGTTTCGTCGGCCGTGACGCACCGTGCGGTCGCGTCGTCGTCGACGTCCTGCACCCAGACGTTCAGGCGGTTCTTCCACGGTGCCAGGTACGCGATCCTGGATCCGTCCGGCGAGATCGTCGCCGCCGTGCGCTCGGGTGCGCTGAAAAGGTCTTCGACGGAGATGAGTTCGGGTAGCGCCATGGGAATCCTTTCTTGGACAGGCTTGTTCGCCGGGCCGGTAGTCGCCGGCTCGTGAGGAATATGGGATTGTCAGGGTTTGACGGGGCCGCCCAGCCTGCCGTTGGTGGCTTCGCGGATCGCGCGGTCCATGAGCGCCAGCGCCTCCGCCTGGCTGACTTTTTTGCCGTCGACCACGATTGCCTTGCTCACGTCTTCGTCGACGACGCGGAAGGCGCCCGTGACTGCCGCCGCGCACAGACGGACGGTGAGATCGTCGTCGGGTAAGCCCAATCGGTCGGCGATGACCGGGATGAGTCCGCGCTCCATGCGGTCGTGGACCATCAGGTACGCAGTGCGCAGGGCGGGGTCGGATTCGGTCATGGTCGCCAGCCGGATCGCGCTGAGCTCGTCCTCGATGTCCTGCGGTGACAGCGGATACGCAATGGCATCTGCCGCAAGGTGTTCCGACAACGAGAGTTCGTGCGGCCAGCGCCGGGCGCTCGCCAGGAACCGGTCGGCTGACTTGGCGAGCAGGGGTTCGACGCAACTTTCCTTGCTGCGGAAATAGCGCCAGATGGTGCGGGTGGAGAGTCCGGCGGCCGCCGCGATGTCGTCACCGCTGGTTCCGGCGACGCCCCGTTCCCAGAACAGGGCGCAGGCAATGCGGGACACCACGATCCGTGCCTGGTCCTGCTTGTCGCTCATTTCCCTCACCTCCTGTCACTTAGTGACAGCTCAACTGTGTCACTAAGTGACAGCCTCGTCAAGGAGTCGGGTCGTGTCCGCGCACAAGGGCCGTAGTTCGCAGCTCCGGCCTGTGCGCGCTCTGGCGGCACGCTCGCAACGTCAGCGCTGGCGGCGCTCGCGGTAGTGCAGATAGTTCCGCAGCAGCGGATCGCTGAGGTCGTACCAGGTGGCGCGGCGATCGCCGGAGTCCGATTTTGCGGGGTGGACCCAGCCGCCTGTTGTGAGGCGGCCCAGAGCCGCCGACGCTGACTGATTCGAAATACCCACGGCGGCAGCTAAATCGGTGACGGTGCGTGGACCGTCGGCGCGGGCCAGTTCGACAATCAGGCGTTGCTCGCCGGCAGGCAGCTGCCAGATGAGTTGCTGGTAGTGGGGCGTGAGCTGTTCCAGGGCCGCATCGGCGGCGGGAGTGACGCTTTCGAACGCGGCTCGGTCGGCGATCTCCGCGATGATCTGCCAAACCCGCGGGGAGCGGCCGACGAGTTGGGTGACGTCGTCGATACGAGATAGCCCCCCGGAAGTCTGGACGTACGAAGCCAATTCGCGATCGCGGGCGTGTCGGGTGAGGAACTCGGCGACGTCAGCGTCGGTGAGGTCGGGGAGCTCCTCGATGATGAACGATCCGTACCACGGGTGGGTGCGCGACGAGACGCCCGGGAACAGCGCCGGTGCTGTCGCGAATACCAGTACTGCGGTGGATGTTTCGACCCAGGCGCGGAAGCTGCCCTGACCGGCTTCGCCGATGGCGTCGAAGATGCGGTCGGCATTCTCGATCGCGATCAGTACCATCCTGCCCGCGGCGAGATCGAGGATTTCCCGTTCCAGTTCCAGCGCGTCGCCACGGAGGTCGCGTGCGCGTGCGGCCACGTCGGGGCCTTGCGTGCGGAGCAGTTCGACGAGGAGGTCGGGGTAACTGCCGATGGCGAGGGCGTCCTCTGGAAGTGCCAGCAGCAGTACGGCTTTCGCGGCTTTGCGCTGTTTCAATGCGCGATAGAGGGTGACCTGCAGGGTGTGGGTCTTGCCGGTACCGCGCGGCGCGACGAGCAAGGTGTGCGGACGCGAGCCGTCCTGTGCAGAGCTGACGAGGCGGTCCGTCAGCCGCTTCAGCAGTGCAGCGCGGCCGACGGTGCGGGCGTCGAGTTCGGCGGGGTCGACGGTGCCGGGGGAGAAAGCGGGGTGGGTCATCGCTTATCGCCTCATGGCCCGCCAAGCCGATTGCACCAGGCCGGAGGCGAAGCAGTCGTCGTCACCGACGCGGCGCAGATAGTGGTCCTGTTCCAAGCGCTCGATAAAGGACACCAACTGGTCGCGGTCGCGGATCGGTGAACCCTCGGTCTGCAGGAACTGGATGGTTGCATCGACACTCAAAGGTGTTGGGGCATAGGCGTAGATGTCGAGGAGAGCGGCGATCGCGGGGGCGTCGTCGCCGTAGTAGTTTCGCAGTCGGTCGCGGTAGTGGCGGAGGTCCCACGGGTCGTGCGGGTCAACGATCGCGGCCGCGAGTAGTTCGCCGATCCGGTGTGGCTGCACAGAGCCCTCCCGTGCGGCGGCTGCGACCAGGTGCTGGATGTAGTACGGGACATTCTCGGCGGCAGTCGCAACGGATTCGGCCACCAGGTGTCGGTCAGTGGTCGGGACGTTTGCGCCGAGTAGCAGGCACTCGGCCAGGTACGTGGCGTGGTCGTGGCGAATCGGGCCGACGGTCACTTTGCGGATGTCGTTGACGGAGCTGAGCGCGTCCTCCGAAACGTGATGAAATCCAATGGAACCGGACAAGACGGTGGCGAGCCGTCCTGAATGCTCCTGGCGGAACCGGCGGAGCAGGTGCAGGAAGGCGTCTCCGCCGCCGGGCTTCTCGCGCTCGAGGTTGCGGGCCAGCACGGTGACCTCGTCGATGAACAACACCAGCGGGCCGTTCTTGGTGCGGGCCACCGCGCGCTGCAGCAGATCATCGAGCGCGGCGTCGACGCGGATCCGCTCGAACTTGAACGGCCCGGTACCGACCGCGACCTTCCAGCGGTCGACCTCCTGCCGCAGGGCATTGTCGACGCGCCCGAGTTCGGCGGCGAGGGCGGTGACGAATTCGGCATAGGTCTGCCGCTCTGCGCTGACCGAGACGACGGTCAGGCCCTGTAGGCGCGCGGTGTGCGCGACGAGGCGGGACAGTGACGTCTTGCCGTGGCGGCGGTCGCCGACCAGGGCGGCGCCACCATCGAGGAGGCTGGCCAGGATCTCCTGCTGCTCGCGGACGCGGCCCACCACGTTCTCGGGCGGGACGACGCCGCCGACCACGAGAGACATGGGTCTGATGGGCCAATTCATGACCGCAATTGTACGTCGAAATAGATGTACGTCTAGGAAGTTGTACGTTTAAGTTGTCGTGGGTTAGAAGGTCCAGCTGCCCGAGGGCTGGAGAACGAAGCCATGGTTGGTGGCGGTGTTGATGCAGGCGGTGAGGCTGTCGGTGCCAACGACGCAAGTAACTTCGTGTGCATCATCAGTCAGCTTCTGGCCGATGTTCAACAGAGCGTCATTCGTCTGAAGGCACGGTTGATCCGACTGGCCGAAAGCGAATGACTCTGCGGGCGATGCACCCTGGTGTACCGACGGGCATACCGACTGTTTTTGCGCCGGGAGGCCGGGTACTGCACCGGAGCACCAGGACGTTGGTCCGATTGCGCAATTCATTCCGTCAGGCGTGCGAAAGAACAGGTAGCCGACTTCCCATCGCTGATCCCGCGTCAACGGACGGGCGAATGGAGCCGGGTTAACTTGGGTGAAGCTGGCGATATCAGGAAATCCGGGCGGGGCTGCAGTCGCAATCGCCGTCGACGTCAGACCCGTGGCTGCAGCGACGAGACTGGCAGTCGTTGATGCTAAAAAGACCAGGGATTTGTACGCGATACTCACAGATCCGTCCTTGAGGTTAGTGCTGCACGGTGACGCTCGACTTATACGTATTCGGGTTGTAATCAGGACGTGGATGCTCTGGCGTTGGTACCCAGCCTGGCTTTGCCTCCCAAGTGCTCACACGTATTTCTACGTTTTCCTTCCCTGTGACCGGATCGAAGGTCGTATCAACAACGGTAGGCCCATAGGGAGCTGCGCCTCCTGGCCAATTGTGTTGCGAAGGCGGAAATAGGTCGGTTGGCGTTGCATTCAGCAGACCCTGGGGAGTGGCAGCGGTTACTGCGCTCACTGCATGACGCGTCGGGTCGGTATATGCATCCGACCCAACCAGCATGAAGCCGCCACCTTTGAGAACCACCAGCTGGTTCTCGCGGTCCCCAGGCAGGCCGTTGATTGGTCCAATCGGTTGAACGGTGTTGACCCAGTCGTTTGGGTGGGCGGGGTCGATCGGGGCGGACTGATACAGAATGCGTTGCCTCGAGAGTGGATCGGGATTTCCCACGACGTACATGCGGTTAGTCTTAGGGTCGTACGCTGCGCTGGCCTGCGATATGCCGCGAAGTACACCGATGCTCTTTGAGGGGTCCGCGAGATCAACGACCGTCGTGTCGGCCGCTGCGTACCCTTCCTCCGGAGTGCGGGCATACGGGACGACCCCGTACATGGCGTATTGCTTCCCCTCCGGCCCAGCGGCTGTGCCTGTGGGCAACGGTCTCACGACGTCTTGGCCATGTGGGTCACCTTTGTCGCGTGGGTTCCCGACGTCGAGGGGATTTCGTTCGCCGTTGAGGGTTGGATACCCATTGCGTCCATCCCCGCTGATCACAATGCCGGTGCCGGGAATGGTGGCATTGAGGTCGGCTTTGTCGTCGTCTTTGGTGAGTGGGCCGGCGGGCCCAGTGATTTTTGGATCTCCTGACGCTCCAGGTCCGGCGGGACCTCCAGGTTGATCCGTCTTGAACTCGCGCAGACTGGTCGCTATCGGTTTCAGTTGGCTCGCGATCTGGTCGTCGGCGGCGGCGAGGCTCAACGCCTTGCCTCGGATATCCGCTTCGATAGCAGCGCGAGCGAGATCGCGGACCATAAGCAGTGGGCCGACTAGAACTTTTGGTATGCGATCGGTGACACGGAGATTGTCGCTCACGGAAAAGAACTGACGCTCGGCGTTGGAAATCGCCTCGATGGCGCTGCGTTTCAAACCGGCCAGTAGGTCCGCGCCATTCTTGGCAATGCCGGCAGCCTTGCGGAGCATTTCCATAGCGGTCCGCACTCGGACGATGTCACTGAACATTCTGTCGTGGGCGCTGTCGGCGGCACTACCGTGCCACGTGGGTTCGGCAACTGCCTGTTGGGCGCTGCCGTAGATGTCCTCGACCGTGCGAGCTTGTCGAGTCCATGCGTCAGCCGCACTCGCCAAATGGTCTGATTTCCAGTTCTCGACTTTGGTGCGCGTTGGCATCTCCACCATGTGTGGCTGCTTCGCTATCGGTCCGTGTGCATAGTTGTCAGCACACGCTGTCCGCCATCGGAGTCCGTCGCGGAGTAGGACTTGGCCGCTTGCGCCAGTTTGTCGCCAAATGCCTTGAGATCACCTGCACAGACTCCGGCCACGTGATCGGCCGCGGCGGTTACGGCTGCCGCCGCGGTACCGCTTGGTTGGCCCTCGGCGGTGGCGAGCCCGTGGACGACCGCGCTGTTTGTCAGGTCGCTGCTCAAGCTGGACAATTTGCGGGCTGCCGACTCCAGTTCAGCGGTGTTGACGCGCAGATTTGGTCCACCCATCACTCAACCGTACTTCGCTTGGCGGGTGTCTCCCGACGCAAATCTGCAGCTACCCGCGGTACCGCTGGTGCATCGCAATCGGTTAGCCTATCGAATTAACAGTTGTCTGGAGGTCTGTAATGGGTGTCGATCCGCGTACGCCGGTGATCGTGGGTGTTGGCCAGTTCACCGAGCGCCTCGAAGACCCCGACTACCGAGGAATGTCGTCGGTCGACCTCGCCACCGCAGCCGCGCAGGCGGCGCTGGAGGACACCGGCTCCGACATCGCGGCAGTCGCCGCCGCGATCGACACCGTCGCCGGCACCCGGCAGTTCGAGATCTCCGGCCACGTTCCGGCCCCGCTCGGCAAGTCGAACAACTACCCCCGCTCCGTGGCGCAACGCATCGGCGCGGACCCGGCTCGCGCCGTGCTGGAAGTCATCGGCGGGCAGAGCCCGCAGCACCTCATCACGGAATTCGCCAGCGAAATCGTGGCCGGCCGCGCCGATGTCGTGATGATCATGGGGTCGGAAAACACCTCCAGCATTCGGTACTTCAAGGGTCGGGACGACAAACCCGATCACTCCGAGACCATCGACGGCCAGCTCGAAGACCGCGGCTACGGCTACGACGGCATCTTCGACGAGTACACCGTTCGGCACGGTCTGATCGGCGCGCCGGTGCAGTACGGCCTGCTGGACAACGCCCGTCGTGCGCGGCTCGGATTGTCCGTGCAGGACTACCGACAGGCGATGGCGGAGCTGTTCGCTCCGATGTCGAAAGTCGCGGCCAAGAACCCGTATTCGTCGGCGCCGGTGGAGCGCACCGTCGACGAGCTGGTCACCGTCACCGACAAGAACCGGATGATCTGCGACCCCTATCCCCGGCTCATGGTGGCTCGCGACCAAGTGAACATGGGCGCCGCTGCCGTGCTCATGTCGGTGGAGTCGGCTCGCAAACTCGGTGTGCCGGAATCCAAGTGGGTCTACTTGCGCGGCCATGCGGACATGAAGGAGCAGAAGCTCCTCGACCGTCCTGACGTCGGTGCCAGCCGGGCGTCGGTGCTCGCCGTGCGAGAAGCGTTGCGGGTAACCGGAATTGGGATCGACGACGTCTCAGCGTTCGACCTGTACAGCTGCTTCCCGTTCCCGGTGTTCAACATCTGTGACGGCGTTGGTCTGGCGGCTGACGATCCGCGAGGTCTGACGCTGACCGGCGGCCTGCCGTACTTCGGCGGCCCGGGGAACAACTACTCCCTGCACGGCATCGCTGAGGCGGTCACCCGAATGCGGGAAACCCCAGGCGCATTCGCGTTGGTCGGTGCGAACGGCGGCATCGCCAGCAAGTTCTCGGTGGGTATCTATTCGACCGAGCCGGCGGACTGGGTCGCCGACAACAGTGCGGAACTGTGCGCGGAGGTCGCGTCGTGGCCGACGGTCGCCGTCACCGAGCATGCGAACGGCCCCGCGACCATCGAGACCTACACGGTCCGATACGACTGGACTCCCAACACCGGCATCATCATCGGTCGGCTCGACGCCGATGGCAGTCGGTTCTTGGCGACGACAACCGACTCCGATCTGATGGCGCTGCTGTGCGACGGCGAACCGTTGGGGGCGAAGATCCTCGTCAACGCGACCGACGAGGGTAATCGGGCTGTTCTGGCCTGAGCTGGTCACCGAGGTCGACGAAATGGTTGTTTTGCAGTGGTTTTCGCGACCATTTCGTCAATCTCGACGCGTCAGAACAGCGTGGTCTTGTCTGGCGCCAAGACGAATCCGTGGTCGCCGACACGGCATGCCGTCGTGGTCATTTCTCGAACAATGTCAGCTTGCCCATGCCCACCAGGAAGCCACCATGGTTGGCGAGGCAGGCGGCGGTACCGTTGTCGATAATGCCGCATTGTGCTTTGTCATTGTCGAATCGCAGGACGTGATGCAAAGGCAAGGTTGGTGCTGTCGGCTGTGCAGGCTCGTCGGGATAGGCCCGCGAAGTAGACTGGCCTCCAACGGCATAACCGGTATCGAAACCCATGTTCCACTCGCCGTCCCGACCAGGAATCGGGCCCGCGCAGCCGATCGATTGAGCGTACGATTTTGTGACGCGGATTCGGCACCGCTGCCCGCTCGGCGTGGTGAAGCGGTACTCCGTGTCAGAATCCGGCCCTTCTGAGTAGTAATCGCGCGGATCCGCAGGTGTGTAGCTGCTGAAGTCTGGAAAGCCGACACTCGGAGGCGTGCCAGGTGCCGTCCCGCTTGTTCGTTTGGGCGTACTTGGAGTGCAGCCGATGCCGGCTACGAGAATTGCTGTGGCAATCAGCATTCTTTGACAACAATGGCTGGTGACTGACCGCACTGCCACAGGACCCCTAGAAAAGGACAACATTGTCGGGGTTCACAACGAACCCGTGATCGCCGACGTGACAGGCCGGGGTTCCGGCATCAAGGATCCCGCAAGCCATGTCGCCCTGGTTGATCTGTAGTGCTTCGTGGCGGGCCAATGTCGGTGATGGTGGCTCCGGAGGCGTGAAGATTCCAGGTCCGCTCTTATTTAGTTCAATGTATATCCTTGCACCACTGCCACGTTCGACACGAAGCGACCATTGGTGCTCGCGGCCTGGAATTGGCCCGACGCAACTGATGCCGTCAGGTCGTGATTCACGGCCCGCAGCAAAGCTGCAACGTAGGCCTAGGGGTGTCAAAAAGGCGAATACTGAGTTGTTGTCGATCCGTTTTGAATACCTACTGGAATCAGCTGCGGTGAATGTGCTGAAGTCTGGAAAATCAACGTCGTGTGGCACCGCAGGGACGCGTGGACTGTCTTTGAGCTGCGAGCATGCCGTCAGTGGAAGTGGCAGAACTAGTAACACTGTGGCCACTCGTAGTGCCGCGCCGGTCCGCGGCGGACGGGTGGTGACCACGCCGTCGTCGGCGACGTTGAACATCTGGGACACGGTGCTGACCCAGTTGAGTAGTGCGTCGCGCAATGTCGCGAGCGTTTGTCCGCCGGCAATCATTGCCGTCGCCATGGCGTCGGTGATCTCGTGAAAGCGGTGCTGGTGCTCGATGTTCCGGTAGGCCTGCCCGCGGGCGGCGTTGGCCGCCTTGCCTTTCCAATCTTGCTCAAGTTCCTGGACGGCATGCACCTGCTTGCCGATCAACCCGTCGAGGTCTTCAGCCTTGCGCTTCAGATCACGGCCGCCATCGACCACAGTCAGTGGATTGGTGCCGCGAATCTTCAGGATCGACAACGGCCCCACCCGTCAAAGAACCACCCCATGACGTCAGTCTATGGCGGTTGATACCCGCGCCCTGACGGAAATCCAGCACAAAACTGCGGCGGTCAAGGAACCTTGACCGCCGCAGTTTGAAGTGTGACCAGAAGTCTCCGACGCCAAAGCGCCGACGGAATCTCAGATCCCGAAGTCGCGCAGTTTCCCCGCCAGCTTCTCGACGTACGCCGATACCTTGGCCTCGTCACTGTCCGGCAGGCCGAACAGCACCTCGGTCACGCCGAGCTTCTTCCAGCGCGCCAACTTGTCGGCGTCCGGCTTGAAGTCCAGCGCGACGATGGTCGGTTCGCCCGAGCGTCCGGCCGCGGCCCAGTTGTCCTGGAGCAGCTTGACGGGCTCGTCGATGTCGAAGTCGCGCGGTGTCGTGATCCAGCCGTCGGCCGACTTGGCGATCCACTTGAAGTTCTTCTCGGTACCGGCTGCGCCGACCAGGATCGGCACGTGCGACTGGACCGGCTTCGGCCACGCCCACGACGGGCCGAACTTCACGAATTCGCCGTCGTACTCGGCTTCTTCCTGAGTCCACAGCGCGCGCATGGCCTCCAGGTACTCCCGGAGCATGGTGCGCCGCCGCGCCGGCGGGACGTTGTGGTCTTGGAGTTCGTCTGTGTTCCAACCGAATCCGACGCCGACCGATACCCGGCCACCGGACAGGTGGTCCAGCGTGGCAATGGATTTCGCCAGGGTGATCGGGTCGTGCTCGACGGGCAGCGCCACTGCGGTGGACAGTCGCACGCGCGAAGTGACCGCCGCGGCCGAGCCGAGCGCCACCCACGGATCCAACGTGCGCATGTAGCGGTCGTCGGGCAGCGTCTCGTCGCCGGTGGTGGGGTGTGCGGCCTGGCGCTTGATCGGAATGTGCGTGTGTTCGGGCACGTAGAAGGTGGTGAAGCCGTGGTCGTCGGCCAATTTGGCGGCGGCGGCGGGCTTGATGCCGCGGTCGCTGGTGAAAAGTACGAGCCCGTAGTCCATACCGTGATTAGAACGTGTTTCAGTATCGGGGCGCAAGAGGGGGTGGCGAGAAACCTCAACAAGGCGGACTACCTGGTGTTTTGCCTCAAAGCTCAGGCGCGAGACGCCTGTGAACCAAATCGGAGATAACTTCATCGCGAACGTTACCCACGACGGCGGTGCACCTCGCTTGTTGACATGGGCCCATGACGACCGAACGCATCGCCGACCACGTGAAGTTCGCCTACTGGGTGCCCAACGTCAGCGGCGGCCTCGTGACCAGCGACATCGAACAACGCACCGACTGGAATTACGAGTACAACAAGAAACTCGCCCAGACCGCGGAGAACAACGGCTTCGAATACGCCCTCAGTCAGGTGCGATACGAGGCCAGCTACGGAGCCGAATACCAGCACGAGTCAACGAGTTTCAGCCTCGCGCTGCTGCTGGCCACTGAACGGCTCAAGGTCATCGCGGCCGTTCATCCGGGTCTGTGGCAGCCGGCCGTGCTCGCCAAACTGGGCGCCACGGCCGACCACCTGTCCAATGGCCGCTTCGCCGTCAACGTCGTATCGGGTTGGTTCAAGGACGAATTCACCCATCTGGGCGAGCCGTGGCTCGAGCATGACGAGCGATACCGGCGCAGCGCCGAATTCCTCCAGGTGCTGCGCAAGATCTGGACCGAGGACGACGTGGATTTCCGCGGCGACTTCTACCGCATCCATGACTTCACGCTGAAGCCCAAGCCGCTCAACACAGCGGAGCGCCCGAACCCCGAACTGTTCCAGGGCGGCAACTCGAGCGCCGCGCGCCGCAACGGTGGCCACTACGCCGACTGGTACTTCTCCAACGGCAAGGACTTCGACGGCGTGACCGAACAAGTCGTGGATGTTCGCGACCACGCCCGCCAGGTTGCCCGCGAAGTCCGCTTTGGGCTGAACGGCTTCATCATCGCGCGCGATACAGAGAAAGAAGCGAAGGAAGTCCTCAAGGAAATCATCGCGAAGGCGAACCGGCCGGCCGTCGAAGGGTTCCGGCAGGCGGTGCAACAGGCCGGCAACGCCACCGGCGACAAGAAGGGCATGTGGGCGGACTCGAGCTTCGAGGATCTGGTGCAGTACAACGACGGTTTTCGTACCAAGTTGATCGGAACCCCGGAACAGATCGCCGAACGGATTGCTGCGTACCGCAAACGGGGAGTCGATCTGATCCTCGGTGGCTTCCTGCATTTCCAGGAAGAAATCGAGTACTTCGGCGCCAAGGTGCTGCCGTTGGTGCGGGAAATCGAGGCGGCCGAACGGGACGCCGCGGAGGGTCCCATCCGCGTCCCCGCGTGACGCGCCGGGAAGTTTGCTCGGGGCTGTCGCGGCCGGTCAGGACAGTGCTTTGCGGGTCCAACTGATGCAGGGCACCCGCAGTGAAGTGCGCTAGCGTGGTTGGTCGAGTCGACCAGTACAGGAGAGGTCATGACGTACCAGCCCGGTAACTCCGGCTACCCGCCCGCCCAGCAGCCCAACCAATTCGGTGGGCCGACCCAGCAGTTCAATCGTCTGCCCGAGCAGATCCCGGCTGCGCCCGCTGCGCCGGCCGGCCCGAGCAAACTGCCTGAGTACCTGACCACCGCGGTCGCGGCGCTCGGCCTGCTCATCTTCGGCTTCAACTTCGCGCCCCAGTTGGGTGCGGGAGGCCTGGATGCGGGCACCGGCAGCATCCTGACCCAGGCGCCGATCGTGGTCGCCGTGCTGGCCGCGCTGCTCGCCGGTGTGAGCCTGCTGCCCAAGCAGAAGAGCTTCAAGTCGTGGGTCGCCATCCTCGCGGTGCTGGCGCTGCTGCTCGTGATCAACGAAATCGTGCAGGCGCCCAAGGGCGTGGAGGTCGAGTGGGGCCTCTACACCGTGCTCGTGCTGGCGGTCCTGCAGGCAGGCAGCGCCGTGGCGGCGCTGCTGCTGGACGCCGGCGTCATCCAGCCTCCGGCGCCGCGCCCGCAGCCCGATCCGTACAACTACGGCGGCCCGGCCCAGGGCTACAACCCGCAGGCTCAGTACTACGGCCAGCAGCCGCAGCAGCAGTACGGTCAGCAGACCGGCCAGCACTTCGGCCAGCAGGGTGGTTACCAGCCGCAGGCTCAGAACGGGCCGATCGGCGGTTACACCGGTCCGCAGGGCGCGCCGCAGCACGGTGCCGACTCGGGTCCGCCGACCCCTCCGACCGGGTTCCCTGCGTTCGGTCAGCCGCAGCAGTCGGCCGGCCAGTCGTCGGCCCCGCAGCAGTCGTCCGGCCAGGCATCTTCGGCCGCTGAGCCGGTAGCCGGATCGTCGTCGTACACCTCGGCGCCGAGTGTTCCGGGTGCCACGGGGTCCGGCTCGGAGCCGACAACGACTTTCCAGCAGCCCCCGGCTCCGCAGTAATCGGGTCCGGCGTCGTCATAATCGCTAGGGCACTCGCGACAGGCGGGTGAAGACCTCGCGAGGAGTGACCCAGCTAGTGGATAACCGACCAGTCGGTACGCGCCAGGCGCGTGACCTGCTTCGGGTTGCGTTCGGCCCGTCGGGCATCGCCCTGGCGATCATCGCTGCGCTGGTGCTGATCCAGCTGGTCATCGCCAACAGCGATCTGACCGGCGCGTTCGGCGCGATGGCCAGCATGTGGTTGGGCGTGCACGGCGTGCCCGTGTCCATCGCAGGTGCCGAACTCGGCGTGATGCCGCTGGCCCCGTTGCTGGCGATGGTGTGGGGCACCGCACGCACCACGGCAGCCGCGACGCGGCCGGGTGCGTCGTGGTTCGTGGTGCGGTGGATCGTCGCGTCAGCGCTCGGTGGCCCTTTGCTGATCGCGGCGATTGCGATCGCGGTGATCCATGACGCGTCGTCTGTGATCACCGAGTTGCAGACGCCCAGCGCGCTCCAGGCGTTCGGCTGCGTCCTGGCCGTACATGCCTTCGGTGCGGCCATCGGCGTCGGCTCGCGACTGCAGGGGCGACTGCTGACCGACGCCCACCTGCCGTACTGGCTTCCCGAGGCCCTGCGCGCGGCGATGGCCGGCGTGCTGGCGCTCCTCGGGCTGTCGGGATTGGTCGCGGTCGGCTCGATGGTCGTGCACTGGGGGACCATGCATGACCTCTACGGGATCACTGATTCGGTGTTCGGCCAGCTCAGCCTGACCGTGCTGTCCGCGCTGTACATCCCGAACGTCATGGTCGGAGCGGCGGCGGTGGCCGTCGGGTCCAGCGTGCACATCGGGTTGGCGACGTTCAGCTCGTTCACGGTGCTCGGCGGCGACGTTCCTGCCGTGCCGGTGCTGGCCGCGGTGCCGTCGCCGCCGCTCGGCCCGGTGTGGGTGGCGCTGCTGATCGTCGCGGCAGCCTCGGCTGTGGCGGTGGGGCAGCAGTGCGCGCGGCGTCCGGCTCCCTGGCCGATTGCGTTCGCCAAATTGGCGGTGGCGTCGCTGCTCGCTGCGGTGATGATGGTCCTGCTGTCGATCGCGGGCAGCGGTCGCCTGGGCAACTTCGGTGAGCTCGGCGTGGACCAGACGACGTTCGGGCCTGCAGTGTTCCTGTGGTTCGTATCGATCGGTGGCCTGACGGTGGTGATGGCCGGCGGCCTGACGCGTCGGCCCGAGCGGCCGGCACCCGTCGCACCGGCGCCCGTCGCACCGGCGGACGACGAGCCGTATGACGAGGAACCGGGCGCGGCCGATGTCGTCGAGGACGACGAACCTGTGACCGAGAAGCTGTTCGGTGACGTGACGGCGACCGCTGCGGCTGTCGATGACGATTCGCACTTCGCCGGTGGCCCGGCGTTCGAACAGACTGCGGAGCCGGAGCCTGTCCCCGAGCCCGAGCCTGTCCCCGAGCCCGAGCCCGAGCCGGTGGCGAAACCTGCTGAACCCCGCCGGCCGGCGCGTCCGGAACCGGACATGACCCCGGCACCGGCAGAGGCGTATCAGTCCGGCACGACCGATCGCATCGGCGAAGCCGTCGCCTTCGACCCTGACGAGGACCCTGAGGCGCATTTCGTCGTCGACGACGACGGCCACTAGTCGGCTCAGCCGACGTGGCCACTAGGCTGCTTGCGTGCAGCAACCGCTCCGTGTCCCCCCGACAGCGCCGGCGCGGCTCGTCGTCCTGGCGTCGGGGACCGGCTCGCTGCTCGAGTCCGTGCTGGCAGCGGCCGTCGGGGATTACCCGGCGCGTGTCGTGGCGGTCGGAACGGACCGCGATTGCCGGGCGCTGGGGGTCGGCGCGGCCGCAGGCGCGGCGACGTTCACGACCCAGTTGCGCGACCACGCCGACCGGGCGGCCTGGGACGTCGCACTGACCGAAGCGGTCGCAGCCCATGAACCCGACCTGGTGGTCTCGGCGGGCTTCATGAAGATTCTCGGACCGATGTTTCTCTCGCGCTTCCAGGGACGGGTGCTGAACACCCATCCCGCGCTGCTGCCGTCGTTTCCCGGCGCGCATGCTGTGTCCGAGGCCCTCGCCTACGGGGTGCGGGTCACCGGCAGCACGGTGCACCTGGTGGATGCGGGCACGGATACCGGGCCGATCCTGGCGCAAGAGCCGGTGCCGGTACTCGACGACGACGATGAATCGTCGCTGCACGAACGGATCAAGGTCGTCGAGCGACGACTGCTGGTAGATGTGATCGCCGCGGTGGCCCTCCGCGGTGTGACGTGGAGTGGGCGAAAGGCGGCCATCGGGTGCCGCGGAGGTGAGGAGCAATAGGATGACGCGACGACCGATTCGGCGGGCGCTGATCAGCGTGTACGACAAGACCGGCCTGCCGGAGCTGGCCCGCGGGCTGCACGCCGCCGGCGTGATCCTGGTATCGACCGGCTCGACTGCGAAAACCATTGCTGCCGAGGGTATTCCGGTTACCCCTGTGGAAGAGGTCACGGGCTTCCCGGAGGTCCTGGACGGCCGAGTCAAGACGCTGCATCCGCGCGTGCACGCCGGCCTGCTGGCCGACACCCGCAAGGCCGAGCACCTGGCTGCACTGGACGAGCTCGGCGTCGAGGCCTTCGAACTTGTTGTGGTGAACCTGTACCCGTTCACGGAGACCGTGGCGTCGGGTGCTTCCGAGGACGACTGCGTCGAGCAGATCGACATCGGTGGCCCGTCTATGGTGCGTGCCGCGGCGAAGAACCATCCGAGCGTGGCCGTTGTCGTGGACCCGCTGGGTTACGACGGTGTACTGGCCGCCGTCCGGGCCGGCGGCTTCACGCTCGAAGAGCGAAAGAAGTTGGCGTCGGTGGCTTTCCGGCACACCGCCGAGTACGACGTGGCCGTCGCGTCCTGGATGGGGTCGGTGCTGGTGCCCGGCGACGACGAGGCGTCCGCTGCCGGCATGCCCGCTTGGCTCGGTTCGACCTGGCGTCGCAGTGATGTGCTGCGCTACGGCGAGAACCCGCACCAGAAGGCCGCGCTCTACCGCGACGACGCCGGCTGGCCGGGTCTGGCCCAGGCTGAGCAGCTGCACGGAAAAGAGATGTCCTACAACAACTTCACCGACGCCGATGCGGCGTGGCGGGCAGCGTTCGACCACGAGGACATCTGCGTGGCGATCATCAAGCACGCCAACCCGTGCGGCATTGCGGTGTCGTCGATCTCGGTTGCCGACGCGCACCGCAAGGCGCACGAGTGCGACCCGCTGAGCGCATTCGGTGGCGTCATCGCAGCCAATACGGCGATCACCGAGGAGATGGCCGAGACCGTCGCCGACATCTTCACCGAGGTGATCGTCGCCCCCGCGTTCGAACCGGGCGCCGTCGAAATCCTGAGCCGCAAGAAGAACATTCGCATCCTGGTGGCGTCGGAACCTGAGGGCGCCGCAGTCGAATACCGTCAGATCAGCGGTGGCCTGCTGGTGCAGCAGCGCGACGCGCTGGACGCGGCCGGTGACGACCCGGCGAACTGGACCCTGGCGACCGGTACGCCGGCCGACCCGCAAACGTTGGCCGACTTGGTGTTTGCGTGGCGCGCGTGCCGTGCGGTGAAGTCGAATGCGATCGTGGTCGCCGCCAACGGTGCCACGGTCGGTGTCGGCATGGGTCAGGTGAACCGGGTCGACGCGGCCCGGCTCGCGGTCGAGCGGGGCGGTGACCGGGTGCGCGGCGCCGTTGCCGCCTCTGATGCCTTCTTCCCGTTCCCGGATGGCCTGGAGACCCTGACCAACGCCGGCGTGAAAGCCATTGTGCACCCGGGCGGTTCGGTCCGCGACGACGAAGTGACCGCGGCCGCCGCGGCTGCGGGCATCACGCTGTACCTGACGGGGGCTCGGCACTTCGCCCACTAAGGTCTCTTTGTCGCAAGTGGCCAGGTTTGTACGCGGATGTTTCGTGCGAACCTGGCCACTTGGCGTCAGAGGCCCAGCCGTGCCTCGGTGTCTCGGTTGGCAAGTGCGGTGTCCAGGTGCACGCGCCAGGAGGTCGCCCAGCGCTCGGGGAAGCACCGCTGCAACAGCTCGAGCATGATCGGCACGGCGGTCGAGGCGCCCGGTGAGGCACCCAGCAGTCCGGCGATCGAACCGTCGGCCGAGCAGACGAGCTCGGTTCCTGATCGCAGTGCACCGATGCGTTCGGCGTCCGGGGTGACCAGTTGGGCACGTTGTCCCGCCGGCACCAACTCCCAGTCCTGGGGATCGGCACCCGGGTAATACCGTTGCAGCTGCTTGATTTTCCCGCTGCGAGTGGTCAGCAACTCGCTGATCAGGTAGCGCACCAGCGGCATACTCTGCGCGGCCGCGGCGGCCAGTACATGCAGATTGTGCCACCGCAGCGTCGTGAAGAAGTCGGTGAGCTTGCCGCCCTTGAGGAGCTTGGTGCTGAACGTCGCGTACGGGCCGAACATCAGGTAGTCCTCACCGGCGATCACCCGTTTGTCCAAGTGCGGCACCGACATCGGTGGGGCGCCTATCGCGGCTTGACCGTAGACCTTGGCGTCGTGCTGGTCGACGACGTCGGGTCGCGAGCACCGGAGAAAGGCTGCACCGACGGGCAGGACACCGTAGCCCCGGACTTCTGGCAGGTGCGCGCGCTGTAGCAGGCGCAGGGCGAAACCGCCGGCGCCGACGAACACGTGCCGCGCCCTCAGCTGAAACCTGTTGCGCGAGCGTGTATGTCGACCACTGATGAGCCAGGTCCTGTCCGAGCCCTGGCGCAGTCGGTGCACATCATGACTGAGCCGGACCTCGCCTCCGTTCGAGGTGATGATTCGGGTCAGTCCGCGGGTGAGCGCTCCGAAGTCGACATCGGTGCCGCCGGGGTGCCGGGTTGCCGCGACCTCTTGCGCCGGGTCGCGGCCGGCCATCACCAGCGGCGCCCAGCCGGCGATTGTCGTGGGATCATCGCTGAACTCGAGACCGGCGAACAGCGGATCGGCGCTGAGGGTCTCGAACCGCTGCCGCAGATACGCCACGTCGTGGTCGCCGAACACCACATCCATGTGGGGCGTGCCATGGACGAACGTCGTCGGATCGAGCAGGCCCTGGTCGACCAGGTATGCCCACCATTGTCGGGACAGGTGGAATTGCTTCGCGATCTCGACGGCCACCGAGCCGTCGGCTGGGTCGGGCATGTAGTTGAGCTCGCAATAACCCGAGTGACCGGTACCGGCGTTGTGCCACGGCCCGCTGCTCTCGGTTGCGATGTCGGATGCTCGTTCGATCAATACGATTCGCCACTTAGGCTCCAACGTGCTGATCATGGCGCCGAGCGTGGCTGACATGATGCCGCCACCGATGAGGAGAACGTCGGCGATTTCGGGTTCGACGGTAGGCATTGTTGCTCCTTGTCTCGATGTACCCAGCATCACTCCGTAGTGTTCAATCCGTCCAATGAATGTTTTGGCTATTAACATCCAAATATGGATCAATGGATGAGCCAGCTCGCACCGCAACTGCGGGCGCTCGAGGAACTTGATTCCCACGGTGGGCACATGACCCGGGCCGCTGACAGTCTGGGGATTCCGCAGTCGTCGATGAGTCGCCGCATTCATGCGTTGGAGAAGACGCTGGGCGTCCCGTTGCTCGTTCAGGAGGGGCGGTCGGTGCGTCTGACACCGGCCGCAGTGCAGCTTGCCGAGCGGGCGCGGCGTCCGCTGCGTGAGCTCGAAGTCACCATCGAGACGATTGCCGGGGAAGCCGACCCCGAGTACGGCACCATCCGGTTCGGCTTCCCCCTGACCATGGGAGCCGGCGTGGTTCCCAGTCTGATCACCGAATTCCACCGGCGCGCACCGGGAATCAGGCTGCAGATCAAACAGGCTCACGGCAGTGAACTGGCCGCAGACCTCAACGCCGGGACGCTCGATGTGGCAGTGGTCATCCCTCCGCCCGGCGACGTCGACCATGTGGTGATCGGCGGCCAACAGATACGGGCCGTGTTACCCGCGGCCCATCCGCTCTCCGCGCGTCGTCGTCTCCGCTTGGACGAATTGCGACACGAGACGTTCATCGCCAACCCGGCCAGCTATCACCTGCGGCAGGCGACTGAAAGCTGGTGCCGTGACTCGGGATTCACGCCACACGTGCCGGTGGAGATCACCGAGTTCTCAACGATCCGCGAGCTCGTCGGGCGGGGGATGGGTATTGCGCTGCTACCGCATGATGAGCACACGTCGCGCAAGGTGCGGGAAATTCCATTGACACCCAACACCTATCAGCGACAGATCGCACTCGCGTGGGCGTCGACCGCGGTCACGCCCGCTGCTCGGCGGCTGCTCACCTTTCTGCGCGCTGAATGGTCGGCGCGTGGTTAAGAGGCGGCGACCTCGCCGGGCCGCTGCGTGGTGGCGTATTCGAAGAAGTCCACGATCTCGGTGACGGCCTTGCGGGCATCCGGATTGATGTCGAAGCTCAGCTGGAACATGTGCATCGCCCTGTCCCAGACCTGAACCCATGCGAGAGCGCCGGCTGCGCGCAGCGCGTCGGCGAGCGCGAACGAGTCATTGCGCAGCATCTCGTTGTTGCCGACCTGCAGGAGCGTCGGTCCCAGGCCGTGCAGGTCGGCCTCGGTTGGCATCTCCGGCACCGGATGGGTGCCGTTCTTCGTCGCGAACACGTCGTAGAGGTACTTCACCGCCATGAACGGGAACAGCACGTCGCGGTGTTCGAGCATCGCGTTGTACTTCAGATTCATGTCGGACGACGTCAGCGGCGACAGCAGGATTTGGCCGGCAGGCACCTGCAGGCCCGCATCACGCACAGCGATTGCGGTGCCGGTAGCGATCAGGCCGCCGGCGGAGTCGCCCGCGAACACGATCTTCTTCGCGTCCACGCCGGAGGCCAACACCAGTCGGTGGGCGCACACGCCGTCGGCGATGGCGTCCTCGATCAGGGCCTGCGGTGCCAGTCGATAGCCCACGTTCAGCACCCGCGCGCCGGTCGCGGCCGAGAGCTTGCTGGCCCAGCGGCGGTGCGAGTTCAGGCCGAGGGTGATCAGCGCCGAACCGTGGAAGTAGATCATCACGCGATCGGACGCCCGGGCGTTCGGCGCGACGACCCATTCGGCGTCGCAGTCGTCCAACGCGATCGGTGTCACCGTCGTGCCGGGCAGCGCGCGGAACGCGCGGAACGGCCCGTCAATGATGTCGTAGCGGCCGCGCTGGACCAGGTCGGGATGGAACCGGTTGACGATCATGCCAATGAGCGTGAGCAGGGCGATTACCGGGCGGACGAACACCGCGGTCAACCCGCCGAGCAGTCGGCTCTGCCACGCGGCGGGGCCGAACTCGAGGTCGGTCGGGCGGTGAGTCCAGTCGAGCGAGTTCACGATACCGAGGGTACTGGGTAAAGGTCCGGAGCCCAAGGTGCTGCCCGTCACGAAGCACCGTCGTAGCGTGGAGGTCGTGACATCACCTAACGACCTGCCGGCCGATCTGCCCAAGACCGTCGGCGCGCTGAAAGCAACGGGCCACCGCGAACGGGGCATCAAGACCGAGATCCGCGAGAACCTGCTGGCAGCGCTGGCTGACGGCAAGGACGTCTGGCCCGGCATCTTCGGATTCGAGGACACCGTCCTGCCGCAGCTCGAGCGCGCGCTGATCGCCGGGCACGATGTCGTGCTGCTCGGTGAACGCGGCCAGGGCAAGACCCGCCTGTTGCGCGGTCTGGTCGGGCTGCTGGACGAATGGACGCCCGTCATCGCGGGCTCGGAGCTCGGTGAGCACCCCTACTCGCCGATCACGCCCGAGTCGATCCGCCGGGCCGCGGATTCAGGCGACGACCTGCCGATCACCTGGCAACACCGCAGTGAGCGCTATTTCGAGAAGCTGGCAACGCCCGACACGAGCGTCGCCGACCTGGTCGGCGACATCGATCCCATCAAGGTCGCCGAGGGACGCAGCCTGGGGGACCCGGAAACCATCGCCTATGGCCTCATCCCGCGGGCGCACCGCGGCATTGTCGCGATCAACGAGCTGCCCGACCTCGCCGAGCGCATCCAGGTCGCGATGCTCAACGTGATGGAGGAGCGCGACATCCAGGTCCGCGGCTACACCCTGCGCCTGCCGCTGGACGTGCTCGTGGTCGCCAGCGCCAACCCCGAGGACTACACCAACCGTGGCCGCATCATCACGCCGCTGAAGGACCGCTTCGGCGCCGAGATTCGGACCCACTACCCGCTGGAACTCGACGCCGAGGTCGGCGTCATCAAGCAGGAGGCGCACCTGGCCGCTGAGGTGCCGGAATACCTGCTGCAAATTCTGGCCCGCTTTGCGCGGTACCTGCGCGAGTCGCAGTCGATCGATCAGCGGTCGGGCGTCTCGGCCCGGTTCGCCATCGCAGCGGCGGAAACCGTCGGTGCGGCGGCCCAGCATCGTTCCGCGATTCTGGGCGAGCAGGACCCCGTGGCCCGCGTGATCGATCTCCAGACGGTGATCGGCGTGCTGCGCGGCAAGCTGGAATTCGAGTCCGGCGAGGAAGGGCGCGAACAGGCGGTGCTGGAACACCTGCTGCGCCGCGCGACCGCAGACACCGCGCAGCGGCTGCTCGGCGGCATCGATGTGGGTTCGCTGGTTGCGGCGGTGGAAGGGGATTCACCGGTGACGACGGGCGAGCGGGTGTCGGCCAAGGACGTGCTGGCCGCGCTGCCTGACCTGCCGGTGATCGACGCGGTCGCCGACCGGCTGGGTGCGCAGTCGGACGGCGAGCGGGCGGCGGCCGTCGAACTGGCGCTGGAAGCGCTGTATCTGGCCAAGCGCATCGACAAGACCTCTGACGACGGCGAAACGGTATATGGCTAATCATCTCTCGCGGTACTCGCGCTACACCGGCGGCCCTGACCCGCTGGCGCCTCCCGTCGATCTGAGGGAGGCGCTGGAGCAGATCGGGCAGGACGTCATGGAAGGCGCGTCGCCCCGGCGCGCGCTGTCCGAGCTGCTGCGGCGCGGCACCCAGAACATGCGCGGCGCCGACCGACTGGCCGCCGAGGCCAACCGGCGTCGCCGGGAGTTGCTGTCGCGCAACAACCTTGACGGCACGCTGCAGGAGATCAAGAAGCTGCTCGACGAGGCCGTACTCGCCGAACGCAAGGAACTGGCCCGGGCGCTCGACGATGACGCGCGGTTCGGTGAATTGCAGCTGGAGTCGTTGTCGCCGTCACCGGCCAAGGCCGTGCAGGAGCTCTCCGAATACGACTGGCGCTCAGGGGAAGCGCGGCAGAAGTACGAGCAGATCAAGGATCTGTTGGGCCGGGAGATGCTCGACCAGCGGTTCGCGGGCATGAAGGATGCGCTGGAGAACGCCACCGACGAGGACCGGCAGGCCGTGAGCGACATGCTCGACGACCTGAACGACCTCTTGGAGAAACACGCCAAAGGTGAAGACACCCAACAAGATTTCCAGGACTTCATGGCCAAGCATGGCCAGTTCTTCCCGGAGAATCCGCAGAATGTCGACCAACTGCTGGACTCCCTGGCCCAGCGTGCCGCGGCCGCGCAGCGATTCCGCAACAGTCTGTCCCCCGATCAGCGAGCCGAATTGGATGCGTTGGCACAGCAGGCCTTCGGGTCGCCGTCGTTGATGAACGCGCTCGGCCGACTCGACGCCAACCTGCAGGCTGCCCGTCCAGGGGAGGACTGGACGGGGGAACGGAGTTTCACGGGCAACAACCCGCTGGGTATGGGGGAGGCCGCTCAGGCGATGGCGGACGTCGCCGAGTTGGAGCAACTGGCGGAACAGCTTTCGCAGAGTTACGCCGGTGCTCAGATGGACGACGTCGATCTGGACATGCTCGCCCGGCAACTGGGTGACGAGGCCGCCGTCGACGCGCGCGCCTTGGCGGAGCTGGAACGCACCCTGATGAACCAGGGCTTTTTGGATCGTGGCTCGGACGGGCAGTGGCGGTTGTCGCCCAAAGCCATGCGCCAGCTCGGGCAGGCGGCGTTGCGCGATGTGGCGCAACAGCTTTCCGGTAGGCACGGTGAACGGGATACCCGCCGGGCGGGTGCGGCCGGCGAACTGACCGGGGCCACCCGGCCGTGGCAGTTCGGTGATACCGAGCCGTGGAACGTCACGCGCACGTTGACCAATACGGTGCTGCGGCAGGCGGGTACGGGTCAGGACGGCCCGCTGCGGATCAGCGTCGACGATGTGGAGATCTCGGAAACCGAGACCCGCACCCAGGCCGTGGTGGCGCTGTTGGTGGACACCTCGTTCTCCATGGTGATGGAGAACCGGTGGCTGCCGATGAAGCGCACCGCGCTGGCGCTCAATCACCTGGTGAGCACCCGATTCCGCTCGGATGCGTTGCAGATCATCGCTTTTGGCCGGCATGCCCGCACCGTCTCGGCGGCTGAACTGACCGGGCTGGAAGGCGTCTACGAGCAGGGCACCAATCTGCACCACGCACTCTTGCTCGCCGGCCGGCATCTGCGTCGGCATCCCAATGCACAGCCGGTCATCCTGGTCGTCACCGACGGTGAGCCGACGGCCCATCTGGAGGTGTATGGAAACGGGACTGGAGCCAGATCGGCGGCTCAGCCGCCGGCGACGTTCTTCGACTACCCACCGCATCCGCGCACCATCGCCTTCACGGTGCGCAGCTTCGACGAGGTGGCCCGAATGGGCGCGCAGATCACCATCTTCCGGTTGGGGAGTGATCCCGGCCTGGCCCGGTTCATCGATCAGGTGGCGCGCCGCGTCGAAGGTCGTGTCGTGGTGCCGGAACTCGACGGATTGGGTGCGGCGGTCGTCGGTGACTACCTGCGCTCGCGGCGGCGCCGGCGCTAGCCCCTTGTGGCGAGCGTGCGTGTCTGCGCCCGACACGCCGGGCTCCATGTGCATGATGCGCACACTCGTCGCCCGCGAGCGCTACGGAACTGCACGCACACGATGGTGTGTCGCTCGCATACACGCACGCTCGCGGGGATGTGGTTAGGCGAGGAAACCGACGTCCTTCCGGCCCCCGCCCACCACGGGGTCCGGATCTGCCCCGAGCGTCCGCGTCAGTACTTCGTGATAGACATCGCGAAAGTCGGTGGTGACCTTCAGATCTCCGTTGTCCAGATCGGTCAGTGACGGCTCGTCGCCGTAGAAGCCACCCTTGACCGGGGCGCCGGCGATGAACATCGGGCCGGCCGTGCCGTGGTCGGTGCCCTGCGACGCGTTGGCACGTACTCGGCGACCGAACTCTGAATACGCCATCAGCACAACGTTTCTTCCGTGCGGATCGCCGGCCATCTGGTCGAGGAAGCCGGTCACCGCGGTGTCGAGTTGGCTCAGCAGCCGCTGCTGGGTCCCGCGTTCATTGGCGTGAGTGTCGAATCCGCCCAAGCTCACGCTGTACACCCGTGTCGGGACGCCGGCCTTGATGCAGCGCGCCACCACCCCGAGTTGGTCGGCGAGGGCATTGTCTGACTTGCCCTTTGCGGCCGGCGACTTACCCTTGTGCGCCGCGGGCCGGGTGCCGGCCTGCGTGGCGGGCTGCAGCGCAGCGTCGGTCGTCTGCGCGGCCCGATACGACTGGCGCACCATGGCCATGGCCGGAGTGTCCTGCGCGGCCGGTGTGCCCAGGGCGTCGATGGTGTTGGCGAAAGACTTGACCGTATGGTCACCACTGACTGAAAGTGCTGCAGCGGTTACTTTTTCGCCGACCGCCAGAGGTGGCAGGACCGTGCCTATGTTCACCGCGCGCAGCGGGTCGTCCCCGGTTGCGTCGAGCCACCGTCCGATCCAGCCGGTGGGCACCGGCTCGTCCGGCGAGGCGGTCTGCCAGATGTCCATCGATCGGAAATGACTGTGGTCGGGTTTGGGATAACCGACTCCGCGGATCACCGCCAATCGCTGCTGCTGCCACAGTTTGGCCAGCCCGGACATCCCGGGGTTCAACCCGAGCGCCGAGTCCAGATGCAGCACATCGGATGCGGCGTAAGCCAATTCAGGCCTGGACTGGTGGTAGGCCGAGTCTGCATAGGGGATCAGCGTGTTGATGCCGTCGTTGCCGCCGTACATCGTGACCAGCACCAGGATGCCCGAACCCTGTGCCAGCGGACGATCGTGCGCGGCCTGCAGCAGGTCGGGCAATCCGAAGGTGGCGCCGGCCAGCAGCCCCGCCGCGGTCAATCCCGTGCTGGCGAACAGAAACCTGCGCCGATTCATCTCAACCATGTGCACCCCTACGACGTCAGGTTCTCGGGCGTGTTCGCCGCAGTGGCCACCAGCTCGGGTGGGCGATTCACCAGGGGACGGAGCGCGGCCGCGCTCTGGTCCGACCACGAGCCGATGCCGAACAGGTATCCGGCCGCGTCGATGCGATCCGACGGTGCCGCGTCGGATACTGCGGAGACGTCACCCTGACGGGCCAGCGCGGTGGCCGCGCGTAGCCGTACTCCTGCGCTCGCGGTGGACAGCCAGGCCTGGCCACGCGGCCAGCCACCGACGTCGGGCGGGTAGAAGGGCTGCTGGCCAAGCATTTTCAGGGTTTGGTCGATCAGCTGAGCATTCTGCGTCGTCGGCACCTTGAGGGCACGCACCAGCCCGACGGTCCACTCCGCCGGAGTGTTCACCAGGGACGCGGGGTGGGAGAGAAACTCCGGGTCGGTCAGGATGGCCAGGGTCAGCGCCTTCAAGTCGCGGTCGGCGCCGTACGCGCCGACCAGTCGAGACAATGCCGGGGCCGACGGCGGGTCGTCCGATGCGAGTTGCTGCCAGAGCCGTTGCGCCACAAACTCGCCAGACTCCGGTCGTGCCAGCACGGCGTCACAGAATCCCGCGGCGTCCAGGGCACCCGTCACACCCAGCACGGTCTTGTCGCCGGCGTCGTGCCGTTTGTGGACCAGGCTGGACTGCCCGTCTTTGATCACCCACCCGGTCAGTGCCCGGGCCCCTTCGCGCACGTCGGATTCGGTGTAGCCGTTCCCGTGGCCGAGCGCGAAGAGCTCCATGAACTCGCGAGACAAATTCTCGTTGGCGGCTTTCTCGGTGTTCTGCTGACCATCCAGCCAGCGCAGCATGGCCGGATCGGTGAGCATCGAGTACGCGAGCGACCGGAAGTCGCCGAGTGCGCCGCCCCGCAGTTTCTGGTTCTGTATGGCCATCAGCCTTGCGGCCCGGACTTTGCGCGCCGAGGTGGCAAAGTGGTTGTGCCACAGCAAAGTCAGCTTCTCGTGGACCGGCTGCTGTACCGCCACCATGCGGTTCAGCCACCACTGTGACAGGCTGTGCATCTCATCGTTGAGACCGCGGTTGTACTCCTTCCGCGCTGCGGCGGTCGCGCTTTTGCCGGGTGGGATGGATGCGCGGAACTCCGGCAGGGGCGTCGATTTGGCGCCGGGATCGGCCTCCGGGTGGGAGTCGAGCGCTGCGGTCAGATAGTCCGGTTGCGCGACGGCAGCATCGACGGCGTGACCGGTGGTGCCGAAACCGGTGCGGCGCAACAGCCGTGCCGTGGCCATCCACTCCGCTGACTGCGTGGGCATGACGCAATGGTGAAGGGCGAGCTTAAGTGCGCGCTATGAGCCCGAGTACCCGATGCTGTGTAGTTTTGTCACGCTCGTCGGCCGCGAACGTCACCAATGTGCATGCCTATGACGGCGTGTTGGGGGACAGACGCGCACGCTCGCGGGAGGTCCAGCCCAGCGCAAAGCTCGCGGTGACGGAGCTAGGAGGGCAGAGGCTTGCGCCTCTTGGACTTGATGCCGACGCGGCCCCACAGCGAGAAGCCACGGATGGTGACGCGCGGGGCGCCGGGGGTGCCCCGCTGCCCGAGGTGGTCGAACGCGCCCATGACACCGACACCGTGGACGTCGACGTTGACCTCCGGCGGCAGCAGGATGGTCTGGCCGCCGAAGATCGAGTAGGAGTGGATCTCGACGTCGGGGGAGGTGAAATCGGCGTACCGCAGATCGATGACGCCGCCGCCGAACAACGAGAACGACGTCAGCCGCTGTGGCACGTTCCAGCGGCCCCGCCGCTCGAATCCGCTCATGATCGCCAGCAGCACCGTCGAGGGCGCGGGGTGGCATTCGCCGCCCGCTTCCCACGGTGCGGTGGTGATGTACGGCAGGTCGGCGCTCAGCTTCAACAGTTCGGCGTACGTCTGAGCCGAATAGGCGCGGTTCAGTCGGTCCTCGTACTCGGACATCGGCAGCCGCCCCTGCGCGGCCGCGTCGCTGAGGAGGTGAGCGACCTGTATCCGGTCGGTATCGGCGGCGCGCATCTGTGCGCGCGAACCTGGGGTGCTCATCAAGTCGAGCCTACGACGATCACAGCAACTTGCAAGGCTGCTGTTACAAACTGTGGCCGCATCGACGTCATATCCGTTACGGGATGTGGATCACTTATTCCAGTTCGGCTGCCGCTTCTGTAGGAAGGCCATCATGCCTTCCCGTGCCTCGTCCGAGACGAACAACTCTGCCGACTGCTTGGCCAGCTTCTCGGCATCGCGGTCGAAATCAGCCAGGATCGACGCCGTGGTCAGCGCCTTCGACGTGGCCAGACCTTGCGGTGAGCCCTTGGTGATCTCATCGGTCAGTTTCGCCACCGCGGCAGGTACGTCGTCGGTCGCGACGGTCACCAGGCCGATCCGTTCGGCCTCCGCAGCACCGAACTTCTCACCCGTGACGAAGTAGCGACCCGCCGCACGGGCCGTCATCTTCGGCAGCAACGTCAGCGAGATGATCGACGGCGCCACGCCGATGCGGGCCTCGGTCAATGCGAAGGTGCTTGCGGTGCCTGCGACCACCAGGTCGCAGGCACCGATCAGTCCCATGCCGCCCGCCCGGACGTGGCCGTCGATGGCGGCGATCACCGGAACGGGCAGCTCCAGGATCGATCGCAGCAGCCTTGCGGCATCCAGGGCGCGGGCGTTTGCAAGGTCGCCGGGGTCGCGTCCGGCGGCTTCACTGAGGTCAGCGCCGGCGCAGAAGGTGCCGCCGGTGTGGCCGAGCACCACCACCCGCACGTCCGGATCATCGGCCGCATCGATGAGGCCCTGCCGCAGCTGGTCCACCAGCGCGGTCGACATCGCATTGCGGTTGTGCGGTGAATCCAGCGTCAACCGGGCGACGCCGTCTTCGACCGAGTAATGCACAAGGGCGGTCATGGGGTTCCTGTTCAGTACGAGCGCGGCAGGCCCAGCGAGGTCTGTGCGACGAAGTTCAGCACCATTTCCCGGCTGACGGGAGCGATCCGCGCCAACCGCGATGCGGTGACGGCGGCGGCGATGCCGTACTCCTTGGTCAGGCCGTTACCGCCCAACGATTGCACAGCCTGATCGACGGCGCGCACCGATGCTTCACCGGCGGCGTACTTGGCCATGTTGGCCGCCTCGGCGGCGCCGAAGTCGTCACCGGCGTCATACAGCGTCGCGGCTTTTTGCATCATCAGCTTGGCCAGCTCGAGCTCGATATGAATCTGGGCGAGCGGGTGCGAGATGCCCTGATGAGCACCGACCGGGACTTTCCATACCTGGCGGGTCTTGACGTACTCGGTGGCGGTGCGGATGGCGAGACGGCCGGTGCCGACGGCCATGGCCGCACCGATGATCCGCTCGGGGTTCAGACCGGCGAACAGCTGCGCGATGGCGGCGTCTTCGGAGCCGACGAGCGCATCGGCCGGCAGCCGCACCTCGTCCAGGAACACCTGGAACTGGCTCTCCGGGCTGATGATCTCCATCTCGATCTTGGTCCAGGTCAGGCCCGGGGCATCGGTGGGTACCACGAACAGCGCCGGCTTCAGGTTGCCGGTCTTGTGGTCTTCGGTGCGGCCGACCACCAGCACGGCGTCCGCCTGGTCGATGCCCGAGATGAAGACCTTCTGCCCGGACAGGATCCAGTCGCCGCCATCGCGGCGGGCCGTGGTGGTGATGCGGTGGCTGTTGGAACCGGCGTCGGGTTCGGTGATCGCGAAAGCCATGGTGAGCGAGCCGTCCGCGAGACCCGGGACCCAGCGCTTCTTCTGTTCCTCGGTGCCGTACTTGGAGATGATGGTGCCGTTGATGGCTGACGAGACGACCATCATCAGCAGCGGACAGCCGTTTGCGGCCATCTCTTCCATGACCAGGCTCAGCTCGTACATGCCGGCACCGCCACCGCCGTACTCCTCGGGCATGTTGACGCCCAGGAAGCCGAGTTTGCCGGCCTCAGCCCACAATTCGTCGGTGTGCTGACCGGCGCGGGCCTTCTCCAGGAAGTAGTCCTGGCCGAACTTCGCGGCCATCCCGACGACGGCCTCGCGCAGCGCCTTGCGCTCTTCGGATTCGATGAAGCTCATTTGTCATTCTCCTTCGGGGTTTACGGGAGGTTCGATGCGGGCCATGACAGCGCCGACATCGACCTGCTGCCCGGGTTGCACGTTGAGTTCGGCGAGCACACCGGAATCCGGTGCGGCGATGGTGTGTTCCATCTTCATGGCTTCCAGCCAGATCAGGGGCTGGCCGGCCGTGACCTGGTCGCCGACGGTTGCGCCGAGGCGCACCACGGAGCCGGGCATCGGCGCCAGCAGCGAGCCCTTGGCGACGGCGGAGTCCGGATCGGGGAACCGCGGCTGGGTCACCAGGTGGACGGCGCCGGCGGGGGAGTCGACGAACACGTCGGCTCCGTACCGGGCGACGTCGAACGACCGCTCCACGCCGCCCCGTGACAACACCACGCGCGCGGGATCGGTGGTCACCACGGCCACGTCGTCGCAGCCGGGAAGCTCGACGCCGTCGCGGGTGAACCGGTACCGCACCTGATGCTCGGCTCCGGCTGCGTCACTGTACGAACGGCTCTGGTAGCCCGACGCAAGATTGCGCCAACCGCTCGGCGCGGCGGCGAAAACCGTTGCTGTGGCGCGGTTGTGGGCGGCGTCGGCCAGGGCGGCGGCGACGGCGGCCAGCGTGATGTCCGCGCGTGTGGGCGCCGCCAGTTCGGCCAGGCCGTGCGTGTCGAAGAACGCGGTGTCGGTGTCACCGGCCAGAAAGGCGGGGTGCCGCAACACATTCACCAACAGGTCGCGGTTGGTGCGCAGGCCGTGAATGCGCGCCCGCGACAGCGCGTCGGCGAGGATCGCCGCCGCCCGGTCGCGCGTCGGCGCGAACGAGATGACCTTGGCCAGCATCGGGTCGTAGAACACCGACACCACCGATCCGTCGACGATGCCGGAATCGACGCGCGTTCCGGCGCGGCCCAGCAGACTGAACTCGGTTCGGGTCCCCGGCACCTCGAATCGGTGCACCGTGCCCGCCTGTGGCTGCCAGTCCTTCGCCGGGTCCTCGGCGTAGAGCCGGGCCTCGATCGAATGTCCTTGCGTCACGGGTGGTTCCTGATCGAGCCGTCGCCCATCCGCTACGGCCAGCTGCAGCTCGACCAGATCGAGTCCGGTGGTCTCCTCGGTGACCGGGTGCTCGACCTGCAGGCGGGTGTTCATCTCCAGGAAGAAGAAGTCACCGTCCGCCCCATCTTCTCCGGAGGCCATGAACTCCACGGTCCCGGCGCCGGTGTAACCGATCGCGGTCGCCGCCAGCCGGGCCGCCTCGAACAGCTTGGCGCGCATACCCGCAGTCCGCTCCACGAGCGGGGACGGTGCCTCCTCGATGACCTTCTGGTGGCGCCGCTGGATGGAGCACTCGCGTTCGCCGACGGCCCACACCGTGCCGTGCGCGTCGGCCATCACCTGCACCTCAATGTGGTGCCCGCTGGCCAGGTAGCGCTCGCAGAACACCGTCGGGTCGCCGAATGCGGACTGGGCCTCGCGCTGCGCGGCCGCGACTTCGGCCGGCAACGCGGACAATTCGCGAACCACGCGCATACCGCGGCCGCCGCCGCCGGCGGAAGCCTTGATCAGCACCGGCAGTTGATCGGCGGTGACGGAGTCGGGGTCCAGCTCGGTCAGCACCGGAACGCCGGCCGCCGACATCAGCTTCTTGGCCTCGATCTTGGAGCCCATGGCCTGTACCGCGGCCACCGGTGGCCCGATCCACGTCAGCCCGGCCTCTTGCACCGCGGCGGCGAAATCGGGGTTCTCCGAGAGGAATCCGTAGCCGGGGTGGATGGCGTCGGCACCGGAGGCCTTGGCCGCGGCAATCAGCTGGGCGCCGTCGAGATAACCGGTGCGGCCCTCGAGCCGCACCCGGTCATCGGCCTCGGCGACGTGGGGCGCGGCAACGTCGGGATCGGTGTACACCGCGACGGTGCCGATGCCGAGCCGGCGGCAGGTGGCGAATACCCGGCGAGCAATTTCACCGCGGTTGGCCACCAGTACTTTCTGAATCATTTTTCCTCCGGCCGAACGTGAGCTTGTGTTCGAAATTTCACCGAAAACTCGTGCACAAGCTCACGTTCGGCGGCAGCAATTTCCATGGTCACATCCGGAAGACGCCGAAGTTCGACGTCCCCTCGATCGGGGCATTGGCAATGGCGGACAAGCACATTCCCAGCACGGTGCGGGTGTCGCGGGGGTCGATGATGCCGTCGTCGTAGAGCCGGCCGGACAGGAACGCCGGCAGCGATTCGGCATCGATCTGCGCTTCGACGGCGGCACGCAGCGCCGCATCGGCGGCTTCGTCGACCTGGCCGCCCCGGGCTTCGGTGGCCGCCCGGCTGACGATGGAGAGCACGCCGGCCAGCTGCGCGCCGCCCATCACCGCGGACTTCGCACTGGGCCAGGCGAACAAGAACCGGGGGTCGTAGGCCCGGCCGCACATGCCGTAGTGACCGGCGCCGTACGAGGCGCCGATGAGCAGCGAGATGTGCGGCACCTTCGAATTGGAGACGGCGTTGATCATCATCGAGCCGTGCTTGATCATGCCGCCTTCCTCATACGCCTTGCCGACCATGTAGCCGGTCGTGTTGTGCAGGAACAACAATGGCGTATCGGCGCGGTTGGCCAGCTGGATGAACTGCGTGGCCTTCTGGGATTCCTCACTGAACAACACGCCGCGCGCGTTGGCCAGGATGCCGACCGGGTAGCCCCACAGCGTGGCCCAGCCGGTGACCAGCGACGAGCCGTACAGCGGCTTGAACTCGTCGAAGTCCGAACCGTCGACGATGCGGGCGATGACGTCGCGCGGATCGAACGGGATGCGCAGGTCGGCGCCGACGATCCCCAGCAGTTCGTCCTCGGGGTAGAGCGGCGGCACCACCGGCGCCGGCGTCGGGCCTTGCTTGTGCCAGTTCAGCCGGGCCACGATGCGGCGGCCGATGCGGATGGCGTCGAGCTCGTCCTGTGCGAAGTAGTCGCCGAGACCCGATGTGCGGGAGTGCATTTCGGCGCCACCGAGGGATTCGTCGTCGGACTCCTCGCCGGTGGCCATCTTGACCAGCGGCGGCCCGGCCAGGAACACCTTCGAGCGCTCCTTGATCATCACCACGTGGTCGGACATGCCGGGGATGTAGGCGCCGCCGGCGGTGGAGTTGCCGAACACCAGCGCGATGGTCGGAATGCCCTCCGCCGACAGCCGGGTCAGATCGCGGAACATCGCGCCGCCCGGAATGAAGATCTCTTTCTGGGTGGGCAGATCCGCGCCGCCCGACTCGACCATCGAGATCACCGGAAGCCGGTTCTCCCGCGCAATCTGGTTGGCGCGCAGGATCTTCTTCAGCGTCCATGGGTTGCTGGTACCGCCCTTGACGGTCGGATCGTTGGCGACGATCAGGCACTCGACGCCTTCGACCGTCCCGATGCCGGTGACCAGGCTGGCGCCGACGACGAAGTCGCTACCCCACGCCGCCAGCGGGCTCAGCTCCAGGAACGGGGAGTCCTGATCGACCAGCTGCTCGATGCGCTCGCGCGCGGTGAGCTTGCCGCGGGCATGGTGGCGGTCGACGTATTTCGCGCCGCCGCCGGCCAGCGCCTTGGCGTGTTCGGCATCCAGCTCGGTGAGCTTGGCCGCCATCGCGGCGGCAGCTTCGGTGTATCCGGCCGACGCGGTGTCGAGCCGTGATTTCAACTGGGTCATGATGCGCAATCCGCTCCGCTACTTGCTTGTGTCACGACTGGAACCCCAGCGTCTTGGCGGCCAGTGAGGTCAGAATCTCGGTGGTACCGCCACCGATACCGATGATGCGCATGTCGCGGTACTGCCGCTCGATTTCCGACTCGGCCATATAGCCCATGCCGCCGAACAACTGCACGCCCGCGTTGGCCACCCACTCGCCGGCCTCGACGGCGGTGTTCTTCGCGAAACAGACTTCGGCGATCAGGTTCGTTTCCCCGGCGAGCTCCCGCTCGACCAGGTGATGCGTGTACACCCGGGCGACGTCGATGCGCCGTGCCATCTCGGCGAGGGTGTTCTGCACCGACTGCCGCGAGATCAGCGGCCGGCCGAACGTCTCGCGGTCCCGGCACCACTGCACGGTCAGGTCCAGGCAGCGCTGCGCGCTCGCATACGCCTGCGCGGCAAGGCCGACCCGCTCGGAGACGAAGGCGCCGGCGATCTGCAGGAAGCCGGAGTTCTCCGGCCCGACGAGGTTGGCAGCCGGCACCCGGGCGTCGACATAGGACAGCTCCGCGGTGTCCGACGAGCGCCAGCCCATCTTCTCCAGCTTGCGGCTGACGGTGAAGCCTGGTGTGTCCTTGTCCACCACGATCAGCGAAACACCGGCCGCGCCCGGGCCGCCCGTGCGCACCGCGGTCACCACATAGTCGGCCCGCACACCCGAGGTGATGTAGGTCTTGGCGCCGTTGATGATGAAGTCGTCACCGTCGCGCTCGGCGCGCGTGCTCAGGTGCCCGACGTCCGAGCCGCCGCCGGGTTCGGTGATGGCCAGCGAGCCGATCATCTTGCCCTGCAACGTCGGTCGCACGTAGGCGTCGATCAGCCGCTGGTCGCCCGAGTCGATCATGTGCGGCGTGGAGATGCCGCAGGTGAACAGCGACGCGAAGACTCCACCGGGCACGCCGGCGTAATGCAGCTCCTCGCAGACGATCACCGCGTCGGCGCCGTCGCCGCCGCCACCACCGACGGATTCGGGCGCCTGGGCGCCCAGCAGGCCCGCCGCGCCGGCTGCCTTGTGCAGCGAGCGGGGCAGCTCACCGCTACGCTCCCACTCGTCGACGTGGGGCAGAATCTCCCGTTCTGCGAACGCGCGCACGGTCTTTCGCAGCGCGTCACGTTCGGGCGTGGTCCAGATGCTCACGAAAAAAGTTCCTCCGGGATGTCGAGATGACGGGTTCGTAGCCATTCCCCGAGGCCCTTGGCCTGGGGGTCGAATCGAGCCTGGTACGCGACGCCTTCGCCGAGGATGCCCTCGATGACGAAGTTGATGGCGCGCAGGTTGGGCAGCAAGTGTCGCGTCACGGGCAGCTCGGCCGTCTCGGGCAACAGCTCACGCAGCCTGTCGACCGTCAAAGTGTGTGCCAGCCAACGCCATTGGTCGTCATTACGGACCCAGACGCCGACGTTGGCCGAACCGCCCTTGTCGCCGCTGCGGGCTCCGGCGATGGTGCCCAGCGGTGCCCGGCGGGTGGGCCTGGCGGGCAGCGGCTCGGGCAGCGACGGATCATCGACCGGACCCAGCGCCACGGTCTCCGCGGACGGCGCGATGTCGACCCGGGTGCCGTCGGCCAGCACCGCCATGTGCGGCACCAATGTCGCGTCGACGTAGCCGGGCTTGAACAGGCCGTACACCTGCCCGTCGCCCGGGGGCGCGGTGGTCGTGAATCCCGGGTAGCTGGCCAGCGCGAGTTCGACTGCGGCTGCCGAGAACTTGCGGCCCACCTTGGCTGGATCGGGATCGCGCACCACACAGTGCAGCAAGGCGCTGGCGCGTTCCTCGGTGTCGGCGTCGGGGTGGTCGGTCCGGGCCAGCGTCCACTGCAGTTCGGCCGGGCGATCCGTGATGCTCGCTTCCAGCTGGCGCTGCAGCAGATCTGCCTTCGCCTCGATGTCCAGGCCGGTGAGGACGAACGACGCGGCGTTGCGGAAACCGCCGATGCTGTTGAGCGACACCTTCAATGTGGGCGGCGGCGCCTCGCCGCGTACTCCGGAGATGCGCACGCGGTCCTCGCCATCGGGGGTCAACTCCAGTGAGTCGACCCGCAAGGTGGTGTCGGGATTGGCGTAGCGCGCCCCGGTGATCTCGTACAGCAGCTGCGCGGTGACGGTGTCGACGCTGACGCGGCCGCCCGTGCCGGGGTGCTTGGTGATCACCGACGAGCCGTCCGCGGCGATCTCGGCCAGGGGGAACCCGGGGTGGATGAGGTCGGGAATCTCGGTGAAGAAGCTGAAGTTGCCGCCCGTCGCCTGAGTGCCGCATTCGATGACGTGGCCCGCGGCGACCGCGCCGGCGAGTGCGTCGTAGTCGGTGCGGGTCCAGCCGAAGTGCGCGGCGGCCGGTCCGACGATTACCGAGGCGTCGGTGACCCGGCCGGTGACCACGACGTCGGCCCCTGACTTCAGGCAGTCCACGATGCCCCAGGCGCCGAGGTAGGCGTTGGCCGACAGTGGGGTGCCGAAGCCCAGCTCGGCGGCGCGACCGACGAGGTCGTCGCCCTCGACGTGCGCCACGTTCACGGACAGGCCGAGCCGCTCGGCCAGTGCCCGCACGGCGGTCGCCAGGCCGGCCGGATTGAGGCCGCCGGCGTTGGCCACGATCTTGACGCCCTTGTCCAGGGCGAGGCCCAGGGACTGCTCGAGCTGGCGCAGGAAGGTCTTCGCATAGCCAAGGTCGGAGTTCTTGGCCCGGTCTCGAGCGAGGATGAGCATGGTGAGCTCGGCGAGGTAGTCGCCGGTCAGGTAGTCCAGTTCCCCGCCGGCGAGCATCTCGTGCATCGCCGCCATCCGGTCGCCATAGAACCCTGAGCAGTTTCCGATCCGGACTGCTGGTGATGTCACACACACTCCCGTCGTTCAACCAACCGGTAGGGAGGTTAGTCGGTACTAGCGGTACCGAGTCAAGGGGGTTCGGGGTTGCGTGTTGCCCGGTTGGGGCGACGTTTTGGAGCCTACGCAGGTCGGCGGCTATCCTGAGGTGCAATCGCTGCGCACGCGAGGACCGAAGTAGATTCTGCCGGCCTTCGTACGTCGCGCGGCTGACCGCAAGCAATTCCGTTTAGTTAGAGAGGTGCACATCATGGCTGTGCCCAAGCGCAGGATGTCGCGCTCGAACACCCGTAGCCGTCGCGCGCAGTGGAAGGCCGAGGCCACCGGCCTGGTCAACGTGAACGTGGCAGGTCAGGCGCACAAGGTGCCGCGTCGTCTGCTCAAGGCCGCGCGTCTGGGTCTGATCGACCTCGACCGCCGCGTCTGAACCGACCTCGACTTCGGCGTCGTAACAGTTTTCTCGCGTCCATGTGGCGCGTCTTCTCAGTCCGCTCTCAGATGATGGGGTGAGACTGTGCCTGTGCGAATCCTTGTAGTCGACGATGACCGCGCTGTGCGTGAATCATTGCGTCGGTCACTGACTTTCAACGGGTACTCGGTCGAACTGGCCCAGGACGGTGTCGAGGCGCTGGAGCGCATCTCCAGCGACCGGCCCGACGCTGTGGTGCTCGACGACATGATGCCCCGGTTGGACGGCCGTGGTGTCTGTCGTCAGCTGCGTAGCAGCGGTGATGACCTTCCTGTGCTGATGCTGACGGCGCGCGACTCGATCGACGAACGCGTCGCGGGTCTCGATGCCGGCGCCGACGACTATCTGCCGAAGCCGTTTGCGCTCGAGGAGCTGCTCGCCCGGATGCGGGCGCTGCTGCGCCGGACCGGACCCGCTGAGGGCACCGAATCGGCGGCCCTGACCTTCTCCGACCTCAGCCTCGACCCGGTGACCCGCGAGGTCACCCGAGGCTCGCGGTCGATCAGCCTGACCCGCACCGAGTTCTCGCTGCTCGAGATGCTCATCCACAACCCGCGCCGGGTACTCAGCCGTAGCCGGATCCTCGAAGAGGTCTGGGGATTCGATTTTCCGACGTCCGGCAATGCCCTGGAGGTCTACGTCGGGTACCTGCGCCGTAAGACCGAGGCCGAGGGAGAACCGCGCCTGATCCACACCGTGCGCGGCGTGGGTTACGTGCTGCGTGAGACCCCACCCTGATGTTCGACAAGGCTCGCGTGGCGGTGGACCGGAAGATGCGGGAAGTGCCGCAGATGCCGGTGACGACGCCGGACGGTCCGGTGCAACATGACGCCAGTTCGGTGTCGCTGAAATGGCGCGTCATGCTGCTCGCGATGTCGATGGTGGCCATGGTCGTCGTCCTGATGTCGGTCGCGGTGTACGTGGTGGTCTCCAAGGCGCTGTACGGCGACATCGACAACCAGCTGCACAGCCGCGCGCAACTGCTGATCGAGAGCGGCTCCCTGGCCGTCGACCCCGGCAAGGCGATCGAAGGCACGGCGTATTCGGACGTCAACGCGATGTACGTCATTCCGGGGCAGTCCATCTACACCGCGAACCAGCAGGGGCAGACGCTGCCGCTCGGGGCGCCGGAGAGGGACGTCATCGCCGGCAAGCTGCTGATGTCGTTGCGCACCACCAACTATCAGCGTGTGCTGGCCGTGCACCTGCAGTCGGGCAACTCGCTGCTGATCTCCAAGAATCTGGGGCCTACCAGCGAGGTGCTCAAGCGCCTCGGCACCATTTTGCTCATCGTGGGTGGAATCGGTATGGCCGTCGCCGCCATCGCCGGCGGCACCGTGGCGCGCACCGGGCTCAGACCGGTGGCCCGATTGACCGAGGCCACCGAACGTGTGGCCCGCACCGACGACCTGCGCCCCATCCCGGTGTACGGCAACGACGAATTGGCCCGGCTGACAGAGGCTTTCAACATGATGCTGCGGGCGCTCGCCGAGTCGAGGGACCGGCAGGCCCGCTTGGTGTCGGACGCCGGCCATGAGTTGCGCACACCGCTGACGTCGCTGCGGACCAATGTCGAACTGCTGATGGCGGCCATGGCGCCCGGGGCGCCGCCCTTCCCGGAGGAGGAGATGGCGGGTCTGCAAGCCGACGTCATCGCCCAGATCGAGGAACTGTCCACACTGGTCGGTGACTTGGTGGACCTGACCCGCGACGACGCCGGCGTGACGATCCACGAGCCCGTCGAGATGGCCGAGGTCGTCGACCGCAGCCTGGAACGAGTTCGGCGCCGTCGCAACGACATTGACTTCGACGTCGACATCGCCGGTTGGCAGGTGTACGGCGACGGTGCCGGGCTGTCCAGGGCGGTGCTGAACCTGCTCGACAACGCTGCCAAGTGGAGCCCGGCGGGCTCGGTGGTGCGGGTCCGGCTGGGGCGAATCGACCCGACGCATGCCGAGCTGGTGGTGTCCGACTGGGGGCCGGGTATCCCGCCGCAGGAACGCGCCCTGGTGTTCGAGCGTTTCTACCGGTCGACGACGGCGCGGGCGATGCCCGGTTCCGGCCTGGGGCTGGCGATCGTCAAGCAGGTGGTGCTCAAACACGGGGGCGCACTGCGGATCGAGGACACCGTTCCGGGCGGGACGCCGCCCGGAACCTCGATCCATCTCGTGTTGCCGGGACGGCCCTCGGGTGTGACCGCAACACACCGACCGTCTGGGCTGGACGTAACGGGCGTGACCACGGAAAATGAAGCTGCCCGGACGGGGGAGGATGTCTAGGGTGCGGCCGATGGTGTCTCAGTGGATTCTCAGCCCAAAAGGGCACCGTTGGGCCATGTCGTTCGTTGTCCCGGCAGCGGATCGGAAATACAGGAAGAGTGTCGACCAGTAATGACGAATCACCCGAGGTACTCGCAGCAGCCCGAGTCCGGTCGGCGTCCTGATTCCTATCAGTCCGCGCCCGGCTACGGCGCGTCGCAGCAGGCGGGGTCGTCGTACGACTGGCGGTACGCCACCCATCAGCAAGGCCAGAACACCGGGCAGTACCCCACGGGGAGCTACGCCACCGGTCAGTACCCGACCGGGCAGCACCAGACCGGCACGTACTCCACCGGTCAGTACTCGACCGGGCAGTACGGTTCGCAGCCGTACGACCCATACCGCACCGGCCAGCAGAATGGCCGGCCGTCCGTCGTGGCGCGACCGCAAAACCGTTCCCGCACAGGGCCTCTGGTTGCCGGAATGGCTGCCGTGGCGCTGGTGTCGGCGGGCATCGGCGGCGGCATCGTGATGCTGGCCCAGCCTGACTATTCGAACAGTTCGACTTCGTTGGGCGGTGCCGCACATGGACAGCACGCCGGCAACGCGCCGATCGGTTCGGTCGAGCAGGTGGCCGCCAAGGTGGTGCCGAGCGTGGTGAAGCTGGAGACCGACATGGGCCGGTCTTCCGAAGAGGGCTCGGGCATCATCCTGTCCGCGGACGGGCTGATCCTCACCAACAACCACGTGGTGGCCGGCGCCAAGGATGCTCCAGGTACACCACCCGGGGCTCCGCCGGCGCAGACCAAGGTCACGTTCAACACCGGCAACACCGCCACCTTCCAGATCGTCGGCACCGACCCGAGCAGCGATATCGCCGTGGTGCGGGCCAAGGGCGTCTCGGGGCTGACGCCCATCCAGTTGGGTTCGTCGTCCAATCTCGTGGTGGGGCAGCAGGTGGTGGCCGTCGGCTCGCCGCTGGGTCTGCAAGGCACCGTGACCGAGGGCATCATCAGCTCGCTGAACCGCCCGGTCGCCGCTGGCGGTGACGCCAAGAACCAGAACACCGTGCTGGACGCCATCCAGACCGACGCCGCGATCAATCCCGGTAACTCCGGTGGCGCGCTGGTCAACATGAGTGGCGAGCTGGTCGGTATCAACTCGGCCATCGCGACGCTGGGCGGGGATTCCGGACAGTCGCAGAGCGGCTCGATCGGTCTGGGCTTCGCGATTCCCGTCGACCAGGCCAAGCGCATTGCAGATGAACTGATCAAGAACGGCATCGCCAGCCATGCGTCGCTCGGCGTGCAGGTGGGCAACGACAAGGCCGTCGACGGCGCCAAGATCGTCGACGTGACGAACGGCGGTGCGGCTCAGTCCGCCGGGCTGCCCAGCGGTGTGGTGGTGACCAAGGTCGACGACCGGGTGATCAGTAGTGCCGATGCGCTGGTGGCCGCGGTGCGCTCGAAGGCGCCGGGCGACAAGGTGACATTGACCTACCTGGACACGGCGGGCAAACCGCAGACGGTTCAGGTGACTCTGGGGAAGGCTCAGCAGTGATGGGAACGGGTCCGAGTTCGATGTCAGAGGCGGGATATACGGTGACAGGCATGGAACAGGCAGGGGAATTGGCCGGGCGCGCACTCGTCGTGGTCGTGGACGACCGGACCGCGCACGGCGAAGAGGATCACAGCGGCCCGTTGGTCACCGAACTGCTCGGTGAGGCCGGCTTCATCGTCGACGGCGTCGTCGTGGTTCCGGCCGACGAGATCGAGATTCGCAATGCCCTCAATACCGCCGTGATCGGCGGTGTCGACCTGGTCATCTCCGTCGGCGGCACCGGGGTCAGCCCCCGCGATGTGACGCCGGAAGCCACCCGCACCATGCTTGATCGTGAGCTGCTGGGTATCGCCGAGGCGCTGCGGTCGTCGGGCTTGGCGGCGGGTATCTCGGACGCGGGCCTCTCGCGCGGCCTGGCGGGAGTCTCCGGAAGCACGCTCGTGGTCAACATCGCGGGCTCGCGCGCGTCGGTGCGTGACGGTATGGCCACGCTGGGGCCGCTGGCGGCCTACATCATCGCGCAGCTGTCCAGCCTCGACATCTGATAGCTGGAGCTCCGCCTGGGGCGTCGGTCGAACGGAGTGATCATGAAGTTCGTCCAGCTTGAACGATTCACTTCAGCAAATTGTGATCTTGGTCACACAATCGGAAAACTGTGATGAGCGACACCCAGCCCTCGCGCGATCTAGTTAACAAGGTGTTCGGCGACGTTTTGCCCGACGTTACTCAGGATGAATGTAACGAGCGGTCCGCATCCGGAGATGGTGACCGGGATCGCTGGCTACGGGAAAACGTTCCCCCGCACCATCGCTGAGCACCGGCTTTCACGAAACGGCCGCCGCAGCCGATGTTAACTCGCGATTACGCCGGTCAGTGGGTGCGTTGAGACCATGTTTCCGCCCTGTTTCAACCCAACCGGCCGGTAGCGTCGGCCCCGGTTTTCAGCTAGTTCCCAGCAAACATTTCAGCAACGGGAATATATGCGCGGTCTTTGCACCGTTCGCATTGCCGGACGATCCGTACGCCGATATCTTCCTCGTGTCAACGATGAGCAATAGGTAAGAGCAACATGTGAAGTTCGCCTACGCGGCGTACATGGAGGTCTTGCGACGGTCGCGCGGTCAGCTTGCTGGCACGCCTACTGAGCTAGGGAGAATATGAGGGCATTCAGTCGGGTGCTGGTAGCACTGGTGGCGGCGCTGTCGTCGCTGTTTCTGGGCGCGGGTACGTCTCATGCGGGTCTGGATAACGAGCTGAGCCTGGTCGATGGTCAGGATCGGACGTTGACGGTGCAGCAGTGGGACACGTTCCTCAATGGTGTGTTCCCGTTGGACCGCAACCGGCTGACGCGTGAGTGGTTCCATTCGGGCCGGGCGAAGTACAAGTGCGACGGCAAGGGCTGTGATCAGTTCGCGGGGACGTTGGAGCTGGGTTACCAGATTGGTTTCCCGTGGTCGTTGGGTGTGGGTATCAACTTCAGCTACACCACGCCGAACATCCTGCTCGATGACGTGAACCCGTTTGGTTTCCCGGCGATCGGTGGCGGCATCATCACGCCGAACCTGTTCCCGGGTGTGTCGATTTCGGCTGACTTGGGCAACGGTCCGGGTATTCAGGAAGTCGCGACGTTCTCGGTGGATGTGTCCGGTCCGGCCGGTGGTGTGGCGGTCTCGAACGCGCACGGCACTGTGACTGGTGCGGCTGGTGGTGTACTGCTGCGACCATTCGCCCGCCTGATCGCCAAGACCGGTGATAGCGTCACCACCTACGGAGAACCCTGGAATATGAACTAGGTGCACGGCAGCAGCGCCTAGGCCTTATGCTGGGCGCCGACGACGCATTCGGGGCGGCGTCGACAGGCCACAAGTCGGCCCTGTCGACGCCGCCCCTCGTCTGCAAGGAACTTTTATATGGAACATCAAGCCCAGAGAGTGGGGACCATGAAAGCATTCAGTCGGGTGCTGGTAGCGACCGTAGCGACAGTGTCGTCGTTGTTCCTTGGAACAGGTACGGCCCATGCGGGCCTGGACAATGAGCTGAGCCTGGTCGATGGTCAGGATCGGACGTTGACGGTGCAGCAGTGGGACACGTTCCTCAATGGTGTGTTCCCGTTGGACCGCAACCGGCTGACGCGTGAGTGGTTCCATTCGGGCCGGGCGAAGTACAAGTGCGACGGCAAGGGCTGTGATCAGTTCGCGGGGACGTTGGAGCTGGGTTACCAGATTGGTTTCCCGTGGTCGTTGGGTGTGGGTATCAACTTCAGCTACACCACGCCGAACATCCTGCTCGATGACGTGAACCCGTTCGGGTTCCCGGCGTTCGGTGGCGGCATCATCACGCCGAACCTGTTCCCGGGTGTGTCGATTTCGGCTGACTTGGGCAACGGCCCGGGTATTCAGGAAGTCGCGACGTTCTCGGTGGATGTGTCCGGCCCGGCCGGTGGTGTGGCGGTCTCGAACGCGCACGGCACTGTGACCGGTGCGGCCGGTGGTGTGCTGCTGCGACCATTCGCCCGCCTGATCGCCAAGACCGGTGACTCGGTGACCACCTACGGCGAGCCCTGGAACATGAACTGATTCGGGCGGTTCGCACCGAGATACGGCGGAGCCCCCGGCCACTGGCCGGGGGCTCCGCCGTATCGGCTACTTCGTCGCTTCGTTCTTCACGTTCTTCGCTTCGAGCAGGTCGCGAATCTGGGTCAGCAACTCCACTTCCTTCTTGACCGCCTCCTCCGTGACTGTGCGGAACCTGCTGTAGGGCAACACAATCACGAAGTAGATGACGGCTGCGACCAGAACGAAGTTGATCGTCGCGCTCAGGACGGCGTTCAGGTCCATGTAGTTGTCGCCGAGCAGGTGGATGCGCAGCACGCCGTATGAGTGGTCGCCGCCGGCGCCGATGCTCGAGATCAGCGGCTGGATCACCTGATCGGTGAATGCCTTCACCAGCGTGGTGAACGCGGCGCCGATGACCACGGCGACGGCCAGATCGACGATGTTCCCCTGCATGAGGAACGCCTTGAAGCCCTTGAACATGACTGCCCTCCCTGTGATACGGCCTGTACCCAGGAACGTTAAGACTGACCTTGGCTGCGCGCAGTCGTCGACGGCCTCACGGGCACAACAGATGCGCTCCGGTGATGAAATCGAAATTGGCCGCCTGGCAAATTGTGCTCGTCAGTGCAGAGTGACGGTGATCGCCCGGTGCAGAGCCGCGCCGGCGACGGCGTTGGCGCTGTGCCGCGGCAAGGCAACGAGTACGACACGTTCGTCGGCGCTTGTCGGTGATTTGAGGTGTTCGGAGACCAGCACCACCCGGGCGTCGGTGGCGATGACCTCGGCCGTCTGATCGGCGGCCGTGCCGGTGTTTTCCGGTCCGGCCAAGACGTCCACGACGTCGCCCGAGCGCAGCAGATCCGGAAGCGCGGCGTCGGCCAGATGCAGTGGCACCATGCGCGCGTCGGGGCCGGCAGCAGCAGTCGTAAGCCGCGAACCGAGCAGTCGCACGTCGGTGATGACCTCACCGCGCCGTGCGGGAGCGGCCAGTGTCGAGCCAACCGCGGCGCTGGATTCGTGCAGTGCACCGTCGGGAATGCTTGGTGCAGAACGCGATTCGATGACGACGTCAGCGGCCGTCAAGGACGAGCCAGGGGCCAGGTCATGCTTGGCGATGACGACGGGCACCAGTCCGACTCGGGGGTCCGGGCGGAATTCGATGACGGCTGCCAGGATCACCAGCAATCCAGCGACGACTCGGCGCGCGGCGGTGGTTCTGGCCCAGTCGGGCCGCAGTTTCTGTGTCAGTCGGCCGATCAACGGCGCGTCGAGCGAATCCCCCATGCCGTAACGGTAGGGATTTTGCGCGGGAAGCACAGGCCGGACGGCATCCGGCCTGTGGATAACTCAGCTGGACGCTGCGGCGGCCGGTGCGGCCGACTTCGTGCTGCTGCTGCTGCTCGACGAAGACGAGGAGTCCGATGAACTGGAGCTGGACTCGCTCTTGGCCGGAGCCGCCGCGGTGCTGGAGCTCTTCGAGTCGCGGCTGTCGGTGCGGTAGAAGCCGCTGCCCTTGAAGACCACGCCAACGGAACCGAACAGCTTGCGCAGCCGGCCGTGGCACTTCGGGCATTCGGTCAGCGCGTCATCGCTGAAGGCCTGCACCGCGTCGAACCGGTTGTCGCACTCGGTACACGCGTAGGAATAGGTCGGCACGTAAACCTCCGAGGTCGTCAAACTTGTTAGCACTCTACCGGCTTAAGTGCCAAAACAGCTATTCGGTGTCGGGCATTCCCGCGTCGGCGGCCGCGATGGGCTGGTGGCAGGGCCAAATGTCTCCGAGACGACGGCGCGACACATAGCATTGTGCGCATGACTGACAACATGACCAAGGGCGGCTGCGACAACCCGGACTGCACCTGTGAGAACTGCAACTGCGGACCGGGATGTACCTGCGGCAAGGACTGACGCCCGCTTTTCCTAACTATCCAGCTTGACCAGCCCTGACCTCGGGGTCAGGGCATGCGTCATCGGTACGTCGTGCGGCTCGGCGGGCAGCGCGGGCAAGACGTCGTCGTCGTACACTACTGCGACGAGCAATGCGTCCGGTGCGGCCAGCGGCAGTGACCGATCGTAGAAACCCGCGCCGCGGCCGAGCCGGCTTCCGGCGCGGTCGACGCCCAGCGCGGGGATCAGGATCACCCGTGCCTGTCCGATCGCGTCGGGGGGCAGATGCGGTGTGGCCGGTTCGAGCAGCCCGAATTGCGCTTCCGTGAGGTGTCCGGGTCGGTACCGGCCCCAGCTCAGGGGGGCGTCGGGGCGGGTCACCGGCAACAGCACCTCGGCGCCCGCCTCGGTCAGGGCGTCCAGCATCGCGGGCGAACCCGGCTCGGTGCCGATCGGCATGTAGGCGCACACCACGTCGCCGGAGACCACCAATTCCGGTATCTGTCGGGCCAGCGCATCGGCGGCCGCCTGCCTCTGCTCGGGCGCCAGGGCGCGGCGTCTGCGCAGGATGGCTTTGCGCAGCTCGTCCTTTTCGACCCCGGGGCTCACGCTTACCACCGTGTCATATTTGCTCCCGTCGTGTTGTACACCTGTCCAGGTAATGGCCACTTTGACGTTGCCGCCGACTGCGACAAGGCGCACCTCGCTAGGGCAGATCGAGGCAATGCCGTTATCGTGTGAACAATGACGACACAGACTTCAGTGCCGATGCCGCGCACCGCGGTGGTGCCGGCGGCTGGTCTGGGCACGCGTTTTCTGCCTGCCACCAAGACCGTCCCCAAAGAGTTGCTGCCGGTCGTCGACACCCCTGGCATCGAGCTGGTTGCTGCCGAAGCGGCTGACGCCGGTGGCGAGCGACTGGTGATCGTGACCTCGGAGGGCAAGGACGGCGTCGTTGCGCACTTCGTCGAGGACCTCATCTTGGAAGGAACGCTCGAGGCGCGCGGCAAGCACGTGATGCTCGAGAAGGTGCGGCGCGCGCCCGCGTTGATCAAGGTGGAGTCGGTCGTGCAGGCCGAACCGCTGGGCCTGGGGCACGCCGTCAGTTGCGTCGAGCCGGTGCTGTTGCCCGACGAAGACGCCATCGCGGTCTTGCTGCCCGACGACCTGGTGCTGCCGGCCGGCGTGCTGGTGACCATGGCGAAGGTGCGGGCCAAGCGTGGTGGCAGCGTGCTGTGCGCCATCGAGGTGCCACCGGACGAGATCAGCGCCTATGGCGTGTTCGACGTCGAGACGGTGCCCGATGCGGCCAATCCGAATGTGTTGCGCGTCAAGGGCATGGTGGAGAAGCCCAAGGCCGAGGATGCCCCGTCGCCGTACGCCGCGGCCGGCCGCTACATCTTGGACCGCGCGATCTTCGACGCGCTGCGGCGGGTGCAGAAGGGTGTCGGCGGCGAGATCCAGCTGACCGACGCCATCGCGCTGCTCATCGAGGACGGACACCCCGTACACGTGGTCGTGCACCGCGGGTCCCGACACGACCTGGGAAATCCCGGCGGCTACCTTAAAGCTGCGGTTGACTTTGCGTTGGAACGCGACGACTACGGCCCGGAATTGCGGCGTTGGTTGGTCGAGCGATTGGGTCTTGCCGAGCGCTGAGCGCCTGACACCGGCGGTACGGTTGGCCCGAACATGCGCGAGCATGTGGTCAGCCACGGTGTACGAGGTATGCAGAAAGGCGAGCTGTGCGTTCGGTTGAGGAACAGCAGGCCCGGGTTGCGGCTGCGGCGGTGGCACCGCGGCCGGTGCGGGTAGCGATTGCCGAAGCGCAGGGTCTGATGTGCGCCGAAGAGGTTGTCACCGAACGGCCGCTGCCCGGATTCGATCAGGCCGCCATCGATGGCTACGCCGTCCGCAGCGTCGACGTGATGGGCGCGGAGTCCGGCGGTGGCAGTGACGTCACCCTGCCCGTCGTCTCGACCATCGCCGCTGGTGAACGCACGCCCACCCGGTTGCAGCCGCGTCAGGCCGCGCGGGTCCAGACCGGTGCGCCCATGCCCACTCTTGCGGATGCGGTGCTGCCGCTGCGCTGGACCGACGGCGGCGAATCGCGGGTACGGGTCCTGCGCGGGGTGCGGTCCGGCGCCTACGTGCGTCGAACCGGGGATGACGTGCAGCCCGGCGACGTCGCGGTGCGTGCCGGAACCATCATCGGGCCGGCCCAGGTGGGACTGCTGGCGGCGGTGGGCCGCGAACGTGTGCTGGTGCACCCGCGGCCGCGGCTGACGATCATCTCCGTCGGCGGTGAGCTGGTCGACATCTCCCGGACGCCCGGCAACGGCCAGGTCTACGACGTGAACTCCTATGCGCTGGCCGCTGCCGGCCGCGACGCCGGCGCCGAGGTGAACCGGGTCGGCATCGTCGACGCCGACCCCAAGACCCTGCGCGACGTGGTCGAAGGCCAGTTGAATCGGTCGGAGATCGTGGTGATCGCGGGCGCTGTAGGTGGCGCGGCGGCCGAAGGTGTGCGCGCGGTGCTTGCCGAGCTGGGAGAGATGGAGGTCGCCCGGATCGCGATGCACCCCGGATCGGTGCAGGGTTTCGGGCAGCTCGGGCGCGACGGGGTGCCGGTCTTCCTGCTGCCGGCCAACCCGGTGAGCGCCCTCGTGGTTTTCGAGGTGATGGTGCGTCCGCTGATCCGGATGTCGCTGGGCAAGCGGCAGCCGATGCGGCGCGTGGTGCCGGCGCGCACGTTGTCGCCCATCTCATCGGTGGTGGGGCGCAAGGGATTTCTGCGTGGCCAGTTGATGCGCGACCAGGACACCGGCGAGTACCTGGTGCAGGCGCTGGGCGGTGCCCCAGGCGCGTCGCACCTGCTGGCCACCCTTGCCGAGGCGAACTGTCTGGTGATCGTGCCCACGGAGGCCGAGCAGATTCGTACCGGCGAATCGGTCGAGGTGGCCTTTCTTGCACAGCGCGGCTGATTCGTGAACTTGCTGCGTTCGAGTGCGATGCATCCGGGCTGGCCGTTGTCGGTCGGCCCGATCCGTGTGCGTGCCGGGGTGGTGCGGTTGCGGCCGGTGCGGTTGCGCGACGGCCCCGTGTGGAGCCGGATGCGGCTGACCGACCGGGCGCACCTGGAGCCCTGGGAGCCGGTCGGTGAGGTGGATTGGACTGCGCGCCATGCTGTTTCGTCGTGGCCGGCGCTGTGTTCGGGTTTGCGGTCGGAGGCCAGGCGTGGCCGCATGCTGCCCTATGTCATCGAGTTGGACGGTGAGTTCTGTGGGCAGTTGACCATCGGCAACGTGACGCATGGAGCGCTGCGGTCGGCGTGGATCGGCTACTGGGTGGCCCGGCAGTTCACCGGCGGCGGGATCGCGACGGCTGCGCTGGCGCTCGGCGTCGACCACGCCTTCGGTCCGGTCGGACTGCACCGGGTCGAGGCGACCGTCCGACCGGAAAATGGTCCGAGCCGGTCGGTGCTGGCCCGGGTGGGCTTCCGGGAGGAGGGCCTGCTGCGGCGCTACCTCGAAGTCGACGGCGCCTGGCGGGACCACCTGCTGGTGGCGATGACCGTGGAAGAGATGGCCCAGTCCGCGTCATCGGCGCTGGTCAGGGACGGTCGAGCTACCTGGGTCTGAGCAATTTGGGTATGCGGCGCGGGGAAATGTGCGCAAATCGCAAATAAGACTGTGTTGCAGATGTGACATCTGTGACTGATGTGCTTGTAAGTAATGAATTACAGGTGTGTAATTGACCCTGGCGCGTCGGCTTCGGATGCGCTGGTCACAGACCTAATCTGATGGGGAAAGGAGCCGGCGACATGCCAAGCATCCCCCAATCCCTGCTGTGGATATCCCTCGTTGTGTTGTGGTTGTTCGTGCTGGTGCCGATGTTGATCAGCAAGCGCGAGAACGTCCGCCGGACGAGCGATGTCGCATTGGCGACCCGTGTGCTCAACACGCAGGGCAACAGCCGGTTGCGACGGCGCAGTGGGCCCGCCGCCGGTCATCACAGCGATCCGCACTGGAAACAGGACGAAGACTTCACCGCGTTCGAAGAAGACTTGGCGCGCAGCGACGCGACCACCGACTCGATCCCGGTCGCCGACCCCGAGGCGGATTCGCCGCGTTCGGTGGTGCTGGCCGGCCAGGTCGTCGTCGAAGAATCGGAGTACCTCGACGTCGAGGTCGTCGAGATGGATTCCGGAGCGTTGCCGATTGGGGCATCGGGTCGGATGAAAGCCGTTCCTGAGCCGGAAAACCTCGAGCAGCCAACGCTTTTCGATGACGTCGCCACGCCGACCATGGCGATCCGGACCATCTCGGAGGTCGACTTCGGGCCCGAGGAAGCGCTCACCGACGAGATGGCCGCGGCGGACGCAGACGAGCCCGAAGCCGGGCCCGAAACCGAGGTCGAGCCGACCACCGACGTCCACGAGGCCGTCGCGGCTGACGAGGCCGTGGAGGAACAGGCTGACGAGGCCGTGGACGAACAGTCCGAAGCCGAAGTTGAAGCCGCGGCCGAGGCAGGGGCTCAGGCGGAAGCCGAGGACGGCACAGAGCACGACTACGAGTACGTCGACGACACCTCGGGTGTCGAGGCGGTATCGGAGGACGAGCCGAAGCTGGCCGACTCGATGTCGACGGCGCGACGCAGCCGCTACGAGTCGAAGGCCGCCGTCGCGGCTGCCGAGCGCAAATACCGCTTCCGCAGCCGCATGCTCTCCGGTATGGCCGTGGCCATCCTGGTCACCGGCGTTGTGGCCTTCTCGATGGCGTCGAGCATGTGGTGGTGGTTCTGCGGCATGGTCAGCGCGGCCTCCGTGCTGTACCTGGCCTACCTGCGCCGTCAGACCCGGATCGAAGAGCAGCTGCGGCGCCGGCGCGCCCAGCGGATGATGCGGTCCCGGCATGGCGTCGAGAACACCCAGGACGAGGAATTCGACGTCGTCCCTTCTCGCTTGCGGCGTCCGGGCGCCGCGGTGCTGGACATCGATGACGAGGATCCGATCTTCGAACACCTGGAATACACCCGGATGTCCAGGGACTATGACCTGCCCCGGGCGTCTGGTCAGTAGCTGATTTTCGGGTTGCAGACCAGTGCTGGTAGCCTTTGCTTCCGGTACAAGGGGCTATAGCGCAGTTGGTAGCGCGTCTCGTTCGCATCGAGAAGGTCAGGGGTTCGATTCCCCTTAGCTCCACAGAGATTGAGCAGGTCAGGCTGACGGGGATTCGCCCAGGCCCAACATCGCGGACGGGCCGGCGAACCGCCTCACAAGTTCGTATTCAGACCTTTTGTCTTTGAGCGGCCAGTACCACAGCGCCAACGTGATCCGGATCAGCCAGTGCGCGGCGAGCGGGTCGTGGCGCCCGAGCATTTCCTCGGCGAACGTGGCGACCAGCGGTGAGGTGGTCACCGTTCCCCCGTCGTGATTGGGACGGATGTCGCCCATGATCAACTTGCCCAGCGGTTCGGCCCGCATGCAGTCCAACGCGACCATGATGGCGGTCACCACGCGCTCGGTACCCTCCAGGCCCGCAACGGCATGTCGGATGGAGCTGAGGATTTGTTCGGCGAAAACCGATACAAGGCGCTCCAGGATCGCGGCCTTACCTCCGGCCCGGCGATAAACGGTAGCCGGGGAACAGTGCAGTTCGGTGGCAACGGATTCGATGGTGAATGCTTCGAACCCGTTGCGGGACACGAGTTCTGAGGCTGCGGCCAGGATTCGGTCAAGGGCTTCGGCATTGCGGTCCGCGCCCAGTACCCAGTCATGTCGAGGCATATCGCGTGGACCTCCTCCGGGATAGAAGCTAAATTCGTTCTATCACCTTGAGACGTTTTCGGGTTCTTTTCTCACGCATATCGCCTGGTCGGAATGGGATCTTCCGCCGCGACCACAGGCCCAGCCGGTGCTGCGCGTTTCAACTTCGGTGCGATCCGTTGACGGTGCCGATGGCTCGGCCGGACGCTGATGAGGTGCCCACCACGACCATCGCTCAGGCATCGCGCGGCGCCGCCTCGGCGCTGTCCCCACTGATCGCCGCCGGCCGACTGAACGTCTCCGCAGCCGTGCGTGCCCGTTGTCTGGGCTATCGCGCCTGGACTGGCGCGATCAACACCGACTACGACCCGCTGGACCCGGGCACTGCCGCACACCCCTACAGCGCGTATGCCGCGCTGCATCGGGGCGGCCGGGTGCACTACAGCCCCAGGCGGTCCACGTGGATTCTGCACCGGCTCGACGATGTTCGGGCCGCCTTGCGGGACACCGATGAAGTCACGAGCAGCCAAGGGGTGACCCGGATTCAGATGGTTGCCGACCTTGTCGTGGTGACCGACGACGATCTGCACAGCCGCCTGCGCAAGCAGGTGCAACCCGCGTTCACGAAAGGGGCCCTGGACGGTTGGCGCGCCACGATCGACGGGCTCGCCGCTGAACTCGTCGACGACCTCATCGCCAACCCCGGTGCGGACGCCGTGCAGCGACTGACGGTCCCACTGCCGCTACGGGTCATTGCCGCGATCGTTGGCGTCCCCGATCGCGATATCGCCGACTTTCGCCGGTGGTCAGACGAAAGCACTCGACTGATCAACTTCACGCCAACCGTGCCGGGTCTGATCGGCACCGCGAAATCCATGCGCGCTGCGATGGCGTTGCGCCGCTACTTCTTGCGGCATCTGGAGGACGGAGAACTCAAGGGCTCCGATACCGTCCTCGGGCGACTGGTTCAACACAGCGCGGATGGTGCGTTGACCGATGAGGCGCTGTTCCAGATCGCCATCCTGCTCTTGATCGCCGGCAACGAAACCACCACGAACCTTCTCGGCGGCATGCTCGACACGTACGCGAACAATCCGGACCAGTACGACACCATCCGGGCGAATCCGGACCTCATCCCGCAGGCCATCGAAGAGCACGTCCGGTATACCAGTCCTATTCAGAATCTCTACCGCTACACCCGTGCGCCTTACCGGGTCGGAGAGGTGACCATTCCGACGGGTTCTCGCGTCCTGCTGTCCTTCGGCGCCGCGAACCGTGATCCGCTCGCATTCGATGATCCCAACTCTTTTTGCGCGGAACGGAATCCACGTACGCACGTCGGTTTCGGCTTCGGCGCGCACCTCTGCCTGGGCGCGCCGTTGGCACGGATGGAGGCACAGGCGGTTCTGCGCGAGCTCGTTTCCCGAGTCTCACGAATTTCGGCGACCGGGCCGACGACGTGGTCGACCAACAGTTCACTGCGTGGGCCGACGCGCCTCCCGGTCGTCCTGCACGCCTGACAAGTGGGATTGTCTGCTCACCTCGGGCGCACCTGCTGCGTCGTCGGGCGTCCACGAGTCAGGACGTCGTGACGACCTCTGACAGGCCGCCTTGAGAGATCACATTCGTGCGTGCTCGCGCAGTACCGCCAGCTTCTCGCGGTACTCCGCCTCCGTGATGTCACCCTGCGCGAACCGCACGGCGAGTACCTGGCGTGCGTCGGGTTCGGTGGGGGCGGGGATGCGGTTCCTTTGATCGCCACCGGCGACCCGGATCAGCGCGACGATGCCGCCGAGCACCAGCGCCCAGAAAAGGAACATGCCAACGGCCATCCCGGCGTAGCCCCAGCCACCCATGTTGTGGCCATACCAGAACATCATGATGCGCCGCTCCTTCCGCTGCTACGACTATCGTCCGGCCTCCCGCCGGCTCCCGCTGGTGCCAAAGGGACAGAGGCGATGGGACTTTCGGCACAAGCGGGCGGTGGCGTCGCCGGCGGCAACCCGAGTCGTGGTCGACGGGTTGTCAGGCTCAGGCCATCGTCAGGGCCAGGACGACGCCGAAGACCACGGCCGGCGGCGTCATGCCGGCGAGAAACCGCAGCCCGAACCGGCGACCACCGGCGGTGAACGCCAGCACCGTCTTGACGATCAAGTTGGAGCCGAGCGCGGCTGCCACCGCGACCAGTGCGGTGTCGACGGAGATGGCACCCTTCGCGGCGAGGCTGGCCGCGGCGACAGCGCCCGCGTGCGCATCGGCCAGGCCCGCGGCGAAGGCGGCGAGCACGGTGCCCTCGGTGCCGAGCACGTCGGCGCCCCACCGTCCGACCAGCAGGGCCAGGGTCAGCACTGCGGCCAGGATGAGCGCCGGCCGCAGGGTGAACGGTCGATTTGGGGGCGCCGGCTCAGCGTTTTCGCTTGGGGCAGCGGCGTTCTCAGCGGGTCGGCCGGCTCCCCGGTAGACGAGGGCGGCAATACCGATCAGCACGACGGCACCGGCAGCCACGGGCGGCCAGAGCCGGCGCAGCACGTCGGCGTCGACGACTCCGATCACGATGAGGAGCTGCACAAAGGTGGCCAAGCTGGCCAGCAGGGCGCTGGCCAGGGGCGCCCGCAAGCTCGCTGTCGTTCGGCTGAGCCGGCCCATGGACGCCGTTGTCGCGCTCGCAGAGACGAAGCCGCCCGCGATGCCGGTGACGAGTACGCCGCGTTCTGGCCCGAGAGCTCGCACACCGATGTACCCCACCCAACCGATGCCGGTGAGCAGGACAACGAGAAGCCAGATCTTCGCCGGGTTGAGAACGCCGTACGGTCCGAGTCCGCGGTCGGGCAGCAGCGGCAGGATCACGAAGGCGACGACGAGAAACTTGATGGCGTCTTCCAGCTCGACCTCGGTGACGATGTCGCGGGCGAACTGGTGGATGCGGGTTTTCGACACGAGCAGGCCGGCTACGACGACGGCGAGGGCGACTGCCAGCGCGGGCCGGGAATAGGCCAGGGCGCCAAGGAGATACGCGACGAGCGCGGCCGTCGCCGTGGTGGTTCCGGGGTCTTCCTGGCTGGTTCGGAAGTAAGCGAGCGCGACCAGCGTGCCGACGCCGAGGAATACCGTGACGATGGCCCATTGGCCGAAACCTGCCGCGACCGCCCCAGCCAGCGACAGCAGGGCAAACGAGCGCGACCCGGCAGGCAGTTTGCGGGAATGACTGCGTTCGCGCTCCAAACCGAGCAGCAGCCCGATGGCAAGTGCTACGAGGAAGGGCTCGATCTGCTGCCAGGTCACTTCGGCTCCTGCGGCTAGCGCGCGGACGGGAACTGGGGCGTGCGCTTCTCGCGCAGCGCGGTGTACCCCTCGACCACATCCGGCCCGAGGAAGGTCAACATCTCGTAGGCCGCGGACTGATCGAAGATGGGGCCGGCATTGCGAAGCCAGTTGTTGAGCGCCCGTTTGGTCAGCCGGATCGCCTGCTGGGCACCTGTGGCGAGCACGTCGGCAACCCGAAGTGCTTCGTCCAGAACCTCTTCGCGGGGCAGGGCTTTGGCGACCATACCGATGCGCTCGGCCTCGACGCCGCCGATCATCTCACCCGTCATGAGGTAATACTTGGCCTTCGCGGTCCCGGCCAGCAACGGCCAGATGATCGCGGCGTGGTCGCCCGCGGCCACGCCGAGTTTGACGTGGCCGTCGCCGATCTTGGCGTCCTCGGCGATGATGGCGACATCGGCCAGCAATGCGGCCACAGCGCCGGCGCCGACCGCGACGCCGTTGATCGCGGACACGATCGGTTTGTCGCAGTTGATCATGTTGTAGACCAGGTCGCTCATCTCGCCGAGCATGTGCGAGACGCGGTCATAGTCACCGGCCATGCGCTCGACCATGGCCAGGTCCCCGCCGGCGCTGAATGCCTTTCCCGCACCGGTGATCACGGCCACCCGGGTCTCCGGATCGGCCGCGACGTCCTTCCAGATGTTGGCCAGTTCGGCGTGCATGCCCTCGTCGGCGGCGTTGTACTTCTCGGGCCGGTCGAGGGTGATCAGCAGGACGCCGTTGTCGCGGCGAGTCAACGTCAGCTGCTGATAGTCGGTGAATGCCACCTGACGAAGCTTACGATGACCGGCGACCGGCCGTGGTTCAGACCGCTCGACTGGCGGTCTCAGGTGGCTGGGCTGCCCGGGACCAAGCCAGCGGATTCAGACTCCGATACGGATCACCGGACCTGATCTCCTGTAAATCGGCCAGGATCTGTTCCAGCGCTTGCTGAGTCGCCGACTTGACTGTTTCCACCCACCGGGTGTGGTCGGTGGTGCCGTTTGGTGCCGTCGTGCTGATCGGCTTGCCGAACTCGAGGTACATGCGCTGCGGGCGCGGAATCAGCGTCGGACCGATGCCGCGCACCAGGGGCATCGCCATGTCGGTACGCCCACCGAACCGCTCGCCGATGGACTGGCTCAGGCGGCCCAGCGCGCTGTCGCGTTCGAAGAGTGGTTCGTAGACGTCGTCGCTGCCGACCAGGCCGACCGGCACGATCGGATACCCGCTTTCGATGGCCACGCGGGCGAAACCGCTGCGGCCTTCCCATTTCAGCTGGTATTCCTCGCCCTTGAACTTGGGCATCTCGCGCCCGCCGCCGGGGAATACCAGCACAGTCTCATTGTGCCGCATGAGTTCTCGTGCGGTGTCGGGGTGGCCGACCACGCCGCCGAACGCTGCCACCAGGTCGCCGCCAAAGCCCTTGGCCTGTGCCAGGCCCCGTTCTGCAAGTGGGCGCACCTGCACGCCGAGTTCGCGACGGGTGTAATACGGCATCAGCAGTATCTCGGCGAAGCCGAACGCCGTGTGATTGCCGACCAGAAGGAAGCGGCCGTCGCGGGGCAGGCGGTCGAGGCCGGTCACGTAGGGCCGATATAGGTCGATCACCGGTTCGAGTGCATCCCCCGTGGCGTCCAACATATTTCGTAGTGTGCGGACGCGTTGCGGTGGGTCCATGATGGCGGCAATCTCGTCGTCGGTGACGGTCGGCCGGCCCTGTGGCGGTCCGAATCCCATCGTGGCTCCCATCGGTGTCGCGGTGATGTCACCAAGGTACCGACAGATTTGCTAGATCAGCTAATAAAAACCTGTGAACTTCGCAAGGCGGCGCGTTCCTTCGGTGTGGTCGCGCCCCAGATACCGTAGGGCTCATCGGCTTCCATGGCGTGGCCGAGGCATTCGCGCAGTACCGGGCAATGGTGGCAGATCTGTTTGGCATGTTCTTCGTGGGCGACTCGCCGGGCGCCGCGGTCGTCGTCGCCGGTATAGAACACCTCGGCCGGCAGTCCGCGGCAGCGGGCGTGCAACTGCCAATCCCAGGCAGCGGTGGTGGCCGCGCCCCGCGTGTGGCACCCGGGGCGCGGCCGGGGGCGGGCGTTGCGAGAAGGGGATGCGAATGTCTCGCGGGGGCAAGGGGATACCCGCGACAAGATCATCGACCGTACTTGCGATTGAACTTCTCGACGCGGCCCGCGGTGTCCATGATCTGCCGCTTGCCGGTCCACACCGGGTGCGAGTCCGAGGTGACGTCGACGACGATCAGGGGGTAGGTGTGAACGCCGTCCGCGGTCTGCCAGTCGATGGTTCGGGAGCTGGTGGCGGTGGATCGGGTGAGGAACGTGCGTCCGGTGGTGGCGTCCTGGAAGACCACGGGGTGGTAGTCGGGGTGAATGCCGGCCTTCATGGGAACCTCCATCGACTCTGTGAAAATCGTTTTCATTAAGGCGAGGCCGACGATACCTGACCGGCCGTGCCTTGTCGAAAATGGTTTCCGATAAGCGGCAGCTCGCTCTCAGCCGACGTCGCTACTGTCGGTACACCCGGCTCCTGACGACGAGGACATGGATGACGCGGCTCTGGTCTGTGTTGGCGGTGCTGCTGTGCGTGGTGGCGCTGAATGCGGGCTGTTCGGCCCAATCGACTGGGCCGTCGAACGGGCCTGCTCAACCGCCCATGCCACCCATGGGCTGGAACTCGTGGAACTCGGGCGTCGCACTCACCGAGACCAACATCAAGGCCGTCATCGACGCCATGGTGTCCTCGGGCATGCGCGACGCGGGCTACCGCTACGTCAATCTCGATGCCGGTTGGGCGGCGCCGCAACGCACGGCCGACGGCGAATTGCGTGCAGATCCAGCACGTTTCCCGGACGGCATGGCCGCTTTGGCCACGTATGCACACGATCGCGGCATGCTGCTGGGCCTGTACGCGAGTCCGTTCGACCAAGGGTGCAGCGCCCAACCGGCGTTGGCGGCTGTCGGCCATGAAACCCAGGATGCGAAAGACTACGCGGACTGGGGCGTCGACATGCTCAAGTACGACTGGTGCCGCAACGAGGCTGACCACAAGCATCAGGTGCAGGTGTTCAGCGCCATGCGCGACGCGCTGCGTGCGTCAGGTCGGCACATCGTCTACAGCATCAACCCCAACAGTTCCGACGACCAGACCGCGGGCATCCGCTATGACTGGTCGGACATTGCCGACATGGCCCGCGCCACCAACGATCTGGTGCCTGTCTGGCATGACCAGCTGCCGCAGCTGGGGCCACTGGACCCGTTCGCCGGTCACGTCTACCTGGGTGTGCCCGACGAATTCGCCGCTGCGGCAAAGGCTCTCGCCCCCAGTAAACAGGGGTACTGGGTCGACGCCGATATGCTGGTCGCTGGCATCGGCTGGAACGAGTGGGTCGCCGAGCATCTGAAGTCGGTCCGCGACCAGCTCACTGTCGGTGCGCCTGCCGACGCGGTGCGGCAGTTCGCGACGGCCTCCGATGATCAACTTCTGCACCTGATGACCGACCGGCAACGCAATCTGACGGCCGACGAGCAGCGTGCCCACCTGGCATTGTGGTCGATGTTGTCCGCACCGTTGATCGCCGGCAACGACGTGCGCACGATGAGTAACGACACCCGCGACCTGCTGACCAACCGGGACGTCATCGCCATCGACCAGGATTCGCTGACCGCGCCCATGCATCCGCTGGCGACGGACCCGCGGGTACAGCTGAAATGGCTGTCGGACGGCGCCATGGCGGTGGCGATGTTCAACGCCACCGACAAGCCTGTCGCCATTGCAACGACCGCCGCGGCCGCGGGATTACCCGCCGAGCGCTGCTACACGGTCCGCGATACCTGGTCACACAAAGACGCCACCAGCACCGGGGCGATCGACAGCGGAACCGTTGCCCCACATGCGGTTACGCTGCTGCGCGTCACTCCTCGGTGTCATTGACTTCGGCGACTTCTGGCGGTCGGATCACCGCCCAGCCAATGAATACTGCTGACACGGCAAGCAATACGAGACCCACCCACCAGTTGGCGTCGGTGCCGGCGTAGAGCTGCACGGTATCGGTGTTGGCGGCACCGGCATGTGCACCGAGAATCGACGGGAAGAACCCCGCGACAGTGAGCAGCAGTCCGTAAATCCCCAGCAGAGCGCCGACGATGACGCGGACGTCGAACAGATACTTCAGCATCAGCACCCCTAGCGGATCGCGACGTCGAGGATGATCACCGCGGCCAGCATCGCGCCGGCCAGTGGAACGGGCTTGAGGTACCAGGCCTTCCCGGCATCCTCTGGATCGCGGAGCAGTGACACCCGCGTCTCGGAGTAGACCAGCCCAGCCAGCTCGGCGCGGGGTTTGGCGGCGGTTACCAGGCTGATGCCGACGCTGACGGCGATGTCGACGATGAACGCGGCGGTTGCGGCAAGGAAGGGCATGCCCTGCCCCGGCAGGTCGATCACCCCCGCCTTGGAGAAGGCGAAAACAGTGATCGCAGAGAGGGTTCCGGCCACCAAGCCGGTCCAGCCGGCGGCGGCGGTCATCCGGCGCCAGAACATACCCAGGACGAACGTGGCAAACAGCGGCGCGTTGAAGAAGCCGAACAGCGTCTGCAGATAGTCCATCAGATTCGAGTAGCCCGATGCGATCACCGCGGTGAACACTGCCAAGACCGTGGCTGCGACCGTCGCGTAGCGGCCCACCGTGATGTAGTAGCCGTCGGGTTTGTCCCTGACCACGTACTGCTGCCAGATGTCGTAGCTGAACACGGTGTTGAACGCCGAGATGTTCGCCGCCATGCCGGCCATGAACGAGGCGATCAACCCGGTCACTGCGACGCCGAGCAGCCCGCCCGGCAGGATGTCGCGGATCATCAGCAGCATGGCGTCGTTGTAGGTCACCTGACCGCTGCCAGTCGATTTCAGGTGGATCATGTCGCCGATCGCTGCGGCGCTGATCATTCCGGGTACGACGACGACGAACGGGATCAGCATCTTCGGGAAAGCGCCGATGATCGGGGAACGGCGCGCGGCTGACATGGAACTCGAAGCCATGGCGCGCTGCACCTCGACGAAATTGGTGGTCCAGTATCCGAACGACAGCACGAACCCGAGCCCGAAGACAATGCCGATGACCGACCACACCGGGCTGCCGAAGCCGCTGAGTGCCTGGCCCGGCCAGGTGTTGAGCTGCTCGTGCACCGTGGCGGTGACGGTCCCATCCGCCCTGACGGTGTTGATTACCTTGGCCTTCAAACCATTCCAGCCGCCGATCTTGATCAACCCGAAGACGGTCAGCGGAACCAGCGCGGCCAGGATGACGAAGAACTGCAGCACCTCGTTGTATATCGCCGCCGATAGCCCGCCAAGGGCCGTGTAGGTCAACACGATTGCCGCCGCCACGATCAGCGATATCCAGTGCGACCAGCCCAGCAGCGCGTTGATCACGGTGGCGAGCAGGAACAGGTTGACCCCGGCGATAAGTACCTGTGCCACTGCGAAGCTCACCGCGTTGACCAGGTGGGCGCCTGGGCCGAAACGCCGGCGCATGAACTCCGGCACGCTCCGCACCCCGGAGCCGTAATAGAACGGCATCATCACGACGCCGAGGAACAGCATCGCAGGGACGGCGCCGATCCAGTAGTAGTGCATCGTGGCGAGGCCGATCTGTGCGCCGTTGGCAGACATCCCCATGATCTCGACCGCGCCAAGGTTCGCGGACACGAAGGCGATGCCGGTCACCCAGGCGGGCAGCCGGCGGCCTGAGAGGAAGAAGTCCAGGCTCGAGGTGATCTGGCTGCGTGCCAGATAGCCGATGCCGAGAACAAAGACGAAATAGATGGCGACGATCGCGTAGTCCAGGGCACTGACATGCAATCGCAAAAGCAGCCTCCTTCGTGCTCGTGTGAAGCCGAAGTCCCAAGTGGGGCGACGGTAACAGCGCAGGCTGTGAGCGAGCCCAGAAAATGCGGCTAGTGTTCGAACGTGCCTAGTCAGGACAACGTGACGCACAGGATGCTCGCCGATGGCCGCGACATCTGGTTCTTCGACTTGGCCGGACACCGATCCGATCCGGTGCCCGACAGGCGCTCGTTACCCGAGCGCGGAGCCGGTGCGTCCGAGCTGCGGTTCGACCGGAGCACCGGACAGTGGGTGATCATCGCGGCACTGCGTCAGGAGCGCACCCACAAACCCGCGGCAGATCAATGTCCGCTGTGCCCGGGGCCGACGGGACTGGCCAGTGAGGTCCCGGCCGCGGACTACGACGTCGTGGTGTTCGAGAACCGCTTCCCGAGCCTGTCACGGCATCCCGGGTTCGAATTGCCTCAAGCCGCTGAGCAGTTCGATTTGTTCATCGCCGCACCGGGTCACGGACGGTGCGAAGTGGTGTGCTTTTCGAGCGACCACGACATTTCTTTCGCGCAACTGCCGGTCGAGCAGGCCAGACTGGTCGTCGATGTATGGCGGCACCGCACCGCCGATCTGATGGCTAGGCCGGGTATCGAGCAGGTCTTCTGTTTCGAGAACCGGGGTGAGGACATGGGGGTGACGCTGACGCACCCGCACGGCCAGATCTACGGCTACCCGTTCCTGACTCCGCGCGCCACGGTGATGCTGCAACAGGCGGATGCGCACCGTAAAACGCACGGCACCAACCTGTTCGCTGCGCTGCTCGCGGCGGAAGTCGATGATGGCCGTCGGGTGATCGCCGGCAATGACCATTTCACGGCCTTTGTCCCGTTCGCGGCGCGCTGGCCGGTGGAGGTGCACATCTACCCGAATCGGTTCGTGCCCAACATCGTTGCTCTCGATGATGCCGAGGTCGATGCGCTGACCGAGTTGTATCGCGATGTCCTGCAACGCTTCGACCGGCTGTACGACAAGCCGCTGCCGTACATTTCGGCGCTGCACCAATACAACGGACGGGATGCTCAGCAAGAGGGCTACTTCCACATCGAACTGATGTCCGTCCGCCGCGCCGCCAACAAACTGAAATACCTGGCGGGCTCCGAATCGGCGATGGACGCCTTCATCGGTGATGTTTCCCCGGAGGACGCGGCCGCCCGACTGCGCGCGGTCGGACGATGACGGGGCCGGTCGTCTTCTCCGCCCCCGGCCGCGTCAACCTGATCGGGGAACATACCGACTACAACCTCGGTTTCGCGCTGCCGATCGCGCTACCGCAGCGCACCGTCGTCACATTCAGCGCGGACGCCGGCACCACGCTGTCGGTGTCGAGCGCGTGTCATGGCACCGCTCGAATTGCGTTGGACACCAAGCCGGGAGAGGTTGCCGGCTGGGCCGCATACGTCGCGGGCATCATGTGGTCGCTACGGCGGCAGGGGTACGCAGTGCCCGGCGGCACGATGACGATCGCGAGTGACGTGCCGGTTGGGTCGGGCCTATCGTCGAGCGCGGCGCTGGAATGCGCCGTGCTGGGAGCTCTGCTCGAGGCAGCGGGTATATCGTTGCCGCGCATCGACCAGGCGCGCATCGCACAGCATGCGGAGAACGAATACGTGGGTGTGCCAACGGGTCTGCTCGATCAACTGGCATCGATGTGCGGGACAGTCGGCGCCGCGGTGTTGATCGATTTTCGGGAGACCACGGTGCGGCCTGTGAAGTTCATGCCCGAAGAATCGGGTATCGCCTTGCTGCTCATCGACTCTCGGACCAGACATCAGCATGCCGGCGGCGAGTACGGTCAGCGCCGGGCTTCGTGCGAACGTGCGGCCGCAGCCCTGGGGTTGGGCTCACTGCGCGAGGTACGCGACGTGGCAGACCTTGCCGCGGTGGTCGATTCGGTAGACGCCCGACGGGCCCGCCACGTGGTGACCGAGAACAGGCGGGTGCTCGACTTCGTGGACGCGATCGAGCGCGGCGACTATCTGTTGGCCGGGCACCTTGTCAACGCGTCGCAGGAGTCGATGCGGGACGACTTCGAGATCACCACCGCGCCGATCGAACTGATCGCCGAGTCTGCGGTGCGAGCGGGCGCGCTGGGCGCCAGGATGACGGGAGGCGGCTTCGGCGGCTGCGTGATCGCGCTGGTTCCCACCGACCGTGTGGAAGCCGTCGCGGCTGCCGTACGTGATCATGCGCGCATCGCCGGGCACGCTGAGCCTCAGGTCACCCGCACCCACGCCGCAGGCGGGGCCGGCCCGAACTGACCGGACCGACCTCGTCGCACGTGGCGCCGTCCGCCGGTAACGTTTCCTTCCGTGCCGGAATCGACGACGGATGAACTGGCTTCGTTGGGGTTCTTCGCGAGTTGTCGCCGGGAGGACCTCGACCGGCTCGCTCCCTTGCTGCGTCCCCTGACGGCCGAACCGGGCAGGGTACTGATGACGCAGGGCGAAGTTGCGTCGTCGTTCATCCTGATCAGCGCCGGCAGCGCACGGGTGACGCATGCCGCCCCCGACGGTGAGCTCATCGTTCACAACATCGGCCCGGGTCTGATCGTCGGCGAGATCGCGCTGCTGCGGGGCGGCACCCGCAATGCCACGGTGCTGGTCACCGAACCGCTGGCGGGGTGGGTCGGCGGGCACGACGCTCTGACCGCCATGCTCGACGTGCCCTGCATGGCCGAGCGGTTGGTGCGCACGGCGCGGCAACGGCTCGCGGAGTTCATCACGCCGCTTCCGGTGAAGCTGAGCGACGGCAGCCAGATGTACCTAAGGCCCGTCCTGCCGGGTGACAACCCGCGCGTACGTCAGGGGCCCGTCCGGTTTTCGACCGAGACCATCTACCGCCGGTTCCAGACGGCTTACCAGCCCAGCCCGGCACTGATGGCGTACCTGTTCGAGGTCGACTACGTGGACCACTTCGTCTGGGTGCTGACCGACGGTGTGGACGGACCCGACGGGCCCATGGTTGCCGACGCGAGATTCGTTCGGCTGCACGAGAATCCGACGGTTGCCGAGGTGGCTTTCATGGTGGGTGACGACTATCAGGGTCGGGGTATCGGCACCTTCCTGATGGATGCGCTGGTGCCCGCCGCCCGGAGCTCCGGCATCGAGCGGTTCGCAGCGCGGGTGTTGTCCGACAACTTCCCGATGCGCAAGATCCTCGAGCACTACGGCGCCACCTGGGAGCGCGACGACCGCAACATGATCGTCACCGAGTTCGACGTCCCGAAACCCGGGCAATTGTCGTTGTCGCGCAAGCAGTATCGGGACATCTACACACTGGCGCAAAGAGTGATCAAGGCGGTCGGCTGATGACGGATTCGCTGTACTCCGGGCGGCCGCTGCTGAACAAGGACACCGCGGTATGCATCTCGCTGGCCGCCCGGCCCAGCAATATCGGTACCCGCTTTCACAACTACCTCTACAACGAGCTGGGCCTGGATTTCATCTACAAAGCCTTCACGACGACGGACATCGTCGCCGCGATCGGTGGGGTCCGGGCCCTGGGTATCCGCGGCTGCTCGGTGTCCATGCCGTTCAAGGAGGACGTCATCGCGCTGGTCGATGAGCTGCAAGAGTCTGCGCGCGTGATCAATTCGGTCAATACCATTGTCAACGACGCGGGACGGCTCACCGCCTGCAACACCGACTACCTGGCGATCGCCCGGCTCATCGACGAACATGGCCTGGACCCTGCCGCGTCGTTGCTCATCCGCGGTAGTGGCGGAATGGCCAGCGCGGTGGCAGCGGCCTTCCGGGACAAAGGATTCGAGACGGGCACCATCGTGGCCCGCAATCCGGAGACCGGCGGCCGGCTGGCTGATCGCCTCGGGTACCGCTACGCGGCCGACGCCGCAGGCGGCGCGGACATCGTCGTCAACGTCACCCCGATCGGCATGGCCGGCGGCGCTGAAGCCGGCGATCTGTCCTTCGAACCCGACGTTATCGCCAAGGCACACACCGTGTTCGATGTCGTGGCGCTGCCGTCGGAGACCCCACTGGTGCGCACGGCCCGCGCGGCCGGGATTCCTGTGATCACGGGCGCCGAGGTGATCGCTCTGCAAGCCGCCGAACAGTTCGAGCGCTACACCGGGGTGCGGCCGACCGCCGCACAGGTGGCCGCGGCGTCAGCGTTCTCCCGCGCCTGAATCGCGGCGCCTGGCCTCAGGGCGCGGTGATGGTCAGCGACTTGTCGATCGCCGCGGTCGCGTCCATCAGCGGCCCGATCGTGTCCTTGGTGCCGCTGGCGTTGATCTGCAACACGATCACGCCGTCCTTGGTCGGGATGGCCGCCGTCTTCTGGGCCATCAACCGATCTTTGCCGTCCTGGTTGTACATGCCGCCGACCTGACACGCCTTGAACCCGCCGAGCTTGGCGTTGCAGTTGGTGCCGGCGTCCTGCCAGTTGTGTAGGTTCTGCAGCTCGCCGGGTGCGTATTGCAGTACCTCATCGGCATTACCACCGGGCAACTTCGAGACGAGAACGATGATGGTCGGCGGGTCGGCCTTCATGGACGGGTCATCGAATTTGCTTGCGCTCCACGCATCTTTCGGGGTCAGCGCGCCGGCGTCCACCCAGCCTTGGGGGAGCGGCATATTCAGTGTCGGGGCCCCGGCATCGCCCGGATGCAACTGCTGCTCGGTGATGTTCTTCTCGCGCAGGTAGTCCCGGATGGTCTTCTTCGGCGCCGCGGGGGCGGCGGGGGCCGACGAGGTTGGCGCCGCCGCGGCACTGGTGCTCGAGGCGCTGCTGGAAGCGGACGTCGACGACGCCGGTTTCGAGCCCGAGTTGCATGCACTCGCGCCCAGCGCGCTCACGGTCACGGCCAGCGCAAGGCCGGCAACCCTCATCGGCAACATTTCTGTCTCCTGTCGTCGGATGCAGACTACGGGGCGGAGGTGGGCGGTGGCGTGAGGTTTCGTCCCTGCGCGGCTTCCGCAAAAGAGGTTCCGGCGTGGCGTCGGGTATTGGCCGCGGTCGGCGGGTTTGCCGTGCTATCAACAGCAAATGCGCGCACTCGCGTGGTCGACAGCGGTTCTGCTGTGCGCTGCGTGCGGGTCGACCACCGAAGCCGCGAGGCCGACCACCACTGCGGCCGCCAAGCCCGCCGACCCCGCCGCGATCGGCCGGATGCGCCAACAGTTGCCCAAAGAATTGCAGAGCTACGAGTTCGGCCCGTTGCCCGCGCCGGCCGTGCCGACGACCTTCTGGGGCATGCCGTCCGAGTCGGCTGCGGACCCGCCGGACTGCGCAGCACTGGTGGCAGCGCCTGCCGACGGTGTGCGCGGCTGGTCGGCATCGGGGCCGGGCGGCATCGTGTACGCGACCGCGGCGCCCGGCGGCGCCCCCGCGCCCGAGGTGGCCCGCGACTGTTCCAGCTGGACACTGAGCGCGGGCCGGGCCAGGGCGGCCGTCGACGCCGTCGACGCGCCCAGGATCGCCGAAGCCCGCACGCTGGGCATGACGGCCCACATCACCACCAGTGTCGAGAACGGCGCGCAAACCCATTCGCAGGCAACGACTCTGATCGCCTACGTCGATACGCTGGCGGTTTCGGTCACCATGGTGATCGATCCCGGGGCCGTCGCGCCGCCCCTGCCGGCGGATCTCCCCGCGACTTTGTTGGCGGCAGCAGTGCGGTCGGTGCAGGGCATCCCGGCCGCGGACGGGTTGGCCCGGTAGATTCGCCACAATGCGCAGAACGGTGCTCGCGGTGGCCTCCGCCGGTCTGGTGGCGGCATGCACGACTCATGCCCAGGTGGTCGCTGACCCCGACATCACGAAGATCCTTGACCTGAAGGGCACTTTCGGGCCGGACTACCAGGTCAAGACGGTCGCGCCGACGGGTATCGACCCCCGCGCGTTCGCCCCGCAGATATTGCCGCCGGGCCTGAAGTTCGAGCCACCGGACTGCGCGAAGTTCGCCTCCGGCATGGCCGTCCCCCCCGGTGCCAAGGGCAACATGACCGCTGTCACGGCCGAAGGTCAGGGCAACCGGTTCGTCATCCTCGCGGTCGAGACGTCCGAGCCCATCGCGCCCGCCGATCCGGGTGCCGCCTGCAAGAAAGTCGCCTTCTCCGGCACCGGCGTGCGGGGGTTGGTCGAAGAGGTACCCGCGCCGACCATCGACGGCGTGAAAACGCTGGGCACCCACCGCTTCCTCGAGACGGTGGCCGGTGGCAAGCCGGCCTCGGGCCAGCTCTACAACTATGTCGCCGGTTTCGGCAGGTTCCTCGTGATCGTCACGGCCAACTCGCTCGTCGCGCCGGACAAGCCCGTCGTGCCGGTGAATACGCAGAAGGCGACGGAGCTGCTCACCAAGTCGGTCGCGAGTGTGCGGGGCCAGTAGCTAGCGCACGTTGCGTGGCCGGAACTGGATGCTGATCCGCGGCCCCGTGGGGCGGGCGGTCTTCGGCACCGCGTGCTCCCAGGTGCGCTGGCATGACCCGCCCATCACCAACAGGTCGCCGTGGTCCTGCGGCAGCCGAATGCTGGTGCGCCGTCCGCCGGAGGTGGACCGTGACTCGCGACCGTCGGGCGTCGTCGCCCGCGGGCGCAGCGCGAAAACCCTTGTTGCGCCGAGACTGAGCACCGCGACCATGGTGTCCTCTGTGCTGCTGCGGCCGATGGTGTCGCCGTGCCAGGCGACGCTGTCCGCGCCGTCGCGATAGAGGCACAGGCCCACGGTGGTGAACGGCTCGCCGAGTTCGTGGGCGTAGGCGTCGTTGAGCCGCACCCGCAGGCGCGCGAGGCCGGGATGCGGTGCCCGTTCCCGGGCCAGGTCGTGGAAGCTGACCAGACGCGGTACGTCGAGCACCTTGTCGTACATCTGGCGCTGTTCGGCGCGCCAGGGAATCGCGGTCAGCAGCTCGTCGAACAGGCTGTCGGCGCCCGTCAGCCAGCCGGCACGGACGTCGACCCAGGCGCCGTCGCCGAGCCACCGCCGTTCGGCATGGTCGAACAGCGAACCCTGAACCGCCAAGGACACCCTGCGATCTTATCGCACAGGCGTTCGATGTGCTGGAACCCTGTGCAGGCTCAACGCCAGGAGGGCAGCACGATCTCCATGTTCCAGGTGGACGGCGAGATCGGCAGCCCCGTCAGGATCGGGTACATCCAGGCGAAGTTGGTGATCACCAGCGCGACGTAGAAGCACACGACCAGCAGCCCGAGCGTTCGTCGTTCCGGTTCCGTCGATCTGGGATACAGGATGTCGCCGAGGATCAGCGTGATCAGGATGATCAGGAACGGTGCCATGGGCGTCGCGTAGAAGAAGTACATCTGCCGGTCGATGTCCGCGAACCACGGCAGGTAGCCCGCGGCATAGCCGGTGAGCGCGGCGGCGTACCGCCAGTCGCGTCTGACGAACGTCCGCCACGCGGCCCAGGCCAGCACCGGCACCGCGATGAACCACATGGCCGGCGTCCCCGCCAGCATCACGGCCTTGACGCACGACTGCGCACCGCAGCCCGGCACGTTGGTGTTGTCGATGGCGTAGAGCACCGGCCGCAGCGACATCGGCCACGTCCACGGTTTGGACTCCCACGGGTGATGGTTGCCCGCGGCGTTGGTCAGCCCGGAATGGAAGCGGTAGACGTCGTGGGTGTAGTACCAGAGTGAGCGCAGCGCCGCGAATCGTCCGTCACCGATGTTCCGGCCTTCCATGTGCCGGTCGATCGCGGTTTCCGACGCGAACCACGGCGCATACGACGCCAGATAGATCCCGACCGGGATGAGCGTCAGCGCCCACATCCCCGGCAGGACGTCGCGCCGCAGCGTGCCCAGCCACGGCCGCTGTACGCGATACGCGCGCCGGGCCGAGATGTCGAAAGCGACGGTCATCAAGCCGAAGAACACCATGTAGTAGAGGCCCGACCACTTCACCGCCAGCGCGAGACCCAGCAGCACACCGGCGCCGAACCGCCACCACCGCACGCCGAGGCGCGGACCCCACACGGTCTCGGCGATCCGGCCCTCGGTCATCGCGACGTGCATGCGGGCGCGCACCTCGTCGCGGTCCACGATGAGCGCGCCGAACGCCGCCACGATGAACACCGCCTGATAGACGTCCAGTAGCGCCGTGCGGGCCGAGACGAAGCTGACGCCGTCGGCGATGACCAGCAGCCCGGCGATGCCGCCCAGCAGCGTCGAGCGCGTCATGCGCCGCACGATCCGTGCCACGAGCAGGACCAGGATGACGCCGCACACCGCACCGGAGAACCGCCAGCCGACGCCGTTGTAGCCGAAAATCCACTCGCCGATGGCCATCAGCTGTTTGGCGACAGGGGGATGCACCACGAGGCCGTAGCCGGGGTTGTCCTCGACGCCGTGGTTGTGCAGCACCTGCCAGGCCTGTGGCGCGTAGTGCTTCTCGTCGAAGATCGGGGTGCCCGCATCGGTCGGCGAGCCCAGGTTCAGGAACCGGGTGATCGCGGCCAGCGCGGTGATCAGCGCGGTCATGGTCCAGCCGCGCAGCCGGTCGGTGGGGCCGAAATCGGCGGCGGGGGTCAGCGGTGCCGGACTGATCACGGGCACCTCACGCTCGGCGTCGGAGGCGTCGAGCGCGGGAGCGGTCACGTCAGCGATCGTAGGCTGTCCGGTGTGACAACACCGTATGGCGCCGGTCGGCTGCTGCTCGCGGCGACTCCGCTGGGCCAGCCCGGCGACGCGTCGGCCCGCCTGATCGAGGCGCTCGGCAGTGCCGACGTGATCGCCGCCGAGGACACCCGGCGCGTGCGTGCCCTGGCTGCGTCACTGGATGTGCGGCCCGGCGGGCGCGTGGTGAGCTTTTTCGACCAGAACGAGGCGGCGCGGGTGGCTGGCCTGGTGGAGTCGATTGCCGCGGGGGAGACGGTGCTGGTGGTCAGCGACGCCGGCATGCCGCTGATCAGCGATCCCGGATACCGGTTGGTGGCGGCGTGCGCCGAAGCCGGGTTACCGGTGTCATGTCTGCCCGGCCCGTCGGCGGTGACGACGGCGCTGGCGGTGTCCGGGCTGGCGTCGGACCGGTTCTGCTTCGAAGGCTTCGCGCCCCGCAAAGGACGCAGGGCCTGGCTGGCCGGGTTCGCGACCGAGCGGCGGACGTGTGTGTTCTTCGAGTCACCGCGGCGACTGGCGGAATGCCTCGCCGACGCGGTGTCGGCACTCGGGCCGGACCGCCGTGCCGTCGTGTGCCGTGAGCTGACCAAGACCCATGAGGAGATTCGTCGGGGCACGCTCGCGGAATTGGCCGAGTGGGCCGCCGACGGCGTGCTCGGTGAGATCACCGTGGTGCTGGCGGGGGCGACACCGGTGGCAGATCTGGACACCTTGGTGGGGCTGGTGGAGGAACTCGTGGACGACGGCGCGCGTGTCAAAGACGCCTGTGCTCAGGTGGTCGCCGAGAACCCCGGCGCGCCCTCGCGGCGCGAGCTCTACGACGCCGTCCTCAAATCCCGCGACTGACAGTTCTTCCGCAAGCGGGAGGTGCCCCTACTCGCGAGAAAGATGGAGCCCGATTGTGGGCGCGGCCTTGTGCAAGCACTCGTCCCACTCGCGGTCGGGGTCGGAGTCGGCGGTGATGCCGCCGCCCACACCCAGCACGGCGGCGCCGTCGGCGTCGAATTCGACCGTCCGGATCGCGACATTCAATTCGGTCCCGGCCAGCGGTGATGCCAAACCAACCGTGCCGCAATAGATGCCACGGTCATAGGGTTCCCACTCGGCGAGGAGTTCACGGGCGCGGCACTTCGGGGTGCCGGTGACCGAGGCCGGTGGGAAGGTGGCATCCAGCAATTCCGCCATCGGGATATCGGCCGGAACCTGCGCCGACACCGTCGACACCAGATGCCAGACGCCTGGGGCCGGTTCGACTGCCAGCAGCTGCGGGACCCGGACCGACCCGGTGGTTGCGACGCGGCTCAGATCGTTGCGAACCAGGTCGACGATCATGATGTTCTCGGCGACATCCTTGACCGAGGACGCCAGGTCCGACGGTGAATGATCAAGGGGCAGCGTGCCTTTGATGGGGCTGGAGGTGACGGCCTCGCCGCGACGGCTCAGAAAGAGTTCGGGGGACAGTGACACCACCGCGCCCCACTCACCGGCGACGAACGCCGCCCGGGCGGGCGCGGTCCGCGTCACCGCGTCGACGAAGAAGTCGATGGGCGCACCGGAGATCTGTCCGGTGAACCGGGTGCAGACGCAGGCCTGATATACCTCGCCGGCGGCGATCGCCTCCAGGCAGGACAACACGCCGGCGCGGTGACTGGCGCGGTCCGGGGAACGCCATTCGATGGCGTACGGCGCGGGCCGGGCCGGCTGCAGGGCGGCGATCCAGTCTGGAAGCGCTGTGCCGGAGAGGCTTTCGTACCACCATTGTCCGTCGGCGTCCTGCCGCAGCACGCAATCTGACCAGCCGCCCGCCGCCACCGGGATCCGGCTCTCTCCGTCCGGGTAGGACAGGTAGCCGAACCAACCGCCGCCGATCACCTCGCCGGAGCCCGTTGGCGCGTCGAATACTTCGGCGGGGGCGATCGGTTCGATGGCCACGCTCGGCGCGATGACGGCCGTCGCGCCGAACCAGTCACCCAGTAGTGCGGCCGGTGGCGGTAATCCGCGAAGAGCGGCAGCGTCGGCGACAGCCTTCAAGACGCCCGGGGCGTCGCCCAGGTCGGCCAACCGCTCGACTCGCACGCCCCACAGCTTGTCAGACGGTCCGCCGGATCTCCCGCTCGACCAGCACGCCGCCGAGCTTGTCGGGGTTGCGCATGGCGTAGAAGTGGCTGATCTTGCCGTCCTCGATCTCGATCAGGATGACGCCCTCGAGCTGCTCGCCGAGGTACAGCACCAGCGCCGGCGCGTTGTTGTACGTGGCGAGGTCGAAGCGGGCCTGCGGGTATTCCGCGGCGCCGCGCATGAGCCCCAACAGCAGTCGCCCGACCTTGTCCGGGCCGTACACCGGCCGGCGGGCGGCGCTGACCTTGCCGTCGCTGTCCGCGGTCCAGGTGACGTCGGGGGCCAGCAGGGTCATCAGGCCGTCCAGGTCACCGGTCGCGGCCGCCGTGAGGAACTGTGTCGTCACCTCGGTGGACTTGGCGGTATCGGGCGTGAAGCGCTTGCGGCGGGCCTGTACGTGTTCCCGAGCGCGGTGCGCCACCTGCCGGACTGCTGCGGTGGATTTGCCCACGGCGCCGGCGATTTCGTCGTAGTCGAAGCCGAAGACCTCCCGTAGCACGAACACGGCCCGTTCGTCGGGGCCCAGGGTTTCGAGTACCACCAGCATCGCCATCGAAACCGATTCGGCGAGTACGACATCCGACGAGGCGTCGCGCTCGTCGAGCAGCAGTGGTTCGGGCAGCCAGGGGCCGACGTATTCCTCGCGGCGCCGCGCACCGGCTCGCAACGTGTTCAGGGCCTGCCGAGTGACCAACTGGGCGAGATAAGACTTGGTGTCCCGCACCGTGCCGAGGTCGACCTCGGCCCACCTCAGGTAGCTGTCCTGCAGCACGTCGTCGGATTCCGTTGCGGAGCCCAGGATTTCGTAGGCGATGGTGAAGAGGAGCGGCCGCAGGTGGGTGAACCGCTCGGCGTGTTCACCCCCTGTGGCGCTGGCTGAGCCCGTCATGCGGTGACGGCCTCGGCCAGACGTTCGGCGCGCTTACCGCCCTTCATCACGAACACCGCACTGGGCTTGCGGGCAGCTCGCCGGATGCCCCACAGCGTGCCCTTGCAGATCGTCTCCTTCAGCTTCGCGGCGACCCGACCGCCGATGTAGTAGTTCGTGGAGGAGTCGTCCTTGCGGGCGATCTGGATGGTCGCCGTGTGGCGACCCAGGCTTATGCACGATCCGGCGAACACGGGGTCGAGGGCCTTGGGCTCGGTGCCGGCGATCCGGCTCAGCACCGTCCCCACGGCCGTCACGGTCAGTGGGCTCGAGGCCTGGCAGCTCATCCGCAGCGGCCGGCCTGACGGCGCGGCGGCGTCGCCGGTGGCGACGATCCGCGGATCGTCGATGCTGGTCAGGGTTTCGTCGGTGAGCAACCGGCCCAGGTCGTCGGTGCGCAGCCCGCTTGCGGTCGCCAGTTCTGGCGTGCCGAAGCCGGCGGTCCACACCGTCACCGCGCTGCTGATGAAGCGTCCGTCGGCCAGCGTCACGCGGTTGGCGGTGATGGAGCTGACGTCACCTTCGATGACCGTCACGCCCAGCTTGGTCAGGGCCTTGGCCACCGAGCGGCGTGCCGGTGCGCTCAGCGACGGGCCGAGCTTGTTGCCGATCAGCACGACGTTGCGACCGGCCTCGGCGAATTCGGAAGCGGCCTCGATGCCGGTCAGGCCGGCGCCGATGACCACCACCGGCGCGGACAGCGGCACGTCCTGCAGCCGCGCCGCCAGCCGCTCCGCCTGCTCGAATTCGGCCAGGGGATAGGCGAATTCGGCGGCACCCGGCACGGACGCCGGTACCGTTCCGGTGCTGCCGACGGCGTAGATCAGGTAGTCGTAGTCGAGGGTGTCGCCGGACGCCAGTTCGACGGTGCGGGCCGCGGCGTCGATGCGGGTGGCGGTGTCGACCACGAGGTGTACGTCGTCAGCCAGGAGCGTGTCGTAGCCGACGGTGGCGTCGTAGTTCCCGGCCGCGTGCTGGTGCAGGCGGATGCGTTCGACGAACTTGGGCCGCGGATTGACGAGAGTGACGTCTACAGGGCAGCCGCTGTCGTCGCGCATCCGAACGTGATTGGCCGCCAGCGCGCCGGCGTATCCGCCACCGATGACGACGACGCGGTTGGGCTTCTGGTTTCCGGTCATCACTGCATCTCCTTCGGGTTGGTTATGCCCTCAAGACACCAGCGGCGCCCGGAATGTGACACCCAGGCCGTCGATGTGGCGCAGCTCACCACTCTCGTTCACCGAGATGGCAAATTCTGCCGAACTTCTGGCGAGGAATCGCCAGCAGTTGCCATCTCGGCGCGCCGGCTAGTCGGCCGGCGGCTGATAGCGGGGAAAAACGCCCTCGGGTGTCGGCAGCACGGTTCCGGGTGCCAGCCGGGTACCCACCGCACGGAAGTCCCGGGCCGCGGCGTCCTGCCCAAGAAGATCGAGCAGCTTCCCCCCTGACTCCGGCATCACCGGCTGCACCAGCAGTGCGGCGATCCGGACCGCCTCCAGCGTCGTGTACAGCACCGTGCCGAAGCGCTTCTGGTCCGACTCGGCGGGTGACTTGCGCAGCACCCACGGTTCCTCGGCCGAGAAGTAGCGGTTGGCGGCACCCAGCATCAGCCAGATCGCCTCCAAGGCCAGATGCATGGCCGGCACGTCGTAGTGCCCGCGCACGGTGTCCAGCAGGTCGTCGGCCTGCTTGAGCAGCTCGAGGTCGGCGGCGGTGAATTCGCCTGGCTCCGGGACGATTCCGCCGAGGTTCTTGTTCACCATCGACAGCGAGCGCTGCGCCAGGTTGCCCAGCTCGTTGGCCAGGTCGGCGTTGATGCGGCCGATGATGGCTTCCTCGCTGTAGCTGCCGTCCTGCCCGAACGACACCTCACGCAGGAAGAAGTAGCGCACTTGATCGAGGCCGAAGGCGTCGATCAGCGCGATGGGGTCCACCACGTTGCCCACCGACTTGCTCATCTTCTCGCCCTTGACGTTGATGAAGCCGTGCGCGAAAACCCTTTCCGGAAGGGCGATTCCGGCCGACATCAGGAACGCCGGCCAGTACACGCTGTGGAACCGGATGATGTCCTTGCCGATCATGTGCAGGTTCGCCGGCCAGTACTTTTGGAAGGTCTGCGATGCCTCGTCGGGGAAGCCCACGCCCGTCAGGTAATTCGTCAACGCGTCCACCCACACGTACATGACGTGCTCGGGGTGGTCGGGGACCGGAACGCCCCAGTCGAACGTCGTCCGCGAGATCGACAGATCCTTGAGCCCACCCGAGACGAAGCTGATGATCTCGTTGCGGCGCACGTCCGGCCCGATGAACTCGGGGTGCGCCTCGTAGTGCGCCAGCAGCCGGTCGGTGTAGGCCGACAGCTTGAAGAAGTAGGTCTGCTCCTCGGTCCACGTGACGGGGGTGCCGGTCTCGATGGCGAACCGGCCGTCTTCGCGGACCTCGGTCTCGTCCTCGGCGAAGAAGCGTTCGTCGCGCACGGAGTACCAGCCGGCGTAGGTGCCGAGGTAGATGTCCCCGGCGTCGTTCATGCGTCGCCAGATCTCCTTGGACGCTTCGTAGTGGTCGGCGTCGGAGGTGCGGATGAAGCGGTCGAAGGAGACGTTGAGCTTCTCCTGCAGCGCCTGGAAGACGTCGGAGTTGCGCGTGGCCAGCTCCGCCGCCGTGATGCCTTCCGCCGCGGCGGCCTCGGCCATCTTCTGCCCGTGCACGTCGGTGCCGGTCAGATAGCGGACGTCGAAGCCGTCGAGCCGCTTGAACCGGGCGATCGCGTCGGTGGCGATGTACTCGTACGCGTGCCCGATGTGCGGTGCGCCGTTCGGGTATGCGATGGCGGTGGTGATGTAGAAAGGCTCGCTCATTTGGTCTCACTTTAAGGTGTCGCTGTGAGCGCTAAACGCGAGAAGCCGCCTGCCCCGGAACCGCTGCCCGGCCTGATCGACGCCCACACCCACCTGGACGCGTGCGGCGCGACCGACGCCGAGAGCATCCGGGTGATCCTCGACCGTGCCCAGGCCGTCGGCGTCGAGAAGGTCGTGACCATCGCCGACGACCTCGAGGCCGCCGAGTGGGCAGTGGGCGCGGCGCATGCCGACCCGCGGGTGTACGCCGCCGTCGCACTGCATCCGACCCGCGCGGGCGCCCTCGACGACGAGGCCAAACGCACCCTGGAAACGCTGGCGACAGACCCGCGGGTGGTCGCGGTGGGGGAGACCGGCATCGACATGTACTGGCCGGGCAAGCTCGACGGCTGCGCCGACGAGGCGACGCAGCGCGAGGCTTTCGCCTGGCACATCGACCTGGCCAAACGCGTCGGCAAGCCGCTGATGATCCACAACCGGGACGGCGACGCCGAGGTCCTCGACATGCTCGAGTCCGAGGGCGCGCCGCAGACGGTCATCTTCCACTGCTTCTCGTCGGACGCGGCGATGGCTCGCACCTGTGCCGACCACGGCTGGCTCATGAGCCTCTCTGGCACCGTCAGCTTCCGGAATGCGCACGCGCTGCGCGAGGCCGCCGCGATCATTCCGGCGGAGCTGCTGCTGGTCGAAACCGACGCGCCGTTCCTGACGCCGCACCCGTTCCGCGGGGCGCCGAATGAGTCGTATTGCCTGCCGTACACGGTCCGCGCGCTAGCGGAAATCAGAGCTTCTTCAGCGGCCGAAATCGCCGCGGTGACCTCGGAAAATGCTTCGAAAAGCTATGGACTGTAGCATTTGTCCAGGTTGCCGCCTCCCGGGGATGTTCGTTACCGTTCTGTGATTAACCCGGTCGAGGTGGCTTTTATGCGGTCACCGCGGCCGCTGCTCGGGGCCACCTCGGGCCCGAAAGACACGGGATTGGCGTTTTGAACTTTCTGACCAAGTTGCATGATGCGCGCTCGCCGATGCTGCGCGGCGTGGCCGGGGCCTTCCTCGCCACGCTGACCGTCGCAGGCGGGTTCGCCGTCGCGAACCACAAGACCGTCACCCTCTCCATCGATGGTGCACCGATGACGGTGCAGACCATGAAGACCCGCATCGGTGACGTCCTGGCGGAGAACGGCTTCTCCGTCGGCGAGCGCGACGACCTGTTCCCCGCGGCCGACCAGGAAGTGCACGAGTCCGAAAACATCGTGCTGCGCCGGAGCCGCCCGCTCGAGGTCTCGCTGGACGGCCAGAACACCCGCCAGGTATGGACCACCGCCGCCACGGTGCAGGACGCCCTCAAGCAGCTGTCCATGACCGACACCGCTCCCGTCGCGGCCGACCGCGCCACCCGCGTGCCGCTGGCCGGCATGTCGCTCCCGGTCGTCAGCGCCCGCAACGTGACCATCAACGACGGCGGTGTGGTGCGCCAGGTGCACCTGGCCGCGGCCAACGTGGCCGGGCTGCTGGCCACGGCCGGCGTGCCGCTCGAGCAGCGCGACGTCGTCGTCCCCGCCGCGGCCACCCCGGTGACCGAGGGCATGGAGATCGACGTGACCCGCATCCGGCTGCAGCAGGTGACAGCGGAGTCGCCGCTGCCCCCGACGATGAACACGGTGCCCGACCCGGCGCTGAACATGAGCCGCAAGGTTGTCGACGATCCGGGCCAGCCCGGCACCCAGAACGTCACCTTCGCGGTTGCCACGGTCAACGGTGTCGAGACCGGCCGGCTCCCCGTCTCCAACCAGGTGCTGACCCCGGCGCGCGACGGTGTGCTGCGGGTCGGCGCGAAACCCGGCACCGAGGTGCCCCCGGTGGCTCAAGGCGCTGCCTGGGACGCGCTGTCGCATTGTGAGGCCGGTGGTAACTGGGCCATCAACACCGGCAACGGTTTTTACGGTGGCGTCCAATTTGACCAGAACACCTGGGAGCGGAACGGTGGTCTGCGTTATGCTTCGAGAGCTGATCTTGCGACCCGTGAAGAGCAGATCGCGATTGCTGAAGTGACGCGAGCCCGCCAAGGTTGGGGTGCCTGGCCTGTGTGTAGCGGGAGAATTGGGGCACGATGACGATCCGGCTACTCGGTCGAACCGAAATCCGGCATTTGGCTAAAGAGCTGGATTTCCGGCCGCGTAAAGCATACGGACAGAACTTCGTGCATGACGCCAACACGGTGCGCCGCATCGTGTCGGCCTCGGGAGTGAACCGGCAGTCCCACGTTTTGGAGGTGGGCCCGGGTCTGGGTTCGCTGACCCTGGCGCTGCTGGACCGGGGCGCGAAGGTGACGGCCGTCGAGATCGATCCGGTCCTGGCCCGCCAGCTGCCGACCACCATCGCGGAGCACTCCCACAGCGAGATCGGCCGGTTGACGGTGCTGAACCGCGACGTGCTCGACCTGGTGCCGTCCGACCTGGACGAGCAGCCGACCGCGCTGGTCGCGAACCTGCCGTACAACGTCGCGGTGCCGGCCATCCTGCACCTGCTCTCGGAGTTCCCGACCATCCGCACCGTCATGGTGATGGTCCAGGCCGAGGTCGCCGAGCGTCTGGCCGCCGACCCGGGCACCAAGGACTACGGGGTGCCCAGCGCCAAGGTGCGGTTCTTCGGCAACGTGCGGCGCTACGGCATGGTGTCGCCGACGGTGTTCTGGCCCATTCCGCGCGTCTACTCGGGTCTGGTCCGGATCGACCGGCACGAGACGACGCCGTGGCCTACCGACGACGGCTTCCGCTCGCAGGTGTTCGACCTGATCGACATCGCCTTCGCGCAGCGGCGCAAGACGTCGCGCAATGCCTTCGCCGAATGGGCGGGTTCGGGCAATGCCTCGGCCGAGCGTCTGCTGGCCGCCAGCATCGATCCGGCCCGCCGCGGCGAGACCCTGGCGATCGCCGACTTCGTGCGGCTGCTGCAGCGTTCGGGGGAGCTGGACCGCGAGCAGCGGGCCGGCCAGCAGATCGAAGCTCCGGAGTCCGATCAGCAGGTCGACGCCACCCACTGAGCCTGTCGGGCCCGGTTTCTCCCCACTTGGTGTTGTGACGCTCGCTGCGGGCGTTAATGTCGTGGCGTGTCTGCGTCGGATGGAAACACTGCTTCTGAGTGGGTACCCACGGGCTCGGTGACCGTCCGCGTGCCGGGCAAGGTGAACCTGTACCTCGGTGTCGGTGACTGCCGTGATGACGGTTACCACGAGCTGACCACGGTTTTTCACGCCGTCTCTCTGTTCGACGAGGTCACCGTGCGCAACGCGGACCTGCTGTCGGTGGAGATGTTCGGCGACGGCGCCGAGGGCCTGCCGACGGACCACCGCAACCTGGCTTGGCGGGCCGCGGAACTGATGGCCGAGCACGTCGGCCGCGCGCCCGATGTCGCCATCTCGATCGACAAGGCCATCCCGGTGGCGGGCGGTATGGCCGGCGGCAGCGCCGACGCGGCCGCCGTGCTGGTCGCGATGAACAACTTGTGGGAGCTGGGTGTGCCCCGGCGCGACCTGCACACGCTGGCCGCACGACTGGGCAGCGACGTGCCATTCGCGCTGCACGGCGGCACCGCCCTGGGTACTGGCCGCGGCGAGCAGCTGGCGACCGTGCTGGCGCGCAGCACGTTCCATTGGGTGCTGGCCTTCGCCGAGGGCGGGTTGTCCACGCCGAAAGTGTTCGCTGAACTGGACAACCTTAGGGCCGACGCTCGTACGGGTGGCCCGCCGGCGCTGGAGGACCCCGAGCCGCTGCTGACCGCGTTGGCGTCGGGTGACCCTCGGCAACTCGCGCCGCTGTTGGGCAACGACCTGCAGGCCGCGGCCGTCAGTCTGGACACCGGGCTGCGACGCACGCTGCGGGCGGGCGTCGAAGCCGGTGCGCTGGCAGGCATCGTGTCCGGTTCGGGGCCGACGTGCGCGTTCCTGTGTGCCTCTGCCGACGACGCGATCGAGGTTGGCACCCAGCTTTCCGGCGCCGGGGTGTGCCGGACTGTACGTGTGGCCAGCGGCCCCGTCCATGGCGCCAGGGTGGTGCCGGAGCCCAGCAAGCAGGCCTGATCGCGGTGTGACCCAGCACTCAATTCGGCCGACAGTTTGTTAGCTACTTAAGAGTCTCTTAAGATGATCGATGGTGTATGCCAGCGGCCAGGCGTGGAACGCAATGGTTTCTCTCATCGGCAGTGTCGGTGAGGGATCGAGGCGTGCCAGGGCAGCGGCGCTCTCGCGATGGGAGCCATCGATTCGAGATATAACCGCGGCCGAATTGTGCGTGCGCGCCTCTACGAGTGCGCCTACCACCGGACGGACTATGGAACGACGGGCAGTGGCGCCTGACCTCAGGAGGTTGTCGTGAGCCGATTTACCGACAAGTTGTACTACAACGCTCGTACCTCGCAGCGTGGCATGGTCACTGGTGAGCCGTATGAGCCGGTGCGGCACACCTGGGGCGAGGTCCACGAGCGCGCCCGGCGCGTCGCCGGCGGCTTGGCAGCTGCCGGGATCGGTCACGGTGACAGGATCGGCGTGCTGGCCGGTTACCCAGTCGAGATCGCGCCGACGGTGCAGGGCATCTGGATGCGCGGCGGCAGCCTCACCATGCTGCACCAGCCGACGCCCCGTACCGACCTGGCCGTCTGGGCTGAAGACACCATGAACGTCATCAGCATGATCGAGGCCAAGGCCGTCATCGTCTCCGAGCCGTTCCTGGTCGCCATCCCCGTGCTGGAGGAGAAGGGCCTGCAGGTCCTCAAGGTCGACGACCTGCTGGCAGCCGAGCCGATCGATCCCGTCGAGACCGGCGAAGACGACCTCGCGCTGATGCAGCTGACCTCGGGTTCGACCGGGTCGCCCAAGGCCGTGCAGATCACGCACCGCAACATCTACTCCAACGCAGAGGCCATGTTCATCGGCGCTGAGTACGACGTCGACAAGGACGTCATGGTCAGCTGGCTGCCCTGCTTCCACGACATGGGCATGGTCGGCTTCCTCACCATCCCGATGTACTTCGGTGCCGAGCTGGTCAAGGTCACGCCCATGGACTTCCTGCGCGACACCCTGCTGTGGGCCAAGCTGATCGACAAGTACAAGGGCACCATGACGGCGGCCCCGAACTTCGCCTACGCATTGTTCGCCAAGCGTTTGCGTCGCCAGGCCAAGCCGGGCGAATATGACCTCTCCACCCTGCGCTTCGCGCTGTCCGGCGCCGAGCCCGTCGACCCCGCCGATGTCGAAGACCTCATCGATGCCGGCAAGCCGTTCGGCTTGAAGGCATCGGCCATCCTGCCGGCCTACGGCATGGCCGAGACCTGTCTTGCCGTGTCGTTCTCGCCGTGCAACGCCGGCCTGGTGGTCGACGAGGTCGACGCCGACCTGCTGGCCGCGCTGCGTCGCGCCGTGCCCGCCTCGAAGGGCAACACCCGCCGCCTCGCCTCGCTGGGTCCGCTGCTGCGCGACCTCGAGGCCCGCGTGGTCGACGAGGACGGCAACGTGCTGCCCGAGCGCGGTGTCGGCGTCATCCAGCTGCGTGGTGAGTCGGTGACCCCCGGGTACATCACCATGGCCGGCTTCCTGCCGACGCAGGACGAGAACGGTTGGTACGACACGGGTGACCTCGGGTACATCACCGAGGAACAGAACGTCGTGGTGTGCGGCCGCGTGAAGGACGTCATCATCATGGCGGGCCGCAACATCTACCCGACGGACATCGAGCGGGCCGCCGGTCGCGTCGAGGGCGTGCGCCCTGGCTGCGCCGTCGCGGTGCGCCTCGACGCCGGTCACTCGCGTGAAACCTTCGCTGTCGCAGTCGAATCCAACGCCTGGCAGGACCCGGTGGAGGTGCGCCGGATCGAGCATCAGGTGGCGCACGAGGTCGTGACCGAGGTCGACGTGCGGCCGCGCAACGTCGTCGTGCTCGGCCCGGGCACCATCCCGAAGACGCCGTCCGGCAAGCTCCGTCGCGCCAACTCCGTGGAACTCGTCACCGGATAGTCTTCTGCGCGAGCTTTGTGGAAAACTCTCGATTTCCCCGGAAATCGAGGGTTTTCGTTTTGGTTCCCGAGTGTGGGATTGTTCCCTTCCCTGAGCGAAAGCTGTGAACCCCGGGTAATCTCTCGCTGAATTGTTGAGGAGAGGACCGGCATATTCATGGGGCGTGTGATTGCGGCTGTGGTGGCAGTCTTCGGCGCGAGTGTGATGGCCGCGGCACCCGCTTGTGCCGACGGTTCGGCGGGCGTGGTCGAGAACCCCTATGACATCGCCGCGGCGGTCGGCTCTGGGGTGCAGGACGGCGTGATCGTCGGTTTCTCCGCAACCGGGCCTGACGTCCCTGCTGCCGCAGCGGCGGTCACCGCGGCGTGTCAGCGCGCCGGTGCTGACCAGTGCACCAGTGACGAGGTCACCAACGACCGGCTGTGCATCGTGAACGTGGACGCCCCCGAAACCGGTGTGGTGGCTGGTGGTGCCGGGCTGACGGTCGAGGCGGCGCGCCAGGACGCGTTCAATCGGGCGGCGGCCAACAACACTCCACTTGCGCCGGATTCCCCCACCCTCGCCTGGTCCTGCCCGTGAGCTGAGTCACGCGACCGGCGGTTTGCGAATTCCGTTGTGGGCGAGAGTTCCTCGGCTGTTCGGTGACGTTGCTCACCGGTATTTCTCAGACCGCCAGGTCAACGCATTTCGGCTGTTCAGCTATATGTGAGTTCGCCATGAGTTAATGGCATGGACACCTGGACGAAACATATAGTCGACCTAACATGCGTTGATGGAAGGCGCGGTTAGTGGTTCTCAGCCCGTCATTGCGGGACAGGGACAGGCGGCCTTCCCTGATAGTGAGAAGGTGACATGACTCATCAAGGCAAGCGCAGGATGGCCGCTCTGCTGGTGGGCCTGGCCTCGGTCAGCGGCATCATGGCGCCCGTCGCAGGTGCCCGCCCGACCTGCCAGGACTCCGGCAGTCACTCCACCTGCGAGACGAATGGCAGTGTGGCCATCAAGGTGACCCCGGAGGCCCGCACCTATGACGACACTCAGGCTTCGCGGGTCGGTGCTCAGGGTCGCCGCAGCTGCTACACCGATGCCGTTGACCGGCAACATATCTGCGGATAGTTCTTCCCGCGGCATAACGCAAAACTCCCAAATTCCATGGAATTTGGGAGTTTTCGCGTTCTCAGCGAGGGTTGCTACCAGGCGTGAACGGTGTTCTGTGCCGCCTCGACGCCTTGCTGTAGCAGTAATTCCGTTGCGTCGGCGGCTTGTTCGAGGATGGTGCCCAGCTCGGGACGTTCCTTCGAATTGAAGTTCTCGAGCACGAAGGTCGCTGGGTCCTGGCGCCCCGGCGGGCGGCCCACGCCGATGCGGACCCGTTGAAAGTCCTTGGTGCCCAATGCGGAAGCGATGGACCGCAAGCCATTGTGGCCGCCCTCGCCGCCGCCGAACTTGAGCCGGATGCGGCCGAAGTCGATGTCCAGCTCGTCGTGGATCACCACGACATCGGCCGGGGCGACGGAGTAGAACTTCGCCAAAGGCCCTACGTGCCTACCGGATTCGTTCATGTAAGTGCGCGGCTTGGCCAGCACCACGGACCGGCCTCCCAGCCGGCCCGTGGTGACTTCAGCCCCGGATTTCTTGTGCACCTTGAACCCTGCGCCGATGCGATCGGCCAGGATGTCGGCAACCAGAAACCCAACGTTGTGCCGCGTTGTTTCGTAGCGCGGCCCAGGATTGCCCAGGCCGACCACCAGTAGTGGCTCGGCCAAAGCGGACTACTCCGACTCGGCAGCGGCCTCTTCGGCCGCCTCACCCGCGGCGGCAGCCTCGGTAGCGCCGCTCTCCGCGCCGGCGCCCTCTGCTTCGAGGTCCTCAGCGGTCGGCGCCGCGACGACGTTGATGACCAGCACCTCGGGGTCGGTCACCAGCGTGACGCCCTTGGGCAGCTCGACCTGGCCGGCCAGGATCTGGGTGCCGGCCGCGATGCCCTCGACCGAAACGGTCAGCGATTCGGGGATCGACTGGACGTCGGCCTCGATCTGGATGGTGTTGGTGTCCTGGGCCACCAGGGTGCCGGGCTCGGCGTCACCCTCGACGACGATGCTCACGTCGACCGTGACCTTCTCGCCGCGATTCACGACGATCAGGTCGGCATGCTCGATGTTGCGCTTGATCGGGTGAACGACGACCTGCTTGGTCAGCGCGAGCTGCTCCTTGCCGGCGATGCTCAGGGTCAGCACCGCGTTGGTGCCCGAGTTACGCAGCACGGCGGCGTAGTCGCGCGCGTTGATCTCCAGGTGCTGCGGCTCGGTGCCGTGGCCGTACAGGACGACGGGCACGCGGCCCTCACGACGGGCCAGACGCGAAGCGCCCTTGCCGGTCCGGGTGCGGACCTCAGCGGTCAGATTGTTGGTGGGGGAGGCCTTCTTGGCCATGTGAATCGCTCCTGATGCCGTATCTACTGGGTGGCACGGCCAGGGCTGGGATATCAGCGCACATCAGTGCTGTGAAGTTCCCGTCGATAACGGTGGTCCGAGCGGACCGACCCTCGCCGTGATCGTCAGCAAGACTAGCGGAAACGCCCCTTACAGAGGAAATTCAGTTGCGGTGAGCTGGGCAGACAGGTCCCACAGGGCCGTCGCGGTGCGCGCCGACCGGGCGGCCGGCTTGATCAATTGCGTCGGGCCGGTGGGACCGCGCATGCCGTATTTCGGGCCGACGAACGTGTTGCCGGGCAGATCCTGCGACGCCGCGAAGAGGGTCTGACGGGCACCGAAGGACGCATCGGTCGCCACCTTGTTGGCCGCGATGAAGATCTTGTCACCCAGCGCGTTGCCGGTCTGGCCCTGCAGGTTGGTCGCCGAATAGCCCGGATGCGCGGTCAGTGCCCGCACCGGGGACCCGGCCACCGACAACCGGCGCTGCAGGTCCTTGGTGAACAGCAGATTCGCCAGCTTCGACTGCCCGTACGCCAACCATGCCGAGTATGGCCGCGACTTCCAGTTCAGGTCTTTGAGGCTGATGTATCCCAGGAGGTGCATCATCGATGAGACCGTGACCACCCGGTCGGTGATCTTCGGCAACAGCAGGTTGGTCAGCGCGAAATGCCCCAGGTGGTTGGTGCCGATCTGGCTCTCGAAGCCGTCCTCGGTCAGTGAGAAGGGCACTGCCATGATGCCGGCGTTGTTGATCAGGACGTCGACCTTGTCGATACCCTCCGCGAACTCGCCCACCGAGGCCAGGCTCTGCAAGTCCAGCGGCCGGACCTCGACGCCACCGGTCATACCTGCGGCGGCGGCGTCGCCCTTGGCGGTGTTGCGGCAGGCCAGGATGACCTTGGCGCCCACGCGGGCCAGTTCACGCGCGGTGACCTCACCGAGGCCACTGTTGGCACCGGTGACGATGACGGTGCGGCCGGCGAAAGAAGGCAGGTCGGCGGCGGTCCATTGGCCGGTCCATTCGCTCATGACGGCGAGCTTAGTGCGGTACCGCTACTTGGGACCGACCGAGAAGCCCTTGATGATCGCCTCGATGTCGCCGGCCTGGTCCTTGGCCTGTTCGGCGTAGGTGGTGACGGTCAGCTGGATCAGGTAGTGGATACCCGGTCGCGGCGGGGACGGCTGGGCGATGACGATCCGGTTGTAGGACTGCATCCGGCGGTTGTGCAGGTCGTAGCTGCCCTCGATCATGGCCGACGGGTAGCCCTGGAAGTCCTCGCCCGAGCTGTAGAGCTTCTTGAAGTTGTCGGACAGCAGCGCGTCGGCGTCGGAATGCCGGAGAGCGTCCTTGACGTCGAAGTCGCCGGACAGCTGGAACACCATCAGCATTGCCAAGGGGTAGGTGTCGTTCTTGGCGATGGTCACGGTGCCGGGCGAGTAGTTGAGGTTCTTGTATGCCGTCCAGCCCTGCGGCCGGGGCAGCGTCACCTTGAGGTCGGTGAGCTGGTCGGGGACAACCTGCTTGCTCTGCACGCCGAGCTTGTTCATGTAGTCCGGGAACGGGATCAGGCTGGCCTTGTCCACGGGTGTCGTGGTGGTCGTCGGCGTCGTCGACCAGATCGATTTGTAGTCAGGAGTTTTCGCGTCGCACGCAGTGAGTGCCAGCGCCACTGCGGCGGCGGCAACAACCCGCTGCAGGATCACAGAATCTCGCGGACCGCGTCGATCGGGCGGGCCAGCCGGTTGCCCTTGGCGGTGACGACGAACGGCCGCTCGATCAGGATCGGGTGCTGCGCCATGGCGTCGAGCAGCTGCTCGTCGGTGGCGTCGGCCAGATTCAGTTCGGCATAGAGCGCTTCGCGCTTGCGCACGGCGGTGCGGACGTCGATACCGGCCGCGGCAATCATCTCGACCAGTTCGGCGCGAGTCGGCGGCGTCTTCAGATACTGCACGACCTCGGGCTCAATGCCGTTCTCCCGCAGCAGATCCAGCGTCTTGCGGGAGGTCGAGCACTTCGGGTTGTGGTAGATAACGGCGGCGGGCCGCCCATTGGACGCGGTGGACATTCCTACGCGGAACCGTCGAAAAGGCCGGTGACCGAGCCGTTTTCGAACACCGCGCGGATGGTCGCAGCCACCAGCGGCGCGATCGACAGCACGGTCAGGGCCGGGAACTGCTTGTCCGGCGTGATGGGCAGCGTGTTGGTGACGATGACCTCGCGGGCGCCGCAGTCGGCCAGGCGCTGAGCCGCCGGGTCGGACAGCACACCGTGGGTGGCGGCGATGATGACGTCCTTGGCGCCGTCTTCGCGCAGCAGCTTGACCGCGCCGGCGATGGTGCCACCGGTGTCGATCATGTCGTCGGTCAGGATGCAGGTCTTGCCCTTGACGTCACCCACGACGCGGTTGGCCTTGACCTGGTTGGGGACCAGCGGGTCGCGGGTCTTGTGGATGAACGCCAGCGGCACGCCGCCCAGGGAGTCGGCCCACTTCTCGGCGACGCGCACGCGGCCCGAGTCGGGGGACACGACGACCAGGTCGGAGTCGCCGTACTTGTCACCGATGTAGCCGCACAGCAGCGACTGGCCGCGCATGTGGTCGACCGGGCCGTCGAAGAAGCCCTGAATCTGATCGGTGTGCAAGTCGACCGAGACGATGCGATCCGCACCGGCGGTCTTGAGCAGGTCGGCGACCAGGCGCGCGGAGATGGGCTCGCGGCCGCGGTGCTTCTTGTCCTGGCGCGCGTACGGGTAGAACGGCAGGATCGCGGTGATCCGCTTCGCTGACCCGCGCTTGAGCGCGTCGATCATGATGAGCTGCTCCATCAGCCACTGGTTCAGCGGCGCGGGGTGGCTCTGCAGCACGAAGGCGTCGCAGCCACGCACCGACTCGTCGAAACGGACGAAGATCTCGCCGTTCGCGAAGTCCCGGGACGTCTGCGGGGTGACCTCGATGCCGAGCTCTTTGGCCACCTGTTCGGCCAGTTCGGGGTGCGCGCGCCCCGAGAAGAGCATCAGATTCTTGCGGTTGTCGGTCCAATCCGTGGCCACTGTGTGCTGCTTTCGCGGTGGGGGCTCGATACGCCGTAATCGTACTTATCGGTAACCCGGTTCTGTTGCCGGGTTACCGGATTGCCAACATCAGATGTCGGGATCAGCTTTCGCCACGCGCTTTCCTGGCCGCTTGCGCGGCCTTGGAGTCGGGCCGCTTGCGCTCCACCCAGCCCTCGATGTTGCGCTGCTCACCCTTGGAAACGGCCAGCGCGCCAGGCGGTACGTCCTCGCGGACCACAGTGCCGGCGCCGGTGTAGGCGCCGTCGCCGACGCTCACCGGGGCGACGAACATCGTGTCCGAGCCGGTGCGCACGTGCGAACCGATCGTGGTGCGGTTCTTGTGCTCGCCGTCGTAGTTGACGAAGACACTGGAGGCGCCGATGTTGCTGTACTCGCCGATGTCGGCGTCCCCGACGTAGGTCAGGTGCGGCACCTTGGTGCCGGTGCCGATCTTCGAGTTCTTGACTTCGACGAACGCACCCAGCTTGCCGTCGGCGCCCAGTTCGGTGCCCGGCCGCAGGTACGTGAAGGGGCCGACGGTGGCGCCGGCACCGATGACCGCGAGCTGCCCGTGCGTGCGGATCACCTCGGCGTCGTCGCCGACTTCCATGTCGGTCAGGGTGGTGTCGGGGCCGATGACGCAGTTCGCGCCGACGTCGGTGGCGCCCAGAAGCTGGGTGCACGGCTTGATGACGGTGTCGCGGCCGATGGCGACGTCGACATCGATCCAGGTGGTGCCCGGGTCGATGACCGTCACACCGGCGCGTTGGTGACCGGCGACGATCCGGCGGTTCAGTTCGGCGGCCACCTCGGACAGCTGCACCCGGTCGTTGACACCGGAAACCTGCGCGCTGTCGTCGATGTGGTGGGCCCGGACGATCTGGCCGTCGCCGCGCACGATCGAGATGGCGTCGGTGAGGTAGAGCTCCTGCTGGGCGTTGTCCGACCGCAGCCGGCTCAGCGCCGAGCGCAGTGCGGCGGCGTCGAAGGCGTACACACCGGAGTTCACCTCGCGGATGGCGCGCTGGGATTCGGTGGCGTCGGCCTGCTCGACGATGCCGATCACCTCGTGGTCCTGCGTGCGCAGGATCCGCCCGTAGCCGGTGGGGTTGGCGACGGTGGTGGTCAGCACCGTCGCGGCCGCGGTCGCGGTGGCGTGGGTTTCAATCAGATTCGTGAGGGTGTCGGCGTCGAGCAGCGGCACATCACCGGCGGTGACGACGACGGTGCCCGCGAAGTCTGCCGGCAGGGCCGACAGGCCGCAGCTGACGGCGTGCCCGGTGCCGAGCTGTTCGTCTTGGATGGCGACGGTGATGGTCCGGCCGAGTCCGCCCGCGATCTCGTCCACGTGTGCGGTGACGCGCTCGCGTTCCTTGCCGACCACCACGACGAGGTGCGTCGGGTTGACCTTGGCCACGGCGTGCAGGGCGTGCGCGAGCATGCTGCGGCCGGCCAGCGTGTGCAGGACCTTCGGGATGTCGGAGCGCATCCGGGTGCCCGACCCGGCCGCCAGGACGATGACAGCGGCTTCGCCTCGAGTCACGTACGCCTCTCTCTACGCGATGTCGCGCTTTGACTGCTTCGCGCTGTGCACTACTTGACTTGCTCCGTCGCCAGGACTCGAACCTGAACTATCTGAACCAAAATCAGAGGTGCTGCCGATTACACCACGACGGATTACTCGCCAGAGACTCTAGTGCAAGCGGATACGCTGGCGATCATGGCAGCGGTGGAGAACGGAGCGCGCAGCCCTCGCGCGCGCATGACCGGCAGTGCGCGCCGTCAGCAGCTCATCGAGATCGCGAAGTCGCTGTTCGCCGAGCGGGGTTACGACGGCACGTCCATCGAGGAGATAGCGCAGCGCGCCAATGTCTCCAAGCCGGTGGTCTATGAGCACTTCGGCGGCAAGGAAGGCCTGTACGCCGTCGTCGTGGACCGCGAGATGTCCGCACTGCTCGACGGCATCACGTCGTCGCTGACCAACAACCGGTCGCGGGTGCGGGTCGAGCGGGTTGCGCTGGCGCTGCTGACCTACGTCGAAGAACACACCGACGGGTTCCGGATCCTGATTCGGGACTCCCCGACCAGCATCGCGTCCGGTACGTATTCGACCCTGCTCAACGACGCCGTCAACCAGGTGTCGTCGATCTTGGCCGGCGACTTCTCCCGGCGGGGACTGGACCCCGAGCTGGCACCGCTGTACGCCCAGGCGCTGGTGGGATCGGTGTCGATGTCCGCGCAGTGGTGGCTCGACACCAGGGAGCCGAAGAAGGAAGTCGTTGCCGCGCACCTGGTCAACCTGATGTGGAACGGGCTGACCCATCTCGAGGCAGACCCCGAGTTGCACGAAGGCTGACTTCTGCCCTCGGCTGACGCCGTTACCCGCAGTCGCGCAGTAGCAGGTCCGCGGTCGTCTCGCGCCGGATCAGCGGCCGCACGCGACGGTCGCAGACGGCGACCACCGGTGGCCGGGTCGTCATGGTGAAGTTCGAGGCCGTGCTGTGGTGGTAGGCGCCGGTGCACGCGGTGGCGAGGAGATCGCCGGGATGGACGTCGTCGGGCAGTTCGAGATCGTCGGCGATGGGGGTGCCGTCGCGGCCGATGATCGTGGACCGCCGCGTGGGTCCGAGCGGGTGCCGGTTGGCAAGGGCCACAGTGTAATTCGCGATCGGCGCGGAGTGCGGATGGCTGCCGTCGACGGTTATGACACCGCTGCCGTCGGTACGGGTCGACACTGATTGCACCCGGTGCAACGTCACCCCGGCCCGGCCGCTGATCGCCCGGCCGGGTTCGACGACGAGCCGGGGCCGCGGGAACCGGTTCGCGGCGCAGGCAGCATCGAGGGCGTCTTCCAGGAAGTCGGCCAATGCCGCGACGTCGAGTTCGGGTTCCCCGGTCCGGTAGGCGATGGCGTGCCCGCCACCGATGTTCAGCTCGGTGAGCACCACGCCGTGGGCGGCTCGCACATCGGCCATGGTGTCGACCATGCGGCGCACGGCCTCGACGTACATCTCGGGTTCGGCGATCTGCGTGCCCAGATTGCAGCACAGCCCCACCAACGGCAGTTGCGGCGTGGCCAGCGCCCGGCGGACCAACGGCAGCACGTCGACGCCGGGCAGTATCTGCAGCAGCATCGCCTGCGGCCGGCGCGCGACCCCGGCCAGATAGGCCATTTCGATGGGGGAGTCGAGCACGATGCGACCAACGCCGGCGCCGGCCGCGGTCGCCAGTTCGTCCACCGACTTGCCGCTGCCGTGCACCACGATGCGTGCGGGGTCCATGCCACCGGCGAGGGCGGTGGCCAGTTCGGCCGTCGAACACACCGCCATGCCGAGGCCGGCGTCATGCAGCCAGCCGGCGACGGTCCTGGTCAGCAGGGACTGCGCGGCATAGACCACCTCGACACCCCGCAACGTGGCGCGGTAGTGCTGGGCCCGCTTGCGGAAGTCGGCTTCATCCAGAACGTATGCGGGTGTGCCGAACTCATCGGCGACGTCGGTGAGCGCCAAGGACCCGACGCAGAGCCGCCCCAAGGCGTCGACCTGGGTGGTCGACGGCCAGATGGTGGTGTCGATGCGCGGACGCACGGCGCCCCGCAGGGACGGCAGGATGTCGAGCAGTGTCATGACTCCACCCTGCGCCGGAAATCGCCGCGTGAGCGCCTCGTTGACGATCCCTTGACGGGACGGTGCCCAATATTGACGAAGTCCTGCGAACTACAATCGGTGTCATCATGACCTCCCCGGGGCAGCAATCGATCCAAACCCCGTTGGCGGGGCTCGTCCAACTCGCACTCACCGATCCTGGCCTGCAGGAACTGACGCGGCATGCCGCCGAGGGCGTCGCCGAGCAGGCGTTGGTCGGCCCGGTCAGCGCCCGGCTGCCGGTCGCGGCCGCGCTGGCTGCTGCGGGCCCGGTGCTGGTGGTCACCGCCACCGGCCGTGAGGCCGACGATCTCACCGCCGAACTGCGGGCCGTCTACGGCGACGCCGTGGCGTTGTTCCCGTCGTGGGAGACATTGCCGCACGAGCGGCTGTCGCCTGGCGTCGACACCGTCGGTGCCCGGTTGACGGTGCTGCGCCGGCTGGCCCTGCCTGATGATGCCCGGCTCGGTCCGCCGCTGCGGGTCGTCGTCACCACGGCCCGGTCGCTGCTGCAGCCGCTGGCCGGCGGGGTGACCGACGCCGAGCCGGTGACTCTGACCATCGGCGGTGAAGCCGACTTCGACGACACCGTGACGCGACTGGTCGAGCTGGCCTACACGCGCGTCGACATGGTCGGCAAGCGCGGCGAATTCGCCGTCCGCGGTGGCATTCTCGACGTCTTCGCGCCGACCGCCGAGCACCCCGTGCGGGTCGAGTTCTGGGGCGACGAGGTCTCCGAGATGCGGATGTTCTCGGTGGCCGACCAGCGCTCCATTCCGGAGATCGCCGTCGAGTCGGTGATCGCGGTGCCCTGTCGCGAACTGCTGCTGACCGCCGACGTCCGCGAACGCGCCGCCGCGATCGGGGCCGGCCTGCCCAGCAGCGACAACCAGATCACCGGCAGCGTCGCCGACATGATGGCGAAGCTGGCGGAGGGTATCCCGGTCGACGGCATGGAGGCGCTGCTGCCCGTGTTGCGTCCCGGCGAACTGGCGTTGCTCACCGATCGGCTGCCCGCGGGTGCGCCGTTGCTGATCTGCGATCCGGAGAAGGTTCGCACCCGCGCGGCCGACCTGATCAAGACCGGCCGCGAGTTCCTGGAAGCCTCGTGGTCGGTGGCCGCTGTGGGCGGCGACGCGCCGATTGACGTTGAGCAGCTTGGTGGTTCGGGATTCCGGGACTTCGTGGAGATCCGGGAAGCCGCGGCCGCCGGCGGTCACCCGTGGTGGACGCTCAGCCAGTTGGCCAATGAGTCCGCCGCCGAGGTCGACATCCGACCGGCGCCGTCGGCCCGCAGCCAGCAGAGCCTCGAAGAGATCTTCGCGATGCTGCGGGCGCACATCGCCACCGGCGGGCTCGCCGCGGTGGTGACCCCGGGTACCGGTACCGCGCACCGTGTCGTCGAGCAGCTGGGTGAATCCGACGTCGCAGCAACGATGTTGGAGCCCGGTGCGGCGCCGAAGTCCGGCGTCGTCGGCGTGCTCAAGGGGCCGTTGCATGACGGTCTGGTGCTGCCCGGCGTCAACCTCGTCATCATCACCGAGACCGATCTGACGGGCAACCGGGCGGCGGTCACCGAAGGCAAAAGGCTTGCCGCCAAACGGCGTAACGTCGTCGACCCGCTGGCCTTGACAGCCGGCGACCTGGTGGTGCACGACCAGCACGGCATCGGCAAGTTCGTCGAGATGACCGAGCGCGTGGTCGGCGGTGCGCGGCGCGAGTACCTGGTGCTCGAGTACGCGTCGGCCAAACGCGGTGGCGGGGCCGACCGGCTGTACGTGCCGATGGACTCGCTGGACCAGCTGTCCCGCTACGTCGGTGGGCAGGAACCCACGCTGAGCCGCCTCGGCGGCAGCGACTGGACCAACACGAAGACCAAGGCGCGCAAGGCGGTTCGCGAGATCGCCGGCGAGCTGGTGTCGCTGTACGCCAAGCGGCAGTCCGCGCCGGGGCACGCGTTCGCCCCGGACACCCCGTGGCAGGCCGAGATGGAAGACGCGTTCGGCTTCACCGAGACCATGGACCAGCTGACCGCCATCACCGAGGTCAAGGCCGACATGGAGAAGCCGGTGCCCATGGACCGGGTCATCTGCGGTGACGTCGGCTACGGCAAGACCGAGATCGCGGTCCGCGCGGCGTTCAAGGCCGTACAGGACGGCAAGCAGGTCGCGGTGCTGGTGCCGACGACGCTGCTGGCCGACCAGCATCTGCAGACCTTCACCGCCCGCATGGCCGGCTTCCCGGTGACGGTCAAGGGGCTGTCGCGATTCACCGACCCGGCCGAATCCCGTTTGGTTATCGAGGGTTTGAAGGACGGCTCGGTCGACGTCGTGATCGGTACCCACCGGCTGCTGGCGACCGGTGTCACCTGGAAGGATCTCGGCCTGGTGATCGTCGACGAGGAACAGCGGTTCGGTGTCGAGCACAAGGAGCACATCAAGTCGATGCGAACGCACGTCGACGTGCTGACCATGAGCGCCACCCCGATCCCACGCACCCTGGAGATGAGCCTCGCGGGTATCCGGGAGATGTCGACCATCCTGACGCCGCCCGAGGAGCGCTTCCCGGTGCTGACTTACGTTGGGCCGCATGACGACAAGCAGGTCGCTGCCGCCCTGCGTCGCGAGCTGCTGCGCGACGGGCAGGCGTTCTACATCCACAACCGGGTGAAGTCGATCGACAACGCGGCTGCGCGGGTGCGTCAAATGGTGCCAGAGGCGCGCGTCGTGGTGGCCCACGGGCAGATGCCCGAGGAGATGCTCGAGAAGACCGTCGAGGGCTTCTGGAACCGCGAGTACGACATCCTGGTCTGCACCACGATTGTCGAGACGGGCCTTGATATTTCGAACGCCAATACGCTGATCGTGGAGCGGGCCGACACCTTCGGTCTGTCACAGTTGCACCAGCTCCGTGGCCGCGTCGGCCGTAGCCGCGAACGCGGTTACGCGTACTTCCTGTATCCGCCGGAAGTCCCGCTCACCGAGACCGCGCACGACCGGCTGGCCACCATCGCGCAGAACAACGATCTGGGTGCCGGTATGGCTGTTGCGATGAAGGACCTGGAGATCCGCGGCGCCGGCAACGTGCTGGGTGTCGAGCAGTCGGGGCACGTCGCGGGCGTCGGCTTCGACTTGTACGTCCGGCTGGTCGGCGAGGCCGTGGAGGCCTACCGCGCCGCGGTGGATGGGAAAACCGTTGCGGCCGTGGAGGAACCGAAGGAGGTGCGGGTCGATCTGCCGATCGATGCCCACCTGCCGCCGGACTACATCGGCAGCGACCGGTTGCGGCTCGAGGCCTACCGCAGGCTGGCCGCCGCGTCTGATCACGCGGCCGTCGCATCCGTCGTCGAAGAGTTGGTGGACCGCTACGGCCCGCTGCCCGAACCCGCGCAGCGGCTCGTCGCGGTCGCTCGCTTGCGGCTGCTGTGCCGCGAGTACGGCGTCACCGAGGTCACCGCGATCTCGGACGCGACCATCCGGGTGACGCCGCTGACGCTCATGGACTCCGGTCAGTTGCGGCTCAAGCGGATGTACCCCGGCGCGACGTACCGGGCGACGACCGCAACGGTGCAGATCCCCATTCCACGGGCCGGTGCCGGCGTGGGCGCGCCCCGCATCCGCGACCTGGAGCTGGCGCGCGCGGTGGCCGGACTGCTGCTGGTGCTCGACGGGAAAGCGGCTGGTGAAGTGGACATAACCGACCTGGGAGGTAATGCGGTGGGCGAACCGGGGCAGTCGAAATGACGGTCGTCCTGGTCGATCCGCGCCGCCCCTCGTTGATGCCGATCGATGCGCTGGTGCTGCTGACCGGCGACGTGCAGTACACCGAGGAATTGCCGGTGAAGGTGCCGTGGTCCTTGCCGTCGGGCCGGCCGGCTTACGGCGATTCCGACAACCCGGCACCGGTGCTGCTGTCGTCCGATCCGGAGCATCCACAGGTGCGCGCCCGGCTGGCCGCAGGCGAGAGGCTGATCACGGCGGACGGTTCTCAGCCGGGTGAGCGACTCATCGACGCTGTCACGATGATGGACAAGCTGCGCACCAACGGGCCGTGGGAGAGCGAGCAGACGCACGACTCACTGCGCCGCTACCTGCTGGAAGAGACCTACGAGCTGTTCGACGCGGTCCGGGGCGGCAACGCCGACGACGTCCGCGAGGAACTCGGAGATGTGTTGCTGCAGGTGCTGTTTCACGCGCGCATCGCCGAGGATGCGCCGCTGCACCCGTTCGGCATCGACGACGTCGCCGACACGCTGATTCGTAAACTGGGCAACCGGGTTCCGGCAGTGCTTGCCGGGCAGGAGATTTCGCTGGAAGACCAGATTGCGCAGTGGGAAGAGCGCAAGGCTTTGGAAATGCAGGCGAAGGCGTCCCGCTGGTCTTGCCTGGACGGGGTGCCGACGGCGCTGCCGGCGCTGGCCCTGGCGCAGAAGCTGATCGAACGGACCGGTACGGCCGGGCTGCCCGCCGATCTGCTTCCGGCCGGTCTCACCTCGGTGACCCTCGAGCCGCACGTCGACGCCGAAAGTGCTTTGCGCACAGTGGCCCTGGAGTTCATCGACAACGTGCGCGAGGCCGAGCGCCGCATCGTCGCCGCCCGCCGCGGCGACGAGGTGGCGGTGGAGTTGGATGCCGCACCGCTGGGTGTGGTGTCAGAGGATGAGTGGCGGGAGCACTGGCCGGTCCAGGACGTCTGAGTCGCGGCCTCGTCGATCATGCCGACTTACCTTCCCGAGCCTGACGGTACGGCGATCTCCGATGCGGATTTCCGCCGTCAGGTCAGGCTGGGCAACGTGACAGGCGTCGCACCGCTCGAACGCAACTGCACGGCGATTTCCGGGCTGGTTTTCCGCCACCCGGTTGCGTTCGAGAACTTCTGAGTGCACGCACGCTCGATTGACCGCCCGCCAACCCCAGAACTTGGGATCGGTAGCCGGGCGGCCCCGGTGTGATTGCTCCAACGACGCCGACCAACGAGCGTCCGACAAACCTGAGGAAGGAATCACCATGAAACTGCCCGCCGCCATCGAACAGCAGGTCAACCGCTTCGATCGTCAGCAGAGCCTGATCATCGCGATCAGCACCGGCCTGCTGGCCTTCTGGTCGGGCTACCGGGCGGCCTGGTCGCTGTATCTGACCTTCGCCTACGACTTCCTGTTCGGCTCGCTGGTCTTCCAGATCGCGCTGTGGGGCGTGATCGGTGCCGCCGCGGCAGTCGCATCACTGGCGTTCTACAACCGCTACCGCACCGCCGACCAGCCCGGTAATCAGCCGAAGAGCGTCGAACCCCAGTAGTCCGACGAACCATCACGCACACCCGGCGGGCAGGCGAAGATGCCGCTGCCGGTGTGCGTGATGTATTCGTTCAGCGCGTCGTTGGTGGACAGCTTGGTCTGCATCGGGATGAACGACTCGGCCGGGTTGCGGACGAAGGCGATGAAGAACAGCCCCGCGTCCAGATGGCCGAAACCGTCTGAGCCATCGGTGAAGTTGTAGCCGCGGCGCAGAATCTGCACGCCGTTGTTGGCCTCGGGGGAGGCCAGGCGCACGTGGGCGTTGACGTCGATCATCGGCGCGCCGTCGGCGCCCTTGCTGTCGAAGTCCAGCGGGGTGAACTCGTCGGTGTACCCGTTGGGTGCGCCGTTGCCCTTCTGTCGTCCGATCACCCGCTCCTGCTCCAACAGCGTTGTGCGGTCCCAGGATTCGATGAGCATCCGGATGCGGCGGCTGATCAGATACGAGCCGCCCGTCATCCAGGCCGGTCCGTCGCCGGTGCCGACCCAGATGTGCTTGTCGATGGCCGACGTGTCCTCGGCCTTGATATTGTTCGTTCCGTCCTTGAACCCGAACAGGTTTCGCGGGGTGGACTGGTTCCGGGTGGTCGACGATGTGCGGCCGAACCCCAGCTGCGAGTACCGCACCGCGACGGTGCCGAAGCCCACGCGGGCCAGGTTGCGGATGGCGTGCACCGCGACCTGTGGGTCGTTGGCGCAGGCCTGTACGACGATGTCGCCGCCGCAGCGCGCCGGGTCCAGCTTCTCGTTGCGGAACTTGGGCAGGTCCACCAGATGTGGCGGCCGCTGGGCGTCGATGCCGAACCGGTCCTTGCCGTCCTTGCGGAAGAAGCCAGGACCGAAGCCGATGGTCAGGGTCAGGGCGGAGGGTGAAAGGCCAAGGGCCTCACCGGTATCCGCCGGTGGCGCGTACGGGTTCAGCCCGATGGCCCCGTGTGCGACAGCCTCTTCGCCGAGCGTCATGCGCTCGGCCATCTCCGTCCACTTCTTCAGCATCGCCACCACGTCGGCCTTCTTGTCCGTCGTGACGTCGAAGGTGGCGAAGTGCATCCGGTCCTGCGCGGCGGTGACGATGCCCGCCTGATGGCTGCCGCGGAATGGCACCGGCTTGCTCAGGCTGTCCTCGACCATGGCCGCCGAGGAGCGGCCGGCCAGCGCGCCGGTGGCGGCGGCGCCGACCACAGCGGCTGTCACCCCGGCTGCGCCGAACAGCTTGCGCCGGCTGAGTCCGCCGTGGGCGCCGCGTTCGGTCGCGGCCGGTTCAGTGGTCACCGGCTGAGTGTCACTGCTTTGCGACGACACCCTGCACCTCACTGACCTCCTTGCTCAATGCGTCAATCGCTTGCGAAAGCTCTTGGCGCTCAGGCTCGGTGACCTTGTCGTAGAACACGAAGCCGTCGCCCTGGCGGTATTTGTCCAGCAGCGTCTGGACCTTGTCGAAAGCAGCGTCGACGTCCTTGCCGAGGCTGGGGTTGCGCTCGTCGAGGATCGGGTCCACCGAACCGACCGCGGTGCGCGAGCCGTCGACGTTGGCCTGGAAGTCCCACAGGTCGGTGTGGCTGAAGATGTCTTCCTCACCGCTGATCTTGGTCTTGGCGATCTCGTCGAGCAGGCCCTGGGCGCCACCGGCGATCTTGGTGGAGTCGATGGTCCACTTCGGATCCTTCACGCCGGCGTCGAGCTCCTTGACATCGGCGACCAGCTGATCGGCCACCGCGCCGCTGTCGGGCTGCAGACCGGTGACCCACAGCTCCTTCTCCAGGCGGTGGAAGCCGGTCCACTTGTCGCCAGGTTTGACGTCGGCCTCGCGCAGGTCGATGCGTGGGTCCAGGTCGTTCGGGAACGACTCTGCCACCGGCTCGATGCGCTCGTAGTAGGTGCGGGCCTTCGGGTACAGCGCCTTGGCGCCGGCGACGTCACCCTTCTTCACCGCAGCGGCGAAAGCCTCGGTGGCGGGCACCAGGTCGCTGGTCTGGGCGATCACGTACTTCTTGTAGAAGTCGGCGGCGTCCTTGAACTTGCCGGTGTCGTCGATCTTGACGGTGTCGCCGGTGACGGTGAAATCACCGCGGATGCCGTCGCCGACCATGCCGGGCTTGCACGCGGTCTTGTAGGTGCCTGCCTCGGGCAGCTGCACGATCAGCTTGCGCTGCAGGCCGGGGGAGATGTTCTCGATCTCGCCCATCACCTTGTCGCCGGGGCCGTAGACGTAGAACTCGGTGACCTTGGTGCCGTTGTTGGTGATGACGAATGTGCTCGCGCCGGTCTTGGCCGACGTCGCCGAGAGCTTGCAGGCGTCGTCGGAGGCGGTCACGGTGATCTCGCCCGAGGCGGACTTGTTCTCGTCCGACTTGGAGGTGCACGCGGAGACCGCGGTCAGGCCGGCGAGCAGGGCTGCGGAGGCGATTACCGTCTTGCTCCTGGCGTGCGCGGTCAGACCGGCCTTGGCGTTCAGGGCGGCGAGGTTCACTTAGCGGACCTTTCGAGGGGGGCTGCAGGGGCGGGTTTGGCTGCGACGGGTCGCAGGAACAGCGTCAGGACGATCAACAGGTAAGCCAGCCAGCAGACGAACTGCAGAACGGATGGGGTGGGGCTGACGTTGAAGACGCCCTGGATCACCTGGCCGTACCACGACGACCAATTGAAGGCGCCCGTCAGATCGAAGGCCTTGGCCCCCAGCCCGGGCAGCCAGCCGACGGTCTGCAGCGCGCCGATGGCGTAGGACAAGATGCCGGCGGCGACCACGACCAGGAAGGCGCCGGTGTACTTGAAGAACTTGGCCAAGTTGATCCGCAGCGACCCGATGTACATGCCGTAGGCGAACGCGATGGCGATGAGCACGCCGATCAACAGTCCGGTCAACGGCCACGCGGTCTCGGCATTGGCGTAGCCGACCATGAACAGCGCCGTCTCGACGCCTTCGCGGCCGACGGCCAGGAACGCCAGCGTGGCGACCGCCCAACCGCCCGATTCCAGGGCGCGCGCCATGTCGCTGCGCAACTCGCCGGAGATGGTGGCGGCGGCCTTGCGCATCCACAGCACCATCGTGGTGACGATGACCACCGCGACAAACGAGGCGACGCCGGCGATGGCCTCGGCTGCCAGCCCGGAGATGGTGTTCTCGCTGAGCTGGATGCTGAGGAACACACCGATGGTCATCGCGATGGCGCCGGCAACTCCGAGCCAGACCCATTTGAGGGCGTCGCGGCGGTCGGACTTCACGAGGAAGGCGATCAGGATGGTGACGACAATCGCAGTCTCCAGGCCTTCGCGGAGGCCGATCAGCAAGCTGCCAAACAGCTGTGAGGAAATGCCGGGGCCTGCGGCAGTTAGCGATGTCGAGACCGCGAAAGTGGTAGTCATCCGCAATCCTTAGATAGACTAAACAGCAACACAGGTTTGCCTTGCCAAAGGAAGGCAAGCCAACCTTATCAGCGGACGGGCGACCGTCGTAGTTCCGTGCCGGAAAGCTCGCGCTCCCGGGTGCACTCAGCTCGGCATGCGACGATGGCGGGGCGACGAATCCGTCGAGAATCTCAGTGCATGGGGGAGTACCGGTGTTGCGAGCGCGGTGGCTGCGGGCGAGCGCTGTCGTTGCCGCGACAGCGCTGCTGATGGCCTCGAGTTGCTCGTTTCAGCCCGGCTACCTGCGCGGAGTGCCGCCACCGGCGGGACCGCCCGTGCCCGCGATCAACACTCATGTGAAGGGTCGTGGCGCCGACCAGCTGCACGACTGGGCCCAGCAGCTGGCACCGCCGCTGGGCATTCCGGTCATGGCGCTCGAGGCGTACGGGTACGCCGCTCGCGTCGCTGAGGTCGAGAACCCCAAGTGCCACATCGCGTGGACGACGCTGGCCGGCATCGGCATGGTCGAGAGTCATCACGGCACCTACCGCGGCGCGACCATCGCGCCGAACGGTGACGTCACGCCCCCGATTCGGGGCGTGCCGCTCGATGGAACCATGAACAACCTGCGGATTTCGGACTCCGACCTCGGCAACATGGACAACGACAGCGCCGTCGACCGCGCCATGGGGCCCATGCAGTTCATTCCGGACACCTGGCGGTTGTACGGCGTCGACGCCAACAACACCGGCTTCGCCAGCCCCGACAACATCGACGACGCGGCGCTGTCAGCGGCTGGTTATCTCTGCTACCGAGGCAAGGATTTGTCCAGTCCGCATGGCTGGATGGACGCGTTGCACGCCTACAACATGTCGGACGACTACGCCCGTGCTGTGCGCGACTGGGCGACGGCATATGCCAACGGGCATCAAAGATAGGTATTCGATCGGCCGGGGTAGCTGACACACTCCTGCGCCTGGCACCGTTTAGGCTGATGGGCGTTCGCACGAGTCCGTGACGCCAAAGGGAGACCCAAGTGCCAATCATCGAACAGGTCGGAGCCCGCGAGATTCTCGACTCTCGGGGAAATCCGACGGTCGAGGTCGAGGTTGCTCTGACTGATGGAACGTTCGCCCGCGCGGCCGTGCCGTCGGGTGCGTCCACCGGTGAGCACGAGGCTGTCGAACTGCGTGACGGCGGCGCCCGCTACCTCGGCAAGGGTGTCGAGAAGGCCGTCGAGGCCGTGCTCGACGAGATCGCTCCCGCCGTCATCGGCCAGGCCGCCGACGACCAGCGCATCATCGACCAGGCGCTGCTGGACCTGGACGGCACCCCGGACAAGTCGCGCCTCGGCGCCAACGCCATCCTCGGTGTCTCGCTGGCCGTGGCGAAGGCCGCTGCCGACTCCGCCGGCCTGCCGCTGTTCCGCTACATCGGCGGCCCGAACGCCCACATCCTGCCGGTGCCGATGATGAACATCCTCAACGGTGGCGCCCACGCCGACACCGGCGTCGACGTCCAGGAGTTCATGGTCGCCCCGATCGGTGCCCCGACTTTCAAGGAATCGCTGCGCTGGGGCGCCGAGGTGTACCACTCGCTCAAGTCCGTGCTGAAGAAGCAGGGGCTGTCGACCGGCCTTGGTGACGAGGGCGGCTTCGCGCCCGACGTCGCCGGCACCCACGCCGCGCTCGAACTGATCAGCACCGCCATCGACGCCACCGGCCTGAAGCTGGGCAGCGACGTGGCGCTGGCCCTCGACGTCGCGGCGACCGAGTTCTACACGGACGGAACGGGTTACGCCTTCGAGAAGCAGACTCGCACCGCTGAGCAGATGGCCGAGTTCTATGCCTCGCTGCTGGATTCCTTCCCGCTGGTGTCCATCGAGGACCCGCTGTCCGAGGACGACTGGGACGGCTGGGTGGCGCTGACCACCGCGATCGGTGACCGTGTTCAGCTGGTCGGCGACGACCTGTTCGTCACCAACCCGGAGCGGCTGGAAGAGGGCATCGAGAAGGGCGCCGCCAACGCGCTGTTGGTGAAGGTGAACCAGATCGGCACGCTCACCGAGACTTTGGACGCTGTCGCCCTGGCCCACGCCGCCGGCTACAAGTCGATGATGAGCCACCGCAGTGGCGAGACCGAGGACACCACCATCGCCGACCTGGCCGTGGCGTGCAGCTGCGGTCAGATCAAGACCGGTGCCCCGGCCCGCAGCGAGCGCGTCGCCAAGTACAACCAGCTGCTGCGCATCGAGGAGACCCTGGGTGACGCCGCACGGTACGCCGGCGACCTGGCTTTCCCGCGTTTCGCGCTGGAAGCCAAGTAGTTTCGCGGGTCTGACCTACCGATATGGCCGATCCCAAGCGGCGTTCCCCCGCCTCTCGCCCCGCCAAACCCGGCGAGGCGAAGCGGGGGCGCGCCGGGAATGGCACGTCGGCGGCCAAGGCGGGTAACCGGCCCAAAGCCGAGCCGCGCCGGGTCCCGGAAAACCTGCCGGTGCCCGCCACGGAGCCGATCCGGCAGGCGTATGCGGAGTCGGTCGAGCACCATGCCGAGCAGCGGCTGGGCTCGGCGGCACGGCGAGCGGCGATTCTCGCCGTCGTCGTGTGCGTGCTGACCCTGACCATCGCCGGCCCGGTGCGGACGTTCTTCGCGCAGCGCACCGAGATGCAGCAGCTGGCCACGGCTGAGGCCCAATTGCGTTCGCAGATCAAGAATTTGGAGCAGCAGAAGGTGAAGCTGGCCGACCCGGTGTACATCGCCGCGCAGGCCCGTGAGCGGTTGGGCTTCGTGATGCCGGGCGATATCCCGTATCAGGTGCAACTGCCTCCCGGCGCCGTGACGGCACCCGTCGCGCCCGCACCGTCGCCCACCGCGAAGAGCAACCAGCCCTGGTACACCGCGCTGTGGCACACCATTGCCGATCAGCCGCACGGACTTACGCCGGCGCCGGCCGTCGTGCCGCCCGGCCCGGATGGCGTCACCCCGAACGATGCCGTGACCCCGACGGACGAGCCCGCACCTCAGGCGCCGCCCGGTGGTTGACGCTGCTGATCTGGAAGCCGTTGCGGCCCAACTGGGGCGCGAACCGCGCGGTGTGCTGGAGATCGCGTACCGCTGCCCCAATGGTGAACCCGGCGTGGTGAAGACCGCGCCGCGATTGCCCGACGGAACTCCTTTTCCCACTTTGTATTACCTGACCCATCCGGCGCTGACGGCCGCGGCGAGCCGGCTGGAGTCGTCCGGTCTGATGAAGGACATGACCGAACGCCTGCAGGACTCCGAAGAGCTGGCGGCGGCGTATCTGCGGGCGCACGAGTCGTTCCTGGCTGAGCGGGACGCCATAGAATCGCTGGGGACGACGTTCTCCGGCGGCGGGATGCCGGACCGGGTGAAGTGCCTGCACGTGGTGATGGCGCATTCGTTGGCAAAAGGCCCGGGCGTCAATCCCTTTGGTGACGAGGCGCTGGCGTTGTTGGCAGTCGAACCGGCGATGGCCGGGATTCTGGATCCGAAGGTGTGGGTGTGAGTTCGCGAGTCGCTGCTGTTGACTGCGGTACCAATTCCATCCGGCTGCTGATCGCTGACGTCTCTGATGGTCGGCTGCAGGATGTCCACCGCGAGATGCGGATCGTCACCCTCGGCGAAGGCGTGGACGCCACAGGACAATTCGCGCCCGCCGCATTGGCCCGTACCGAGGCCGCACTGACCGACTATGTCGAGGTGATGCTGGCGCACGACGTGGCCAAGGTGCGCATGGTCGCGACTTCGGCGGCCCGCGACGCCGGCAACCGCGACGAGTTCTTCGCCATGACGGCGCGCCAATTGGGTCGGGTGATGCCCGGCGCGGTGGCCGAGGTGATCACCGGGACCGAGGAAGCCGCATTGTCCTTCCGCGGTGCCGTCGGTGAATTAGACCCGGCCACAGGGCCTTTCGTGGTCGTGGACCTGGGTGGCGGTTCGACCGAGGTGGTGCTCGGCGGTTCCGGTCCTGCCGTTGCCGACGTGGTGGCCAGCTTCTCGGCCAACATCGGCTGCGTGCGGCTCACCGAGCGTTGCCTACAGTCCGATCCGCCCACCGTCGACGAAGTGGCCGCGGCGCGTGCCGTGGTCCGCGATAAGTTGGCCGAAGCCCTCGATGTGGTGCCGATCGAAGGTGCGGCGACGTGGGTCGGCGTGGCCGGCACGTTCACCACGATTGCCGCGCTGGCGCTGGGCCTACCGGAGTACGACTCCGAGGCGATTCACCTGTCCCGCATCGGAATTCCCGAAGTGGTGAAAGTGTGTGACGAGCTGATCGCGATGCCCCGTGCGCAACGCGCCGAGCTCGGCCCCATGCACCCGGGCCGGGTGCCGGTGATCGGTGGCGGCTCGATCGTCGTCGAGGAATTGGCCCGCGAATTCGGTCAGCGGGCGGGGATCACGGAATTGGTGGTCAGCGAACACGACATCCTGGACGGCATCGCGCTGTCCATCTGACGTCGACTGTCGGAGCTACCTCCGAATCGAAACTGTGCCAGCAGTTTCTGTAGATCAAAAGCCAGGAGAAGTTTGTAGCCGCCGATATTCTTGAGTTTTTCGGAAACATCGCGTGCATTTTTTTCTTCTGCGGACTTATCGCCGCTCGCGTCGCGAATCGTAACCACCATTGGGTATTGGCTGAATTTGATACCTAGATCGTCGTCAAAATCGTGCTGCGTCTCGACCTCTGTAATGCTGTCGTCGAATTTTCCGCCGTAAGTCGGCCCTTCGGATACCGCTTGAATCGGTGTGATTTCGGTACCCGTGGCTGCGGCAAGATCTGCTATGACCCTATGCTCAGGCTTGTTCGTGATAATGAATAGTTGGTGGTGCGCAGTCATTGTCGTTCGTTTCTACCAATGGTCCAGCGGTGGTGGCCCGAGCACACACACGGCTGTTCCGGCGCGGTTGGAGATCGCCCACCGAGCGTGGGGATGTTGGCTTCGGCCGCGGGCGAGGACATCGCGCGGGCCGGGTTCCCGTTCCGCCGCAGTAGGTTAGGCTACCGTCGTCCCGATGAGTACAGTCACTTCGCCGGGGTCCGTGGCGTTGTCGGTCGGCTGCACGAAGATGTGCCCTGCCGAGCGGGCGGTGTCACTGAATTCAGTCGATGCGATAGCCCACGACTCAATGGCTGTGCAGCGCTGGAAGATTCCGCGGTCGTACCAATTCTTCAACAGCGGCGGAGGTGGCGCGTATGCCACCGGTGCGGGGTGTGTGCCGCTGTCAGGAGGGCAGCTATTCGAGGTGTCTTTCATCCACGTCGGATCGCCTTGGGTGCTGACCGTTGTCATGAATGTATCGAAGTCAGCCTTTCGGGCGGTGAAGGCGGCTTTGACGGTCCGCGCTTCTGAGCCCCAGGTGGTCGTGCTGACGGTGGCGGCTAGTGGCGTAAAGCTGGCCGGGACGCGTGCGTGGACAAACGCAGCGTTAATCTGTTGAACAGCTTGATCTTTCGGTATGTCCTTGGTCGTCTCCAATTGATCAGATGCGCAAGCAGCAGTTGCCAGCACCCCGACGGTGATCATGCCGGTGGCTGCGATCCGGCGGGCGAAATCGATGACGATGCTCATGGCATCCTTCCCTGGACGCGCTGCACGCTGCCCGATCCGGTGACCAAGAAGTCTTGGGCAATGCCGACCGCTTGCAGGTCGTGCGCCATGTTGGAGATGTTATGGCTGAGGTCAGAAGGCATCGGAGATGTGGTGGCGAAGTTGTACCAGTCAGTGACATCGTTGCGGTAATTGGCGGCGTAGGTGCCGTCGGGATTCATGGTGATCGTGTACGCGGTTGACACTGAATAGTGGCCGAGCGTGCGCACCTCGTCGCCGTCGCTGCCGGCCACTACGGCCCACGGGGTGGTCCCGGACAACGTGACCGGCTTTCCTGTGCTGCGCGCTTGGGCGAGAGCGTCGCGGGTGATGGACTGCAGATTCGAGTTGACCTGGGCAACCGGCGCCGCGGCAAAGTCGTTGTAGCCGTTGGCGTTGTCGCTGAGCCACTTGTCGATGACGTCCGGAGGTAGCGTCTTTGGTGCGCCGGTGTTGTCCAGGTAGTGGTCCAGGAACGCAGCAGCGTTGGTCTGACCGTTGCGCAGCATCTCCAGTTCGGCTGCGGCGACCGCTTTTTGTTTGAGGCCTTCGGTTGCCACCGATGTCCACCGGCGATCCCCGCCATGCTGCCAGGGGTCGTCATTGGCTCCCGGGGTGCGCGGTGGGGGCAATGCCGGTTCCGGGCCGGGGGCGGCAGGAGCGGGAGTGCCTTGGGGCAGTTCGAGACTGAGGGTGTGCGCGAGTGCCTCGTCGATGGTGTTCGCTTCGGCGAGCGCTGCGGTGACGCGGCGCTGCAGGTCGGCCATCTGCTGCTGGTACGCCACCGACGATGCCAGCCGATCAGGGTCGGTGGGGGTGACTTCTCCCGTGACGCGGTTAATATTGAAACCCTCGGCGCTCGCGTCGCGGTCGATCGCGGCAACTATGGCTTTGAGTCCCTCCACATCGTCAGCGAGCTTCCAGCACGCTGACGCGGCCGCCTGCATCTGCTCGGAATGGTTGCCCAGCTGCGAACTCAAACGGTCCAGCGATACACGTGCCGAATCGCTGGCTTGCCCGGTCCAACTCGCGACAATAGGAAGGATTGTCAGGCCTGTCATGACCTGTTCGGCCGATGATCCGCGGCCAGCCATGGCGTCGGCGACCTCGTGGATCGCCCAGGAGCTCCACTTGTCGACGTCGGCGAGGGAGACAGTCATCCTCGGGCGGTGACCTCAGCGGGGCGCCGGCCCAGCCGCCGGCCCTATTTCGCGGGCCAGGGCATCGGCGGAGCTCGCGTCCGCTTGGCTGTAACGCTGCGAGGCAACGCGGAAGTGCTCGCCCATCGTCGTGATTTGCAGGCATAGATCGTCGGTGACGGCCTGCCATTCGGCGAGCCGGGCTTGCAGAGCTACGGCTGATGTTCCGACCCATCCGGCCCCGGCGCTGTCGATCGCTGCGTTCGCGGATGCGTGCGCTACCTGCAAATCGCGGCCGTGCATATCCATATGATCGGCGGACAGCGCCAAGTCGACAGGGTCCACACGCAAATTCGACACAGTCCCCCCCGACGAGTTGTGGCGACGATGAATTACCGGCTGCCGAAATGCTACCCGGCGCCCATACCGCTCTCCGACACCAAGACGGGACACTGACGATGTGGGACGCCGTAGAGTTCTGGCACGACGCCTCCACGCCTTGTCCGGTTGATCGCTAGCACCGAAAACGCGCAGGTATCGACGTGCCAGCTCATCTCGGAGTCCCGCCGCGTCCCGCATTCAAAGCCGCATCGGCATTTACCTTCAGCTGTTTCGCCGCACCCTGCTCTTGGCGTCAAAAACACGTCCTCCCAACGTTCGTAAGAGCAGCGGCGGCCGGCCCCTGCGTCAAAATCGCTGATGCGAGACCACCACAGCCGAACAACGAAAATCCCCCTTCGGCGCGTCAGGCACGCGCCAAAGGGGGATTGGCAGAACTGGCAACTACCGCAACACGACGGACGTTCTAGCGCGTCGCGCGCGGAAGCGGTTCTAGCTAGACCTTGCAGTTCGGGCGGTTGTGGCAGTGGTGTCCGTCGCGGCAGGCGTTGCACTGACAGCCACAGGTCGACACGTTCTTGGTGGAAACTTTCATTACTGTTCACCCCTGTTTGTCTCGGCTTATCGAGATATGACTACTTCACCATAGTTCGGGCGCGGGGCTGAGTGAAGGTCGCCGGAGCCACTGGTCGATGTCAGATGCTACGCCGAGTGTGACGACCAGCGCGGTGACGCGCGCGAAAAATGGACGGTAAGCGACACGTTCGGCGTAGGAGTCGGGACGCCGGCATCACAGACCGACGGCCGGAACCAGTCCTCGTGAGACTGACTTCCGGCCGTCGGCAGGGGGTGATTCAGTTGGCTGTGTCGTCCGATGCCTGGACCACGGGGGCGGCCGGAGCGGCGGGGGCGCCCAGCTGGCGGGCGACGAAGTCCGCGGCCTGGTTGGCCATGCCGTTGAACTTGTAGGCGCTGTGAGCGGAGCGGTCCATGCCACCACCACAGATCGGGTCGCCAGGGGCGCACAACTGGATGGTCTTGCCGGCGTAGGCCCCGCCGATGTTGATGGCGGGCGCACCGCGGTCGGCAACGCTCAGCACGAACGGGCTCGGGGTGCCGAACAGAACGACGGCGGCGACGTGCGAGGCGACCGACGCGGGCATCGGGCCGCTGATGCCGGCGGGCAGAACGAATCCGGCCGGGACGTTGCTCATGGTGCTGTAACCGGCGACGGCCGCGCCCTGCGAGTAGCCGCCGATGACGATCTTGGTGGCGGGGCACGAGGCGGCGATGGACTCGATGCGGTTGGTGGCGTCGGCGACGCCCTCGGCGGCCTGGCCGAAGTCCAGGGAGGCGGGGTAGTTCACGCCGTAGGCGTCGATGTTCCGGCCGGGCATGCGCGCATTCAGTGCGTCGACGAAGGCTTGACCGGTGGCTCCGACGCCAGGAGCTTCGAAGGTGCCGCGGGCGAAGACGACCTCGACGTTCGCACAGGAGTCGTCGGCGGCGTTGGCGGTGGCGACCGGGCCGGCGATGGCGCCGGCGATGATCGTGAAGGCAGCCACGGCGGTCAATGCCACCTTGCCCGCCGCGATACGAATGGCGCTCATGTTGTATTCCCCGTCCCTTGAATTACCAGTTGCCTGGTATAAGCCGAATCGGGGAGCTGCGATTCCACGCGGTTGGTGTGACCTAACACATACCTAGCGCAACTAAGCATCGGGGATGAACTGCGGGCTGGTTTGCGTTGGCCTTGCCCTTCCAATTTCGGCGATGGCCGCCCGGCATCAACTACTCGCTTTGGCGGCGCTTTTCTTGGGCTTGGGCGCCGCGACCGCCTCGGGTGCAGGAGCCGCGGGCGTGGCAATCTGCGCTGCCGGGGTGATGACAGGCCGGCACATCTCGATCGCCTTCGCCGTATACACGCGGTAGCCGAAGTCCGGGTTGTAGCCGTGGATTTCGGGTGTGTCGAGGTCTCGTAGGAAGGTGAGGATCTCGCGGCTGAACACCTGGCCCGGCACCAGCACGGGGAAACCCGGCGGGTACGGCGTCACGAACGTCGCCGAGACGACGTCCACGTCGTTGTCCAACTTCTCGAACACCTCATCGGTGGTCAGGTATTCGCAGTTGGTGTCGGTGTAAGAGAGGTAGAAGGCGCGGCGCACATCGCCTTCCGGCGTGGGTATGGCGCCGTTGTTCCAGGTCACGTCGCAGAACACCGGATGGAACCCGCTGAAGTTCGGCAGCGAGGCCGACGGCGTGGTCAGGCGTCGCACCTTCTGCTCGAACCGGCTGCGCTCGCCGAGGCCCATCTCGGAGACCGATTCGTCGAGCTCGGCGGCGATCTTCACCAGCACCTCGACGAGGAAGGCCACCGAACTGCGGGTGGTGCCGATGTTCGTCATGAACAGCACGGTGTTGCGTGAAGTCTTGTTGATCTGCACGCCGTGCCGGTCCATCAACTGCTCGCGCTTGAACGTGTCGCCGTCGTAGCCGGTGTGCCCGATGGACAGGGTGATCCGGGACGGGTCCAGGACGAATTCGTCCTTATCCCAGGCGGTCATCATGTTCTGCAGCCCGGAGCGCAGCGGCTGCTCGATGTGACTGGCCCGGAATTCATCGGGGATCAGATCCGAGGTGCGCAGGCACCGCATGTACTTGCTCAGCAACGGGTGATTATCGATGGCGTCCCGCAACTGCATGGCATTCTCGATCTGGCGCTGCACCAGCTCGACACCCTCCAGTGCCACCTGCCGCCGGCCCAGATCCAGCGACGCCAGAATCTGGTAGTTGGGCGAGGTCGACGTGTGTGCCATGTACGCCTCGTGGAAGGCTTCGGCCACCTTCTGCTCGAAGTCCTGGTCGAACACGTGGATCATCGAACCCTGGCGGAGCGAGGTCAGCGTCTTGTGTGTCGACTGCGATGCGTATACCCGCACGCGCGCCTTTGCCGGGTCCGGGATCAGCCGGCGTTCGAGCAATTCCTGGTCGGTGGGCGGATTTTCGATGTCCGCTTTCAGTTGACGCTGGTAGGCGGCGAGGTACTCAGGCTCGGCCAGCGTGTCGCGCAGCCGGCGGGCCGACGCCATGGCCGTGCGGTCGCGGTACACCGGGTGGAACCGCGCGAACGCGAACCATGCTTCGTCCCAAAGGAATACCAGGTCGGGCTTGATGGCCAGGCATTCCTCCATGACCCGCTGCACGTCGTAGACGATGCCGTCGAAGGTGCAGTTGGTCAGCGAGATCATCTTGACGCGGTCGAGCTTGCCGGCATTCTTGAGCGCCAACAACTTTGACTTGATCTCACGCAGTGGCACCGCGCCGTACATGGTGTAGTCGGGCAGCGGATAGGCCTCGAGGTAGATGACGTTGGCTCCGGCCATCATCATTCCGTAGTGGTGCGACTGGTGGCAGTTGCGGTCCAGCAGCACGATGTCCCCGGGCGCCACCAGCGACTGGGTCACGATCTTGTTGGCTGTCGACGTGCCGTTGGTGACGAAGTAGGTGCGCCGCGAACCGTACGTCTCTGCCGCGAGCTGCTGCGCTTCACGCAGTGGCCCCGTCGGCTCCAACAGTGAGTCCAGTCCGCCGCAGGTCGCGGATGTCTCGGCCATGAACACGTCGAGCCCGTAAAAGCTCACCATGTCTTTTATCCAGTGCGAGTTGACAATTGACTTGCCCTGGCTGATCGGTAGCGCGTGGAACACCCCGGTGGGCCGGTGGCTGTACTGCTTGAGCGCGCTGAAAAACGGTGTGCGGTAACGCTCGGCGACGCCCTGCAGGATCGACAGATGCAGTTCGAGCACGCCCTCGCGGGCGTGGAACACCCGGCGGAAGTGGGGGCCGAGGCGGCCGGCGATGTCTTCGACCTCGATCTCCGTCATGAGATACAGGTCGAGTTCGGGCCGCAGTTCCTGCAGTGACGACGCGAGAATCTGTGCGCGTTCGTCGGGCGACTTGTGGTCGTCCAGCACCGCGGACACCTTGGTGTCGACGAACTCCGCCAGCGTCGAAAGGTCGCGCTCGGACTGGTGGCTGAACCGCCGCCGGATCACGACGGCCTGCAGGTTGACGTTCAGCCGGGCTGCGATCAACGCTTCGTCACCGCTGGCGACCACCACCAGTTCGTAGACGAATTCGTCGTCGGGCCGGCGCCAGCTGCGAACCTCTGCGCGCAGCGCCTGCTCCTGGGCCTCGGTCATCTTCTCGACGATCAGCACCTCGAAGTACAGCTGTTCGCGCCGGGTAACGGGCTGCTGTTCCAGCGTGCGCGGGTCGGTGGGGAACATGTCGGTGTCATCCATGCCGGCGTGGTCGACGTCGCCGGTCCGGTAGGACTCGGTGGTGAGCGCGCGGTTGATGCGGGCGACGGCTTTGGCGAACTTGTCGTAGGCGCCGGCGCTGAACAACCGCTGCACCTTGGCGAACTGGAGGGAACCGGGGTACGCCCAATACGGCTCCAGTGGGGTCAGCGTCGCGAGGAGCTCTCGGCAGATACTGACGTACTGCTCCTTGAGATCGCCGACGGTGGTGGTCCGGGTCAGCCGGTCGGCGGCCTCTTCGAGGCGGCACCAGGCGTCGCCCCGCAGTTGCCAGACACTGTTGTACGCGCGCGAATTGTCTGCCATTTCCAGCCTTTTCACAGGTGCATTCGTGGGAGGACGTCGCGCTCCAGCCTTGCACTGTCGGTAACCCGTGTCAGGTAAACAGTTGGCGATTTCTGTACGTCGAACTACTCCTGGAAGCGGTAGCCCATCCCGGCCTCGGTCAGTAAGTGTTTGGGGTGTGACGGGTCGACCTCGAGTTTGCGACGCAACTGCGCAAGGTACACGCGAAGGTAGTGGGTCTCCTTGGCGTATGCGGGGCCCCACACTTCTTTGAGCAGTTCCTCGCGGCCCACCAGCTTGCCGCGGTTGCGCACCAGCATCTCCAACATGCCCCACTCGGTGGGGGTCAGGTGTACCTCGTTGCCGCTGCGGGTCACCCGCTTGGCGGCCAAATCGACTGTGAATGACGATGTTTCGACGACGGGCTCGTCGGTCTCGGAGGCCGCCGCGCCGCGTCGTACGGCGGCCCGCAGCCGGGCCAGGAATTCGTCCATGCCGAACGGTTTGGTCACGTAGTCGTCGGCGCCGGCGTCTAGGGCCTCGACCTTGTCCATCGAGTCGGTGCGCGCCGACAGCACGATCACCGGAGCCGTGAGCCAACCGCGCAGCCCGGCCAGCACGTCGATGCCGGACATGTCGGGCAGGCCGAGGTCCAGGATCACCACGTCGGGTTTGTGCTCGGCGGCCGCCTTCAACGCCTCGGCGCCGGTGGCCGCGACGGTGACGTCGTACCCACGCACCGACAGATTGATCCGCAACGCACGCAGAATCTGAGGTTCGTCGTCGATGACCAGAACCCGTGTCACGCCTGATCCTTTCCCGCGGCTGCCAGGTCCACCACGACGGTCAGCCCGCCTCCGGGCGTATCGGTGGCGGAGATGGTGCCGCCCATGGCCTCGACAAATCCGCGCGCGACCGAAAGCCCAAGTCCCACACCGGTGCTGTTGTCGTGGTCGCCGAGGCGCTGGAACGGCGCGAACAGCTCCTCCTCGGTGCCACGGGGGATGCCCGGCCCCTCGTCGACGATCGTGATCAGTACCCGATCACCGACCTGTCCGGCGTTCACCCGCACGACGCTGCCCGCGGAATAGCGCAGCGCGTTGTCGATGAGGTTGACCAGCACCCGCTCCAGCAGGCCCGCATCGGCCAGCGCGACGGCGTCGCCGACTTCGACCTTCACCCGGTCGAGTCCCCGGTTCGCGTACCCCGTTGCGCCGCGGCTGATTCCGAGCAGGGCCCGCTGCACAACCTCTTCCATGTACACCCGCCGCAGCTCTGGCTTCACGACACCGGCGGCCAGCCGTGAGGAGTCCAGCAGGTTGCCCACCAACGCGGTCAGCTGATCCACCGATTCCTCGATGGTCGCGAGCAGCTCGGCGGTGTCCTCGGGGGAGAATCCGACGTCTTCGCTGCGCAGGCTCGACACCGCGGCCTTGGCGGCGGCCAGTGGCGTGCGCAGGTCGTGGCTGACGGCGCTCAGCAGCGAGCGGCGCAGCTCGTCGGCTTTGGCCAAGGCCTCGGCGCGGCCGGCCTCTTCGGCCAACGCGCGTTGCCGCACCAGACCGGCAGCTTGACGGGCGACGGCGCCGAGCACGCGCCGATCGCGGGCCTCGGTCTTGCGGCCGGCCATCAGCAGCCAGTACTCGTCGTCGCTGACCTCGATGGCGGTGTCGGCGGAATCGACTGTCACACAGGGGTCCTTGCCGACGCAGGCGACGATGCCCTCTTCTTCGTGCAGCAGGCTGACGGCGCGTTGCGCGTACGTCTCGCGGACGCGTTCGAGCAGTGTGTTCAGGTCGGCGCCGCGCAGCACACTGCCCGCGAAGAGGGCCAGCAGCTCGGCTTCCTGCGAGGCGTGGCGGGCTTCCCTGGACCGTTTGGCCGCACCGTCGACCAGTGCGGCGACCGCGACCGCGACGGCCAGCAGCACCACGATGGTCAGGGCGCTGTCGAGGTCGGCGATGGTGAAGCTGTACCGCGGGGCGACGAAGAAGTAGTTGAGCAGCAGTCCCGACAGCACGGCCGAGAGGGCAGCCGGGGCAACGCCGCCCAGGAGCGCGACGACCAGCACGCCGATGAAGAACACCGCGCTCTCGCCGCCGATGTGCAGGAAAGGATCCAGCAGCGCGGTGACGGCCGTGATGATGCCGGGCACGACGATGGCGGCCAGCCAGGACGCCAGGTGTCGTTGTCCGCGCGTCGCCGTCGACCACGACCAGCCGGGCTGGGACTGCTCATGGGTCACCATGTGCACGTCGATCTTCCCCGAGTGCTGCACGGTCTTGGCGCCGATGCCCTCGTCGAACAGCCGGGCCCAGCGCGAGCGGCGTGACGTGCCCAGCACCAGCTGGGTGGCGTTCATCTCGCGCGCGAAATCCAGTAGCGCAGAGGGGACGTCACCGTCACTGCCGCCGACGACGGTGTGCAGCGTGGCGCCAAGGCTGGTGGCCAGCTCGCGCACCTTGCCCATCTGCGGGGCCGAGACGCCTGTCAGGCCGTCGCCGCGGACGACGTGCACCACCATCAGTTCGGCGCTCGACTTGGAGGCGATGCGTGACGCGCGGCGTACCAGGGTCTCTGATTCGGGGCCACCGGTGACCGCCACGACGACGCGTTCGCGCGCCTCCCAGGTCTCCGAAATATTGTGCTCGGCGCGGTATTTCGCGAGGGCTGCGTCAACCTGGTCGGCCAGCCACAGCAGCGCCAGCTCGCGCAGCGCGGTGAGGTTGCCCTGCCGGAAGTAGTTGGAAAGTGCCGCGTCGACGCGGTCCGGTGCGTACACGTTGCCGTGGGAGAGCCTGCGGCGCAACGCTTCCGGTGTGATGTCGACCAGCTCGATCTGCGCGGCGCTGCGCACCACGGCGTCCGGCACCGTCTCCTGCTGCTCGATGCCGGTGATCTGGGCGACGACGTCGTTCAGGCTCTCCAGGTGCTGGACGTTGACGGTGGAGATGACGGTGATGCCGGCGTCGAGTAATTCTTCGATGTCCTGCCAGCGTTTGGCGTTCTTGCTGCCGGGGGTATTGCTGTGCGCCAGTTCATCGACCAGCACCACCTCGGGGTGGCGGGCCAGCACCGCCGGCACATCCAGTTCGGCGAACGTCCCGCCGCGGTAGTCGATGAACCGCGGCGGGATGCGTTCGATGCCGGCCAGTGCCTCGGCCGTCTTCTTGCGGCCGTGTGTCTCGACGACGGCGGCGACGACGTCGGTGCCGCGTTCGATGCGGCGGTGCGCCTCGCCGAGCATCGCGAAGGTTTTGCCCACGCCAGGGGCCGCACCCAGGTAGATGCGTAACTCGCCCCGCTTGTCCGGCGTTCCCATGTCTCCCATCATCCAATACGGGCTGGGTACTTCTGGTCCAACGCGAGATTCAGCTGCAGGACATTGACCCGCGGCTCACCCATGAAGCCCAGCGCGCGGCCGGTGGTGCTGTCGCGCACCAGGGTCCGCACCTGGTCGGCGGAGATGTGCCGCGTCTTGGCGATGCGGCCCACCTGCAGGCTCGCGTAGTCGGCCGAGATGTCCGGGTCCAGGCCGCTGCCGCTGGCGGTGACAGCGTCGGCCGGCACCTGCGGGTCGGCCGGTGCCGATCCGCGGATCGCGACGATCTGCCCGGCGCTGTAATCCTCGCCGTACTTGGCGCATTCGACGCGGATGCCTTCGTAGGTCGCGGCGAACGGCGCCTTCGTCGTCTCGCATGGTTGATTCACACTGACCACCCGAGTGGGGTGGGTGACGTTGCCGGTGGCGTCCCGGGGTCCGATCACCGACAGCACCGCGCCCACGCCGTCGGCAGTGCAGAACGGACGCGCCCCGGCGGTGTGGTCCAGGCCCTCGGTATCGGCCACGCCGTAACTACGCGTGCACACCTGGGTCAGCAGACTGGCCTTGAACCCGGCGTCGGCGGCCGATTTGCCGGCCTTGATCTGAGCCGGGTCACCGGGTGTGTCGACAATGCTCTCCGGGCCCAGGTTGCTTGCTCCGCTCGCCATCGGGTCGTACCCGGTGCCGGCGCCCGACGGCCGACTCTGGAAATACTGCGGCAGTGCATTGCCTTTGGCGTCGGTGAACAGCTGGCCGATCAGGGAGCTGCCGACGACCTTGCCACCCGCCGTGACGAGCGAGCCGTCGGCCTTGTCCTTGAACCCCGGAAGCTGGGCGATGGCCCACACGAGCACAGGGTAGGCCAGGCCGGTGATGACGGTCAGGACCAGCAGTGCGCGCAGCGCGGCACTGTGGACGCGAATCAAGTTGCCAATGTTCATGATTAAGACATCCCCGGGATGAACTGGATGAGTAGGTCGATGAGTTTGATGCCGATGAACGGGGCGATGATGCCGCCGAGGCCATAGACATACAGGTTGCGGCTGAGGAGCTTTGACGCACTGCTGGGGGTGTACCGGACACCGCGCAGCGACAGCGGGATCAGCGCGATGATGACCAGGGCGTTGAAGATCACCGCCGACAGGATGGCCGACTGCGGGCTGTGCAGCCGCATGATGTTCAGCAGATCCAGGCCGGGGAACAGGGCCACGAACATCGCCGGGATGATCGCGAAGTACTTCGCGATGTCGTTGGCGATGGAGAACGTGGTCAGGGCGCCTCGGGTGATCAGCAACTGCTTGCCGATCTCGACGATCTCGATGAGCTTGGTCGGATCCGAGTCCAGATCGACCATGTTGCCGGCCTCTTTGGCCGCCGAGGTGCCGGTGTTCATCGCGACGCCGACGTCCGCCTGGGCGAGCGCGGGGGCGTCGTTGGTGCCGTCACCGGTCATCGCGACCAGCTTGCCGCCGGCCTGCTCTTTCTTGATCAGCGCCAGCTTGTCCTCGGGCGTGGCCTCGGCCAGGAAGTCGTCGACCCCGGCCTCGTCGGCAATCGCCTTGGCGGTCAACGGGTTGTCGCCGGTGATCATGACGGTGCGGATGCCCATCTTGCGCATCTCGTCGAACCGCTCTCGCATCCCCTGCTTGACGACGTCCTTGAGGTGGATGACGCCCAGCACTTCTGCTTTTCCGTCGGTGATGCGGCCCACCACGAGCGGCGTGCCGCCGGCGGCGGAGATGCCGTCGACGATCTCACCAAGTTCGACGGGCACCGTTCCGCCACTGGTCCGGATCCAATCGGCGACGGAGTTGGCCGCGCCCTTGCGGAGCTTCTGACCGTCGTGCAGATCGACGCCAGACATGCGTGTCAGGGCGGTGAACTCGACCCAGGTGGCATCGGTCAGTTCACCCGGGGTACGGGCGCGCAGGCCGTGAGCCTGCTTGGCGTACACCACGATTGACCGGCCCTCGGGCGTCTCGTCGGCGAGGCTCGACAGCTGCGCCGCGTCGGCCAGTTGCTCGGCGGTGACACCGGGCACCGGGATGAAGCCCGCGGCCTGCCGGTTACCGAGCGTGATGGTGCCGGTCTTGTCGAGCAGCAGGGTGTTGACGTCACCCGCGGCTTCGACCGCGCGACCGGACATGGCCAGCACGTTGCGCTGCACCAGGCGGTCCATGCCGGCGATGCCGATGGCCGACAGGAGCGCACCAATTGTGGTGGGAATCAAGCAGACCAGCAGCGAGACCATCACGATGCCGGTGACGCCGAAGCCGTCGAGCGCCTCGGTGTCGGGTACACCGGGGTTGTTGGCCTTCGAGTAGATGGCCAACGGCTGCAGCGTCGCGACGGCGAACACGAAGATGATCGTCAATGCGGCCAACAGGATGTTGAGCGCGACCTCGTTGGGGGTCTTTTGCCGGTTGGCGCCCTCGACCAGAGCGATCATGCGGTCGACGAAGCTCTCACCCGGCTTCTGGGTGATCTGCACGACGATCCGGTCGCTCAATACCGTGGTGCCGCCGGTGACGGCGCTGCGGTCGCCGCCGGACTCCCGGATGACGGGCGCCGATTCACCGGTGATGGCCGACTCATCCACGGAGGCAATGCCTTCCACGACGTCACCGTCGCCGGGAATGACCTGTCCGGCTTCGACCACCACGATGTCGCCCTGCTGCAGTAGCGGTGCGGCGATCTCCTCCTCGGTGCCGGCGCTGCCCGGTGCCCACCCGACCAGCTTGCGGGCCATGGTGTCGGACTTGGTTTTTCGCAGGCTGGCGGCCTGAGCTTTGCCGCGGCCTTCGGCGACGGCCTCGGCCAGGTTGGCGAATACCACTGTCAGCCAGAGCCAGAACACGATCAGCCAGGCGAACCAGCTGGAGTTCAGTACGGCCAGGACCGTCGACCAGACGGCGCCGACTTCGACGATGAACATCACCGGGTTGCGCCACAGGGTGCGGGGATCGAGCTTGCGCAAGGCGTCCGGCATGGACTTCCACAGCATCTTCGGGTCGAGCAGGCCGCCCTTTACGTTGGTGGACATCAGTGAATTCCTTCAGCAAGGGGGCCGAGCGCCAGCGCCGGCAGGAAGGTCAGGGCGACCAGGATCAGCGTCACGCCGGCGACCATGCCGACGAACTGCGGACGATGCGTCGGCAAGGTGCCGATCGACGGGGGAGTGCTGCCCTGCTTTGCCAGTGAGCCCGCCAGCGCCAGCACCAGGATCATCGGCAGGAAGCGGCCGATCACCATCGCCAGGCCCAAAGCCGTGTTGTACCAGACTGTATTGACCGACAGTCCTGCGAACGCCGAGCCATTGTTGTTGGCGGCCGAGGTGAAGGCGTACAGCACCTCCGACAGGCCGTGCGGCCCGGAATTGAGCATCGCCGCGCGTTCACCGGGCAGGGCCATGGCAAAAGCGGTGCCGGTCAGCACGATCAGCGGTGTGACCAGGAAATAGCTTGCCGCCAGCTTGATCTCACGCGGGGTGATCTTCTTGCCGAGGTATTCAGGGGTACGCCCGACCATGAGGCCGGCCACGAACACCGTGATCACCGCGAGGATCAGTATGCCGTACAGGCCCGAGCCGGTACCGCCCGGCGCCACCTCACCGAGCTGCATGTTGAACATCGTCATCATGCCGCCGAGCGAGGTGTACGAGTCGTGGAATGAGTCCACCGCGCCGGTGGAGGTCAAGGTCGTGGCAGTGGCGAAGACCGCCGAATTGGCCACGCCGAAGCGCTGTTCCACGCCTTCCATCGAGGCGCCGACGGCGGTGGGCACTGTGCCGTGGTGCTGGCTCTGGAACAGCATCATGAGGCTGACACTGATGACGGCCAGGGTCGCCATGACCGCGACGATCGCGTAGCCCTGCTTGCGGCTGTCGACCATCCGGCCGAAGGTGCGCGGCAGGGAGAACGAGATCACCAGCAACAGGAAGATCTCCACCCAGTTGGTCCAGGCGTTGGGGTTCTCGAAGGGGTGCGCCGAGTTCGCGTTGTAGAAACCGCCGCCGTTGGTACCGAGTTCCTTGATGGCTTCCTGGCTGGCCACCGGGCCGCCGGTGAGCGTCTGCTGCGCGCCGGCCAGGGTGTTGGCGATCTGGTCGTGCAGGTGGAAGTTCTGGATGGCGCCGCCGGCGATCAGGATCAGCGCGGCAATGGCGGCCAGCGGCAACAGGATTCGGATGGTGCCACGCACCAGGTCGACCCAGAAGTTGCCCAGTTCGGACGCGTGGCGACGGGCGAAACCGCGGACCAGTGCGATGGCCACGGCCATGCCGACGGCGGCTGAGACGAAGTTCTGCACCGACAGGCCGGCCATCTGGACCAGGTGGCCCTGGGTGGTCTCACCCGAGTAGGCCTGCCAGTTGGTGTTGGTGACGAAGCTGACGGCGGTGTTCCACGCCAGGTCGGCCGTCAGCGGAGTGGCGGGATTGTTCAGATGCAGTGGCAGTACACCCTGCACCAATTGGAACGCGAACAGGAACAGCAGCGAGACGGCAGAGAAGGCGAGAACGCTACGGGCGTAGGCGCCCCAGTTCTGCTCGGACTGGGGATCGGCGCCGATCGCCTTGTAGATGAGACGTTCTGCGCGCGAATGCTTTTCGGATGTATACACACGGAACATGTAGTCGCCCAACGGCACATGCACCGCGGTGAGCGCGACGATCAGTGAGAGCAGGAACATGATTCCTGCGGCAGTGGTACTCACTAGAACCGCTCCGGAAAGAGCAGAGCAGCGACCAGGAACAGCGCGATCACCAGACACAGCACCAGGCCGATGTCGTTGGCGTGGTTCATGAGCGCCCTACACCCTTCTCGACGCTCTTCTGCACCAGGCCGAGGAGGGCGAAGATCGCCACCGTCAGCACCGCGAACACCACTACAGACATGGGTTCTCCCACATGTAAACGGGTCGCCGGCCCTCGGCGACCTCGTCAGCATCGGCCTGCGGGAGCGGGGATGCGCTGATCTTGACGGCTTCTTTACGGCCCGCCCGGCATCCTTTACGGAATTCCGCATCGAGCCCGGGCCGCGGGTACGTGCGACCCGACAAATGCCTGATCAAGTGATGTTTCACACAGATGAATGGGCGGTGTTGTGGCATTTACGGCCGGCCTGCTCCGTGGAAGTCTTGGGCTGTTGATGTCCTCTCGCCGCTCGACCGGCTAACGTGCCAGCGTGTGGGGCCGACCACCCCTCGAACTTGGGAGGTATTGGTGATCGACGTCGTCGGTGAGATTCGGCAGAAACTGAACCATCTTGCGGAGTCCGCGAACGCGGTACGCCGGTTGTATGAGACCGGCTTTCTGGATCTGGCCAACCCTGGCGTGATGCTGGAGACCGCGAAGAATGCGCCGATCTTCGGCCCGCAGGCGTCGATGGCCATCCAGGGCGGGCGCAAATACGCGGGTCTGCCGGCGTTGGTGGATGAACGCGGCACGCTGACCTACCGGCAGGTCGACGACCAGTCCTGGGCACTGGCCCGCGGGCTCCGGGGCATGGGCGTGACCGAAGGCTCGGTGGTTGGGCTGCTGTGCCGGGACCATCGTGGCCTGATCCTTGCCATGGTGGCGTGCGGCAAGCTCGGCGCCCGGCTGGTGCTGATGAACACCGGGTTCGCCAAACCGCAGTTCGCCCAGGTCTGTGAGCGCGAAGGCGTCAAGGTCGTGCTGCACGACAGCGAGTTCCTCGGACTGCTCGACGCGCTGCCGGCGGACATGCCGCGCGTGTTGACCTGGGTGGACGAGGGCGCTGAAATCCCGGCCGGCGCACAGACTCTCGACGCGATCGTCGCGGCCAATTCGACTGAGCCGCTGCCGGCGCCGAGCAAGGCGGGTGGCTCGGTGATCCTCACCAGCGGGACGACAGGCCTGCCGAAGGGTGCGCCGCGCAGCTCGGTGTCACCGTTGGCGACAGCGCAGATCATCGACCGAATTCCGTTCCCGCGCAAGGGAACCATGGTCATCGTCTCGCCGATTTTCCACAGCACTGGCTGGGCCACCTACACCGTCGGCGCCGCGTTGGGAAACAAGGTGGTGACCGCCCGGCGATTCAACGCCGAGCGGACCCTGCAGCTCATCGCCGAGCACAAGGCCCAGATGCTGGTGGCGGTGCCGACGATGCTGCACCGCATCGTCGAGCTGGGGCCTGAGGTGATCGGCAAGTACGACACCTCGTCGCTGACCACGATCCTGATCGCCGGGTCGGCGTTGAGTCCGGAGCTGTCCAACCGGGTCCAGGACATCTTCGGCGACGTGCTCTACAACTTGTACGGCTCGACCGAGTGCGCCATTGCCAGCGTCGCCACCCCGGCCGAACTGCGCCTCGCGCCGGGTACCGCCGGACGCGCACCGGTGACGTGCGAGGTGGTGCTGTACGACGAAAACGACCGCCGCATCAACGAGAAGAACCGTCGTGGTCGCATCTTTGTCCGCAACGGTGCACCCTTCAGCGGTTACACCGACGGCCGGACCAAGCAGATCATCGACGGCTACATGTCCAGTGGCGACATGGGGCATTTCGACGACCATGGGCTGTTGTTCGTCGACGGCCGGGACGACGACATGATCGTTTCCGGGGGCGAGAACGTATTCCCGCAGGAAGTCGAAGAACTCCTCGCCGAGCGCGACGACATCTTTGACGCGGCTGTGGTCGGCGTCGACGACGTCGAATGGGGGAAGCGCCTGCGGGCATTCGTCGTGTTGCAGCCGGGTGCGGCGCAGGACGCCGACGAGATCAAGGCGTTCGTCAAGAACAACCTGGCCCGTCACAAGGTGCCACGCGACGTGGTGTTCATCGATGAGCTGCCGCGCAACACAACCGGCAAGCTGCTGCGCCGGGTGCTCGTCGAGATGGAGATCTAGGGCGCTCGCCGTCAGATTGCGATGAGCTTTCGCTCGATCGCGAGTCATTTCCGGAGCAATGTCGAAATCGGCCCCGCCCGTTCGACGTGTATGTGAAGGATTGACTCGACGACGAAAGGTCACCGCAATGCGCTACATGGGTTTGGTCATCATGGATCCCAACCAGGGTCCGCCGCCGCAGGCACTGATGGACGCGATGGAGGTGTACGTCGGCAAGAACGCCGCTGACGGCATCTATGTCGATGGTGGCGGTTTGGGGCAGGGGGAGAACCGGATCGGCTACCAGGTCCGTTCCGGTCAGCTCAGCACCACCGACGGGCCGTTCGCCGAGGGCAAAGAGATCATCGGCGGCTACGCCGTGCTCGAGTACCGCAACCACGCCGAGGCCGTCGAAGGTGCCCGTTCGTTCACCGAGCTCCATCGCGAGAACTGGCCCGAGTGGGAGGGCCGCGTTGAAATGCATTTGATCGAGGGAGCACCCGACCAGGAACCGGGTGCCTGCCCCGGGTGACAACCGCTGAGGCCGTGACCGCCGCGTGGCGTGCCGAATCGGCACGCCTCGTGGCGGCGCTGGCTCGCATGACTCGTGACATCGACCTTGCGGAGGACGTCGCGCAGGATGCGCTCGTCGCCGCGCTGGAGGAGTGGCCGGACCGCGGGATCCCCGCCAACCCCGCCGCCTGGCTCATGACCGCGGCGAAGCGACGGGCCATTGACCACATCCGCCGTGCCGAGACGCTGCGCCGCAAGACCGAGGAAGTCGGGCACCGGCTGGAGGAGGTCGATATGCCGGATTTCGAAGGGCAGCTCGACTTCATCGAAGACGACGTGCTTCGGCTGATGTTCCTGACCTGTCACCCCGAGCTACCTGCGGCGTCGCGCGCGGCGTTGACGCTCCGTTTGGTGTCGGGTCTGAGCACGGCCGAGATCGCCCGCGCCTTCTTGGTGCCGGAATCGACGATGGCGCAACGGATCAGCCGCGCCAAGAAGAGTCTCATCGGCGCGGACATGGAGCTGCCGGCCGGGGCTGAGCGCATCGACCGGATCGACGATGTGCTGGCCGCCATCTACCTCACGTTCAACGAGGGCTATGTGGCGACCGCGGGCGAAGACTGGACGCGCCCGGACTTGTGCTTCGAAGCGATCCGGCTGGCGCGCACGGTGGCCGCCATGGCGCCGGACATCCCGGATGTTCTTGGGCTGCAAGCACTTGTCGAACTCCAGGCGTCGCGCATTCCGGCTCGAATCGATCGGGACGGGGCGCCGGTGCTGTTGGACGATCAGGACCGGGCCCGCTGGGACCACCTGCTGCGGCGCCGCGGACTGCAGGTGCTCAAGCGCGCCGAGAAACTTGCCCAGGCGGGCACGCCTGTCGGGACCTACTTTCTGCAGGCGGCCATCGCGGCCTGCCATGCCCGCGCCATGCGGGCCGAGGACACCGACTGGCAGCGGATCGCGGACCTGTATGACGTGCTCGCCGTCGCCGCGCCGGGTGCCGTCATCGAGGTCAACCGCGCGGTGGCGCACGGACGTGCCTATGGAGCCGAGGCGGGGCTCGCGGTGCTCGATGCGCTCGGTCCCGATCCGCTACCCCGGTCACCTCTGCCGGCCGCGGTGCGCGGAGATCTGTTGGAGCGCTTGGGCAGAACAGCGGAAGCGTCGGCGGCGTTCGCTCACGCCGCCGAACTCAGCAGCAATGAGGCAGAGCGCTCGCTGCTACTGCGTCGGGCCTAAGCTTGACTTGTGCGGATTCGGGCATAATGCCTGGCGGCTCGGACGCGGTTGCCGCACATTTCGGAGCACCACTCGCGGCGCGGCCGTGACTTCACGAAGTACAGCACGCAGTGGGGTGCGCGGCAGGCTCGCAGGTTGATCGCCTCTGGTCCGGCGAGCAGCTCGACGCCTTGGTATGCGAGTTCTGCAAGCGCACTTCGTATGGGTGAGGTGAGCTGCGCGCTGACGGCGCCCAGTGCGCCGTTGTGCAGCGTGAGTTCGGCGCGCGGACGGTCGGCGGCGAGCTCGTTGACCACGTCGATCGCTTGGCTGACCTCGCCGACGGGGGACTGGGCCGTCGGGCGATCGTCTGCGGTGACGTGGGCAGCCAAGCGTCGCAGGCTGTCGCGCAGCAGGACGGCGTCGTTGAGTTCGGCTGGACTCGGCTTGCCCAGTACGCGGCGGTCGTGCTCGGTGACGTCTGCCAGCCAGTCGCGCAGCACCGTCGGGCTTGCCAGTTCGTCGTGTACGCCGCGGGTATCTGCCCAGATGGTGTTCATCAGCCGCACCGGGGCTGGTTCATCCGGAAGCATCCAGGCGGGCGTACTGGTGGCCACGCCCGGAATTTTATCACGGATAGATGGTGTTCTACCCGTTAGAAGCTCGCGTACAGCTTCTAACGGAAAAACTTCGCTCTATCCCTTAGGTGGATGGACTAACAAAGGAACGCCGATGACCAACTTCGCCCCCATCGAGCTTGAGGCCGCGACCGGCAAGGCCGCCGAATTGCTTGCGCAAGTGAAGAAGTCGATGGGTCAGACTCCCAACATGACCAAGGTGATGGCCAACAGCCCCACCCTGCTGCAGAGCTATCTGGCACTGTCCGGCGCGGCGGCGGGCGGTACTCTCAAGCCCGCCGTACGCGAGCGGCTCGCCATCGCGTCCGCTCAGCTCAACGGTTGCGAGTACTGCTTGTCGGCACACACCTTCACGGGCGCCAAGTTCGCCAAGATCGATGCCGTGGAATTGGACAACGCCCGCCGTGCCGAGTCGGATGACCCGCACATCGCTGCCTTGCTCAAGCTGGCAGTCGCCATCGCCGAGAACGCCGGTGACGTGAACGACGCCGAACTAGCGGCTGCGCGCGACGCGGGAGTCTCCGACGAGGAGATCGGCGAGGTGGTTGCCAACGTTGCGCTGAACACCATGACCAACTATTTCAATGTGATGGCCCGTGTCGCGAATGATTGGCCCGTGGTCACGTTGTGATCCTGGCCGGCCCTGACCCAAGAGACTGGCCAAAACCCTTGAGTGACGCGAGGGATTAGGCGGGCTTCTTGGTCAGGTCGGCGTTCTCGTCCTCCTGGATCGCGACGCCGTCCTTCTGCGAGGTCGATTCGATCGATCCGATCGAGGAGTTCAGGTCGGTGATGCCGCTGGCGTCGCCGCCCTTCAGCTTGTCGAACGCGGCCTGGACGGTGTCGCCGAGCTTGTCGAGCGGCGCGATGATCGCCTTGCACAACGTGGGATCGGCCTGCACGTCGGTGGCGGCCAGCCGGACCTCACGTTTCACGAACAGCGCCGCGAGGCCGCCCTTGACGAATGCCGTGATCCGGCCGTTGGCGCCCTTCTTGAATGTGCCGGCCTGGAAGGGCTTCCACAACCAGCGGTGGAAGGCGCCGAAGGCCAGGCCGCTGTGCGCGACGAACTTGGTCTTGGCGAAGGACGTGGTGGCCTGCGCCGGGCAGGTCTGGGAGATGGGCGCGGCGTCACCGGCGTCGCCCGAGGGATCGGCGGGGATGGACTCCGACGAGCTGGCGCTGTTTCCCGTCGATGCCTGTTTGTGCCCGCAGCCGCCCACCAGCAGGACGACGGGGATGACCAGGACTGCGATCAGGCGGACCAGCGTGTTCACGAGTTGCCTCCAGCAAAGATGGCTCGGTACCAGGACCGCGCGAAGCTAGCACTCGAAGCTGGGCGTTTGGTGGCAAGGTGGCTCCGGGTGGCCTCGCCAAATCGGCTCAAGGATGCGAATCTGGCCGGCTTCGCGAGATCCATGCGAAAAGTACGCTTTCATTTACCTGCAGGGGCAGCAACCATTATATTGACGAAGACGTAACAATCTTCCCCGTCGTAGTTGCCTTGAGTTTGACCGGAGCCATGGAGGCCCCAGTGACCGCAGAAGCCGTGGCACCTGAGTCGATCACCAGTGGCGAGTTCACGGACGCCGACTACACCCGGGGCATGGAGCGCCTGATGAAGGCGGTCCAGGAGCTGTCGATGGCCCGCAGCCTGCCCGATGTCCAGCGCATTGTCCGTACTTCCGCGCGCGAACTGACTGGCTGCGACGGCGCCACCTTCATCCTCCGGGACAACGGCATGTGCTTCTACGCCGACGAGGACGCGATCGAGCCGCTGTGGAAGGGCATGCGGTTCCCGATGGAAGCGTGTGTCAGCGGCTGGGCGATGCTGAACAAGGACGCGGCCGTGATTTCGGACATCTACCAGGATGCCCGCGTGCCGCACGAGGCGTACCGACCCACCTTCGTCAAGAGCATGGTCATGGTGCCGATCCGGACGCTCGATCCGATCGGGGCCATCGGCAATTACTGGTCCTATGCGCGGCAGCCCTCTACCAGAGAGGTCGGACTGCTGCAGGCACTGGCCGATTCGACGTCGATCGCGATGGAAAACGTTCAGGTCTACACCGAACTCGAAGAACGGGTGCGGGACCGCACCGCGGATCTCGAGAAGGCCAAAGCGGAAATCCACCAGCTGTCGATCTCCGATGAATTGACCGGGCTACTGAACCGCCGCGGCTTCTTCCTGCACGCCGAACCCGCCCTCGAACAGGCAAAGCGCAACGGGCACAGCGCCGCGGTGGCCTTCCTCGACGTCAACGGGCTCAAACGCGTCAACGATGAATACGGCCACGAGATGGGCGACGAGCTCATCCGCGACGTGGCCACGGTCTTGCATGCCACGCTGCGCAAGTCCGACATCATCGGGCGGATGGGCGGGGACGAATTCTGCGTCCTGGTCAGTGAAACCGACGGGCTGTCGGTCCTCAGGAGGAGGATTCTGGACGCCTTTCAGACGTTCAACGACACCCACGATCGCGTCTATCGGCTCTCGGCCAGCGTCGGCCTGCTCCACGTGTGGCCTGCCGACACCGGCACGCTCGAAGAGCTGCTGGCCCGCGCTGACGAGCTCATGTACGAGGAAAAGCGCGCCGCACCCGGGCAGCGTTGAAAACGATCGGATTGCGATTGCCACGCTGGTTCAATGGTCTGCCTAGGGTGCAGGCGTCGATGACGGGCGGGTGAACGCCATCTCAGAGCTTCTCGTAGAACTTCGCCAGGCGATAGACCGGGACGAACTCTCGCTGGTCTATCAGCCCAAATTCGACGCGCGCACGGCCTTGGTTGTAGGGGTGGAGGCGTTGTTGCGCTGGCGCCATTTCGACCGCGGTTTACTGCGGCCCGCGGACTTCCTGCCGTTGGTGCGTCAGCATGGCCTGATGGGCCAGGCCACGGGTCTGGTCGTCCACATGGCGCTCGACGACGCCCTGCAGTGGTGCGCTGCCGAGGCGAAAGTGCCTGTGGCCGTTAATCTTTTCGCTCCGTTGCTCAGTGACCTGAACTTGCCGGACCAGTTATGTCAGGCCTTGGACGAGCGCGGGCTGCCGCCGACGGCGCTCACGGTCGAGATCACCGAAGATCTGTTCGTCGACAACATGGAAGACACCCGAACAGTGCTGGCCGACTTGGCCAACCGCGGCATCAGGATCGCCCTCGACGACTTCGGCACCGGGTACTCCGCGCTCACCTACCTGTCCGACCTGCCGATCCATGAGATCAAGCTGGACCAAGACTTCATCGCACGGGTCACGGTCGACGAGCGCGCTGCCGTGGTGGTGAGCGCGATCATCGACCTCGCGCACAAGCTCGGTTTCGAGACCGTCGCGGAGGGCATCGAGAGCGCCGAATCAGCCGCACAGTTAAGGGATTTCGGCTGCGATGTGCTGCAGGGCTACTTCCTCAGCCCGCCGCTGCCGGCCTCCGAGGTGTTGCGTGTGGTGGATGAGGACGCACGGCCGACGTTCTAGGGCGCGCCGGCTCTTCTGGCGTCTGGTTGGGGCCGGATTCAACGGCCTGGTCGCCACGTCATAGGTTGATAGCCGCTTCACCAAGCCCCCATAGCCCAATTGGCAGAGGCAGCGGACTTAAAATCCGCCAAGTGTCGGTTCGAGTCCGACTGGGGGCACTGGAAATTCGCAGCTAGTAGAGGTTTTATCGTTGTCTAGGCTCGTTGACCGTAGACAAACCGTAGACTGTCCGGCAGGACTGGTCGCCGCAGAACGCCCGGTACGGGCGGTGTGGAAGACATGTGGGTGAACTCTGATAACACCCCGACGAAGCTTGCGCGGGGACCGTGGGCAGAGGGCGGGGTAAGCCGCAAGGCAAAGGTTCCCGTTGGCGGGCGTGGTATGTCGGAGATGACGGCCTACGTAGAACTAAGAAGTTCAGAATCAAAGACGATGCCAAGACGTGGGTTGGCGTTCTTCAGGGCGAGGTTCGCACGAAAGTCTGGGTCAATCCCGACGTGGGGCGCTGACACCTTCAAGGCGGTAGGTGAGGAGTGGTTTGCAACGAAAGCGCTTTGCAAGCCCAAGACTGTCGCCGGGTACCGCAGATCTTGGACACGCATGTTCTGCCCAAGTGGGGTTATACAGCGCTGAAAGACATCACGTACCGCGAGCTGGCCCCGTGGATCGCCGGGTTGGGCTTGTCAGGCAGCCTAGTGCCCCAGTTAGACGCCAGTTGTCGTCGAACGACATCGACGCGGCTAGGTCCGATTGGTTTCTGACAAGCCTGGCAATGCCGTCTACCGCGGCTCGGGGCATTACTGCCGTGGGCGAACCTTCAGACCTGCCTGGAGGATGCGGGTCTCAAGGCTAAGGAGGTCAGTTCGGCGTTCCATCAGCTCCATCTCCAACCTCATGACGGATAAGGCCAATCGAAACAGAACTGCGTCGATATCGTATCCGTTGTTGACGCTATCGGCTAGAAGTTCACGGATGTCGTCAATCATGTCCGCGGTTATGGGCATACGGTCAGGGTCGAGCACTTGGTCCCGCGCAAACAATTCCAGCACGATTTCTCCCCTCGGATCGCCGCCAATTCACGGCAAAGGTGACACACGCTTACAGCCACTAACAGGAGAAGTCTAGACGCTGACCCAAGCGTCATATGTTTTTGGAAACGCAATTCCACGACGCTTCGCAATCCAGTCTGCTTTTCTCCCTACTCGAAGAGCGGTCAGGCAACCTTATTCGATTTGGTCCGGTTGCATCGCCAGCACAGGGTCTGCAGATTGTCCGGTGTCGTCAAACCACCTCTGGAAACTGGAATGATGTGATCCACCTCTAGAAGGAGGTGCGGCTCCGCCGCGAGCGACACCCGGCAGTATCGGCACGCGTGGTTGTCGCGTGCTTTGATGGAGTTGCGGAGCCTAGAGGTCATCAGCGCACGTTGGCCGGCAGCACTCTTTCTCCAGCGGATCTTCTGCGAAAGTGTCTCGATGAGTGCGTCGATCGTCGGGGAGTTGAACGTGACTGTTGTGCGCTGTGAGCTGTTCCCACCGGCACTTACGTATTCGAAGATGTACACCGGGTAAGGCACCGTGATCGGCGATAGTTCGACCCCGACGTGCTTCATGAACTCGCCCGCGTAGTGCTTCAAGATGAATGCGGGTGGATTGATCGACTGCTTGATGCTAGCTTCACGCTGCTGGAGGTTGTACACGGCGTCTTGGAGTCGTGCGATGTCGTCACCCAGGTTCTCGACGTCAGCAAGATGCGTCTCGTCAGCCTTGATGTTGAAGTATTTCATCACGTACTTGAGGGGATCACCACTGGCGCTACGCACAACCTGTAGTGAACAGTTATGCACATTCGGTGCCTGGTAATTCGCCACGTTCCGATCGCGGCGGTAGTTCCAATTACTCGTGTTTTGGAACGACGCCAGATGCGCCTGCGAACCGGTGAACGACGCACCAAGCTGAAACGATCCGCGGCTACGAATCTCGGCAATGTACTGGGCAAGTTCGTTGTGCTCGGCGACGAACGATGCGATTTGTTTCTTATGGGTTAAGAACTCTTCGCCAGCAAAGTACCGCTCTTTGAGGATGTATCGACCGATTCGATATGCGGCCCAGCCCGCGATCCAGATAAAGCCGAGTATTAGTAGAGCTTCCATGTCCGTTCAGACGTCCCCTCGCTGATTCTCCCCTTGAGCGAACAGACTCTAACAACGCGCTACGACGGGCTTTCGCGTCACCATGGTTGTCAATACCGGTTGCGTCGCGCCGGGGCCCTAAGCGATAACCACAATCAAGCCGTGCCCAGAATCGTTCACACCGACACAACGCTTCGCGTGGGGCCAGGTGTCTGAGTTCGTTTCAGTGCATTGCATGGTGTAGGTCTTTCCAGTTACCGGACTGAATGCGGTGATTATGGTTCCAGGTTGCGCGTACCAGGAATAGCGCACGTTGTCCGCGAATGCGCAGCTGGTGTCCTCGGTCACGACTCCGGTTAGCCCTGATGGGCAGAGGTCGAATTCCTCGGCTCGGACGGTCGCTGCCGCGACGACGGCAGTAGGAACAGTAATTGCGAATGTGGCAAGAACCGTCGCTGTCGCTTTCATGGATTCCCCTCCTGTACACGCTATTCATAGGGATTAGCAAGCTTCCCACAGGGATTGGTGAGTTTGCACGGTAATTGCCGGTTGGCGTGATGGCCTACCCTCCGAAACCTTCGAGAAATCCTCTAAGGAAGGACTTCCCGAGTTCGCTTTGCACTTCTGGTGTGCCGAAATATAGAGCTTGGTGCTGCGGGCAATAGCCAATCAGGGACCCCAGTGCGACGTTCTTGGCTCCCTGCTCGTTGAACTGCCAGCTATCAGTGAAAGTGAAGCCGTTCATTGATTGGATGAAGTCATGGACCGTCATCGCGTCAGGGTTTTGGTCGAGTGCTACGCAGAGTCCTGGACCGTATTTGTCGATGGCCAACGCCACATGCGGGTCGACGTCAGCACCCGCGGTCGGAGCGTTGTATACGAGCCCTCCGCTCCATGCGCCAAGAGCGATGACCGCCGTAAAGACTATTCGCGACATGAGCGGCTTCCTGCTGGGGTGGGGTACGAGGGACGCTGACGCGGTGGCAGAAATCGCTCCTGTAGCCACAACTACCCGCGCGTAGCTGCGGGGAGGTGCGGTTTGTGGCGTCAGGAAGTTAGCCACCGCGATACACCGCCATGCCGGGAACATGTACCTGTGTGGTGCTGGCTAAATGAGTAATCGCCATCGCGGCAAATGGCAGTTGCGTCAGGGGGAGGGGTGTTCCCACTGGTGGGTGCGGTTGGGTCCTGTACGCAATTGCCGCTTGAGTTTGTGTAATCGCCACCCGGGCAGGCTGATGCGGTCGCCGGGACCGCTGCTTGTATGCTGCACCACAAACCTGCTGCAGCCGAAATCGACAATATGCAACGCAGCACGTAGAACCTCCGGCAAACGGAGCAGACAAGATACGTCCATTAGCGTAACGCTCGGGTTGTCCGACATTTAGCGGAATCGTCAAAATTTGCCACTGAGGTGCGAGTGACGGCCGAGGGGCGCTATATCCTCTCAGGAGGCGACTTTGGTGGAGTTGACCATCTCCTTCGACATGGACCTGGTGGTTCTGGTGATTCGGCAAGGCCGGATCGCGGCCATCGAATCCGGTCGTTGCATCATCACTGGGGCGTTGGCGATCGCGGGGTCCGAGGTCGCCAAACGTCAGGGGCGGTTCGACTTGTTAGGCGAAATCCCGCTCGGCCATGGGCTGGTGCCGGCCGGACCCACTGGAACTGCTCTGCCGACCAAGCGCCCAATAGTGTCCGATCCCATTGTCGGCGAACGTGTTCCGAGCCGTGCGGCTCAATTTCGGTGATGTTGCGGCTGCTCTGAGATGCGTGTCCACGGGGAGGGGACCGAGCTGGTCGACAGTGGGACTGATCTCAGCCGACCGTGCTTGGCCGCGCGATACGCGTCGTTACGCCACTGTTCCTGCTAGAGGCGCCCGAGCTTGTCCCTCTCGTGCTTGGTTCCTCGCAGTGCTTCGGTCTCGTCTTTGATGGGGAGGTCGGCCACGAGTAGATGGTCGATGGTGCCGATGCTGTCGGGGGAGAGACCCTTGCGGATCAGCCCCTCGACGAGTTCCGTCGCAACATCCTTGAGCTTGCGCTGGACGGCTTGTGAGCGCCATTTGAGGATGTCGAACGCCTTCTCCGCATCGATCCCGTACGCCACCATGAGCACGCCCTTGGCTTGGTCGATGATCTCGCGCGACTTGGCAACGTTGGCCACTTCCCTGGTGATGTCGGCCTGCAATCCAGCGCTGACATCGATGTAGTAGCCCTGCGTTCCCACCGTCCGCCCAGCTTCGTCGGTCAAGTGGTCGCTGACAACGACGACCCAGCGCGTTTGCCCGTTCGTGTCGATGATGCGGTGCCGGCTGCTGAACAAGCCGCCCGCTTCGACGCGGTGGAGGAGCTCAGAGACTTTCGCCCGATCATCTGGATGCTTATGGCGCAGGAGCAGTTCGGTGGTGGGTTGCACTTGTCCCGGCTTGTAGCCGTGCATGCGGGCAACCGTGTCCGACCACACCCACCGGTGGTCGGCCAGGAAGTACTGGAAGGTACCGATTGTCTGGGCGTAGCCGCCCGCCAAAACCGCGGCAGGCCCCCACTGTTGGGAGTCTGGTGCTCCGCGCTCAGTGGTAGCTGGCTCAATATCAGACATGGCCCTCACCAATCCACGACACGATAGGCAACTGCCGAGCGATAAGCGCTAACCGAGGGTAGCCACGCGTAGACCATTCAAAACATCGCCGTAGTTCTATGTGATCGAGAACCCGGCACGTCGGTTGCCTACGATCAGTTGGTATGACCCGCAAACTCGCGTTGATCTTTGCAGTCGCCGCCTTGGCCCCGGCCATCCCGACAATCGCCCCCGCACTCGCCGCCGCGGCGCCGTGCCCCGATGTCCAGGTGGTGTTCGCCCGCGGCACCAGCGAGGGGCCGGGCCTAGGCAGTGTCGGCCGCCCCTTCGTTGACGACCTCACCGCCCGGATCGCACCGCGCTCGGTCGAGGCGACGCCCGTCGACTACCCGGCGAGCAGCGACTTCGCCGTCAGCACGCCGGCCGGCATCGACGCCGCGCGGGCAGTCATCGAGTCCACCGCGGCCACCTGCCCCAAGACCAAGATGGTGCTCGGCGGCTACTCGCAGGGTGCGGCGGTCATCGAAGGAGCCACCAACGCGGCACCACAGCTCGCCAGTCGCGTGGCCGCCACCGCACTGTTCGGCGCGCCCCGCACCGGTTTCGCGGGCATGCTCGCCGGTGGACCGCTACCCGAGCTGGCACCGCAATACGCGGCCAATTCCATCGACGAGTGCGCCCCGGGTGACCCGATCTGCTGGGTGGATGGCGGTTTCGACGTCGGTGCCCACGCCTCCTACGTGCAGTCCGGAAAGGTCACGGAGGCAGCTGATTTCGCTGCCAGTCGCCTCTAGCTTTCCGCGATCAGGTATTCCCACCACTCGAGCATTCGAGTGCCGGACAGGGGTGAGCGATGCCGACTCGGTCACCATCTGTCCGACTCTAGCGACGCCACGCGTGTGTGCGGTGCCAGGTCGAAAGTGCGGGCTGTCGTGACGACACGCCGGTGGACGCACCGATATGCCGCACTCTCGGCGTAGGGCTACGCCGCGGACATGCGACCGGACTGATCGCCGCTCGCCCAGCGCGATGTCTCGTACCTGAACTACGCGTCGGCGCGCAGCTTCCGGACCACCCGCGCCGCAGCTGCCTTCTCCTCGGCGCTACACCGACAGCTGGTGGGCGTGTTTCCCGAGGACGACTCCGTGGGCGCGTCTGCATCCTCGAACCGAAGGTCAGGAGTCCTGATTTCCAGGGCGATTCATATTCGGCATTTCAAACATCTTTGCGCTAATAGCTTTATGAAGTTGATTACCCTCACGCGGTTAACTTTCTGTCGTTGAATTTCAACTTCGGATAACGAAAATGGTGCGCAAGAATTCTCATAATTTTCGGCCGAATTCGCCCCACGCCGCGATCAGTGTGCATTAATTTGCGAGTTCACGTTACTGATTACTGAGGGGGAGTTATGCAAACGTTTGTCCGGACCGGTATGACCAGCGGTGTGGCACTGATCGGAGCGAGTGCCATCGCGCTGTCACCGATAGTGGTGGCACCGCAGCAGGTACACCTGCCGGCGGTTCCGGTGTCAAGCCTCGCGACGACGTTGACCGCGTCGGTCAATCCCATCAGCGAATGGGCGCAGGTCCTGACAACAACGTTCAACAACGTTTCGGCCCTCGGCCAGCAGGTGTGGGCCGACCCCGCGCCCATCCTGAAGCAGATCCTCATCAACCAGCTCGGCTACGCGAACACCATCGCTACTGACCTGGGCGCAGCCGGCAACGGTTTCCTCACGGCCGTGACGGCACTTCCGCAGGCTTTTCAGCAGGCCGCTCAACAGCTGGCCGCCGGCCAGATCAGCGCAGGCATCAACACGGCGTGGGGCGCCGTGCTCAACTTGGTGGTAAACCCCGGCTTCGCACTGCTGCAAGGTCAGACGCTCAATATCCCCGGCAAGGTTATGCAGAACGTCGCCAACGTAGCCAAACTACTCCCCGATCTTATTGTCGGTATTGGCTTTTCAGTGCTCGGCACAGTTGGCGGCGTCGAGAGCGCGTTTGCGGATACTGCGCAAGCGGTGTACGACGGGGTGCGCGCCGGCAACGTCGGAGCGGCGCTGAACGCGATCGTCAACGCCCCGGCCGTGCTCACCAACGCCTTCCTCAACGGGTATGGGCCAACGGGATTCGGGGGGCTTCTGGCTCCCGGAAGCGGCGTGGTTCCCATACTGGTGATCGCCGTTCGCGACGCCATCGCGCAAGCGCTTGGCGCACCGGTGCCGGCCGCGGCGGCGGCCGCGTCCCCCGCGCCCGTCGCGGCGAAGGTGGCCGATGCCGGACCGTCCGCTGTTCCGTCGGCTGCTTTGTCGGCTGCGACGGTCACGCTGGGTGCCGAGAAGGTGACGACGCCTGATAGCGCGAAGACCGCGGCGACGAAGACCACGGCAGCAGAACCCGCCGCGGCGGCGCCAGTCGCCACGGGGCCAGCCGCAGGGGCACCCGCCGCGACTTCGCCTGAGACGCCTTCCCCCGCAACCGAAACGAAGCCGGAATCGGGTACGACCTCGGGTGGCACCACTGCGCCAACCGGTGGCGCCGGCACGCCAAACGGTGGCACGACCGGCGGCACAAAGACCGGTACACCCGGCACGACCGGTGAGCCGACGAAGCCCACCAAGCCCAGTGGATCGACCGGGAGCCAGACGGGCCCGGGCAGCACCACTGCGCCAACCGGTGGCAGTGGCACCAACACCACCAGCGGCACCACGGCCGGTACGCCCGGCAAGACCGGCGAGCCCAAGAAGCCTATGAAGCCCACGAAGCCGAGCGGATCGACCGGGAGCGGGACGGGCTCGGGCAGCACCGGCTCCGGCAGCGGTGGCGGTGCATCTGCATCCGGAGGTGGCGCTTCCCACGCCGCCGCGTAGTCACACCCTTTTCATGACCAGTGGGCCCCGCTCATGAGCGGGGCCCACTGCCGTCTGGTGCATCGAGGGGCGACAGACCTGGAGCGGCCCGCCGGAGCCCTGGTTCCTGGTTTGGGCGCACGAAATTACGCATTCAATACTTCTCTGGTAATAGTTTTCTTTTGTGAATTCTCAATACTGAATAGTGAATAACAATTAATGAATGCGACACGGCTATCGAAACGTATTCAATATGTGCATGGAATTTGACCGGAGGCGCGTTATGTTTTCTTCGCTCTAACGCGGCGCGGCATTCCGGCCACGTCGTTACTTCACCTCTTGGAGATAACAATGCGATCGAATACGTCCACGTTGCGTCGTGCCGGCGCTATCACTCCGATGGCCCTCGCTGCCGCACTTTGTCTGGCCGGGACGGCACATGCAGCCGTCTCTGTGAATTGGAGTTGTCAGGCCTCGGTTGGGACGTCGAGTATGACAACCTCGGTTACGACCTCCGCGCCGAGTTCGGTGACCGCGGGTTCTCCTGTAGCCATTACCATTGCACCGGGTTCATCGACGGTTCCGACGTCGGCGGCCGGTGTTACGGTCGTCAAGATCAGCAATATGAAGATGCTCATCCCGGTCCCGGCCAACTCGACATATGTCTCCTCCAGCGCGTCCGGTGGATCTGTCGCCGGCACGACGGCCCTCGTGGGCAGTAATGTCGAGCTCACTGTTCCCGGCCCAATTGCCGGCGGCGCGACCTACACACCTCCCCAAGTCACCATCAACGTGACGGCCAACGCTCCCGGCTCAATTACCAGCAAGTACGCCGGCACCGGCTACGCCGACCCCGGCATGACCTTCACCACCACCGTGAAACCGCCGCTTGTTCCTCAAATCGACGTCGCAACCGCGTGCTACCCGAATCCGTCTCCGACGCTCACCACCACGACCGTCACCTAACTCCGGTTGGCGCGCAGAAAATAGCCGACTGTACATCTTGGCGCTGATCGGATCAGGTCAGATTCAGTGCATGACCTCGGGGAAGTGCAGCGGTGAACGGCCCTCGACTGGGCTGACTGACCGGCCCAGTCGAGGGTCATTGCCATTTTCTAGTCCAAGCGTCAATAATTCCATCCGGAACCACTCGACCATCGCTATGATCAGGCCCAGTCATAAAGGACACCTTGGGGGAGGTCTTTCGTCCGATGGCAGCTGAACTCGCTCGGATCGCCGCAGACCTGAAGAGAAGACTGGAATCTTTTCACGGCGCTGTCGACGAATTGGCGCACGAACTGATGAGGATGCTCGGCGTCAATCACACAGATCTCCGTGCCCTGTTACACATTCTCCTTACGGGCGAGAAGGCAACGACGCCGGGACTTCTGGCTGACCGGCTCGGTCTCACCGCCGCCGGCACCACAATCGTGCTCAACCGCCTCGAAAAGCTGAAATACGTCAGCCGATCGCTGCATCCGACCGATCACCGCCGAGTAGTTGTGTTGGGCACAGAACTTGCGGCTCGCCGTATCTCAGAACTCGTCGCCCCGCTGCTGGATCAGGGCGGCAAGATGTTGTTGAGCTACAACGCGGCGGAGATCGCCCTGATCGTCGGGTTCCTCAGCCGTACGGAAGAACTGCAGCAAGCTCATTTGAAGCAGATGCGTGAACTGGATCCATACCCCCAGTAGGGGTCGTCGATCGCCACAACCGTGAACCACGCGGACCTGGCGTGCAATGCCAGGAGATTCCGTTCTATTTCGCTGAACTCGTTGGTGCACAGGGTGTCTGGTTGCTGTCGAGCGTCACACTGACCGCTAGACGCCACGATCCTGTGCTCGGTTGAGCGGGAAGCGAAAAGCCGATATCGGCCCCAGACTTCGGGAGTGCGGGTCGCGCGCGCACAAGGAATGCGGTGGTCCGGGAAACTGATTGACTCACGGACATGTGGGGTGGCGGTCAGCTTGGGAGCGCCGGGTGTGTTCGTTGCTCTACGCACAAGTGAATCACCTTCGCGCGCCGGCGAATTCCCACAGCATCCGGCCCCCGAGCCCGTCGGTCTATCCAGACCAGGAACCAGGGCTCGGGGACCGCTGCATGTCTGGCGACCCCTCGCGACACCAGATGGCAGTGGGCCCCGCTCATGAGCGGGGCCCACTTGTCTTGAAAGGGTGTGACTACGCGGCGGCGTGGGAAGCGCCACCTCCGGATGCAGATGCACCGCTACCGCTGCTGCCGGAGCCGGTGCTGCCCGAGCCCGTCTGGTTCCCGGTCGATCCGCTGGGCTTGGTGGGCTTGGTGGGCTTGGTGGGCTTGGTGGGCTTGGTGGGTTTGGTGGTCTCACCGGTCGTGCCGGGTGCACCGGCTGTGGTGCCGCCGGTCGTGCTGGTGCCACCAGTTGGTGTGGTGGTGCTGCCCGAGCCCGTCTGGCTCCCGGTTGATCCGCTGGGCTTGGTGGGTTTGGTGGTCTCACCGGTCGTGCCGGGCGTACCGGCTGTGGTGCCGCTGGTGGTGTCGGTGCCACCGGTTGGCGTGGTGGTGCTGCCCGAGGTCGTACCCGATTCCGGCTTCGGTTCGGTTGCGGGGGAAGGCGTCTCAGGCGAAGTCGCGGCGGGTTCCGCCCCGGTGGTCTCCGCAGCCGCGGTCTTCGTCGCTCCGGTCTTCGTCGCTCCGGTCTTCGCGGTATCAGGCGTCGTCACCTTCTCGGCACCCAGCGTGACCGTCGCAGCCGACAAAGCAGCCGACGGAACAGCGGACGGTCCGGCATCAGCCACCTTCGCCGCGAGGGACGTGGACGTAGTCGGAGCGATCGCGTGGGCGATCGCGTTGAGGCCTTGGATCACCTGGTCGATCAGTCCGCCTGAGGTGAGCAGCCCAGGGGCGCCGGACAACGCAAAACCGTTGAGCACCGCGTTGACGATTGCGCCGGGGGTGGCGACAAGCGCATTGACCGCGCCCGGCAAATCCCTGGCTTTCAGGGCGTCGAGGACGGCCTGCGCTTGAAATGCGGCCGCCTGCATGGTGCCGTTGACGGTGCCGATGACTCCGAATCCCACGCCGACCAGAACGCTAGGGGCCACGGCGACGGCGTTCGCGAAGTTCTTTGCCATGGTGACCGGAATTTGAAGAAGTTCGAGCAGCGGGAAGACCGGACCGATGATGAGTCCGAGCCCGGCACTGAACAGCGTGTTGTAACCGTCGTAGATCTGGCCCGCCAGAATCTGGCTGACGCCGTGTTGAAGCCCTGCCGGGAAGCCGTCGGGGTTGTCCAACCGCAATTGGTCGACGAGATTCCCGAACGAGGATTGCAGTGCCGCGAACGTCTGCCCGCCGTATCCGAGGCCGTTGATGAGCAGCTGGTGCAAGATCGGTGCGGGGTTCTGCATGTAGGTATTGACGAGCGTACCGCCGTTGGCGAGAGCGTCTCGGATGATCTGCCCCCACTGCTCGATCGGGTTCACCGCCGCGGTGAGAGCAACCTTCGCCGAGGACACCGCTCGCGCTTGTAGTTCGGCGATGGCGGGCATCGGTTGGGCGATCGGGGCGAGCGCTATCGCACCGGCACCCGCCAGCGCAATACCCATATTGATGCGTGGTGGAACGGCAACCTGCATGCCATCTCTCCTTAATTGACGGTCGTGACACCGGGGAGGTTACCTGGGCGGAAGTCAAATTCCGCAAGTATTTTTATATTCGTTGCGGTACCCTGTCCGTCGCAATCTAGATCGAGATGCATCATTGCTGTTCATCGATTTTTGGAGCAGTTCTCAGCAAATCGTTACTCTAATTTGTTTGATTAAATCAATTTAGCTAAATCCGCTTAGCTAAAGGTAGTTAACTAAATGCGGTTAACTAAATTTGGTTAATTGAATGTGCAACAAAAGTCGAGGGCGCTCAACGGGCGTTTATTTGATTTGCCGCCGGTCAGAAACGAAGGCCCGGGCGCCGTTGTGGCCGCGGGTGAGTCGCCGGTGGCGCGGGCGCCTTTCGGCGAGACGGTGGGTATCGCAAGCGGCGGCAGGTGCGGGCAGTGCCGCGTTCGGCGGTGGCAGTGGCCGTCCCGGTGTCATCCCGGTTGTGCTATCCCGGCTTCGCCTCGTTTGGTGTGGCTGTCTTGTTTGGAAACGGATCGGCAAACTCCGGTCGAAGTGGCGCCACGTAGGCAATTGCCTGCTCGCAGGGAGTTCCAAGGTTGCTTCCGTTGGGTCCCGGGCAATACACGTGGACCATTCGGGCGCCGTGCGTATGCAGTTTGCTACCGACCTGGCGCCGGGCGCTTAACTGTCCGCTTTGTGGCCTATGAGCTGGGCTGTTCGGCTGATGCGTGAGGGGTATCGCCATTCTGGAAGTAGCTGTAATTCGCGAAAACTGTTGCTTTATAACTTACTGGTGGGTTAATTTGGCGACGCCGCGGGCTGAGATCGCTGACACAATCGAGAGGTGGGGTAATGCAGCTGACGATGAGGCCGTATGTCGCTGCGGGTAGCCCTGGTGGGTGGTGGGACGAAGACCGGCGACACCAAGGCCGGCGGGAGTTGTGAGGGCTCGTCCAGGCGCACTGCGGCCGGCGGCGCCGGCGGCGGTCCCGCCGGAGCCGAGTAGCTGAACAGGTTGTGGCCTCTACTGGAAGGCGGAGGGCCACAATCGTTTTGGGTGTTCGATCGGCGCGGCGGCCGACTGTTCGCGGAGCAGCCGAATACCGCGCGACGTCAGCACGAACACCAGGAGCAGTCAGACGGGTGGACGCGCGAGCTCCCACGCGAACAGCGCGGCGAACGCAGGCGCGCGCTGGGTGATCGCAAGTACGCCTGCGGTGCAGTCAGCTCGCCCGCCTAACGGCGGAGACAGGAAGCGATCACAATGTCATGCCGAAACCGCGACGGTGGCAATCGGGTTCGTCATTCCGCCGCAGCCGCAGTGGTCAGCGCAGGTACCGCCATCGGCTCGCGCGCATGACCGAGCCAACTTCCCTCATGAGAAGCTCTTCGACGTCGGGCACGGGGATCGTTTCGGTCATGCCGGCGGGTGTGCGCTGGCAGGCGCATTGCACCTGCGGAGAAATGACTGCTCGTCTCCATCTGTTGAAAGGGATAGCGGTCAACGACGCGCACGAGCACGCTTACAGGACTGGTTGCACTGTCAGATGGCCGCTCGTTGTCGCGCGTGGTTCGCCCACGACCGGATCACTGCGTGGCTCACAGGGACGACCGTCGATGAACGATTGCTACCCAGCGGGGTAGAGCCGGTTGTGCATGGTCGGATCACTCATGTTGGGTAGCAGTCCTTTTTCCGTCGGCGATCGCCGGTCATGTCGCTGCCGCCGCACTAATGTTCAGGTGAGGGTTCGACGATCGGAGGCATACCAATGACCGAAGCACCACCGGAGACCGGTTTGGAATTGCGGTCGTTGGTGACACCGGACGGCATGCTCGAACTCTCGCTGCACGACGTTGACGTCCCCAAACCGGCTGCCGACGAAGTCGTCGTCCGCGTCGAGGCATCACCGGTCAATCCGTCGGATCTGGGACTGCTGATCCCTGGCGCCGACATGTCGGCGGCGACGGTCACGGGCACCCCGGAGCGCCCCGTCGTCACCGCGCCGCTGCCACCCGGGGCGCTGGCCCAGCTGTCCGTCCGTGTCGGTCAATCACTTCCGGTCGGCAATGAAGGCGCGGGCACCGTCGTGGCGGCGGGGGAGTCGGCCGCGGCGCAGGCACTGCTCGGCAAGACCGTGGGCATCGCCGGCGGCGCCATGTATTCGCAGTACCGCGTGGTCAAGGCCGTAGCCTGCCTGGTGCTGCCCGACGGCGCGACGGCGAAGGACGGCGCATCGTCGTTCGTCAACCCGCTGACCGCGCTGGGCATGGTGGAAACCATGCGCCGGGAAGGACATTCGGGCCTGGTGCACACGGCGGCGGCGTCGAACCTGGGCCAGATGCTGGCCAAGATTTGCCTTGCCGACGGGGTGCCGCTGGTGAACATCGTCCGCAAGGCTGAACAGGAAGAGATCCTGCGCAACCTCGGTGCGACGTACGTATGCAACTCCGCCGCAACGACTTTCGAGCAGGACCTTGTCGACGCGCTGAAAGCCACATCCGCGACGCTGGCCTTCGACGCCATCGGTGGGGGCACGCTGGCGAGTCAGATCCTGAACGGCATGGAGCAGGCGGCCAACGCCACCGCGACGCAGTACTCCCGCTACGGCTCGTCCGTCCACAAGCAGGTGTACATCTACGGCAGCCTCGACACGAGCCCCACCGTCCTGACCCGGAGCTTCGGCATGGCGTGGGGCGTCGGCGGCTGGCTGCTCACGCCGTTCCTCGCCGGCGCGGGAGCCGAGGTCATCGGCAGGCTGCGGGCCCGCGTGGCCGCGGAGCTCACCACCACCTTCGCGAGCACATATACGCAGGAAGTCTCCTTGGCCGGCCTGCTCAAGCCCGAGGCATTCAACAGCTACCTCAAGAAAGCCACTGGTGAGAAATTCCTGGTGACTCCCCAGGCGGCCTCGTAACGCCGGAAGGCATGGCGCCGCTCAATTTGCTAACAGCCGTCATCACTTTGGTGGCACCGACCTTGTGATGGCGAGAAGGTGGCCATCGGGTAGCCGCCGCGTCAATTTACGGTTTGCTACAGGTTTGCCATTTTGCGCATCACCAGCCTGCCGACGGTCGTACCCTGCATACCAGTCGACATCGATTCAGGGTTGGGCAACGGCGCCCCACCACACCTCGATCTGACGCTGGAGTGCCATGACGAAACCGCGGCCGCCACTGCCGCCGTTGCCGCCCGTCGCTACGGGCCAGATCCATGCCCCGCTCAACAGGGACCGCACCCCGCCGTACAAAATCGCCGGCCTCATCATGGCGCTCGTCGCCGCGGTGGGGCTGACGCTCACCTGGCTCCAATTCCGTGGGTCCTTCGCCACCAAAGCCGAGGTGTACGTGCTGGCGAGTCGCGCCGGGCTGTCGATGGACAACGGCTCGAAGGTCACCTACAACGGGGTACCGATCGGCCGGTTGAAGGGCACCGAAGCAGTGACCGCTCCCGGCGACAGTCCCGAAGCCAAACTGATCCTCGATGTCGATCCGCAGTATATGTCGGTGCTGCCGCGCAACGTGGACGTCAAATTGCTCGCCACAACGGTTTTCGGCAACAAGTACATCTCCATGACCTCGCCGCCGAACCCGACACCGCAGCGCCTCAAGGCCGGCGACACCGTGAACGCCGTCAGCGTCACCACGGAGTTCAACACGTTGTTCGAGACCGTCACCGCGATCTCCGAGCAGGTCGACCCCATCAAGCTGAACCAGACGCTGACCGCCGCGGCGGAGGCGCTCGACGGGCTCGGTGACAAGTTCGGGCAATCACTGGTCAACGGCAACGTCATCCTGGCCGACCTGAACCAGCGGATGCCGAGCTTCCGGCACGACACGAAGGCGCTCGCCGACCTGACCGAGGTGTACGCGCAGGCGTCGCCCGACCTGTGGGACGGCCTGAAGAACGCGGTGACCACCGAACGCACGCTCAACGACCAGCGCGGCAACATCGATCAGGCGCTGATGTCGGCGGTCGGGTTCGGCAACACCGGCGGCGACATCTTCGAGCGCGGCGGCCCGTACCTGGTCCGAGGCGTCCAGGATCTGCTTCCGACGTCCCAGTTGCTGGACAAGTACAGTCCCGAGATCGATTGCGGCATAAGGGCTCTGCCGCGCGCAGTGGCCATCGCAACGCCGATAGTCGGCGGTAACGGTTACTCTCTGGTGTCCCATACCAGTCTCGTGGGAGCCGCCAACCAGTACGTCTACCCCGACAACCTGCCCCGCATCAATGCCCGGGGCGGGCCCATGGGCCGGCCCGGTTGCTGGACGGTGACCAGGGACATCTGGCCCATGCCCTACATGGTGCTGGACACCGGTGCGTCGATCGCGCCGTACAACCACTTCGGCCTCGGCTCGCCGTTCGCATCCGAATACGTCTGGGGCCGCCAAGACGGCGAGAACACCATCAACCCGTAAGCACTACATTTTCCGGACCCACGCGCGCCCACACGGTCTTGCCACTCGATGTCGGCAGGTTCCCCCACGTCTGGGTCAGCGCAGTCACGATGTCCAGGCCGGATAAATGGTTGGTGCCGAAGGGAATTGCCTCCTTGCGCAGCGCCAGCTTCGGACTGGCATCCGCGACCGCTACGGTGGCGAATCGGCCGTCGTACTCCAGCCGGAGTGTGGGCGCAAAATCGGTGTGGCGCAGGACGTTTTCGACAAACGCGGTTGCGACGACCGCCGCAGCCGGGATCAGGCCGGCGCACGACCAGCCGGATAACCAGCCGCCGACCAATAGTTGTGCGTCGATGATGCTGCTGACGTGGCGAGGCAGTTCGGCTCGCGCCCGGTGCCGCTGTCGGGGCTGCCTGTCGCCCATCGATTGCAGCGCTTCCTGTTCGGTGGCGAACACCGGCACGTAGCGAGTGACACCGCACTGGCAGATGACTTCGCGAGCCGCAGCGTCGGCGCACACCAGCACGATCGGCACGTCGGGCCAGATGCTCACGTGCCAACGGGCGCTCGTGAACACCGACCACGCTGATGCGTCAGGTACCCGCAGTTCGTTGACATCGGCGAGCACCATACGGGGTTCGTCCAGTGCCGCCTTGACCACGGAGTCGCGCAACGTGCGATATGACGATGCGTTGAGCTCACCGGTGCAGCACAACCGATAGCCGCCGCACCGGCCGTAGACGGGTGCGCTGACTCGCAGTACCTCAGTCACGAACTCCCCCAGGAACGCTGTGTGCCGATGCGCAGACGTAGGACGGCGAACAGCGACTCTGCGGCACCTGGCTCAGGGCTTCGTCGCTCCCGCAGAGGCACCTGAATCGAGTTTTCTCCAACTGGTCACGACCGTTCCGCGTCACGGATTCACCTGCTGACTGGTTGCCTACCCCGTCTCGTCCCCATGAAACGAGGCGCCGTGATCTCGGATCGCTGTGCGCAACAGGGCAGCTTTCGGAGCATCTGCGGCTCCAGCGCTCGGGTGATTGAGCCCTTTGAAGGCGGGGTACCCGCATCTTGCGCACGAGAGGAGACAGACCGTGGCTGAGCCATCGCAAAGTGTTCTGACGCGGCTCCGCAGATCGGGTCCGGCCGTACGTACGGCAGTCGAAAAGCAGGAATGGTTGGATCGACCGAGCTACCGGCTCGAGCACATCATGACATTCGTCTTCGCCGCCATGGGACGTCGTCGTGATCAGGTTGCCAATGCGTTGCACGGAACGTGGCTGGGACACCCGCTGCATCCGGCGTTGACCGCCGTGCCCATCGGTGCCGCGACAACGACGATCGCCATGGATGCCATCGGCCTGATGGCTCGGCGCGCGTCGGAGTGGCGCGTCGCCGCGAGATTCGCCCTGGGAGTCGGCTTGGTAGGAAGCGTCGGAGCGGCGGCGACGGGTATGACGGACTGGCAACATACGCAAGAACGATCGCGTCGGCTGGGTTTGGCCCACGGCGTCTTGAATGCCGTCGCGACGGGCCTTTACGCGCTCTCCTGGCGGGACCGCGGTCGGGGGCGTCAGGCCCGCGCCGTGGCAGCCAGTGCGCTCGGCTACGGGATCACCCTCGGCAGCGGCTATCTGGGCGGTGCCATGGTCTACGGATGGGGCACCGGTGTGGACCGCTCGGGGACGCGGCTCAGGCGTTCTCACTGGACACCGGTCCTGCCGATTGAGGATCTCGACGGCCAACCGCGACGCGTGCAGGTCGAAGGCGTCGGAATGGTGCTGTACCGCAACGAATCTCAGGTGCTGGCCACCGGTGGGAATTGTCCGCACCTGGGTGCTCCGATGGACGACGGGTGGATCGATCGGGACCGGATCGTGTGCCCATGGCATGGGTCTCGTTTCTCGTGTCGATCCGGTGCGGTGATGCGCGGTCCCGCCACCGCGGACTTGCCGACTTATCCGACCCGTATCCACAACGGGATGGTCGAGGTGCGCGGGGTGACGCGATGAACGCCTACGACGTGTTGTTCGACCATCACGAGGTGCTCCGCGGTCTGTGCAAGAGGATCAGCGCATTGCCGCCCGAGTCTGACGCGCGAAGCGACGCGCTCGACGAACTATTGATAGAGCTCGACATCCACATGCGGATCGAAGACGACTTGTTCTACCCGGCGGTGTCGGAGGCGAGCAGACTTGTGGCGATCGCCCATGCCGAGCACCGGCAGGTGTTGGACCAGCTGGCGGTAGCGCTCAGGACGTCACCGTCGGCACCCGAATACGAGGATGAGTGGAACTCGTTCGTCACGGTCCTCGACGCCCATGCTGCCGAAGAAGAGCGTGATCTATGCCCGGCGCCGGCGGATCTGAGTATTGAGCTGCTCGACTCGTTGGGCGAGCGAATGCTGCAGCGCAAATCGGAACTGCGCGACTCCACACTCGAGAAACTTCACGTCAAGGGGCGCGCTGCCCTGCTGCGCGCAATGTGAGCGGCAAGAGTGTCTCGCGCAGTCAGCGCTTTCGACTGCAATTCGGTTGGGCCGGCTTCGCCGGCCAGGCGCACACGTTGAGGTACGTCTCGGTGCCGAACCCACCGCCGTCGAACACGCCGTAGTTGTCGCCGTGGGTTCCGGTGTAGGTAGCGCCGCCGCCACCTCCCGGTCCGCCGTCGGACGACACGATGGTGGTGACGGTCCAGCCCTTTCCTTCGAGTGCGGCTTTGTACGCGGTGACCACATCGGTGGGGGAGCCCGCCACCTTGAACTTGAGGTGAATCCCGTTGTCCGCGAGGGTGTCTGGCCCGTAGGTCTGGGCGGTGCCGGTTGGGGTCGGCACCAGCGCCTGCAGTTGCGCGGGGCTGGCCGCGGCTGCTGACGCGGTGCTGGTCGAGGCCGCGCTCGACGATCCTTTGGCGGAGTCGGATCCGCTGCCACACCCTGCCACGAGGCCGATCACTGCTGCCGCGATTGCCGCCGAACGAATTGCGTTGCCCATGGTGGCTCCCGTCGTCGAGCGCACCGTATCAACGTATTCGTCGAAATGGTCAAAAACGGCGCGCTTCAGCCGCGGCTGACGGTGTTGGACCCACCCGGTGTGGGAATTTCGGGTGTGCCCGAGTGGTAGGTCACCCGGTTGTCCATGCCGGACGTGACGATCTTGTCGGCAGAGTCGACCACCACCGTGTTGTCGATGCCGGACACGTTGACCGTCGCGCAGTGCCCGGTGATGGTGATGCTGTTGGACACCCCGCTGATGTTTACCGGGCGGTCATTGCATTCCAGCGTCCGGTGGCCCCGCACGCCAGCGATCTGGATGGGCCTTCCCGGATCGTCGGACTGCGGTGGCAGTTCCACCAGGCCAGGTCCGGACATCACCGTCGTGCCGTTGACGACCACCGAGGACTCCTCGCTGGACGGCGCCGGGGTTGGCGCCGAGACCGAGGCGCTGGGCTGCCTGCCGGCGCTGGGTGGGAGGAACGTCGTGTGCTTCTTGCCCGTGAGGTTGGCGAAGACGATGATTCCCGCGATCAACGGACCCGCCAGCACAGCGAGGATGACGACCGCGAAGATCAGGCGGCGACTCTTCGACGCCGAAACACTGGGCACCGAGGGTGGCGCTGGCCAGGTGTTTCGGGGCCGGCTGAGGTACGGCATACGCGCCGCCGGTGCGCGGGACGACCACGCTTGGCCGGGCTCCGTCAACTCCGAGGCTCGCGCCTGTTCGTTCATCGCGCGCTCGAGCTCGCGGATGCGGGCCTCTGGATCGTCGTCGCGACTCATGGTCCGATGCTGTCACACGTGGGAGGGCTGCTCAACGCCATTGGTACCGCGTCTTGGGCCGGCCCGTCCCGCCGTATTCGCTTCGGCGCGTGACGGTTCCGTCCTCGGCCAGCCGTTCCAGATAGCGCCAGGCAGTCACCCGGGCCACGCCGACGGCTTTGGCGGCCTGGTCCGCGGTCAGCCCGTCGGGGCTGTCGCGCACCGCGCGGGCGATGTCGTCGTTGGTCAGAGTGGCGGCGCCCTTCGGAGCCGCAGATTTGTCTGCGCCGGTGCGTAATTCGGCGAGCGCCCGGTCCACCTCGGCCTGGCTCGCCGCGTCCACCCCGGACGGCAGTGCCGTCCGGTACCGCTGATAGCGCTCCAACCGGTCCCGGAACGCCGCGAAGGTGAATGGTTTCAGCAGGTACGCCAGCGCACCGTGGGCCACGGCGGCGCGCACCATCTCCAGGTCGCGCTCGGAGGTGATGGCGATGATGTCCGGGGCCGGACGCAGCCCGGACAGCGCCGAGGCCAGGCTGATGCCACTGGCGTCGGGCAGCCCGAGGTCCAGCAGCACCAGGTCGACGGGCTCGTCCGTAGCGGTCGCCCGGGTGGCGGTCTGAATCGCCTCGCGCGCGGTATGGGCTACCGCGGTGACGGAAAACCCTTCCAGCCGTTCGACGTACGTGCGGTGTGCCTCGGCGATCAGCGGGTCGTCGTCGACGATCAGCACCCTGGTCATGCGGGCACCGCCGGAATCGTCACCGATACCGCCGACCCGTAGCTGACGTCGGAGGAGAGCGTGCCGCCGTGCCGCCTCACCACCTGGGCCACCAGCGCCAGTCCCAACCCGTGTCCCGGAGCAGTTTTCGTCGAATAGCCCCGGTGCATGGCGTTTTCGAAGGCTTCCGGGTCCATGCCGGCGCCGCTGTCGGCCACCCGCATCAGTAGTTCGGCTCCCGGCTCGCAGCGCACCGTCACCTCGACCCACGGCTCATCGCGGTCGCACGCATCCATGGCGTTGTCGATCAGGTTGCCCAGCACTGTCACCATCTCCTGACCGGTCAAGGGCAGATATGAAGTGTCCGAGGGCAATTGAGAGTCCGCGGTGACGGTGAACTCGATACCGCGTTCATGGGCCTGCGCGCTCTTGCCCAGTAGCAGCGCGACCAGTGCGGGTTCGCGGACCTCACTGGACAGCCGGTCGACGAGTCGCTGGGACAGCTCCAATTCGTCGGTGGCAAACGCGACGGCATCGGATGGGCGGCCCATCTCGACCATGGTGATCACGGTGTGCAGCTTGTTGGCCGCTTCGTGCGCCTGCGCCCGCAACGAGTCGGTGAGTATCTTCAACGAACTGAGTTCGCCCAGGGTGCTTTGCAATTCGGTGCGGTCCCGGATCGTCACGACCTCCGAACCGGAGGTGCCGGACACCGGTGACCGGCTCACCACCAGCACCCGCTCGTCGGTGACGTGGACCTCGTCGCGCACGCCGGGACCGGCCGCACGCAGGAACTCCGGCAGATCGGACAGCGCCACGGCCCCTGGCGGCAGGGCCAGCAGGCGGCGCGCCTCGTCGTTGGCCAGGGCGACGCGGCCCTTCTCGAGCACCAGGAGGCCCTCGGACACCGAATGCAGAACGGCGTCGTGATGCTCGTACATCACCCGCAGCTCGTCCGGCCGCAGGCCATTGGTCTGCCGGAGCAGCCGGCGCCGGATGAGCCACGTGCCCGCCAGTGAAAGGCCAAGGGCGGCAAGGCCGATCGCGATGATCACCGGAATCTGGTGGCGCCACTGCGCGGTCAGGGTCGTCTCGGTGATGCCTGCGGCGACCAGACCCACGATGCGGCCGGAGCCGTCCCGGACCGGGGTGATGGTGCGCACCGACCGGCCCAGCGTCCCGGTGTAGAACTCGGTGAATGTCTGGCCCTGCAGCGCCGGCGCCATGGTCCCCAGGTAGTGACCGCCGATCTGGCGCGGGTCGGTGTGGGTGAAGCGGGTGCCGTCGGGCGACATGACGGTGATGAACGCGATACCGGTCTGGACCCGTACCGATTCGGCCACTGGCTGAAGGACTTCCGTGGCCTTCCCCGTCTGCAGTGCGGCTGCTGTCGACGGGGCATCGGCCAGCGCCGTGACGATGCCGGTGAGCAGCTGCTTGGCCGCGGTGTCGTTGGTGCGGCGGGATTGCACCACGGCCAGCGCGCTCCCGGCCGCCACCACCACGATGATGATGGCGATCTGCAGGGCGACGATCTGGCCGGCCAGGGACCAGCGCGGCGCGGCCGGCCAACTGCGCATCACTGCGTCCTTCTGTGAAATCCTCGTGCCCTTCGCACCCGCGTGAACTTCCGTGAACGAAATGAACATATGCGTGACGTGCCTCACGTTCTGGCTCAACATCCTTGCAGAAGATTTGCAACTCGAAGTCGGAGGACTGTCGACATGACTGCTCAAGCGCCCCGCCGCGACCGCACGCATTGGCTGTACATCGCCGTGCTCATCGCCGTTGCCGGCGGTGTGGCCGTCGGCCTGATCGCGCCCGGGGTGGGCAAGGACATCGCGGTCCTCGGCACCCTGTTCGTGAGCCTGATCAAGATGATGATCACGCCGGTCATCTTCTGCACCATCGTGCTGGGCATCGGTTCGGTGCGAAAGGCCGCAACCGTCGGCAAGGTCGGTGGCCTGGCACTCGGCTACTTCCTGGCCATGTCGACGGTGGCGCTGGCGATCGGCCTGGTCGTCGGTAATCTGCTGAGCCCCGGATCGGGCATGCACCTGTCGCCGCAGGTGACCGGCCAGGGTGCGAAACTCGCCGAAAAGGCCCACGAGGCCGGTGGCCTCATGGATTTCGTCGCCCACATCATTCCCGAGACCATGCTCTCCGCGCTGACCAGCGGAAACGTCTTACAGGCGCTATTCGTCGCGCTGCTGGTCGGGTTCGCCGTCCAGGCTATGGGGACCGCCGGCGAACCGATCCTGCGGGGCGTCCAGCACCTTCAGAAACTGGTGTTCCGGGTGTTGAGCATGATCCTGTGGCTGGCCCCGATCGGCGCGTTCGGCGCCATGGCCGGCGTCGTCGGCCAGACCGGCTGGCGCGCAGTCACGCAGTTGCTGACCCTGATGCTCGGCTTCTACTTGACCTGCGTGGTGTTCGTGTTCGGCGTGCTCGGAGTGGTGCTGTGGTCGATGACGCGGATGTCCATCTTCAGGCTGGTCCGCTACCTGGCCCGCGAGTACCTGCTGATCTTCTCGACGTCGTCGTCGGAGTCGGCGCTGCCGCGGCTGATCGCCAAGATGGAGCACCTCGGCGTGGACCGCAGCACCGTGGGCGTGGTGGTGCCGACCGGCTACTCGTTCAACCTGGACGGCACCGCGATCTACCTGACGATGGCGGCGCTGTTCATCGCCGACGCCATGGGTCGGCCACTGGCGATCGGGGAGCAGCTGGCGTTGCTGGCCTTCATGATCGTCGCTTCGAAGGGCGCGGCCGGGGTCACCGGTGCGGGCCTGGCAACCCTGGCCGGCGGTTTGCAGAGTCACCGGCCGGACCTGCTGGACGGCATCGGACTGATCGTGGGCATCGACCGGTTCATGTCGGAGGCGCGGGCCGTCACCAACTTCTCGGGCAACGCGGTCGCCGCTGTGCTGATCGGAGCGTGGACCGGGACGATCGATCGGGTGAAGGCCGAGGCGGTGCTCAGCGGTGCCGATCCGTTCGATGAGCTGACGATGGTCGATTCGGATGTCGACAGCCACTCCGCAACTTCGGGTGTGACACCCGTCTCATCATGAACGAAATGTGAACTCGTCGATAACAGCGAATATCAACGCCGGCTCAGGTGGGTCTCGGCACTGTCACGATCATGATGAACAGAAGTGGGTTCTGAGTTGTATCGTGCTGATGGTACGGATGGGATTGGATGCGTTCGTGTCGCGGTGTGATGTTTCGCTCACTTTGTCTGGGAATGTCGGGAAACGGCGTTTCGAAATCCTCAGAAACGACGTCTGCCAAAGTTTGCTCAATTTGATTTTCGCGAGCGTCTTCGCTGGTGAAGGCGCTGATTGCTCTTGATAACAAGTGCATAACAATTCGCACCTTAAGTAATTCTTAAGAGCCTCTGAGTAATTCGCGATGTGCCGTCGCGGAAGCTGTCCGGAATGTCGGTGGGGATCACTACACTTCTTGAAAGCAGCGCTCATCCGGGCGCACCCGGACGGGCAATCGACTACCGGCGCGTTGCCGCGCTGGCGGAGGTACCGAAGATCGTGGCAAATAATAACGCTCGTGCAAAAGCGAAGCGGGCTGGCGCCCAGGCGCAGCGCGGAATCATGGACATCGCGCAGGTCGGCCGCGGCGCCATCGCCGACATCGCCGAGAGCGCGGGCCAGTTGGTCGCGACCAGCTACGCCGACAGCATCGTGTCGCTGATCGAACCGCGCAGCCGCAGCATCCGCGATATCGCCGTCGACGGCGAGCCGTTCGCGGTCGTCGCCACCGACGACCGGGCCTACGTCGCCGTGTCCGGCGCCGAGTTCGACGGCGTCGCCGTCATCGACGTCGCCACCGGTGCCGAGCTGGCCGCCTACCCGCTGGCCTCCGGCGTCAGCGCCCTGGCCGTCAGCCCGGACGGCAAGCGCGTGTTCGCCGGCCGCACCGGCGACGCCTACATCGACGTCGCCGTCATCGACATCACCGCCGAACGCGTCGGCACCATCGAGATCGCCACCGGTGCCGCCATCAGCATCGATGCGCTCGCGGTCGACCACACCGGTCGCCGGCTCTACGTCGCCACCACCGACGAGGTGGGCAGCCAGCTGGTCGTCGTCGACACCGAGACCGCCCGCATTCGCAACACCATCGTCGTCGGTGCCCCGATCCGCAGCCTGGCGCTCGGCCCGGACAACACCGCGTACGCGCTGACCTCGGACCTGACTGCCCGTGGTGAGGTGCACGTCGTCGACCTGGCCGCCGGCCGGGTGCGCGGACGCTTCGCCGTCGGTGACGCCCCGACCCAGCTGGTGCTCGCCGCTGACGGCACCCGCGCCTACGTCGTCGACTACGACCGGGTCTCGGTGTTCTGTACCCAGACCAACGTGGTCGTCGACACCATCACCGCGGACGTCCAGCCGTCCTGCGTCACCGTCAGCCGTGACGGCTCGCGGCTGTACGTCGCGGACGTCGCCGGTGACGTCACCGCGGTCGCCGTCGAGGCTCCCAAGCCGCTGCTCTACTCGCAGTTCATGGCGACAAAGTCCGTCGCCATGAACGAGGTCCGCGCCCTGGAGCCCGCGACCGTCTGATAGTCCGAACAGAACGCCCACGCCTGCCGGCGGGGGCGTTCTGGCGTCTGTGGGATCAGTGCTGCCTGCCCGTGCAGTCGAGCGACACGGAGATGGTCTTGCTGGTCTGCGGCAGCAGAATCGAATTGTTGTTGTGGCCCAGGCCCGGGCCGACCCATGGCACCCACTGCGTGGTCTGCTGCGGGTTGCGCACACTCGTCACGGTGCACTGGTCCATCGGAGCCGTCCCGATCTTGTCGATCGTGACCACGTAGCCCTCGGACTGCAGCCGGTTGATGGTCTCTTGCGCCGTTTCGGCGGCAGCCAATCCTGCCGGCGCCAGCACGGTCAGCGCGGCCCCTGCGGTCGCCGCGGCCAGCGTCCAATTCCCGCGCATGATTTTCTCCTGTCGTACTAACGCCAATCATCCTCCTACCTGGCAGGGTCGGCTAGCATCTCGACATCCCAGCGGCAGCAACACAGAGGCGAAATTCACGATGCTCAGTACGATGCAGGACGCCCCGCTCACCATCGCCACGATCATGCGGCACGCGATCGGGCTGAATTCCTCTCGGACGGTCACCACGGCGCTCGGCGACGGGCGGTACCGCACTGCGACCTACCGCGAGATCGGTGAGCAGGCGGGCCGGCTGGCCAACGCGTTGCGTGGTCTCGGCATCACCGGAGACCAGCGGGTGGGCACCTTCATGTGGAACAACGCCGAGCACACGGTGGCTTACCTGGCCATTCCGTCGATGGGCGCCGTGCTGCACACCCTCAACATCCGGTTGTCGCCCGAGCAGATCGCGTACGTCGCGAACGAGGCCGAGGACCAGATCATCATCGTCGACATCTCGCTGGCCGCCCAGCTGGCTCCGGTGCTGCCTCAGCTGGACACCGTGCATACCGTGATCGCCGTCGGCGCAGGGGATTTGGCGCCGCTCGAGGCCGTCTTTGCTGCGGAGGGCAAGACCGTGCTTCGGTACGACGAACTGCTGGCCACCCAGCCCGTCGAGTTCGACTGGCCGGAGCTCGACGAGCGGTCCGCGGCCGCGATGTGCTACACCAGCGGTACCACCGGCAATCCGAAAGGCGTTGTCTACAGCCATCGTTCGAGCTTCCTGCACGCTCTGGCGACGTGCACCAGCAACGCGCTGGGGATCGGCAGTGACGACGTCGCGCTGCCCATCGTGCCGATGTTCCACGCCAACGCCTGGGGGCTGCCGTATGCCGCGATGATGGCGGGCGCCGACTTGGCGATGCCGGACCGCTTCCTCGACGGCGCCTCGCTGATCAATCTGATCGAGACCTGCCGGCCCACCGTCGCTGCCGCCGTTCCGACCATCTGGAACGACGTGCAGCACTGCCTGGAAAAGGGCCCCGCACACGATATTTCGTCGCTGCGTCTGGTTGCGTGCGGCGGGTCCGCCGTGCCGGTGTCGTTGATGAAGACGTTCCAGGAACGCCACGGCGTCTACATCCAGCAGCTGTGGGGCATGACGGAGACGTCGCCGATGGCCACCACGGCCAAGCCGCTGCCGGGTGTCTCCGAAGAACAGCACTGGGCGACGCGGGCCACGCAGGGCCGCGCGATGTGTGGCGTCGAGGTCCGGGTCGTCGACGACGCGGGCGCACCGCTGCCGCACGACGGCGAGGCCGTCGGCGAGATCGAGGTCCGGGGGCCGTGGATTACGGGCAGCTACTACCTGGGCTATGACTCCAGCAAGTTCGACAGCGGCTGGCTACGCACCGGCGACGTCGGGCGCATCGACGACTGCGGGTTCGTCACCCTCACCGACCGGGCCAAAGACGTCATCAAGTCCGGCGGCGAATGGATTTCCTCGGTCGAGCTGGAGAACCATCTCATCGCGCACCCCGCGGTGCTGGAGGCCGCCGTGGTCGCAGTGCCCGACGACCGCTGGCAGGAGCGCCCACTGGTCGCCGTGGTGCTGCACGAAGGGGCTGCGGCGACGCCCGCGGAACTGCGAGAATTCCTGGCGGACAAGGTGGTTCGTTGGTGGCTGCCTGAACGGTGGACGTTCGTCGATCAGGTGCCCCGCACCAGCGTCGGCAAGTACGACAAGAAGACCATCCGAGCCCGGTACGCCGACGGCGCCTACGACGTCATCACTATCTAGCGCGAACCGGGGGTTAGGCGCGGACCGCGAGAGTCGACATCAGGTCGGCGAGCCGGTCTGGCCGGTCGAGCATCGAGAAAGTCCGTGCGCCGTCGATGATTTCGAGGCGGGCGTTCGGGATGATCTTCGCCAGCTTCTCGCCGTCGCCGACTTCGAAGAACACGTCGTCGGCTGACCAGGCGATGAGCGTCGGCTTGTCGAACTCGTGCAGCCGCGCCGCCACCCCAGTGGTGACCTCGGTGCGCAGTGACCTGGTGAACTGCCGAAGATCCTCGGCGACGGCGGGTTTCGACTGCGCGTTGTGTACCCACTCTCGGGTCAGCGCGTCGAGGTCGGCGTAGGCGAGCCCGGCGTAGGCGCGCTTGCGGACCGCTGGAATCCGGAACACCTGTGCTCCGGCCCGGAACAGCGCCTTCGATTGCGATGCCAGGATCAGCGGCTTGAGGATCGGCGGTGGAAAGTGTTCGAACGCATCGCAACTCGTCAGGACCAGGGCGCCGATGCGCTCCCGATGGTGGACCGCGACCAGTTGGGTGACTACGCCGCCGGTGTCGTTGCCGACCAGCACGACGTCGTCGAGGTCCAGTGCCGTCAGGGTGTCGGCGACGATGCGTGCGACGCCGTGGATGCTCCGGTCGGCGCCGGGGCGCAGTGGTTCGGGATGCGCACCGAGGGGCCAGGTCGGGGCGATGCACCGCAGACCTTGTGCGGCCAGGCGCGCAGCGACCTGCCGCCACAGCTGGCCGCCCATCATGTATCCATGCACGAAGACGACGGGCCGGCCGCTCTTCGGTCCGAATTCCTCGAAATGGATGGTTCCGGCGTTAATCTCGATGATCGACATGGATGACTCCTAGCTCGACACGTATTTACAAACAGGCTGTCCGCAACTTACCAACAGGGTGTATGGAAAACAAGAGGCGTACTCAGGAGGAGCGCTCCGCGGCTACCCGCGAGGCGCTGATCGTCGCTGCGCGGCGGTTGTGGGGCGAGCGTGGTTACGCAGAAGTGGGTACCCCCGAGATCGCGACGACGGCCGGGGTCACCCGGGGCGCGATGTATCACCAATTCGCCGACAAGGCGGCGCTTTTCCTGTCTGTGGTGGAGGTGGTGGAGCAGGACGTGATGGACCGGATGGCGGCGATGGTGGCTTCATCGGGTGCGACGTCACCGGCAGATGCCATCCGGGCCGCGGTCGACGCGTGGCTAGAGGTCTCCGGTGACCCGGAGGTCCGGCAGCTGGTCCTGCTGGACGCCCCGAGCGTGCTCGGCTGGGCGGGCTTCCGCGATGTGGCCCAGCGCTACAGCCTGGGTATGACAGAGCAGCTGCTCAGCGAGGCCATCAAGGCCGGCCAGCTGGCTCGTCAGCCGGTGCGATCTCTGGCGCACGTGTTGATCGGCGCGCTCGACGAGGCGGCCATGCTCATCGCCACGTCCGAAGACCCGAAGAAGGCCCGGCGCGAGACCAGGCAGGTGCTGCGCCGCCTGGTGGACGCCATGTTCACCCCCTGACCACCCGAAACGGCATCCCGGCAGGGAAAGTTCGAGAACTGGCCTGCTGGAATGCCGTTTCGAGGGGGCGGTGACTACCGTTCGGCGCGCTGGTAGGCCGTCACGACGGCGGCGCCGCCCAGTCCGATGTTGTGCTGCAGGGCAGCGTTGACGCCGTCGACCTGGCGCTTGTCGGCGGTGCCGCGCAGCTGCCAGGTCAGTTCGGAACACTGGGCCAGGCCCGTCGCGCCGAGCGGGTGGCCCTTGGAGATCAGCCCGCCCGACGGGTTGACCACCCAGCGACCGCCGTAGGTGGTGTCGTTGTTGTCGATCAGCCGCGGCGCTTCACCCTCGCCGCACAGGCCCAGGGCTTCGTACAGCAGGAGCTCGTTGGCGGAGAAGCAGTCATGCAGCTCGATGACCTGGAAGTCCTCGGGGCCCAGGCCCGACTGGTCGTAAACCTTCTGGGCGGCTTGGACATTCATGTCATAGCCGATGATGTTGGCGGCGCTGCCGTTGAAGGTCGAGGCGAAGTCGGTGGTCATGGCCTGCCCGACGATCTCGACGGCCTGAGAGGCCAGCCCGTGCTTGTCGACGAACGCCTCGCTGGCCACGATCGCCGCGCCCGACCCGTCGGAGGTGGGGGAGCACTGCAGCTTGGTCAGCGGGTCGGAGATCATCTTTGCCGACAAGATGTCGTCGAGGGTGTACTCGTCCTGGAACTGGGCGTACGGGTTGTTGACCGAATGCTTGTGGTTTTTGTAGCCGATCTTTGCGAAATGTTCCGGAGTGCTTCCATGTTTCTTCATGTGCTCACGGCCGGCCGCGCCGAACATCCACGGCGCCACCGGGAAGGCGAACTCGTCGATCTCGGCCAGGGCCTTGACGTGCCGGCCCAGCGGCGATTCGCGGTCCTGTGCGCCACCACCGAGAGACCCCGGCTGCATCTTCTCGAAGCCCAGCGCCATGGTGCAGTCGGCGAGGCCGCCGCGGATCGCTTGCGCGGCAAGGTAAAGCGCGGTCGAACCCGTCGAACAGTTGTTGTTGACGTTGACGATCGGGATGCCCGTCATGCCGAGCTCGTACAGGGCGCGCTGGCCGGAGGTCGAATCGCCGGAGCAGTAACCGACGTAGCCCTGCTCAACCTGGTCGTACGAGATGCCGGCGTCGGCGAGGGCCTTGTTGCCCGACTCGTTTGCCATCTGCGGGTAGTCCCAGCCTTCGCGACTGCCGGGCTTCTCGAACTTGGTCATGCCGACACCGACGACGAACACACGATTCTTGGCCATGGGGTTCCTTTCGTTACTACCTGTAGTTCAGTCACGCGCGGCGCTTTTAGTCAAGACCCCAAAGGTCTGGTCTCCGGCGCCGAGCCGGTGGTATACAACCTAGAACGCGTTCTAGTTCTGGCGGTGCTCGGGAGGTTTCATGGCGTTGCGGGTCGTGCAGTGGGCAACCGGCGGAGTCGGCGTCGCTGCGATCAAAGGCGTGCTGGAACATCCGGACCTGGAACTCGTCGGCTGTTGGGTGCACTCGGAAGCCAAGAACGGCAAGGACGTTGGTGACATCATCGGCGGTGAGCGGCTGGGCGTCACCGCCACCAACAACGTCCAGGACATCCTCGACCTGGATGCCGATGCCGTCATCTACGCCCCGCTGCTGCCGAACCCCGACGAGGTCGCCGCGCTGCTGCGGTCCGGCAAGAACGTGGTGACGCCGGTCGGCTGGGTGTATCCGAGCGAGAAGCAGGGCGCGCCGATGCGCGAAGCCGCGCTGGCCGGCGGAGCCACGCTGCACGGCACCGGCATCGCACCCGGCGGCATCAGCGAGAAGTTCCCACTGCTGTTCTCGGTGATGTCCACCGGCGTGACTTTCGTTCGGGCCGAAGAGTTCTCGGATCTGCGGACCTATGAAGCACCGGACGTGCTGCGGCACGTGATGGGGTTCGGCGAGACGCCGGACAAGGCGCTGACCGGCCCGATGCAGAAGCTACTGGACAGCGGCTTCATCCAGGCCGTCCGGATGTGCGTCGACGAGTTCGGATTCAATGCCGACCCGAAAATCCGCGCCCGCCAAGAGGTTGCGGTGGCCTCCGCGCCGATCGACTCACCGCTGGGGCCGATCCAGCCCGGCCAGGTGGCGGCTCGCAAGTTTCACTGGGAGGCGGTCGTCGGCGACGAGGTCGTCGTCCGCGTCACCGTCAACTGGTTCATGGGTGAGGAAAACCTGGACCCCGCATGGGATTTCGGCCCCGAAGGGCAACGCTACGAGATGGAGGTCAAGGGCAATCCGGACTTCACCGTGTCGATCAAGGGCTTTCAGGGACTGGTCGGAGAGGACGGACCCGAACCCGGCGTCGTCGCCACCGCCGCCCACTGCGTCAACTCCGTGCCGGCGGTGTGTGCCGCGGAACCGGGTATCGCCACCTATCTGGACCTTCCGTTCTTCAGCGCGAAGGCGACGCCCAGGCTCCGCTGACGAGCAATAACGTCGCGCTCGCCGGCTGCGAGTGTGCGCAGATGGCCTGCCGAAAGCGGCGTGTCGGGGTACAGACCCGCACGCTCGCGGAAGGTGCCCTCGGCTAGGGCTGCACGAGTATCCGGATCGGATTGCCTTCGGCCCGCTCGAGTTTCGCGATTCCTTCGGCGATGTCCTCCAGCGGGACGATCTCGCTGATCGAGCGGGTGAGGTCCAGACGGCCGCGGGACACCAGCGTGGCCAGGGTGCCGATGTCGGCGTTCTGGTAGCCCAGATGTCCCAGCACCTGCTTCTTGCTCAGGTTGAAGAACGACGTCGGGCCGATCGTCGGGGCGTCGGCGCTCATCCCGACCCCGACCAACCGGCCACCCACGGTCAGTGATGCCAGCGCCTGATCGAATGTCGACCCCCTGCCGACGGCGTCGAACGCGACGTCGAGCATCCGCCCGCCGGTCGCCTGCGCGATCTGCGCCGCCAACTCCGGGTCACGCGCGTCGAACGCGTAGTCGGCACCGACCTCCAGTGCGCGCTCCAGCACCGCCGGGTTGACGTCGACCGCGATGATCGGTGCCGCGCCGACCAGCCGGGCCAACTGCACGATGTGCGTCCCGAGTCCTCCGACGCCCCACACGCCGACGGATTCACCGATGCCCACGTGGCCGGTCCGGACGACGGCGCCGAACGGCGTGGACACCGCGTCGGCAAGGATCGCGGCCTGCTCCAGCGGCACGTTGTCGGGCACCCGGGTCAGCCCGAAGGCCTGCGCCACGGTGTACTCGGCCCAGCCGCCGTCGTACGCGAATGCCATGAGCCGGATCCGCAGGCAGTTCGACATGTCGCCGCGCAGACAGTTCACGCACTCCATGCACGGCTTGCCGGCGGCGACGACGACACGGTCGCCCTCAGCCCAGCCGGTGACGCCCGGTCCCAGCTTGGCGATGGTGCCCGAGGTCTCGTGGCCCTGGGTGACCACCGGGAGCTGTGCCGGGAACGTGCCGTTGATGAGGCTGAGGTCGGAGTGGCAGATGCCGCAGTACGCGACCTTGACCAGCACCTCGCCCGGGCCTGGTTCTGGAATCGGAACGTCCTCCACGACAACCTTTTTGGTGTCGGCGTAGAACCGTTGGGCCCGCATCGTTGAGGTCATGACACTCCAGTGGTCAGCTTCGATGGTTACGATCGCAATCATGGCGCAGGCAGTGGTGGTCGAGCAATCACGAATAGTTCCCGTCCCGGTGGCCGAGGCGTTCAGCGGCACCGCCCCGATTCCCCTGAATGAGCTGTTCTGTCGCTGGTACGGACCCATCCCGCCGATCAAGGCCGTGCGCGACCAGACCGGCATCTGGGACGCGGTGGGGCAGACCCGGACCATCCTGCTGACCGGTGGCGGCAGCATGGCCGAGACCCTGACCTCGTACGACGAGCCGCACTCGTTCGGCTACACCCTGTCCGACATCACCGGGCCGCTGGCGCCGCTGGTGAGTGGCGTGCAAGGGATGTGGATGTTCCAGGACGTTTCCGGCGGGCAGCATCCCAGCACGAAGATCACCTGGCGCTGGACCCTGCACCCGCGCAGCTCGCTGACCGCTCCGCTGCTGCCGGTGTTCGGCAAGTTGTGGAAGGGCTACGCCGGCCGGTCGCTGGAGCATCTTTCCGACCTCCTGGTGGGATGACGTTCCCTCGGCGCACGGCGCATCATGTTAGATGAACTAATGACCAAGCGTGCACTGGTGCTGGCAGGTGGCGGCATTGCCGGCATTGCCTGGGAGACCGGCGTCCTGCAGGGAATTGCCGACGAAGCCCCCGAGATCGCGGCGGCGGTCCGCAATGCCGACGTGGTGCTGGGCACCTCGGCGGGCTCGGCGGTCGGTGCGCAGCTGGGTAGTGCGCTGAGCATCGGTGAGCTGTTCGAACGCCAGATCGCCGCCGAATCGGCGGAGATCAGCCCCAGTATCAAGATCGACGGCGTCATGGAGTTGTTCGTGGACGCGATGTCGCAGGGCACCGGCAGCGGCGCCGAGCAGTTGCAGCGTCTCGGGAAAGCGGCGGCCGCCGCGGAAACCGTCGACCCCGCCGTGCGCCGCAACGTCATCGAACGTCGGCTGCCGTCGCACGAGTGGCCCGACCATGACCTGCGCATCACCGGCGTCGACATCGACACCGGCGAGTTGGTGGTGTTCACCCGCGAATCGGGAGTTTCCCTGGTCGACGCCGTCGAGGCCAGCTGCGCGGTACCCGGGGCCTGGCCGGTGGTGACCATCGACGGTCGACGGTTCATGGACGGTGGCATGGGCAGCAGCGTCAACATGATCGCGGTCGGTGATTGTGACGCCGCGATCGTCTTGGTCCCGGCGCTCGCGGACTCGCCGTCACCGTTCGGGCCGGGCCCCGGCGCGGACGTCAGAAGTTTCGCGGGCAGCGCCTGTGCCATCTACGCCGACGCCGAGTCCATCGCCGCCTTCGGCGCCGATCCGCTGGATCCGGCCTGCCGCATTCCGTCGGCGCAGGCCGGTCGGGTGCAGGGCCGCCGCGTGGCAGCCGAGGTGGCCGCGTTCCTTGCCTAACCGCCGAGATTGAGGGAATCAATTGCGGCGCAGGCTAATTCGTGTCCGATCTCGATGACTTCTTCGGCGCGATAGAACTCCAGGCTGCGGCACACCGTGCGCGGCACCTCGATCAGCAGATCGGGCGGGTACGCCGCGAGGGTGTGCCGCATCAACGCGGCCTGCGAGATCTCGATGGTGCGATTCATGACTTCGAACCCGCCGAGTCGCGGCACGGGGTTGTCTTCTTCGGTGTCGACGTCGGGGTCGGCCACGTGGTCGATGCTGTCGACCGCGTTGCTGAAGCGGGTGAGCACCGAGCGTGCCGTCGGGCCGTCGAGTAGGGTGCTCGCCGCGGCCCGGTCGATCAAAGAGGTTGTGCTGCGGCGCATCCGGGCCAAGAGCTCTGCTGTCGCACTGGGCGAGTCCGCCGGGCGAGCGGGGTCGCTGGCGTTGAGGCTGACCGCGATGGTCAGGTCGGCGTTGACCGCCGCGAGCGGTGCCATGGGCAGCGGGTCGAGGATGCCGCCGTCGGCCAGCAGTCGGCCGTCCACGAGGTGTGGAGCGATGACGCCGGGGATGGCGATGGAGGCCCGGATCGCGGCGTCGATGGGGCCGCGCTGCAGCCAGACCGATTTTCCGGCGATGAGGTCGGTCGAGACGGCGGTGTACGGGATCGGCAGGCTCTCGATGTTCCGCGGGCCGATGATCTCGCGGACGGTCGCCAGAATCTTCTCCGCCCGGAGCACTCCGGCGGCAGTCAGGGACGGATCGAGAAGGCGGAGCACCGCGCTCTGGGTGAGGCCGCTTGCCCACGTGGTGAATTCGTCGAGTTTGTCGGCGGCTTGCAGCGCGCCCACGAGGGCGCCCATGGACGAACCGGAGATACCGACGATGTCGAATCCGCGCTCGCGCAACGCGTCGATGACTCCGATGTGTGCGTAACCTCGGGCGCCGCCGCTGCCAAGGACCAGTGCGACCCGCATGGCCCTATTTTGGCGTGCGGATCAGGCTGTGGCGAGACGAGATGGCGTCAGCAGCGGATGCGAGAGAAGAACGCCGCCGAGATGAGGCCGATGATCAGGGCCACCTGCGGCTGTCCGCTGCTCATGGCGAAGAGGATGCCGCTGACGGCGGCGACCGCGATGAGCAGCAGGAGGATGCCCATGAAGAGCACCCGGCGCCCGTTGACCGCGCCACTGTGGGCCCGAGCGACCGGTACGTGCTGAGGAGCAACCATTGAGCTCATCCCTTCGACAATGAGTGAGACAACCCATAGTGTGCACCATTATGTGAGGCAAAGCACAATTACTGGCCAGTAGTTGGGAAATTGGTCGCATTCGTTAGCTGACCTCATCGCTTTTGCGACGTTTTGCCTGGTCGACGAACATATTTGTTAGTTGTGCTTTGTGTTCTGAAAATGGCGGTGGTGCCCGATTTCGTGGCTCTGCAGCGCCTCAAATTAATTCGTTGGACTAATCAAACTAATAGCGCCGCGGCGTTCTTGCGGTGCCCAATTTGATTAGCAGATATAAGCGCTTTGGGTGAGCGCCGACCGTACTGCGTTGAAGCGCGTCAGTTGACGCAGGGGATCCCGCCGTTGGCCCGCACCGGCGGGCCGGACTCCGGCGTCGGCAGCGTCGTGTCGTAGTTGGACGACTTGGCCGCGGCCATGGACACGCTGTCCAGGGTGTCGGGCACCTGGTAGCCCGGACCCAGCGTGATGTGGATGCGGCCGGCAGGAACCGCTGGGTCGGGCCGGACTGCGTCGATGCCCAGCAGCTCTGCCAGGCGCTTGGCCTCGGCGTCCGCGCCGGCGCCGAAGTCGACGGCGGTCGAACTCAGGTCGCCGTCCTGCGAGCTTCGGGTCTGGCCCATGTTGTAGTCGAGATCGGCCAGGATCTGCGACATCTGCCGGCCGAGGCCCGTGACGTCGGAACCGTTGATGACGTCGATGACTGCCGTCTTGGATGGCTTGGTCGTGGTGCCCGTGTTGCCTGTCGTGTCTGCGGCCTTGTCCAGCGTGGACGGCTCGGTGGACGTGCTGCGCGTCGAGGTGGTCGTCGCTCCCGGCGGCGGCTTGAGGCCGAAGGCCTTGGCGACCTCGGTCTTGACGGCCATGGGGTCGACGATGTTCACGTCCTGGCCGTCGATGGTGTCGTACCGGACCACCGGCAGGGTCCGGTATTGGACGTTGGCGCCGCCGGCGATTTCGCCCATGCGCTTGAACTGTTCCTGGCCCCATCCGGCCGAGAGCACGACGTCCTTCTGCGCGACGCCGATCAGTTGGTTCAGCTTGTCGAGATCGCTGAACGACCCGTCCTGCTGGAGCTGGTGCATCACCGAGATCAGGAACGCTTGCTGGCGGTGGGTGCGGTCCAGGTCGCCGTTGTCCAAGCCATGGCGCTGCCGCACGAACGCGACGGCCTGCGAGGCGTCGAGCGTCTGCCGGCCGGCCGGGAAATCGGCGCCTGAGTAGTCGTCGTACACGGGGTGGTTCAGGCAGATCTCGATGCCGCCGAGGCTCTCGGCGATGTCGTAGAAGCCCGCGAGGTTCACCTCGGCGAAGTAGTCGATGGGCGCACCGGTCAGGTTGCGGACCGCGGCCAGCGTCGCGGCGCGTCCGGCCTCGCGGCTCTTGCGCTCCAGCTCGGCCTGGTCGGTGACGCCCTTGTCCATGAGGTGCTGCATGGCGTTGGCCTTGGTCAGGCCGTACGCCTCTTTGATCTTGATGTGGTCGTACCCGGGGATGCCCGTCACCCGCACGTAGTCGTCACGCGGGATGGAGAACGCGACGACATGGTTGTCGGCGGAGATGTGCGCCAGGATGAGCGTGTTGGTGTTGTAGCCGCCGTTGTCCGAATCGCCGGCGTGCAACTTGTCCAGCAGCGCCTGCGGCAGGTCGTTGCCCTGCTGGTCTTTGCGGGAGTCCAGGCCGATCAGCAGGATGTTCATCGCGCCGCCGGTGGACTTGGGCGCGTCCGCCCCGAGGGCGTCGCTGACGGTGATGCCGTGCAACGCGCCGCGCACCGTCCACCAGCCCAGACCCGTCGCAGCCACGGCCATCGCGGTGACCAGCGCAAGCGCCACGCGGCCGACGGTATCCCAGCCCACCCGCGTGCTGAGCAGGCTTTGCAGCCGGCTCCGGCGGTGCCGGGCTGGAAGACGGTGGCGGGCGGAGTCGCTGCGCTCGAGCTCGGAGGTGCTCAGGTGCGACCCCGAGGGGATGCGGTCATGGCGTTCATCTCGGCGGGCCTCGCGGGTACGTGGGGACTGCCGGTCGGATCCGGGCGGTCGGTAGTTTGCTATCACCGCGGCCCGCGTGGATGCGTCAGTGTGATCGGACGGCAGCAGCACCGATTTTAGGGCACCGCCGCAGACTCAGCGAATCCCCAGCGAAGGCCGGTGATCAGCCGCATTCGCCCCTGGATGCGCTGGTCGCGGCCATGATCACGCCGGCCTGTTGGGCTGCCGTGAGCTCGGTCCACGGAGTGTTGAAGTTACCGGGATCACGTGTTTGCGGCCGTTGCAAGATGCTCAGATAGGGCTCGACGAGCGTCGCCGGATCAGCGTGCTGAGCGTCCATCCACAGTTTTGCGGCATGGCAGGCCTGGCCGAACTCGGACTCGGTCGCCGCCGAAGGGACGTCGACGGCAGTCGTCACACCGCCCGGAGAGACGGCGACGCCGCCCGGTGCCGGGCGTTCCTGCGTCTGCGTGGGCACCTCGGCGGCCGGCGTGTGGGCGGTTCCCGCCTGCTTGCCCTGACCGCAGCCGGTGAGCACGGTCAAGGCAGTGGCGGTGAGCAGCGCGGCCCGGGTGACGTTGGTCTGCATGATTGCCAATCTAGATCCGATTGAATTCAGGATCACCCTGACGCTAACCCTTCCCCGCAGGCCGTAAGCCCGCCACCATGGGGAACATGGCAGTGCAGAACGTGCAGAACACGCAGTGTTGTCGGGCTTGAGCCCGGCCTTGTGAGGGCTTAGCCCACCGTTCGTTTTCTGCATTGGAGTTCCGTCATGTCCGTCCTGACAGATTTTTCTGTTTCTCGTCCCAATTCCCTGGCGCCGACCCGATTGCGTCTGGCCGACTTGCTGCACGCCACCGACCGGTGCGCAGACGACGTCTTGAGTGGCCGCTACGACCGGCTGTTGCCCGCCGACGGCCTGCCGCTCGAAGAACGCTGGTACCGCCGGTTGTACGGCGACGATGAACTGGACCTCTGGCTGATCAGCTGGGTTCCCGAGCGCAGCACCGAGCTGCACGACCACGGCGGATCGCTGGGCGCCCTGACCGTGGTGTCCGGCGCCCTGGAGGAAACCCGCTGGGACGGCCGCCGGCTGCGCCAGCGCACCTTGGCGGCAGGTGACCAGGCGGCGTTCCCGTTGGGATGGGTCCACGACGTGGTGCGGGCAGGCGGTGAGCAGCCGACGGCGTCGCATCCCACCTTGAGCGTGCACGCCTACTCGCCGCCGCTGACCGCCATGTCGTACTACGACGTCACCGACAGCCAGAAGCTGCGTCGCGTCTACACCGAACTCACCGACAAGCCCGAGGGGGACTGAATGGCCAGGGCGAGCGAAGCGACGGGAAACGTAGCCAGGGCGAGCGAAGCGACGGGAAATGGGCTGAGCAAAGTCGACAAGATGTTGCACGCGGCCCGGGAGCGGCTGGTTCGGCTGCCCGCCGCCGAAATCCCGGCAGCGCTGAATCGCGGCGCCGTGCTCGTGGACATCAGGCCCGCCGCGCAGCGCGCCGTCGAGGGCGAGTTTCCCGGCGCACTGGTGGTGGAACGCAACGTCCTGGAATGGCGCTGCGACCCGACCAGTGACGCCCGCCTGCCGCAGGCGACCGGCGACGACGTCGAGTGGGTGGTGCTGTGCTCGCAGGGCTACACCTCGAGCCTGGCCGCCGCGGCACTGCAGGATCTGGGGCTGTACCGGGCCACCGACGTCATCGGTGGTTACCGGGCGCTGGTGGCCGAAGGCCTGCTGGGCGGGACGGCGGCCTCGGTGCTGCTACGTGCCGGCGCTTGGGTGTAGCAGGGGACGCAACCGCTCCGTCTTCTCGGGAGTCCATCTCGGAGGCTGCAGTACGGCGGCCCACGCGTTCGCGACGTCACGGACGTACACGTGGCCGTGCCCGTCCGGCACGTCGACCGAGACGGCCATGTCGGCCGACACCTGCAGGAACGTCACGACGGGAATCCACTCCATCCGCGGGGAGACGTCGCGGCCGCGCGGCTCGTCCAGCCAGTCCGGCCGGGCGAACAGCAGATCGGGGTTCCACCAGGCGATGGGGTCGGACGCGTGCTGTAGGTAGACCACCCGCGGGTGATCCCACGGAGCATCGGCCGGACGGTTCAAATCCTCAGGGCGCGACGCGAATCGGGCGTTGCGGCCGTGGTCGTAGATCGGCAGCTTCTCCGGGGATCCGGCGTCGCGGTAGCGCGTCAGCTGGGTCCAGATGGGGTTGTTGAAGGTCGGCCCCGAGAACAACGCGCCGTTCGTGCGTGCCACCAGATTGTTGAGCGCCTGGAACGGAGCCTCCGCGCCGAACGAACCCAGACTCTCGCCGAACACCACCAGCTTCGGCCGCTTGGCCTCGGGCATCTGCCGCACCAGCGCGTCGACCTCTTCGAAGAGATCCTGGCCGGCCTCCTGCGCGTTCGCTTTGTCGACGAGAAACGAAATCCAGCTGGGCAGGAACGAATACTGCATCGACACGATCGCGGTGTTGCCGTTGTACATGTACTCCAGCGATGCGGCCTCGGCTTCGTTGATCCAGCCGGTGCCCGTGGTGGTGGCGACGGCGACGACGGCGCGCTCGAGTCCACCGGTGCGCTTGAGTTCCTGGGCGGCCAGCTTGGCCGTCGCCCTGATGCTGTCCGCGGAGTGCAGGCCGGCGTAGGCGCGGATGGGCTCGATTGCCCTGCTGCCGTTGAACTTCGACAGTTCCTCGACGCTCGGTCCGTTGCCTACGAAGATGCGGCCCTGCCGGCCCAGCGACGACCAGGTGGTCAGAGAGCCCGGCCCACCCGAGCGCAATGGTGTTGTCGGAGGCAGGTTGTCGGGGGCGTCCTCGTCGTTGGCCGAGGCGAAGGTCTGGTTGATATGGGACATCGCATATCTGCCGCCGACGCCGTTGAACACTTCCACGACCACCACGATGATCAGCAGCACCGCCACCACGCCGGACACCCGCGGTGGGGCGATGCGCTCCAGCTGACGTACCAGGAACCGCACCAATTTGCGGATCAGCTGGCCGATTTCGACGAAGCCGAACAGGAAGAGAATCGAATAGGCCGCGGTGAGTGGGTGATCCCAGAACGTCATCCGGGACACGCCCATCATGTCGCGGACCTCGTCCTGCCAGACGTGGAACCAGATGATCGCGAGCACCTGGCCGATGGCACCGATCCCGATCAGGATCAGCCAGGCCCAGCGGGGCGCCTTGCGGCTGCTGTCCTTTGATCGCATGTAGCGCACCAGCCAGACGCTGAACACCCCGAGGCCGTAGCCGCACGCGCCGGCGGCACCGCTGACGATGCCCTGGAACAGCGGGCCGCGCGGCAACAGCGACGGGGTCATCGACAGCCAGACGAAGGCCAGACCCACCGCGGTCCCGAAGAACGTGTAGTGGCGCACCCACCAATCTGATGGCGGCTCTTCCAGTTTCGCTACGAGCGACTCTTCACTCGACGGCTCGGCGACCGCGACAGCGGTGCCGTCGTCGTCGGCAGGATCGGCGTCGTGAACGGTGTCAGCCACCGCTCGACTTTACCGATGCGTGAAGTTCGGCGCGCGCTTCTCCGTGAAGGCCGCCATGCCCTCGGTCTGGTCGTCGGTGGCGAAGGCCGAGTGGAACAGCCGGCGCTCGTACAGCAGACCTTCGGCGAGCGTGCTCTCGAAGGCGCGGTTGACGGCCTCCTTGGCCATGCGCGACGCCGAAAGAGACATGCCGGCAATTGTTTTGGCGACCGCGTTGGCCTCTTCGAGCAGCTTGTCGACCGGGACGACGCGCGACACCAGGCCGCAACGCTCGGCTTCCTCGGCGTCCATGTTGCGGCCGGTGAGGATCAGGTCCATCGCCTTGGCCTTGCCGACGGCGCGCGTCAGGCGCTGGCTGCCACCCATCCCGGGCAGCACGCCCAGCTTGATCTCGGGCTGGCCGAATTTGGCGGTGTCGGCAGCGATCAGCAGGTCGCACATCATGGCCAGTTCACAACCGCCACCGAGCGCGTAGCCGGCGACGGCCGCGATGGTGGGGGTGCGGGTCGCGGCGAACTTGTTCCACAGTGCGAAGAAGTCCTGTGAGAACACGTCGGCGAACGTCAGGCTCGCCATCTCCTTGATGTCGGCGCCCGCGGCGAAGGCCTTCTCGCTACCGGTGACGATGATGGCGCCGATACCCGGGTCGGCATCGAGTTCGGCTGCGGCCGTGGTGACTTCGGTCATCACCTGGCTATTGAGTGCGTTGAGCGCCTTGGGCCGGTTCAGGGTGATGGTGGCGACCCGGTCGTCGCGGGTGACCAGGATGGTTTCAAAAGTCATGAGGGCTCCTAGAAAGTCAGGTCGGGGTCGGCGGAGACGAAGTAGGCGTCGACGTCGGCGGCGGTGCAGTCCGACAGGCTAGCGGGCGACCACTGCGGGTTGCGGTCCTTGTCGACGAGCTGGGCACGGATGCCCTCCACGAAGTCATGGGACTTGTGCGACGCCATCGAGACTCGGAACTCCTGGACGAGGGCGTCTTCGAGGGTCGGTAGTTTCGCGGCGCGGCGCACGGCCTCCAGTGTGACAGTCAGCGCGATGGGCGACCGGGTGGCGATCAGGTCGGCCGCGGCGTTGGCTTCGGCGGCCGCATGGCCGCGCAGGTTCGCCAAGATCGCCTCGACGGTGTCGGCGGCATAGCACTCGTCGATCCAATGGCGTTGCGCCAGCAGCTCACTGGCGGGTGGCTCGACGGCGTACTTGGCCAGTGCCGCGTCCGGACCGGAGTTGATGACCAGGTCGCGGAAGGCGGCGAGGTCGGCCTGCGGGACGAAATGGTCGGCGAATCCCAGCGCGATGGCGTCCGCGCCGGAGAACGGCGCACCGGTGAGCGCGGCGTGCAGACCGGTCAGTCCAGGCGCCCGCGACAGCAGGTAGGTGCCGCCGACGTCGGGGATGAAGCCGATGCCGACCTCGGGCATGCCGAGCTTGGTCTTCTCGGTGACGACGCGGATGTTGCCGTGGGCGCCGACGCCGACGCCGCCGCCCATCACGATGCCGTCCATCAGCGAGACGTACGGCTTGGGGTAACGGCCGATGTGTGCGTTGAGCAGGTATTCGTCGTGCCAGAAGGTCCTGGCGTTGTCGTCTCCGGCCTTGGCGCTGTGATAGAGCGCGATGACGTCACCGCCTGCACACAGGCCGCGCTCGCCGGCGCCGGTCAGCAGGACCGCGCGCACGCTGTCGTCGTGCTCCCAGGCGTTGAGTGCGTCGGCGAGGCCCGTGACCATCACATGATTGAGCGAATTGATGGCCTTCGGCCGGTTCAGCGTGACGACGCCGACGCCGTTCTCGACATTTACTAGGATATCCTCGTTTTCCGCCACGGTAAGCAATCTAGATCGTTGCGCACTGGCCACGCCGACCAGGTACCGTTTCACAGTAAGTTCCCAGTTTCTCCGTCTCGCCGGGAACCAACACCCGAAGCCGTACGTTGTGTGGGTGTTCGTCAGCAGACGGACCACAGCTTCAGGAGAGGAACCCAGACGGTGCGCGAGAGCAGCAACCCGATATTTCGTTCCCTGCCCAAGTCGCAGGGCGGTTACGCGCAATTCGGTAGTGGCGCCGCCGCATACGGTGCCCAGCAGACCATGGCCCAGCCATACACCCAGTACCCACCTCAGCAGGCCGGCTTCGCCCGCCCGCTGACCATCGACGACGTCGTCACCAAGACCGGCATCACGCTGGCGGTGCTGTCGGTCAGCGCGGTCGTTTCGTACTTCGTGATCATGTCCAACCTGGCGCTGGCCGGGCCGCTGGCCATGATCGGCGCCCTCGGCGGCCTGGTGATGGTGCTCATCGCCACGTTCGGCCGCAAGCAGGACAACCCGGCCATCGTCCTCACCTACGCGGTGCTCGAGGGCATGTTCCTCGGTGCCTTCTCGTTCGTGATGGCCAACTTCGCGGTGTCCGGCGCCAACGCCGGCGCCCTGATCGGCCAGGCCATCCTCGGCACCTTCGGTGTGTTCTTCGGCATGCTCGTCGTCTACAAGACCGGCGCCATCCGTGTCACCCCGAAGTTCACCCGGATGCTCGTCGCCGGCATGTTCGGTGTCCTTGCCCTGATGCTCGGCAACCTGGTGCTAGGCATGTTCGGTGTGGGCGGCGGCGCCGGCATGGGCCTGCGCAGTGGTGGCACCATCGCGATCATCTTCTCGCTGGTCTGCATCGCGCTGGCGGCATTCAGCTTCCTGGTCGACTTCGACGCCGCGGATCAGATGATCCGTGCCGGTGCGCCGGAGAAGGCAGCGTGGGGCGTCGCCCTCGGCCTGACCGTCACCCTGGTCTGGCTGTACGTCGAAATCCTGCGACTGCTGAGTTATTTCAACAACGACTAGCTCTGTTCCGAGAGAAGGGGCGTCCGCTGCGGCGGGCGCCCCTTCTTCGCGTCGTGATCAGACCGCGCGGGGCGTGACCCGGCTCGCGGCCTCGGCGGCGTTGCGGCGTGCGGTGCCGACATCCTCGGCCCGGGCCAGGGCCACACCCATCCGGCGGGTCCGGAAGCTCTCCGGCTTGCCGAACAGGCGAAGGTCGGTGCCCGGCACCTGGAGGGCGTCATCGACGCCGTCGAAGACGATGCCCTCGGCCTCGACGCCACCGTAGATCACCGCGCTGGCCCCCGGGCTCTTCAGCGAGGTGTCCACGGGCAGGCCGAGGATGGCGCGGGCGTGCAGCTCGAACTCGTTCTGCCACTGGGTGATCATCGTGGTCATCCCGGTGTCGTGCGGCCGTGGGCTGACTTCGCTGAACCACACCTGGTCGCCCTTGACGAACAATTCGACACCGAAAACGCCCTGCCCGCCGAGGTTGTCGGTGACCTTGTGCGCGATCTGCTGGGCATTGGCCAGGGCTGCGGCCGACATCGGGTGCGGCTGCCAGCTCTCCACGTAGTCGCCGGCGACCTGGCGGTGCCCGATGGGTTCGCAGAACTTCGTAACGATGGCGCCGTCAGCGCCTCGGGCGCGGACCGTCAACAGCGTGATCTCATAGTCGAAGTCGACGAAGCCCTCGACGATGATCCGGGTATTGGTGACGCGTGCCCCGCCCATCGCGTACTCCCAGGCCTTCGCGACGTCGTCCGGTCCGTCGAGTTTGCTTTGGCCCTTGCCCGAGCTGCTCATGACGGGTTTGACCACGCAGGGGTAGCCGATGGCACCAATGGCGTCCTGCAGCTCCTCCAGCGAATCGCAGAACTTGTAGGGGCTGGTCGGCACCCCGAGCTCCTCAGCAGCCAGTCGGCGGATGCCCTCGCGGTCCATGGTCAGGCGGGCGGCCCGGGCAGTCGGGATCACCCGCACCACACCGGCATCCTCGAGTTCCTGCAGCGCCGGCGTCGCGATGGCCTCGATCTCGGGCACCACCAGGTCCGGTTTCTCGGCCTCGATCAGTGCCTTGAGCTGGTCGGGATCGGTCATCGAGATGGTCCGGGCGTGGTGGGCCACCTGGTGTCCCGGTGCGTTCGGGTAGCGGTCGACGGCGATGGTCTCGACGCCCAGGCGCTGCAACGCGATCAGTACTTCGCGACCGAGTTCGCCGGAGCCGAGCAGCATGACCTTGGTCGCGCTGGGTGACAGAGGGGTTCCGATGGTGATCATTGGGCGGAAAGTCTATGGGGCGGCCGCCGCCTGCGGTTGATCCTGTACTGATGGCGCGCGGTACTCGCACTCTTGCGCCGCAGATTCAGGGTGAACGTCCCGATCGCCCGTCGCGGCCTTGACCCTGTACGCATGGCGCGATCTGCCCGCACCGGCGCGCCGCGTATTCAGGCTCAACGTGAGTTGTGCACAGATCGCAGTTGATCCACACACCGCGGCGCTGGCTGTCGTTGTCGTGGTTCTGATGTCGGCCCGTCGCCGGACCGTGTCGGCATGCACATCGAATCCGAGCCGTTCCTCGGCAGCGAGGCTGTCGAGACGGGGGCGCTCACCCGCTACGAGCTTCGTCGCCGCTACCGGGCGATACTGCCGAACGTCTACGTAGACAAGCGGACGGACCCGTCGTTGCGGCAGCGGACAAAGGCCGCATGGTTGTGGTCTGGACGCCGGGCCCTCATTGCAGGGAGTGCTGCAGCCGCGCTGCACGGCGCTCGCTGGGTACCTGACGACGCGCCCATCGAGCTCATCTACGCGAACACCCGTCCGCCGCAAAACGTCGTCGTCCGCGACGACCTGGTCCTCGAGGGCGAGGTTCGTCAGATTGAGGGCATCTCGGTGACCGCGCCCGCCCGTACGGCATTCGACCTCGGGCGCCGGGGCCATCTCAACGACGCCGTTGCACGACTCGACGCTCTCGGTGCGGCGACGAGTTTCACCGCCGACGCCGTTCGCGCGGTGGCGAGCCGGCACCACCACACCCGCGGGCTGCGCCAACTGGAGCGCGCCCTGGATCTCTATGACGCTGGTGCCCAATCCCCGAGAGAAACCTGGTTGAGGCTGTTGCTGATGGACGAAGGTTTTCCGCGGCCGCGGACCCAGATTCCGGTGCCAGGCACTAACGGCAGGCCCAAGTACTACTTGGACATGGGATGGGAGGAATTGATGTTGGCGGTGGAGTACGACGGTGAGCAGCACGCGTCCCAGATCGGCTATGACATCGCGCGAAATGAATACCTCGCCGGCCTTGGGTGGACGATTGTGAAAGTGGCCGCCGGTCATCGTCGTGCAGAGATCAGCGGCTGGATGAATCGTGCGTGGGCGCGGGCGCTGTATCGACGAAATCCTGCAGTATTTCTGCCATTTCGCAGCGCCGGACGCGCAAGTTAGCCCAAGGATTCAGGGTCAACGCCAGAAACTCCCCAGGAACACGTTGACCCTGTACCTGGGGCACAAGTCACTCGAACTTTTGCGCCCTCAGTACAGGGTCAACGCGCGGGGCCCTGAGCGGGCCGAAACGAACTAGCTGAGCCGCTCGATGATCATGGCCATACCCTGGCCGCCACCGACACACATGGTCTCGATGCCGAACTGCTTGTCGTGGGTCTGCAGGTTGTTGATCAGCGTCGCGGTGATGCGGGCGCCGGTCATACCGAACGGGTGGCCGAGGGCGATGGCGCCGCCGGAGACGTTCAGGCGGTCCTCGTCCATGCCCAGGGCACGGGCCGAACCCAGCACCTGCACGGCGAAGGCCTCGTTGATCTCGTACAGGTCGACGTCACCGATGGCCATGTTGGCGCGGCCGAGGGCCTGCTTGACGGCCTCGATCGGGCCCAGGCCCATGATCTCCGGGGACAGACCCGACACACCGGTCGAGACGATGCGAGCCAGCGGGGTCAGGCCCAGGGCCTTGGCCTTCTCGTCGCTCATGATCACCAGGGCGGCGGCGCCGTCGTTCAGCGGGCAGGCGTTACCGGCGGTGATGGTGCCGTTCGGGCGGAACACCGGCTGCAGCTGGCTGATCTTCTCGTAGGTGGTGCCGGCGCGCGGGCCGTCATCCTTGGAGACGACGGTGCCGTCGGGCAGGGTGACCGGGACGATCTCGCGCTCGAAGAAGCCCGAGTTGATGGCTTCCTCGGCCTTGTTCTGCGAACGCACGCCCCAGTGGTCCTGGTCCTCACGGCTGATTCCGGTGTGCAGCACGACGTTCTCGGCGGTCTGGCCCATGGCGATGTAGACGTCGGGCAGCACGCCGTCCTCGCGCGGGTCGTGCCACTCGGTGGCACCCTCGGCCTGCTTGACGGTACGGGCCTGAGCCTCGTCGAACAGCGAGTTCTTGCTGTTCGGGGCGCCGTCGGCGGCGCCGACGCCGAAGCGGGACACGGTCTCGACACCGGCGGAGATGAACACGTCACCCTCGCCGGCCTTGATGGCGTGGAAGGCCATGCGGGTGGTCTGCAGCGACGACGAGCAGTAGCGGTTGACGGTGGTGCCCGGCATGAAGTCGTAGCCGAGCTCGACGGCCACGGCGCGGCCGATGTTGTAGGCGGCCTCACCGCCGGGCTGTCCGCAACCCATCATCAGGTCGGCGACGTCGCGCGGGTCCAGCGCGGGGACCTTGTCCAGGGCCGCGCGCACCATCTGCGCGGCGAGGTCGTCGGGCCGCATGGTGGCCAGCGAGCCCTTGACGGCACGGCCGATGGGGGAGCGGGCGGTAGAGACGATGACGGCTTCGGGCATGACGGGCTCCTAAGGATCCAAAAATTGCTTCCCGGCGAATTTATCCCGTGACGGGAGCGACGATCGGCGCGGGTACACCTGTTGTGCGACGCCACACGCGTGCCATGCCGGCCAGCCGGGCCAGCACGCTCGTCACGTCCGCGGTCCGGGAGACCAGCGCGGATGCCGGCGGCGAGTCAGTTGTCCACTCGCCCAACGCTTCACACAGCGCGGGTAGCAACTGCTGGGCGGCCAGCGAGTACCCGGCGGCCGACGGATGGAACATGTCCGACGAGAAGAGCACCTCGGGCGCCTTGAGGAAATCGGGTGCCAGCAGGTCGGAGAACGGCACCGGCACGCCGCCGTACGAACGCACCTGACCGGCCTGCGCGCGCGCCAGCCGCAGGCCCCGGTTGCGGGCCACGAAGCGCAGGGGCTGCGGGATGGCGGCGATGGCGCCGAAGTCCGGACACGTGCCGACGACGACGACCGCGCCGCTGGCGTGCAGCCGCTGCACCGCGTTGCCGAGCCGGCGGGCCGACTGCCCGATGCCGTTGACGGCGGTGATGTCGTTGGCGCCGATCATGATGACCGCCGCGTCCGGTGGTGGGCCGGCCACGAACATGGCGTCGATCTGGCCGGACAGGCCCTTCGAGGTCGCCCCCACGATTGCCTTGGTGGACAACCGGATTCGTTTGCCCGACTGCTGCGCCAGCCCGCGGGCGACCAGCACGCCGGGCACCTCATCGGCGACGCGGCAGCCGTATCCGGTGGCGGTGGAGTCGCCGAAGATCATCAGATGGAGGTCGAACGGCACCCCGCGGTGCCACTTCTCGACGGGTCCGCCACCGGGGCTGTAGACGCCGTCGGCGCGGGGCGGGACCTCCCACGATTTGGGGATCACCCGGCGCGCCTTGGCCGCCTGGCCGCTCAAGAGGTTCCGTGCCCCGACGTAGAACGAACCCGTCGAGGCAATGGTGGCTGCGGTCGCCAGAGCGATGGTCGTCCGGCGCGGTGCACGTGTGCCCACAGCGTTCAGTTTAGGTGGGTTGCGGCGATTCGCAGGTCGATGAACCGCGGGTGGCGCGGTCACGTGAACATATCGACTGTGACATCAATTCGGCGACTTTGATTGTTGATCTAGATGCCAGTGGGAAGCTAAGTTACGCGGGTTGTCTAAAAATTGGCATAGCTAACGAAGTGCACCGGAACTACAAAGGCGTAGGAGTGGTGGCGATGACCGCACCGAGCAGGGTTGTCAGAACCCATAGTGTTGCTATAAATGCTGCTAAGGGGCGAAAACCACGCCGCTATCCGGTCAGCGACGGCGCACCGGTAGAGATAATCGAGGACGGTCCGAGCTTCGCCGGACGCCTGGTGTCGTTGGCCGCGACACTCGCCATCAAGTCAACTCTGACCATCGGCAGCTACGCTCCGAAGGCACCCTGGCCGTGGGGAATGGTGGACTTCGTCGCCCGCGTCATGCGGCCCGAGCCGGGCACCGTCCGCGCCACCATCGGTTTGCCGAACTGCACGGCGCACCTGGTGCGGGCCAAAGGCGTATTGCCGGCCGACGGCAGGCGCAGCGTCATCCTCTACATGCACGGCGGAGCGTTCCTGACCTGCGGCGTGCACACCCATGGTCGTGTGGTGGGTGCGCTGTCGAAGTACGCCGACGCTCCCGTCTTGGTGGTCGACTACCGGATGATCCCCAAGCATTCGATCGGCGAGGCGCTCGAGGACTGCCACGACGCCTACCGCTGGCTGCGCCTGAAGGGCTACGAGCCGGATCAGATCGTGCTCGCCGGGGATTCGGCGGGCGGCTATCTGTCACTGGCGCTGGCCGAGAAGCTGCAGGAGGAAGACGAGTTGCCGGCCGCCGTGGCGACCATGTCGCCGCTGTTCGAGATCGACAACGACAGCCGGGCCCAGCACCCGAACATGAAGTCCGACGCGATGTTCCCCCCGCATGCCTTCGACGCGCTGGTCGAACTCATCGAGCACGCGGCCAAGCGCCACCTCGTCGACGGCCAGCCCGAAGAGATCTACGAGCCGCTCGACCACATCGAGCCCGGTCTGCCGCGCACCCTGATCCACGTCTCCGGCTCCGAGGTGTTGCTCAACGACGCGCGCAAGGCCGCCCACATGCTTGCCGCCTGCGGTGTGCCGGTCGAGGTGCACGTGTGGCCCGGTCAGATGCACGTGTTCCAGCTCGCGACCCCGCTGGTCAAGGAGGCCGACCGGTCGCTGAAGCAGATCGGCGAGTACATCCGCGAGGCAACCTGGTAATCCCGCATGCGCGACCGGGCTGCGGCCTGACACCATGTACCCATGCGCATCGCCCGGCACGTCAGTGAGCTCATCGGCAATACCCCTCTGGTCCAACTGAACTCAGTTGTCCCAGCGGGTTCCGGGATGGTGGCAGCCAAGATCGAATACCTCAACCCCGGCGGCAGCGCCAAGGACCGCATCGCGGTCAAGATGATCGACGCCGCCGAAGAGGCCGGACTGCTCAAGCCGGGCGGGACCATCGTCGAACCCACCTCCGGTAACACCGGTGTCGGGCTCGCCATCGTCGCGCAGCAGCGTGGTTACAAGTGCATCTTCGTCTGCCCGGACAAGGTCAGCGAGGACAAGCAGAATGTCCTGCGCGCGTACGGCGCCGAGGTCGTCGTCTGCCCGACCGCCGTCGCGCCCGACCACCCGGACAGCTACTACAGCGTCTCCAACCGCCTGGTCGCCGAGATCGACGGCGCGTGGAAGCCCGACCAGTACTCCAACCCGAACGGCCCGGCCAGCCACTACGAGACCACCGGCCCGGAGATCTGGGCCGACACCGACGGCAAGATCACGCATTTCGTGGCCGGCGTCGGCACCGGCGGCACCATCACCGGCACCGGCCGCTACCTCAAAGAGGTCTCGGGTGGCCGGGTGAAGATCGTCGGCGTCGACCCCGAGGGTTCGGTGTACTCCGGCGGCACCGGCCGGCCGTACCTGGTCGAGGGCGTCGGTGAGGACTTCTGGCCGTCGGCCTACGACCCGAGCATCCCCGACGAGATCGTCGCCGTGTCCGACGCCGACTCGTTCGACATGACCCGGCGCCTGGCGCGCGAAGAGGCCCTGCTGGTCGGCGGTTCCTGCGGCATGGCCGCCGTCGCCGCGATCAAGGTGGCCGAGCGCGAGGGTCCGGACGCCGTCGTCGTCGTCCTGCTGCCGGATGGCGGAAGAGGTTATCTGTCAAAGATTTTCAACGACGAGTGGATGTCGTCGTACGGCTTCCTGCGCAGCCGGCTGGACGGCACTCCGGAGGAGCACACCGTCGGCGATGTGCTGCGTGGCAAGTCCGGCGCGCTGCCGGACCTGGTCCATACGCATCCGTCGGAGACGGTGCGTGACGCCATCAGCATCCTGCGCGAGTACGGCGTCTCCCAGATGCCGGTGGTCGGGGCCGAGCCGCCCGTGATGGCCGGTGAGGTCGCGGGCAGCGTGTCCGAACGTGAGCTGCTCTCAGCGGTTTTCGAAGGCCGGGCGAAACTGGCCGACGCGGTGGCGCAGCACATGAGCCCGCCGCTGCCGCTGATCGGTGCCGGCGAGCTGGCGTCCGCGGCGGCCAAGGAACTGCGCGAGGTCGACGCCGTGATGGTCGTCGACGACGGCAAGCCCGTCGGGGTGCTGACCCGCCACGATCTGCTTGGTTTCCTGTCACAGGGCGGCTCGCCTAAATAGCCGCATAACGCCGGTGCAGCTACTCGAGGCGCATCTGGGTTTGCAGTTGCACTTTTTCCTGCGCGTCGGTCCGGTCATACCAATCCGCTGCGGCGCTGAGACTGGTGGCCAACCCATTGGCTCGGTTGGTGATTGCCTCCGATGAATTAACCCGCTCGGTGCATGCTTGCGCGAGAGCTGCAGTTGTCGGCGCGCATGCAGACCCGTGCGTGGCAGATACCTTGCCGGCTGTTTCAGCTGCGACGGCGCCCGCTTGCTTTGACATGGCGGCAGCTACGTGCTGGCTGCCTGAAAGTCGCCGCAGTGCATTCGCGTCGACAGCGAGTTGCGGAGCTTGATTGAACGACGGCGGGCCGGTTATTTCATCAGATTGGCTGTACGAAATCGCGGCGGATTTTACGGACGTGGCGTAGCGGGTCACCGCTGTGGTGAGGCGGTGAAAATCCGCGACGGGCAAGGGCATCGTGCACATTACCGTCTGCACTTGAAAGCCGTACGAGATGATGTCTCCGTGCGGCAGGGCGCCGAGAAGGATTGCGACTGGCACCGCGAGATTCAGTGTCTGCGAGGTGCTCTCGATACTGTCCCGAGTGGCAGCTACATGTAAGGCTTCGCTACCGAGCGCGGCAGCTACTGCGTCGTCTGCCTTCGCCATTGCTTCGGCCCTGTGCTTCTGGACTTCATTTGCATCTGAATAGGCGGTCGATGCCGATCCGGTCCAACTATCCGGCGCTGACGCGGCGCCCATTTGCTCAGCCGTGGCTGCGTACGCTTGTGCGCCGGACTTGAAATCAGCGCCTGAATCCGGAACTCCGGTGCCGCATTGCTGGAGCATGTCCTTAAGTACCGCGAGCGCAGCGGCAATAATCGGTGCATTTCCCGAACCTGAAGCGTTGGGCTTGTCGCTGAGCGCGGCAACTGTGGAAGATGCCACATTGAGTGACGGCACGAGTATGCCTGCGAGGTTAGTGGCTGATCCGAACGGATCGTTCTTAAAGTTGCGTATATTGTCGTAGATCCCGATGGGAATCACGTTTGCGGAGCCGACACTGCGGACGATGTCTGCCACGATCTGTTCGTAATCCACCAGTCGTCCCCAATTCCGTGTCCGCGGTTTACCGGCGCTCGACTCCCATTATCTGCCAGAAAAATCCCGTGCTCGACGCAAGTTGCGTGCTTGCGCACTGCGAAGACGGATCTGACGGGCACGAACGAGGGTCTGAACGCGCAGCATTTTCGGCTCGGACTCAGCAGATTGCCCGGCTGTGACGTGCGGTATGAGGTGTTCCCACATCCTTCATGGTGACTGTTTGTGGCGGCGCGAAACGCCCGGCAAGTTGTGGAGTCCGCGTGTTTTTCGGCTACAGCATGCCGTTCGCGCCACGCTGTTCGTATATTCGTGTAGTTCGATGTTGATCTCGTGCCGTGGCGACCGTAGTCACGCCATATCCTCTCGGAGAGGGACTGAACTATGACGGACCAACCGCCGGACGGCACTCCGCCGGACGCCAATCAGCCGACGGAGTACATTCCGCAGCCGCCGCCGGGTGGGTTCCCCCCGCCGCCGCCTCCAGGAGGTGCGCCAACGGAATACATTCCGCAGGCACCACAGGGTGGTTACCCGCCGCCCCCGCAGGGTGGCTACCCGCCGCCTCCGGGCGGAGGATTCCCGCCCCCGCCCCCCGGCGGCTACCCCCCACCCCCCGGCAGCTACCCGCCGCCTCCGGGGCAAGGCGGATACCCGCCGCCGCCCCCGCCGGGCGGGGCCTACCCGCCGCCTCCGCCGCCGCAGGGTGGCTTCGCTCCTCCGCCTCCGGGTGCATACCCGCCCGCCGGGTACCCGTACGGTGCACCGGGCGGCGCGGCCGCCTTCAGCATCGGCGACGCGGTGTCGTGGGCCTGGAACAAGTTCACCAAGAATCCGGCACCGCTGATCGTGTCGACGTTGGTCTACAGCCTCATCATCGGTGTGATCGCAACAATCGTGGAGTTCGGCGTCCTGGGGCTGGCCGATACTTCGATGTCCAGCTCCTCGGCGGACGACGCCGGCTTCAGCTACTCGTACAACGTCACCTCGCTGGGGCCGGCCAGCATCGCCGTATTGGTGCTCGGCTACCTCGTGTTGCTGGTGGTCGCGGCGGCCATCTCGTCGGCTCAGTACGTCGGCCTGCTGGGCATCGCAGACGGACAGCCGACCACCATCGGCTCGTTCTTCAAGCCGCGCTACATCGGCCCGATGATCCTGCTGACGCTCATCGTCGGTGTGCTCGTCGGTATCGGTTACGTGTTGTGCGTCATCCCCGGTCTGATCGTCGCTTTGTTCGCGATGTTCGCGCACCCGGCGCTGGTCGATCGGAATCTGTCACCGATCGACGCAGTGAAGGCCAGCATCGACATCGTGAAAGCCAATGTCGGACAGGTGATCCTGGTTTGGCTGGTGGCGGGTTTGATCGCCGCGGCCGGCGTGCTCGCCTGCGGCGTCGGTGTGCTGATTTCCGGTCCGGTTGCCTCGCTGATGCTGGTGTACACCTACCGTCGCCTCAGCGGCGGTCAGGTCGCCCCGCTGACGCCGTAACGCCGTGGCCTGTTTGGGGGACGTGGCCGGTTGGTCGCGGCCCCCGAACAGGCATGACGGCACCACATGAAACAGGACGACGTGAACTACACACCTTGGTGGGCCCGCGTGGCGGCAAGCCTCGTCGACCGGGTTCCCCCGCTGTTCGTCATCATCCTCGGCGGACTGATCGAGCGATCTCAGCGCGTGACGAAATGCCTTGCCGATCAAGCGGACTACAGCATCGGGCCGATCTGTGCCACCGGAAACTCTGTCGCCGGGGTGCTGATCTGGCTGGCCGGCATCGTCATCGCGGTGTTGTTCATGGTGTGGAATCACGGCTATTTGCAAGGCGCCACGGGCTCCAGCCTGGGTAAGCGGCTGTTCCACTTCCAGGTGATCGACGAAAAGACGGGCGAGCCCATCGGCTTCGGCCGGTCGGTGGTGCGGCAGCTGGCCCACCTCGTCGACGCGGTCCCGGTGTTTGCCGGGTACCTGTTCCCGCTGTGGGATGCCAAGCGGCAGACCCTGGCGGACAAGATCATGTCGACCGTCTGCGTGCCGACCCGTTGATGACATATGCGCCGTGGTGGCGACGAGCTGTTGCCACCGTCATCGACCTGCTGCCGCTGCTCGTACTCACCGCGGCCGGTGCGGCGCTGGTCTGGCTCACCCGAGACCGGCTGTGCGACACCGATACCTCCGCATTCGACGGTGGCGCTCAATGCGGCGACGGCTACTCGACGCTGGGCTACGTCAGCCTCGTCGCGACCTGGGTGCTGATGGTCGGGTATCTGGTCTGGAACTTCGGTTACCGCCAGGGACGCACCGGCGCCAGCTTGGGCAAGACCGCGCTGCACTTGCGGGTAGTCGGTGAAACCTCTGGGGCACCAATAGGTTTCGCGCGGTCTCTGCTCCGGCAGGCGGTGCATCTGACCGACCTGTCGGTGGTCGGGTACCTGCGGCCGCTGTGGGATGCCAAGCGGCAGACGTTCGCCGACTCGGTCATGGAGACAGTCTGCGTGGCACCGCCACGCAAGCGCACCCCCGTCAGCGGAACGCACTGACTCCTGTCAAGGCCTGCCCGATCACCAGCTGGTGTACCTCGGATGTGCCCTCGTAGGTCAGCACCGACTCCAAGTTGTTGGCGTGACGGATCACCGGGTACTCCAGGGTGATGCCGTTGGCGCCCAACAGAGTTCGACATTGTCGAGCGATCTTGATGGCCTCGCGCACGTTGTTCAGCTTGCCGACGCTGACCTGTTCGGGCCGGATCTTCCCGGCGTCCTTGAGTCGGCCGAGTTGCAGCGCGAGCAGTTGCGCCTTGCCCAGTTCGACAGCCATGTCCGCGATCTTGGCCTGCGTCAGTTGGTACTCCGCGAGCGTCTTGTCGAACACCGTGCGGGTGCCGACGTAGTCCAGCGCCGCCTGCAGGCAATCACGTGCCGCGCCGACCGCGCCGAAGACGATGCCGAAGCGCGCCTCCGATAGGCAGCTCAGCGGACCGGACAGGCCGCGGGCGCCGGGCAGTCGGGCCGATTCCGGCAGGCGCACGTCGTCGAGGCTGAATTCGGAGGTGACCGAGGCCCGCAGCGACATCTTGCGCGTCATCTCCCGGGCGCTGAAACCCGGTGTGTCCGTGGGCACCGCGAATCCCAGCACGCCTTCCTCGGCGCGGGCCCACACCACCGCGACGTCGGCGACGGAAGCGTTGGTGATCCACATCTTCGACCCGTTGAGGATCCAGTCAGCACCGTCGCGGCGGGCGGTGGTGCGCATGCCACCGGGGTTGGATCCGAAGTCCGGTTCGGTGAGACCGAAACAGCCGATCAAATCGCCGGCCGCCATTCCGGGCAGCCACTGCTCGCGTTGTTCCTCGCTGCCCCAGTGATGGATCGCGAACATCGCCAGCGACCCCTGCACCGACACCAGCGAGCGGATTCCGCTGTCGACCGCTTCGAGTTCCTGGCACACCAGCCCGTATGCCGTTGCGGTCGAACCACTGCAGCCGTACCCGGTGAGGTGCATGCCGAGCAGGCCCAGCTTGCCGACTTCGGCTGCGATCTCCCGAACCGGTACTGAACCGTTCTCGAACCACTCGGCGATGAAAGGACGCAACCGCTGTTCGCCGAACTGGCGGACCATGGTGCGCAATTCGATGTCCTCGGCGCTCAGCAGGTCGTCAGTGCCCAGCAAGTTGTCGATCGAGGCTGTCATGGTGCAGTTCTACACCGGGAGTTCGCCGGAAAGCGAGTGCCGGCCCCGGCTACGCTGGTCGCTCAGGGCTCGGATAGACGGGGTGAACGATGACTGAGGACGACCAGAACCAGGGTGCGGGGGAGCCGGAGGTTTCGACCCCGGCCTACGGGATGCCGCCGCTCCCGGCCTACGGCACGGAGGCCTACCCGTCGACGCCGGCGCCCGAGGCGTTTACCCCGCCGCCGGTCACCGGATACCCGGGTCCCGAATACCCGGGCCCCGGCTACCCGGGCCCCGGCTACCCGGGCCCCGGCTACCCGCCGCCGGCCGCGCCGTATCCGCCTGTAGCTCAGGGATATCCGGGCATGCCGCCGATGCCGGGCATGATGCCCATGGGTTACGCGCCGGTGCCGAAGACCAACGGGCTGGCCATCGCGTCGTTGGTCTGTTCGCTGCTGGGCCTGGCGACGTGTGCGGCCACCTCGATTCTCGGCGTCATCTTCGGGCATCTGGCCAAGTCGCAGATCAAGCAGAGCGGTGAGGAGGGCGAGGGCATGGCCCTCGCCGGCATGATCGTCGGCTATATCGGTTTGGCCATCTTCGCGCTGATCGCCCTGTTCTACTTCGGCCTGATCGCGCTCATCGTGGGCAGCACCGGCTCCACAACGACTACCTACTAGGGGACGCCATGTCGAATCCATACGAGCCCGGCGACGGGTCCGCACCGCAGCAACCGGGTGAGTCGCAGTTCGGGCAACCGGAATATCCGGGTTACCCGCAACAGCCGGGGTATCCGCAGCAGCCCGGCTATCCGCCACCGGGGTATCCGCAGCAGCCGGGTTACCCGCCACCGGGCTATGGCTATGCGCCGCAGTACGCGGTCGATCCGTCCGCGCCGTTCGGTCGCGACCCGTTGACCGGGCTGCCGTTGTCGGACAAGTCGAAGGTGACGGCCGGCCTGCTGCAGATCTTGTTGGGCGGCCTCGGCGTCGGGCGATTTTATCTCGGCTACACGAACATCGGTGTGCTGCAGCTCGTCGTCTCACTCGTCACCTGCGGCATCGGCGCCATCTGGCCGTTGATCGACGGCATCATGATCCTGATGGGGAACGTTCCCGACCCCCAAGGACGCAAACTGCGCGACTAGGCTGGCGCCTGTGAGTGAGCAGCGCAGCCAGGCAGACCACTACCGGGCCTACGGGCCGTCCACCCGCGCAATCCACGCCGGGTTCCGGCCGGACCCACAGACCGGCGCCGTAAACACCCCCATCTACGCCAGTTCGACGTTCGCGCAGGACGGTGTCGGCGGGCTGCGTGGCGGTTTCGAGTACGCCCGCACCGGTAACCCGACCCGGTCCGCGTTGGAGACGCTGCTGGCCGCGGTCGAGGGCGGGAACTACGCGCGCGCGTTCAGCTCCGGCATGGCCGCCACCGACTGCGCGCTGCGTGCTCTGCTGCGTCCGGGCGACCACATCGTCATCCCCGACGACGCCTACGGCGGCACCTTCCGGCTGATCGACAAGGTGTTCACCCAGTGGGGCATCACGCATACGCCGGCGCAGCTGTCGAATCTCGACGAGGTGCGCGCGGCGATCACGTCGAAGACCCGGCTGATCTGGGTGGAGACCCCGACCAACCCGCTGCTGTCCATCGCCGACATCGCGGGCATCGTGCAGATCGGCGCGACGTCGGGGGTGAAGGTCTTGGTGGACAACACGTTTGCCTCGCCGGCGCTGCAGCAGCCGCTGTCGCTCGGGGCGGACATCGTGCTGCACTCCACCACCAAGTACATCGGCGGGCACTCGGACGTCGTCGGCGGCGCATTGGTGACGGGCGACGAAGAGCTCGACGCGAAGTTCGCGTTCCTGCAGAACGGTGCCGGCGCGGTGCCGGGTCCGTTCGACGCCTACCTGACCTACCGCGGCCTCAAGACGCTGCCGCTGCGTATGCAGCGGCACTGCGAAAATGCTCTGCGGGTGGCCGAATTCCTCAACGACCACAAGGCGGTCGCGACGGTGCTGTACCCGGGACTGTCCAGTCATCCGGGCTACGAGGTGGCCGCCAGGCAGATGAGTGGCTTCGGCGGCATGGTGTCGGTGCGGCTGCGCGGGGGTGAGCAGGCCGCCCGCGAATTATGCTCGCGCACCGAGATTTTCATCCTCGCCGAGTCGCTTGGCGGCGTGGAGTCGCTGATCGAGCTCCCGGGTGCCATGACGCATGCGTCGACCGCCGGCTCGCAGCTGGAGGTGCCGAGCGACCTGGTCCGGCTGTCGGTCGGCATCGAGGATGTGGCCGACCTGGTCGGTGACCTGGAGCAGGCGCTGGGTTAGCCGGGTCGTCAGGAGACGAGGGCGCCCCGTACCGCGGCGGCGGTGACGGCGAGGTTCACCTCGGCCACGCCGGTCTCGTATTCGTTGACCCAATGCCCGCTGGCGATGTCGCCGGCGCGCGAATGCACCCAGCGCCAGCCGCGGTCGTTGAGGCTCATCAGGGAACCCAGACCGTCGACGGTGTGCAGCAGCGTGATGATGGCTGCCGTCGCCGGACTGGGTGGTCTGCGATCGAACAGTGCCGACAGCATCTCCGAACGAGCCCGGCCGACTCGCGCCCGGTCCGTCATCGGCAACGCAAACTGTGGACGGAACCTGTTGCCGCCCAACGGCTGCCGTCGCAGTTGCCCCGCGCGCTCCAGCTGGTCGATGAGACTGCGCTCGGTGTCTTTACGGAGCTTGGACAGCACCGCGGCAGGTCGCCGCGGACGTTGCCGCAGCAACTCCAGTGCCGGCGCCGATACGGGGTCGACGACGTCGTCGCCGGAAAGGGCGACCAGGTGGCCGCCGGGTGCGCTGTCACCTGGCGCGGCGGGCCGAATACGGCACGCCAGCGCCAGGTCCAGCAGGACGGCACCGGACAACACCCGGTGCCGACGTGGTTGGTCCAGACCTGGCTGTGCCGACGAATTGTCCAGGAGCAGCAGATACAGGTCTTCGGCGATCTGAGCCATGGATGGTCAGCCGGTGGCCGGCCGGTCGGGGCCGGCCGTGGCAGGACTAGGCGTGATAGGGCTCGGCCTTGACCAGGGTGACCTTGACGGTGGCGCCGCTGGGCACCGTGTAGCTGCGCACCTCGCCGACCTTGGCATCGATCAGCGCGTGGCCGAGCGGCGAGTTGGGGGAGTACACCTCGAGCTTGCCGTCGGTGACGCCTTCCTGGCGGGTGGCGATGAGGAACGTCTCGGTGTCGTTCTGGTCCTCGTCGTAGTAGACGGTGACGACCGAGCCGGGCAGTGCCACACCGGACTTCTTCGGTGCCTCACCGACCTTGGCGTTGCTCAGGAGGTCCTGCAGCTGACGGATGCGGGCTTCCTGCTGGCCCTGCTCTTCGCGGGCTGCGTGGTAGCCGCCGTTCTCGCGGAGGTCGCCCTCTTCGCGGCGGTCGTTGATTTCGGCAGCGATGACCGGGCGGTTCGCGATCAGCTGATCGAGCTCAGCCTTCAGGCGCTCGAATGCCTCTTCGGTGAGCCAGGTGACCTGGGTATCGGTCATGTCTGCTGCTCTCCTGTCGTTGTAAGCGTGCGTGTATACCCGGGCGTCGTGTCCGGGGTTGCCCCGTTGCTTGGGGCCGGCGGTGCTGCGATGGCGAGGGCGCCGCTAGGTTCTGGGTCCCCCCGAAGGTGCCAGCAGGTGCCCGCTAATGCAGCAATACACGGCCCCAGTCGGAACCGTGTACTGAGCAAGCGTACCACTTGGGCGTCTCCAAACTGTCATGATTTCGCAGTTCGGAGTTCGCCCGACGGTTGGCCGCCCGGCCGGCGTTCAGGGCGCGACGAGGTACGACGGCACGTCCGTGCCGCAGCCGTAGACGTCGCCGACGACCGGCGGTTTTGTCGACTTCACCACCGCCGTCACCTGGACGGTCTTGGCCGCTGCCGGCGCGATCAGAATCTCGCGCCGCCCGGTTTCACTGCCGTCGACTGCTTTGGCCCGCACGATGCACACCGCCGGCTGGGCCGGGTCCTCGCGCGTGACCGAGATCGTCACCGCCACCGTTTCGTTGTCGACCAGCTTGTAGCTGCTCAACTCGCCCTTGACCGGGGACGTCCCCAGACGCTGAAAACCGACGAAGGCAAGCGCTACACCAGCGACGACGATGAGAAGCGTGAGGCCGATCGCGATGCGGCGACGGGTCAGCCGGGACATGCGCTGCGGCCCGTAGCGGGCGGTCGGACGCTCGATCATGGCTGCTTTGGGTGCCCATCGGTCAGTTCGAATTACTTGGACTGGAACTATAGAACCCAGCGACATGGTTGGACTGCATCGAGTTGTCCCACCGAGTAGAGACAGTAGGTAAGGCACACGTGAGCGAACTGCGGTTGATGGCGGTGCACGCGCACCCCGACGACGAGTCGAGCAAGGGTGCGGCCACCACGGCCAAATACGCGGCCAACGGCGCCCGGGTCATGGTCGTGACCCTGACCGGGGGCGAGCGCGGCGACATCCTCAATCCGGCAATGGACCTGCCCGAGGTGCACGGCCGGATCCACGAGGTCCGTCGCGACGAGATGGCCAAGGCCGCCGAGATTCTGGGCGTCGAGCACCACTGGCTGGGGTTCGTCGACTCGGGGCTGCCCGAGGGTGACCCGCTGCCGCCGCTGCCCGACGACTGCTTCGCGGTGGTGCCGATCGAAGAGCCCGTCCGCCGGCTGGTGCGGGTGATTCGCGAGTTCCGGCCGCACGTGATCACCACGTACGACGAGAACGGCGGTTACCCGCACCCCGACCACATCCGCTGCCACCAGGTGTCGGTGGCCGCCTACGAAGCGGCCGCCGACCATGTGCGGTTCCCCGACGAGGGCGATCCCTGGACCATCTCGAAGCTGTACTACGGCCACGGCTTCCTGCGCCGGCGCATGCAGCTGCTGCAGGACGAGTTCGCCAAATACGGGGAAGTCGGCCCGTTCGAGAAGTGGCTGCAGCACTGGGACCCCGAGCACGATCCGTTCGCCAACCGGGTGACCACCCGCATCGAGTGCGCCGACTTCTTCGAGCAGCGGGACCAGGCGCTGCTGGCCCACGCCACGCAGATCGACCCGAACGGCGATTTCTTCCGCGCGCCCATCGAATGGCAGCAGCGGCTGTGGCCGACCGAGGAGTACGAATTGGCCCGATCCAGGGTTCCGGTGACGTTGCCCGAGACCGATCTGTTCACGGGAGTATCACTGTGATTTCTGTTCCGCTCACCATCCTGCTGGCCGAGGGTCCCCGCCAGACGGGTCCCGACTTCGGCAAGGCCAGCCCCGCCGGGCTGGTGATCACGCTGGTCCTGTTGATCGCTGTCGTGGCCCTGGTCTGGTCGATGAATCGGCACCTGCGCAAGCTGCCCGAATCCTTCGACCCCGCGCATCCGGAACCGGATCAGGCGGTCGACGACGGCACTGTCGGTGGCGTGTCACCGGAGACTCCGGCGGCCGATGCGGGGCGCGAGGATGCGGGCAAGCCAGAAACTGGGTCAGACTCGAAGGATGGCTAACCTACTCGCCGGGGCCACCAGCCCGTACCTGCGCCAGCACGCCGACAACCCGGTGCACTGGCAGCAGTGGACACCGGAGGCGCTGGCCGAGGCCGCGCGACGGGACGTGCCGATCCTGCTGTCGATCGGCTATGCGGCGTGCCACTGGTGTCACGTGATGGCGCACGAGTCCTTCGAGTCCGCGGACGTTGCCGCTGTGGCCAATGCGGGTTTCGTGTGCATCAAGGTCGACCGGGAGGAACGCCCCGACCTCGATGCGATCTACATGAGTGCCACCGTCGCGATGACCGGACAGGGCGGCTGGCCCATGACGTGCTTCCTGACGCCCGACGGCCGGCCCTTCTTCTGCGGCACCTACTACCCGAAAGACAGTTTCCTACAGCTGCTTTCGGCGGTCACCGACACCTGGCAGAACCGGCGGGACGAGGTGGAGAAGGCGTCCGACCAGATCGCCTCCGAGCTCCGCAAGATGTCGTCCGGACTGCCCTCGGGCGGACCGGTCCCTTCGCCCGAACTGTGCGACCACGCCGTTGCCGCCGTGCTGCGGGACGAGGACACCGACAGAGGTGGCTTCGGCACCGGCTCTGGGGCTGCACCCAAGTTCCCGCCCTCGGCATTGCTGGAAGCCCTGCTGCGGCACTACGAACGCACCGGGTCCGGTCTGGATGCGGTGGAGCGTACGTGTGGCGCCATGGCGCGCGGCGGCATCTACGACCAACTCGCCGGCGGCTTCGCCCGGTACAGCGTGGACGCCTCGTGGGTGGTGCCGCATTTCGAAAAGATGTTGTACGACAATGCTTTGCTGCTGCGGGTATATGCGCACTGGGCGCGACTGACCGGAAACCCCCTGGCGCGCAAGGTTGCCGAGGAGACAGCGCGGTTCATCATCGACGACCTCGGTGCCGGCGGCATGTTCGTGTCGTCGCTGGACGCTGACACCGCCGGACATGAGGGCCTGACCTACGTGTGGACGCCCGCGGAGCTGGTCTCCGTGCTGGGGGTCGACGATGGACGCTGGGCCGCTTCGCTTTTTGAGGTCACCACTGCCGGCACGTTCGAGCACGGCAGTTCGGTGCTGCAGCTGCTCGCCGATCCCGACGACACCGCGCGCTTCGAGCAGGTCCGCGCGAAACTGATGGCGGCCAGGGCGCTGCGGCCGCAGCCGGGTCGCGACGACAAGGTCGTCACCGCCTGGAACGGCTTCGCCGTCACCGCCCTCGCGGAAGCCGCCGTCGCACTCGGGAAGCCCGAATTCCTCGACGCGGCAACAGGTTGCGCCCGCGGGCTGCTGGACCTGCATCTGGTCGACGGCCGGCTGCGGCGAGCCAGCCTGGGTGGTGCGGTCGGGGACAGTGCCGGAATTCTGGAGGACTACGCGGCCCTGGCGACGGGCCTGCTGACGCTGCATCAGGTCGCGGGCGATCAGTCCTGGCTCGACGCCGCGCAAGTGCTTCTGGACACCGCGCTGACGCACTTCACGGATCCGGACCAGGGCGGCCGCTGGTTCGACACTGCCGACGACGCCGAGGCCTTGCTGGTGCGTCCCTCCGACCCGGTCGACGGCGCGACGCCGTCGGGCGCCTCGTTGGTCGCCGAGGCGCTGCTGACCTTTGCCCACCTGGCTTCTGAGCCGGAGCGGTATGTCGCCGCCGCCGCTGCCACGCTGGCGTCGGCGACCCCGATCCTCGCCCGCTCGCCGCGGGGCGGCGGCCACTGGCTGGCGGTCACCGAAACGGCAGTGCGCGGACCCATCCAGATCGCGGTGGTCTGCACCGACCCGGGATCGGAATTGCTCAGTGCGGCACGCAGGTTCGCGCCGGGCGGAGCGATCGTCGTCGGCGGTCCGGAAGGGTCGTCGGCGTTGCTGAACGGACGCGGCCCGGTGAACGGTCAGGATGCCGCGTACGTCTGCCGCGGACAGTTGTGTGACCTCCCGGTGACGACGCCGGGGGATCTCGCCGATGCGCTTGGCGTGGCCGTGTAGCGTGCGGCGCATGCCGAGCGCCGAGCAGATCACCGAAAACGTCAACCGCTACCTGGACCTCGTCGACGTCGCCGATGCCGACGGGATCGCGGAGCTGTACGCCGTCGACGCCGCCATCGAGGATCCGGTCGGCGGTGAGGTGCACGTCGGCCGTCAGACGATCCACGGCTTCTACTCGAACATCGCGGGCACCAAGAACTCCCACGAGCTGCACACGCTGCGGGTCTGCGGCCACGAGGCCGCGTTCTACTGGAGCCTGACCGTCAACAGCGCCATGCGCATCGACATCATCAGCACCATGAACTTCGACGCCGAGGCCAAGATCACGTCGATGAAGGCGTACTGGGGCCCCGCGAACGTCACCCAGCTCTAACCGGAGAAGACCGCGAACCACATCGCGATGTAGTGGCAGATGGCCGCCACCGCGGTGCAGGCGTGGAAGAACTCGTGGTGCCCGAACGTCCGCGGCCACGGGTTGGGCCACTTGAGCGCGTAGAGCACGCCGCCGATCGAGTACAGCGCGCCGCCGACGATCAGCAGCACCACCGCGGTGACGCCGGCGCCCTCCAGGATCGGGCCGATGAACCAGGCCGCGACCCAGCCCAACAGGATGTACAGCGGCACTCCGAGCCAGCGCGGCGCCGTCGGCCACAGCATCTTCAACGCCACCCCGGCCAGGGCGCCGCCCCACACGATCCAGAACAGCAGCCAGCCGTCGGCGTGCACCGCCAGCAGCGCGAACGGCGTGTAGCTGCCGGCGATGAAGACGAAGATCATCGAGTGGTCGAGGCGCTTCATCCACATGCGCGCGTTCGGTGACTTCCACGTCACCCGGTGATACGTGCCGCTGACGGCGAACATCGCCACGATGGTGAAGGTGTACAGCAACGTCGCCAAGCCGGCGCGGGTGCCCTGCAGGGCCCACGACACCGAAACCAGTGCGGCGCCGGCAACGAACGCGACCACGGCTGAGTACACGTGGATCCAGCCGCGGGCCCGGGGCCTGCCCAGGATTTCGACGACGCTTTCGACCATCACGTCAGGCAGCGAATCCGAGTGCCGGAGTACCGCGGCCGCGCGGTAGGGCTTGGTGGTGTGCGAGGCCGTGTTCGACGATATCTTCCCCGGGTCGGCGGCAGCCGGACCGGTATTGCTCGGAGCGGTCAACGTTCCTCCACTAACACCCATGGGATACCCAGAAGTCCACAGTAGTCTGGTTTCTCGTGGACATCATTCCTCCGCGCCTCAAGGAACCGGCGTACCGGCTCTATGAGCTGCGGCTGCGTCAGGAGCTAGCGCACTCGAAAGCGCAACTGCCACGCCATATTGCGCTGCTGTGCGACGGAAACCGGCGCTGGGCACGTGAGGCAGGTCACGACGACGTCAGCTACGGCTACCGCATGGGCGCCGCCAAGATCGCCGAGGTGCTGCGCTGGTGCCAGCAGGCCGGCATCGAGATGGCGACGATCTACCTGCTCTCGACCGAGAACCTGCAGCGCGACCCGCAGGAGCTGGAGCCGCTGATCGAGATCATCACCGACGTCGTCGAAGAGATCTGCGCGCCCGACAAGCACTGGACCGTTCGTACCGTCGGCGACTTGGAACTGCTGGGTGAGGAACCGGCCAAACGGCTGCGGGACGCCGTCGAGTCGACGACCGAGCACACCGGCGCCGGCTCGTTCCACGTCAACGTCGCCGTCGGCTACGGCGGCCGGCAGGAGATCGCCGACGCTGTCCGCACGCTGCTGAGCAAGGCCCTGGCCAACGGCGCGACGGCAGAGGAGCTCATCGAGGCGGTGACCGTCGACGCCATCTCGGAGAACCTCTACACCTCCGGCCAGCCCGACCCCGACCTCGTCATCCGCACCTCGGGGGAGCAGCGGCTCAGCGGATTCCTGTTGTGGCAGAGCGCTTATTCGGAGATGTGGTTCACCGACGCACACTGGCCCGCGTTCCGCCGCGTGGACTTCCTGCGCGCACTGCGCGACTACACGCTGCGCAACCGCCGCTACGGAAAATAGCGTTCGTGCCAAACTGAAGACATGGCTGCGCTGTCGGCAGTGGTCTTCGCCCTGAGCTGGTGGCTTGGGCTGTACCTGCTGGCGCGCGATCCCCGTAAGCCGATCCTGGCGTGGTCCGCGGTCGGGTTGTGCAGCTTCGCCGTTGTGGTCGCCGTCGACGCGATCCGGCTGGCCGGCCCCTCACCGACCGGTCCACTCAGTCACGTCGAGGCGTATCTGGCGGTGCTGCCCGGCATCGCCTGGCTCACCGTGCTGCTCGAACTGGCCCGGCCGGTCGATTCCGCGCGCAGCCGATGGGGTGCTCTTGTCGTGGCTGCGGTGGCAGCCGTCGCGTTGGTCGGGGCCGGGCTCTCCGGTGGTGTGCATCCGCCGCTGCGGCCCGGGCACTGGGTGATGGTCGCGGCCATCGCGCTGTCGGCGTTCGGGGCCCTCGTGCTGGCGGTGCGACGGTTGCGCCGCGGTGCGTCGTCGCGCAAGATCGTGGCGCCCGTGGTGGCGGCGACGTTGTTCTTCGGGCTCGGCAACGCGATTCTGCTGATCCCGCTGGGGCTGCTGCCCAGTTGGGTGGTGCTGGCGTCCGCGGCCTTCGACGTGTTGCTGCTCGGTATCGCGGTCGCATGGTGGGACGCCTTCGACGAAGGACAGGCCCTGCGTGCCGGCATGCGCCGCTCGTTGGTGGGCAGCATGGCGGTATCGGTGCTGTTCGGCGGTCAGGTGCTGATCGGGCTCGCGGTCACCGACAAACCTCTGGCGCTGATGGTGCTGTTGTTCACGAGTCTTGCGGTGGCCATCGCCATCAACGTGCTGGCTGATCCGTTGTCCGGACTGCTGGACCGGCTGGCGTTCTCTGGGGAGCCGGATCTGCGGGCAGACCGCGCCGCGCTGCGTCGCACCGAGGCGGCGCTGCCGCTGCGCGCCACCAACCCGCTGGACCACGTCGATGACGAAACCTTCGTCCGGCTGACCCGTCGCGCGCTGGGGCACTACGCCGACCTCTCCAAGCTCGTCGCCTCTCCGCTGACGACGCTGCCGGTGATCGACGACAGACTGGCCCGCCGCGGCGCGCCGGACCAGCCGTTGGAGCGCGCCAACGAACTCAAGGATTTGCTGGCTGATCGCATCGCGGCGCTCAAGCCGCGTGATGGCGGCGACTTCGGCACCACCGAGCAGTGGCGGCACTACAACTCGCTGTACTTCCCGTATGTCGTCGGGGTGCGCGCCTATGCGCAGAATGCCACCGCGGCGGGGCTGGACCCCGTGGCGCGCCAGGCATGGCAGTGGTTCGTCACCGAGGTGCCGCAGCGGTCGCTGCACAACTGGCAGAACGCTGCCGCCCGGGTGATCGCCGCCGACTTGCGCGGCACTCCGGTGTCCACGCTGGGCTAGCTAGCGTCAGGGCGCTGACCTGCGGTTGGCAGTGCCTGGCAGTAATCGGCAGTGTTTTGTACAGACCGGGCAGCTCGGTCCGAGCAGTGTCATGGGTGTCCCCCAACCGGCACCGCAAGGAGCGACCGCCATGACCGCAATCAACCCCGGACTCCACACCCGACCACTGTCCGACAGTTCCGATTCCCTGCTCCGTTTCGCCCTACGGGTCGACGGCACGCTGTGCGCGCTGACCGGCCTGCTGATGGCTTTCACCGCGAATCCGCTGTCCCGCTTGTCGGGGCTGTCGGCGACATCCGAATGGATCATCGGCGCGGTGCTCGTTGCGTGGGGGGTCGCCCTTTACGTCATGGCCGCAGTGCCCAGGATTCGGCGCGTCGGGACCGGCGTGCTGATCGGCAATCTCGTCGCCACCGTCGCGGTGCTCGGCGTACTGGCGTCTGGAGTGCTTCCGCTGACCGCCGCGGGCAACGTCCTGGCCCTGTCGGTCATGGCCGTGGGCCTGGGCTGCGCCTGGCTGCAGTACCTCGGAGTGCGCCGTCTGGCGTGACTCCTTTCCCGCCGGGCGGGGGCGTCGCTGACAGAGGTTGCAGTTGACGTCCCCGCGCCGGCCCTCTCCAGCGATTTGTGCACGATTCGGTGCGCTCAGCGGACCGATCCGTGCACAAATCACCAACCCTCGAAAGGAAACCCCATGACCACCATCACCTCACCTGTTCGCGTCCGGTCCGACCGTCTGCTGCGCCTGGCCCTGCGCGCCGACGCCCTCATCAGCGGCGCCGGTGGCGTCATCATGGCGGCTGCGGGCGGCGCCGTGGCGTCGGAGTCCGGCATCCCGCAATCGGCCGTCTATGTGCTGGCCGCGGTCCTCGTCGGCTATGGCGTCGGCGTCTATGGGCTGTCGACCATGGCCGCCGTGCGACGCCCCGGCATCGTCATCGCGATCGGCAACGTCGGCTTCACCATCGCTGCGATACTCGCGGTCGTCGACGACGTCTGGCCGCTGACGACGACGGGCGTGGCGATGATGATCGTCAGCGCGGTCTACACACTGGCGATGGCGGAGTTGCAGTACGCCGGCGTCCGCCGCGCCTGATTCTCTGGGGATCGTGCACAAATCGCTGCCTAGAGCTTGCGGAGGCGCAGACGGTTGATGGAGTGGTCGGCGTCTTTGCGCAGCACCAGAGTCGCGCGCGGCCGGGTCGGCAGGATGTTGTGGATCAGGTTGGGCAGGTTGATGGACTGCCAGATGTCGCGGGCGGCGAAGATCGCCTGCTCGTCGGTCAGGGTCGAGTAGTGGTGGAAGTGCGACTGCGGGTTCGAGAACGCACCGGCGCGCATCGCCAGGAACCGCGACACGTACCACTGCTCGATGTCCTCGATGCGGGCGTCGACGTACACCGAGAAGTCGAAGAGGTCCGAGATCATCAGGGCCGGCCCGGTCTGCAGGACGTTGAGACCCTCGATGATGAGGATGTCCGGGTGCCGGACGACGATCTTCTCGCCCGGCACGATGTCGTAGATCAGGTGCGAGTACACCGGGGCGGACGCCTGGTCGGCGCCCGACTTGACCGCGGTGACGAACCGCATCAGCGCCCGGCGGTCGTAGCTCTCGGGAAAGCCCTTGCGGTGCATGATCTTTCGCCGCATCAGCTCGGCGTTGGGATACAGGAAACCGTCGGTGGTGACCAGGTCGACGCGCGGGTGGTGGCCGAACCGGGCGAGCAGCGCCTGCAGCACACGGGCGGTGGTCGACTTGCCGACGGCGACGCTGCCGGCCACGCCGATGATGAACGGCACCGGGCGGTCCGGGCTCTGCTGCGGTTCGCCGAGGAACTCGGAGGTGGCCGCGAAGAGGCGCTGCCGGGCGGCGACCTGCAGGTGGATCAACCGGGCGAGCGGCAGGTAGACCTCTTCGACTTCCAGCAGGTCGAGTTGCTCGCCCATACCGCGCAGGCCCAGCAGCTCGTGAGCAGTCAGTTTCAGGGGAGTCGCCATACGCAGTGCGCGCCATTGGCGCCTGTCGAACTCGACGTACGGACTCGGCTCGCTCGGCCGCGGCATGTGCTCAGTCTTGCAGTAATTGCCGGGCGGTGAACGCGGGGGTACCGGCTAACGTGGGCGGGTATGAGCACTGGGCATATCGCGATGCCGGTTCCCGACACCGCCGCCGAAGGGTTGATCCGCGACTACCTGCTGCTCGGTCTGCGGTTCGACCGCATCGAGGAGGGATACGTCGACTCGTTCACCGGGGACCCCGCGCTGCGGCACGCGGTCGCCGACGAGCCCGCGCCGGACCCCGCGGCCCTGGCCCGGCAGGCCCGCCGCTTGCACGACGAGGTCGACGGCTCCGGGCTGAACCCGCAGCGCGCGGACTATCTCAAGGCTCATCTGCGGGCCCTGGACTGCGCGGGTCGCAAGTTCGCGGGGGAGGACGTCGGCTTCGTCGACGAGGTGCGCGACTACTTCGACGTCTCGATCGCCAAAGGTGACGAGGACCGGTACCGCGAGGCACACCGGGCGCTCGACGAAGCGCTGGGCGGCAGCGGCCCGCTGGTCGAGCGCATGCAGGCCCACCGTTCCGCCGAGGAGATTCCGCCCGAGCGGCTCGAGGAATGCATCTACGCGTTCTCGTCCGCGCTGCGCGACCGGGTCCGCGCCGACTTCCCGCTGCCGGACACCGAGACCATCAACTACGAGATCGTCACCGACAAGCCGTGGTCCGGATTCAACTACTACGAGGGCAATTACCGGTCGACGGTCGCGGTCAACGCGGACCTCAAGCAGCAGATGTCGAACCTGCCGCGGCTGGTGGCGCACGAGTCGTACCCGGGTCACCACACCGAACACTGCCGCAAAGAGTTCGGGTTGGTGGCCGGTCAACATCAGGCCGAGCAGACGATCTTCCTGGTCAACACCCCGCAATGCCTGATGGCGGAGGGGCTCGCCGACCTGGCTCTCTACGCCGCGATAGGTCCGGACTGGGGCAGTTGGGCGTCCGAGATCTACAACGATCTGGGCCTGCGCTTCGACGGCGAACGCGCAGAAGCGATTTCGTCGGCCAGTGCCGCGCTGGCCGATGTCCGCCAGGATGCCGCGCTGATGCTGCACGACGAACATCGCGACCCCGACGACGTCGTCGCCTTCCTGCAGCGCTGGCTGCTGACCAGCCCGGAGCGGGCCCGGCAATCCATGAGGTTCCTGTCGTCGCCGCTGTGGCGGGCGTACACGTCGACCTATGTCGAGGGTTACCGGTTGCTGCGCGGCTGGCTGGACGCCCGGCCCGACGGCGTCAGCCTCACCGCGCGGTTCGGCCGCCTGCTCGACGAGCCGCTGATCCCGTCGAGCCTGCGCGCGGGCTAGTTCTTGGCCGCGAGCGTGCGTGTCGGCGGACGACACACCGTGGCGCGTGTGGATTTTGCGAACGCTCGCGGCCGCCTAGCGTGCGCCAGTGGCCGCTTGGGCCGTCAAACCCCCGCCGACTAGGCTGAACGCATGACCTCTGACGCTTCCGTGTCCAACGCCGGCCTTGGGGCCGAGTACGCCGCTACCGCCAGCGAGGCCTATCAGGCGGCGCTGCGGGTCATCGAGCAGGTTGAGCCCCGCGTCGCTGACGCGACCCGGAAAGAGCTTGCCGACCAACGCAGTTCGCTGAAGCTGATCGCCAGCGAGAACTACGCGTCGCCGGCCGTGCTGCTGACCATGGGCACCTGGTTCTCGGACAAGTACGCCGAGGGCACCGTCGGGCACCGGTTCTACGCCGCCTGCCAGAACGTCGACACTGTCGAGGCCCTGGCCGCCGAGCATGCGCGCGAGCTGTTCGGCGCGCCGTACGCCTACGCGCAGCCGCACTCGGGCATCGACGCCAACCTGGTGGCGTTCTGGGCCATTCTGGCCACCCGCATCGAGGCGCCCGGCCTCGCCGAGCTCGGTGCCAAGAACGTCAATGACCTGTCCGAGGAGGACTGGGAGAAGCTGCGCAACAAGCTGGGCAACCAGCGGCTGCTGGGCATGTCGCTGGACACCGGCGGCCACCTCACGCACGGCTTCCGCCCGAACATCTCCGGCAAGATGTTCCACCAGCGCAGCTACGGCACCGACGCGCAGACCGGCCTCATCGACTACGACGCCGTCGCCGCTGCCGCCCGCGAGTTCAAGCCGCTGGTGCTGGTCGCCGGCTACTCGGCCTACCCCCGCCGCGTGAACTTCGCCAAGATGCGCGAGATCGCCGACGAGGTCGGCGCCACTCTGATGGTCGACATGGCGCACTTCGCCGGCCTGGTCGCCGGCAAGGTCTTCACCGGCGACGAGGACCCGGTGCCGCACGCCCACATCACCACCACGACGACGCACAAGTCGCTGCGCGGCCCGCGCGGCGGCCTGGTGCTGGCCACCGAGGAATACGCCCCGGCCGTCGACAAGGGCTGCCCGATGGTGCTCGGCGGCCCGCTGTCGCACGTCATGGCCGCCAAGGCTGTTGCGCTTGCCGAGGCCCGCCGGCCCGAGTTCCGGACCTACGCACAGAACGTCGCCGACAACGCCAAGGCGCTGGCCGAGGGCTTCCTCAAGCGCGGCGCGACGCTGGTCACCGGCGGCACCGACAACCACCTGGTGCTGCTGGACGTGCAGTCCTTCGGCCTGACCGGCCGGCAGGCCGAGTCGGCGCTGCTGGACGCCGGCGTGGTCACCAACCGCAACGCCATCCCGAACGACCCGAACGGCGCCTGGTACACCAGCGGTATCCGTTTCGGCACCCCGGCGCTGACCACGCGCGGCTTCGGCGCGGACGAGTTCGACAAGGTCGCCGAGCTGGTGGTCGACGTGCTCAAGAACGCCAGCGCCGACGCCGGCCCGAACGGCCCGTCGAAAGCCAAGTACACCCTGGCCGACGGCACCGCCGACCGCGTCCGCGCCGCCTCGGCCGAGATGCTGGACGCCAACCCGCTGTACCCGGGTCTGACGCTCTGAATTTTCGGCGCCGAGCGTGGGGCCTGTGACCGCGAAATCGCGAGATTTCGGTCATAGGCCCCACGCTCGGCGCGTATTGGTTACGTTTCGGCGGGCCTGATTTCAAAAACATGTGAATTCGGGTTACAGTTACTTTTATGGCTGAGAAACCGGTTGCCAACGCACTGACCCTCGAGCTCGAGCCCGTGGTGGACACCGAGCTGTCCCGGCACCTCGCGACTGAGGAAGCCTGGTACGCCCACGACTACGTGCCGTTCGAGCAGGGCGAGAACTTCGCCTTCCTTGGCGGCACGGACTGGGATGCCTCGAGCGTCACCCTTCCCAAGCCCGTCACCGATGCGCTGGAAATCCTGCTCATCACCAAGGACAACCTCGCGGGCTATCACCGTGAGCTGGTCGAACACTTCATCCTCGAGGACAAGTGGGGCCGCTGGCTGGGCCGCTGGACCGCCGAGGAGCACCTGCACGCCATCGCGCTGCGCAACTACCTGGTGGTCACCCGCCAGATCGACCCGACCGCCAACGAGGACGTGCGTGTCGAGCACGTCATGAAGGGCTACCGGGCCGACAAGCTCAGCCAGATCGAGACGCTGGTCTTCATGGCGTTCTTCGAGCGTGCGCACGCCGTCTTCACCCGCAACCTGCAGGCGCAGATCGAAGAGCCCGTGCTCGCCGCCATGGCCGGCCGCATCGCACGTGACGAGGAGCGGCACGAGGAATTCTTCGCCAACCTTGTCGGGCACCTGCTGGAGACGCACCGCGACGAGACCATCGCCGCCATCGCCGCCCGGGCCGCGGCCATCGAGGTCATCGGTGCGGACATCGACGCCTATCAGGACAAGGTCCAGGTCGTTGCTGACGCCGGCATCTTCGACGCCGCCGCGCTGCGCACCGTCATCTCCGACCGCATCAAGGCGTGGGGCCTCAGCGACGAACCGTCGCTCGCCCAGTTCATCTAGACGTCACAAGACAGTCACGGCGCGCCGTCTGCGTGGGGCGGCCGCCGGGAGTAGCGTCGCCGGTGATGGCTAGCGAATTGCTCTGCTATCCGGGCGGCACCCAAGTGTTAGGGGCCGGTCCCGGCCCAGGTACCGCTGCGTCCACCGAAGAGCTCGTGTGGGGCCGCACGGGCCGAGGAGCGCCACGTGTCTGATTCGCAGGTCCGTACTTATGTGCTCGATACCTCCGTGCTGTTGTCCGATCCTTGGGCCTGCACGCGTTTCGCAGAGCACGAGGTGGTTGTCCCCCTGGTGGTCATCAGTGAACTGGAGGGTAAACGCCACCACCATGAACTGGGATGGTTCGCTCGCCAGGCCCTGCGCATGTTCGACGACCTGCGTTTGGAACACGGACGGCTGGACCAGCCGATTCCTGTTGGGACACAAGGCGGTTCGCTCCAGGTTGAGTTGAACCACATCGATCAGTCCGTGCTGCCGTCCGGATTCCGTACCGACACCAACGACCACCGCATCCTGGCCTGTGCCGCCAACCTCGCCGCCGAAGGTAAGCGAGTCACGTTGGTCAGCAAGGACATTCCGCTGCGGGTGAAGGCCGGAGCGGTGGGCCTGCTCGCCGACGAGTACCACGCGCAGGACGTCGTCACGTCCGGCTGGACCGGCATGACCGAGATGGACGCCACGCCGGAAGACATCGACACGTTGTTCGCGGACGGCGAGGTTGACATCCCTGAGGCGCGGGATCTGCCGTGCCACACCGGAATTCGGCTGCTGGGTGGGACCTCCCACGCGCTGGGCCGGGTCAACGCCGAGAAGCGGGTGCAGCTGGTCCGTGGTGATCGCGAAGTGTTCGGCCTCCGGGGAAGGTCAGCCGAACAACGTGTCGCCCTCGATCTGCTGCTCGACGAATCCGTCGGCATCGTCTCCCTGGGTGGCAAGGCCGGTACCGGCAAGTCGGCGCTGGCGCTGTGCGCCGGTCTGGAGGCGGTGCTCGAACGCCGCACCCAGCGCAAGGTCGTGGTGTTCCGGCCGCTGTATGCCGTTGGTGGACAGGACCTCGGCTACCTGCCGGGCAGCGAGAGCGAGAAGATGGGCCCGTGGGCGCAGGCCGTCTTCGACACGCTCGAAGGGCTCGCCAGTCCAGCCGTGCTGGAAGAGGTGCTGTCCCGCGGCATGCTGGAAGTGTTGCCGCTGACCCACATTCGCGGCCGCTCGCTGCACGACTCCTTCGTCATCGTCGACGAGGCTCAGTCGCTGGAACGCAACGTCCTGCTGACCGTACTGTCCCGGCTGGGCTCCGGCTCGCGGGTGGTGCTGACGCACGACGTCGCCCAGCGCGACAACCTGCGCGTCGGCCGGCATGACGGTGTCGCCGCGGTGATCGAGAAGCTCAAGGGCCACCCGCTGTTCGCGCACATCACCCTGATGCGCAGCGAGCGCTCGCCGATCGCCGCGCTGGTCACCGAGATGCTCGAGGAGATCACCCCCGGCACCCTGCCGTGATGTGGTTGTCGAGGATGACCTTGCCGACAGTCTCTCCGGACTCCAGTAGACGGTGAGCTCGTCCGGCATCCGATAGCGGCAGGACGGTGTCGACCACCGCGCGGATGGCCTTTGTCTCGAACAAGGGCAGCACCTCTCGGATGACGCCGGCGACGATTGCGGCTTTCTGATCGGCTGGGCGGGCCCGCAGCATCGTGGCGGTGACGCTGGCTCGCTTGGCCATCAGGAGGCCGAGATCCAACATGGCCGGGGCCGTGGAACCGCCGATGACCACCAGATGCCCGTCCGGCGCCAGACTCTCGACGTTGCGCGCCAAGTAGTCCGAGCCCACCACGTCGAGGATGGCGTCGACACCGCGGCCATCGGTGGCGGCCAGAGTGGCGGCGACGAAATCCTCGCTGTGGTAGTTGATCGCCCGCCGCGCGCCGAGATCGCGTCCAGCGCGGGCCTTGTCGTCGCTGCCGGCGGTGGTGATGACGTCAGCGCCGATCGCGGCGGCCCACTGGATGGCGAACGTGCCGATGCCGCCTCCGGCGCCGTGGATGAGTACGCTCTGCCCTTCGGCGAGTCCGGCGACCATCGCGAGGTTGGAGTACACCGTGCAGGCCACCTCAGGGATCGCGGCGGCCTCGATCATGCTCAGTCCTGCTGGGATCGGCATGACCTGGGTGGCGCGAACCGCGACTTGGTCGGCATAGCCGCCGCCGTCGAGCAAGGCGCACACCTCGTCACCCGGCGACCAGCCGGTGACTCCTGCGCCCACCGCGAGGATGGTTCCCGCGCATTCCAATCCGAGTGGGCGCGGCGCCCCAGGCGGCACCGGATACCGCCCGCGCCGCTGAAGCAGATCGGCGTTGTTGATCCCGGCCGCCACGACCCCGATCACCACCTCGTCCGGCCCGGGAAGCACGGGGTCCACCGGTTGCCATTGCAGGACGTCTGGGTCGCCGGGGTGGTCGAACAGCACTGCTGAGGGCATGCGAAGTGTCCTTACCTGGTTGAGTGGCTAGGCCGCGGCTGCGGCGCGATCGATCGCCCAGCGGGCGATGCTCTCGGCATATCGCGGGGTCTCGACGCGGCAGTGTCGCCCCGAGGCGTCCTGACGGGCCGCGGCCGCCTCGGCAAAGGTCTGCCCGTGCTGGGCGATGAAGCCGAGGAAGTGCTCGGTCGGGTGTGAGGTGACCGTGTTGGTGTAGCGGCAGTGGTCACCGCCGACCTGCTCCATCTGTAGCTCCCAGATGACCTGCGTGCTGGTCCATCCGAGGGGGGTCAACACATCGGACAGCGACACCATCCGGCAGTAGTGAGGTTCGGCGACCTCGAATCGATATTGCTGCACCACCAATCCGGTGCCGATCATCTCCACGTTGATCGACATCGGCGTGCCGTCGTCGTCGACGGTGTAGCCGGCTGCCTTGTGGTCGCCAGGGGCACAGCGCTGATATTCATGTGTGGGAAGTGTCTTCAGCCACCGCGCGATGTCGACGTGATCGAACGGCGCCTGCACCTCGGCCGTGAACACCGCATGCGACAAGATCAGATCCTCGCGAACCGTCGAACTCATGAACTGCTCCTTCATTCCGATGTCGTGTGTGGTCAACCCTGCTCGACCAGAAGCTCGGGCACCACGCTGCTGGCCCTACATGTGGCGGTAGTGCTAGCCCCCACAAACGCCCATGCCAGAGACCACTCAGCCGCGGCCGCTAGAATTTCTGCTGTGCCGCGCCGACCCGACAGCCTGTCCTGGGCTTATTGGCGGACCGTGCTCGGCGTCTGCGCCGGTATCACCATCGTCGTGGTGGGTTGCGAGACCGGTCACGTCGCCAAGGCCGACGAGGTCGACTGCAGCAAGTACAAGTGCATTGCGCTCACGTTCGATGACGGGCCCAGCCCGTACACCGACCGGCTGCTGAAAATCCTGAAGGACAACGACGCCAAGGCGACGTTCTTCGAGATCGGTAACAAGGTCGCGGCCAACCCCGCCGGTGCCAAGCGCGTCGTCGAGGCCGGCATGGAGCTCGGTCAGCACACCTGGGAACACCCCAACATGACGACCATTCCGCCGGAGGACATCCCGTCGCAGCTGTCCAAGGCCACTGACGCCGTCGAACAGGCCACCGGCCAGCGGCCCAAGCTGTTCCGCACCGCGGGCGGCCTGATCAACGACGCCGTGCTCGCCGAGGCCAAGAAGCAGGGCCTGGCCGACATCAACTGGGACGTCATCCCGTTCGACTGGGCCAACGACTCCAACACCGCGGCCACCCGCTACATGCTGATGACACAGATCAAGCCGAATTCGGTGGTGCTGTTTCATGACACCTATTCGTCGACCGTCGATCTCGTGCAGCAGTTCATCCCGGTGCTCAAGGCCAACGGCTACCACATGGTGACCGTCAGCCAGATGGTCGGCCACCGAGAGCCGGGCACCAGCTACGGCAGCCGCGAGAACGGGCCGCCGGTCAACGATCTGACCGACATTCCGCCGGCCGAGATTCCGACGCTGCCCAACACCCCCTCGCCGGCCCCGATGCCGAACATCCCGATCACGGACATCCCGGGCGCCAACTCCGGTGGCGTGAACAACGGTCAGTAGCCGATTGCCTTCAGACTAGGCAGTGGGGAAGCGGTCTCCGATCGCATCGAGCATCGCCATGATGTCGGCGATCCGCTTGCGCAACACATCTCGATGCTTGTCGGCGCCCTGCTTGGCAGCCCGTCGCTCGGTCGCCGCCAGATGCGAATTCAGTTCGGCCAGTTCGTCTTCGAGCAGTTCGATGAACAGCCGGGCCTGCAGCACGTCGGCATTTCGTTGACCCGGTGAGGTCGTCACCAGTTTGAGGACATCGGCCTGGGGTTTGGGTTGCGGCTCATCGGCGTGCGGGTGCGGCACGTGGTAGCGCCCATTTGTCATGCACGGGACGGCATCCAGCTGAACACCTGCAGGCGAATCAGTGAGCTCTGCCGTCATTGCCACACGATCGCAAATGCACCGGTCGATTCCCGTTTCCCGGCAGTATCCGTCCAGTAAGGAGCTGTTCACATTCGCTTCACCTGCGATGTGAAATGCGCCCGAGACGCAAAAATGCCCCCTCCCCACGAAGGGGGCATCCTTGCCGCGAGGAACTACTCGCCGTCCTTGACCTTCGCCATGGCCAGCACGTCGAGGCGCTTGTCCAGCTCGGCCAGGGAGAGGTTCTCGCCGATCAGGCCGCGGTCGATGACCGTCTGCCGGATGGTCTTCTTCTCCTTGAGGGCTTCCTTGGCGACCTTGGCGGCCTCCTCGTAGCCGATGGCCGAGTTCAGCGGCGTCACGATCGACGGCGACGACTCCGCCAGCGTGCGCAGGTGGTCCTCGTTGGCGACGAGGCCGTCGATGCACTTGGCGGCGAACAGCCGGGACACGTTGGACAGCAGCGTGAAGGACTCCAGCACGTTGCGGGCCATCATCGGGATGTAGACGTTCAGCTCGAAGGCGCCGGACAGGCCGCCGACGGTGACAGCCGCGTCGTTGCCGATGACCTGCGCGGCGACCTGGGTAACCGCTTCGGGCAGAACAGGATTCACCTTGCCCGGCATGATCGAGCTACCCGGCTGCAGGTCCGGCAGCTGGATCTCGCCGAGGCCGGTCAGCGGGCCCGAGCCCATCCAGCGCACGTCGTTGGCGATCTTGGTCAGTGACACCGCGATGGTCTTCAGCGCGCCGGACGCCTCGACGAGCCCGTCGCGGGCGGCCTGGGCCTCGAAAGAGTCTGCGGCGGTGCGCAGTTCGGCGATGCCGGTCTGGTTCATCAGCACCTCGACGACCTTGGCGCCGAAGCCGTCGGGAGCGTTCAGGCCGGTGCCGACGGCGGTGCCGCCGATGGCCAGTTCACCCAAACGAGGAAGACACGCGCGCACCCTTTCTATGCCCGCCTCGATCTGGCGGGCGTAGCCACCGAACTCCTGGCCCAGGGTGACGGGCACCGCGTCCATGAGGTGGGTACGGCCGGACTTGACGACGGTGCGCCACGCGCGGGCCTTGTTGGCCAGCGACTCGTGCAGCACTTCAAGCGCCGGGATCAGGTGGCGCACAGCAGCTTCCGTCGCCGCGATGTGCGTGGCGGTGGGGAAGGTGTCGTTGGAGCTCTGCGACATGTTGACGTGGTCGTTGGGGTGGACATCAACGCCGTTGCGCGCCGCGATCGACGCGATGACCTCGTTGGCGTTCATGTTCGAGCTGGTGCCCGAGCCCGTCTGGAACACGTCGATGGGGAACTGGTCGTCGTGCAGACCGTCGGCGATCTCACCGGCGGCGGCGATGATCGCGTCGGCCTTCTCGGGGGCCAGCAGGCCCAGGTCCTTGTTGACCTGTGCGCAGGCGCCCTTGAGCAGACCCAGCGCGCGGATCTGAGTGCGCTCGAGGCCGCGGAACGAGATCGGGAAGTTCTCCACCGCCCGTTGCGTCTGCGCGCGCCACAGGGCGTTGATCGGCACCCGGACTTCGCCCATGGTGTCGTGCTCGATCCGGTACTCCACTTCGACAGCGTTGTCGGACATGTGCTCCCTTTTGTTGAGGTGAACGGAAACTACGGCAGGGGGTACGCGGCGGAGAGGTCTCCGGTGAAGTCCACCGCGGAGTACTCGTTGAGCTTGGACAGCCGGTGGTAGGCCTCGATCATCCGGACGGTGCCGGACTTGGACCGCATGACGATCGACTGCGTGGTGCAGCCGCCGGCGAAGTAACGGACGCCGTTGAGCAGGTCGCCGTCGGTGACGCCGGTGGCGCAGAAGAAGACATTGTCGCCGGCCACCAGGTCTTCGGTGGTCAGCACGCGTTCCAGGTCGTAGCCGCGGTCCAGGGCCCGCTGACGCTCGGCGTCGTCGGTGGGGGCGAGGACGGCCTGGATCGCGCCGCCCATGCAACGGATCGCCGCCGCGGCGATGATGCCCTCCGGAGTACCGCCGATACCGGCGAGGATATCGGTGCCGGATTCGGGGCGACAGGCCGAGATCGCGCCGGCGACGTCACCGTCCGAGATCAGCCGGATGCGCGCACCGGCCTCCCGGACGTCGCTGATCAGCTGGGCGTGCCGGGGGCGGTCGAGGATGCACACCGTGACATCGGCCACCGACTCGTTGAGCTTCCTGGCGACCCGGCGGATGTTCTCGCCGATGGGTGCGGTGATGTCGATGACGTCGGCCGCGTCGGGTCCGACGGCGATCTTGTTCATGTAGAAGACGGCCGACGGGTCGAACATGGTGCCGCGCTCGGAGACCGCCAGCACCGAGATGGCGTTGGGCATGCCCTTGCTCATCAGGGTGGTGCCGTCGACGGGGTCGACGGCGAAGTCACAGTCCGGCCCGTCGCCGTTGCCGACCTCTTCGCCGTTGTAGAGCATCGGCGCGTGGTCTTTTTCGCCCTCGCCGATGACCACCACACCGCGCATCGAGACCGAATTGACCAGCTCACGCATGGCGTCGACGGCGGCGCCGTCGCCGCCCTCCTTGTCGCCACGGCCGACCCAGCGGCCGGCGGCCATGGCCCCGGCTTCGGTGACCCGGACGAGTTCGAGTGCGAGGTTGCGGTCTGGGGCTTCCCGGCGCGAAGGCGTCATGCGCAAATTGTCCCATTAGGCAGTGCGCTTCGGGGAGCTGGGATACTGAGCACCGTGACGTCATCATCCCCGGAGCCTGGGGGTCCGCCCGCCCCAGCAGCTGATGGGCGGCCCGCCGCCGAACCCAACGTGGTTGCCGAGGGTCAGTCGGTGCCGGTGCCCCGCCCGGCCAAGGACCGGTTGCTGCAGGACGGCCGCGACATGTTGTGGTCCATCGTGCCGCTGGTCGTGGCGTGCGTCGCCCTGGCCGGGATGCTCGGGATGTGTTCATTTGCGCCGCAAGGTCCGGGTAAGGGCCCGGCACCGCAGTACGACGCCCCGGCCGCGCTCAAGGCCGACTCTGCTGCCCTGCACATTCCGATCCGGGTGCCGGTGCTCCCGGACGGGTGGCACGCCAATTCGGGATCGCGAGGCAGCATCGACGGCGGCCGTACCGACCCCGTCACCAAGCAGTCCGCGCGGGCGCTGACGTCCAAGGTGGGTTATCTCACGGCCGCCGGCATGTACGTGGCGCTGATCCAGAGCAACGCCGACGAGGAGAAGCTGGTGTCCTCGATCCACAGCGGTATGTACCCGACCGGGGCGCGGGACCTGGGTGGCGTGCACTGGGTGGTCTACGAGGGTGCGGGCGAGGACCAGCAGGGCACCGAGCCGATCTGGACGGCCAAGCTCAATGGTCCGACCGGGCCGGCGCAGGTGGCCGTCAGTGGGTCGGCGGGTGCGGCGGACTACCGGACTCTGGCAGAGGCGACGCAGAAGGCGACGCCGCTGCCTTAGCGGGTGGTGCTGCGGGCGGTGTTCGGCGGGCCCGGATCGCGGCGATCAGCCGGGCGAGGCGGCCCGGACGTTCGTCGGGGTCGGGTTCGCTGAGCGGGACGCCTTTGTAGACCGCGAGATACACGCTGATCGTGGTGACGACGACGATCATCAGCACCGGGCCGATCACCAGGCCCAGGAAGCCGAACATCGCGATCCCGGAGAACACTGAAAGCAACATCAGCGCCGAATCCAGCCGGGCGGCCCGGGGCACCAGGATCGGCCGGAGCACGTTGTCGATGTTGGTGACCACCAGGACGTGGAACGCGATGACGAACAGCCCGCCGCCGACATTGCCGAACAGTGCCATGCCGATCCCGAACGGGATGCTGACGACACCGCCGCCGAGCGGGATCACCGACAGCGCGCTCAGCAGGATCGCGAAGATGAAGAACCCGTCGTGGAATCCGGCGATGTAGATCGAGATCGCGCCGGCCACACCCTGGGCCAGGGCGATGACGAACTGGCCCAGGACCGTCCCGCGCACCATGGCGCCCATCTTGGCCAGGTAGAGGTCGGTGACCTCCTCGCCGAGCGGATTGAGCCGGCGGATCAGCAGGACCACTTCGTCGCCGTTGGTGAGCAGCGAGATGAACACGTACAGGAAGATCACCGCGCCGGCCAGTGCGCCGAACAGTCCGCCCGCGGCGTCCTGCAGCACGTTCAGGCCCCACTCGCCGGCGCGCTGCGCGAACGTGATGATCCATTTCTGGAGCGACTCACGGGTCAGCGTCACGTCGTGCAGGAACGGGATTTGTGCCAGTAGGTCGTTGACGGCCTGCAGCGAACGGGTACCGACCGCGCCCATGTCGGTACGGCTCACCCAGTCCGACACGTTGCGGACCATGTTGCCGATCTGGACGACGCCGATGGCGATGGCGGCGCCGATCGGCACGATCACCATGACCAGGGCTGCCAGCAAGGTCAGGGTGGCCGACAGGCCGGTGCTCAGCCGCGTGGACAGCCGGCGGAACAACGGGGTGAACAGGTAGGCCACCACTCCGGCGATCACGACCAGGATGAACTGGCCGCGCAGGAAATATGCGCCGAACCCGACCGCCAAAACCGTCGCGACGGCAAGTGCCCGCTTCTGGGTGACCGTGAAATCGGTGTCCATAACGGTGATTCTGTCGGATTCGGGGCCGGCGGCTACCCCGACGCGAGCTTGAGTATGTGGCTCATGATGTCCGGATAGCGCTTCAGGTGCGCGCCGCCGTTGAGGTCCAGCACCTCGCCCGTCATCCATGACGACTGCTCCGAGCACAGGAACAGCACGGCATTGGCGATGTCCTCGGGGGTGCCGGCGCGGCCCAGAGCGGTGTTCTCCACGTACTCGTCGACGACGCCGGGGATCAGCGCCGCACCCTCGGTCAGCGGGGTGTGCACGAAGCCGGGGGCGACGGCGTTGACGCGAATTCCCTTGGGGCCCAACTCTAATGCGGCCACTTCGGTCAGCATCGACAGGCCGGCCTTGGCGGCGCTGTAGGCGCTCATGCCGATGGCCGGCTGGCGGCCGTTGAGCGACGAGATGCACACCAGTGACCCGCCTTCGCGCAACCGCCGGCCGGCGTACTTGGCGACGATGAACGAGCCCGTCAGGCAGCAGTCGACGACGGCGCGGAAATCGTCGACCGGCATGTCCACGATGAGTCCGAAGGTCGAGAACCCGGCGCAGCTGACCACGGCGTCGAGTTCGCCGGCCTGCTCGAAGGCGGCGGCGACGGACGCCTCGTCAGTCACCTCGACAACGACCGCCGAGTGCGGTGCGCCGAGTTCGGCGGCGCGGGCCGCGCCGAGTTCGGCGTTCCGGTCGGCGATGACGACGCGGTAGTCCTGCGCGGCCAGACCCTGGGCGCAGGCCCAGCCGATGCCGGAAGCCCCGCCGACGATGAGGGCGCTGCGCTGTGTGCTCACTGGGTTCTCCTGGGCCAAGGCTGTCGTGTCACCCCGACCGGAGTGAACAGATTACTCAATCTGTATACACCTGAATCCGGCGCGACTCATCCCGTATCGGCAGCTTGGGGACGACGGGCCGCCGCGCGCTTGCGCGGGGCTGAATGGGGGCATTGCGGGGCGCGATCACGGGCCCAAAGTCCCTGTCGGTGGGTGATCAGGCGAGCGCACAGTAGGGAACCCGGTTTAGGTGTTGGTTGAGGGGTTCCGATGACGAGATCCATTTATGCGAAGCGGTTTCTGGTCGGTGTGGCGGTTGCTGTCGCGGGCGTGATGGTCCTGTTGCTGACGGCACTGCTGGTTGGTCTTGTGGGCGGTGGAATCGCCCGGGTGGGGGGCCAGGCCCCGTCGCCTATGCAACCGTGCGGCGGCGCGGTCGTGTGGGGCAATGGCGGCTACCAGTGTGATGGCCCGCTTCAGCCAGACGGCAGTTTTCAGCGCTGCACCTCGGTATACGTACTCGGAATCGGTGGTACGAGCTGCTACACCGTCTACCCGTAACGGGCGGCAGTTCCCACCGGGCCCCGGCGTCGCCGACTAATGGACGCCGACGTTTTCGGACTCTTGCCCCGCGTTGACGGGGTGGTGCCATGAGGCGGGTACCGCAGGATGAGTGAGAAAGACCAGTTGACTCTCGCCGACCGCAACCAGGTCTCCACTGCTGAGCGGCGCGGCTGCATCGACCAACTCACCGTTGAGATAGGTGCCGTCCAGACCGCCGACGTCTGCCAATGAGAATGCGCAGTTGTGCCAACGGATTTCAGCGTGCCGTCGACTGACGGTGATGTCATCGAGAAAGATGTCGCTGTCGCGCAGCCTGCCGATGGACGTGACCGCCGAATCCAACAGGAACCGCGATCCAGGGTGTGGACCCCAGGTCACGACCAGAACGGCCCAGTCGGTCGGCCCCGCGCCCCGATCGCCGACATCCTCGGTGCGCGTTGAGAAATCACGCTGAGTGGGTGGGGTTTCCATAGCGCATATCAGTGCCGGGTCCAAGTCTGACCGCCGCCGCATCACGACCATCGCCTCTGACATGATGCCTCCGATACCCGACTGCTTGTCACCGTTAGCTCACACTGTGCGACCGCGCTCGCACCAGGGACGAAAGTCACTGCAAGGCGGGCATTGAGATGGCTGCCGGGGGAGCAGTCGGGTGTTGCGGCGCCGAATTCCTCGACGAGCTGCCAGATGCACTCCCGCGGGGCCAGAACGGCCCCATCGGCACTGGTCACGTATCGACATCAGGCGGCGCAAAGCGCACCCTGGAATCGGGAAGGTGATCGACATGTACGACAAGGATCTGACCAACAAGTGGCACGTCGAGATCGAGTTCTTCGAGGACGATGTTCACACCCACGCCTCGGCGCATGCCCGGCTCCGTGACGACAGCATCGCCACGACGGGGGATGCCTACCGCAATCCCAAAGATCCGAGTGCGCCGATGATCGGCGAGGAGATCGCGGCCGCCCGCGCGCTCATCGCGCTCGGGACCGATCTGCTCGTCGCCGCTTCGGCCAACATCGAGCAGTCAACCAAACGGCCCGCGCATCTCTACCGCTGAATTCGGTTGAGACACACGGGCCGTAGAGTTTTGGGGTCGGTTATTACTTGGCGTCCGCCGCTTCCATCTGGCGGAAGAGGTCGACGTAGTACGGCATGCATTCCTTCATGGCCTGCTCGGTGTTGAACAGCGGCTCGTAGCCCAGGTCGCGCTTGGCCTTGGCGATCGAGAAGTAGTTGTTCAGGTACAGCCGCTCCACGGCCAGCGGCTCGATCAGCGGCTCGGGCAGGGCGAACTTGAAGTGCAGCCACTGCCACGCCATCATCACGCGGTGCACGAGCTTGCCGGAGACGTAGAAGGTCGGCAGCTTGCGGCCGCACGCGGTGATCACCGGGCGGGCGAATTCGAACATGTTGAGCGGTTCGCCGTCGTTGATGAAGTACGCCTGCCCGGGTGCGGTACCGCCCGGCACCAGGTGCTCGCCCGCCAGGACGAAACCGTGGATCAGGTTGTGCACGTAGGAGTTGTCCAGCTTGATGTTCTTGTTGCCCACCAGGACTTTGACGTGGCCGGCCAGGATGTTCTCGAACACCTTGCGGAACATGGTCTGGTCGCCCCGGCCCCAGATGCCGCTGGGCCGGATGGAGCAAGTGAGTAAGCCGGACCCGTCCCCTTCAATGTCGTTCTGCGACAGCACGAACTTCTCGGCCGCGACCTTGGTCTCGGTGTAGAGGTCGTTGAAGCGGGCGGTGTACGGCATGGTCTCGTCGCCGTTCTGGATGTCCTGGCCACCCATCACCACGCTGTTCGAGGCGGTGTAGACGAACCGCTTGACGCCCGCGGCCCGGCCGAGCTTCACCAGGTTCTCGGTGCCACCGACGTTCACGCCGAAACTGCGGTTGCGGTACTCGTCGGTGACGGACGCGCCGCCCATCAGGTCGATGATGGCCGCGGTGTGGATGATCGTGTCGATGTCCTTGACCGCTGCCGCCACGTCGTCGGGGTTCGTGATGTCGCCGACCTGCGTCTGGAGATTCGGGTTGGCCGGCAGAGGGGACGGCGCCCGGTCGAACGACCGGACCTGATGGCCGCGGCCGAGGAGCTCGGTCACCAGGTTGGCGCCGACAAAGCCAGACCCGCCGGTTACCAGCACGCGGCCGAGGTCTGTGGTCAGGGAAGCGTCACGCATGATGCAGGAGCATAACTGAAACGTGTTTCAGTTAACAGGGCGCTGAGGAAACGACCGCGCTGATCAATTTTCGTCGTCGGCGCCCGCGGCGAGCGCGTCCTCGACCTTCTTGCGCGCGCCGGCCAGGTGCTCTTCGCACCGTTTTGCCAGCTGCTCGCCCCTTTCCCAGAGCCGCAGCGAGGTGTCGAGATCAAGGCCGCCGGCCTCCAGTTGGCGGACGACCTCGATCAGTTCATCGCGGGCATCTTCGTAGCCGAGCTGACTAATGTTCGTCATATATTCCTTCGCTCACGGTCATGACGGCGCCGTCGGCCACCCGGATTCGGAGTCTGGTTCCTGCTGGGGCATCCTGCGCTGACCGCAGGACCGCGCCGGCTGCCGACAGGTTCTGCACCACGGCGTACCCACGCGCCAGCGTCGCGGCCGGGCCCAGGGTGGCCAGCCGGGCCGAAAGGTGGCCGACGTGGTCGGTTTCGGTGGCGATCAGCCGCCGGATGTCGCGCCGCGCGGCCGCCACCGCGCGGGCGACCTCCTCGGCGCGGACGTCGAGCGCGTGCAGTGGCTGCGCCAGGACCGGGCGGCCGCGCAGTTGACCGATGAAGCGCTCTTCGCGGTGCACCCAGTTGCGCAGGGCCTGTGCGCTGCGCCGGCGGAGGTCGGTCACCAACGCCTGTTCGGCGGCGGCGTCCGGGACGATGCGTTTGGCGGCGTCGGTCGGGGTGGCCGCCCGCAGGTCGGCGACCAGGTCGCACAGTGGGTTGTCCGGTTCGTGCCCGACAGCGCTGACCACCGGGGTGGTGCAGGCGGCGATCTCGCGGCACAGCGTCTCGTCGGAGAACGGCAGCAGGTCCTCGACGCTGCCGCCGCCGCGTGCGATCACGATGACGTCCACGTGCGGTGCGGCGTCCAGGGCGCGCAGGGCCTCGACGATCTGCGGCACCGCGTTGGTGCCCTGCACCGCGGTGTTGCGGATATCGAAGTGAACTGCGGGCCAACGGCTTTCGGCGACGGTGACGACGTCGTGCTCGGCTGCCGAGGCGCGGCCGGTGATGAGGCCAATGGTGTTGGGGAGAAACGGAATCGGGCGCTTCAGCCGCGGATCGAACAACCCCTCGGCATCCAGCAGCCGGCGCAGCCGATCGATGCGGGCCAGCAGCTCGCCGATGCCGACCGCGCGAATCTGGCTGATGCGCAACGAGAATGAGCCGTTGCGGGTGTAGAACTGCGGCTTGCCCAGCATGATCACCTGGGTGCCCTCGGACAGGGTGACCGGGGCGTCGTCGACCAGAGCGCGAGGGCAGCTGACCGACAGTGACATGTCGGCGGCCGGGTCACGCAGCACCATCCACGCCGTCGACTGGCGCAACTTCAGCTCGGTGAGCTGGCCCTCGATCCAGATGGTGCCGAGCCGGTCGATGTACTTGGCGACCCGGGTGGACACCGCCCGGACCGGCCACGGATTCTCGGCCGAGTTCTCGTTCTCGGCCGCTGCGGCAGCCGACGTCACCGCATCACTTCGCGGTCGCGCGGGTGATCCTGTTGGCCAGCAGCGTCTGGAACGGCGCGCGGGACTTCGTGTTGTTCTCGTAGGCCAGCAGCGCCTCGAGGTCGTCCACCTTCAGCTGGGGCAGCCGCGCCCTCAGCTGGGCCAGGGTCAGACCGGGGTAGTCGAGGTCGTCCACGATCGCGGGCGTCGCCGCGCCGGCCCCGTTGGTGGCCGCGCCGTTGGGGGTGGGCTTCGGCGTGTCCGCGGCACCGGTGCTGTACAGCGCGAAGCGGCCCTCGGTCAGGCGGGCGCCGTCGGGCTGTTCGGTGGGGGCCGTCGCGTCCGTGGGGACCGCGGCCAGCAGATCCTCATCGAAGGTGGCCCACTCCGGCTGTTCGTCCTTCGGCGGGAACCACTGCTCGAGCGTCTCGTCGCCCTTGTTGACCAGCTCGGCCAGGTCCTGCTGCATCTTCATGACCAGCTGGGCGAGCTGACTGGCCAGCGTCATCGGGTAGGTCAGGATGGTTTGGGGGAGCCGAATGGTCTCCTCGAGCGCGGTCGCAGCCGCGCCGACCAGCAGCCGGACTCCGTAGGGCGCAGTAGACATGCCTGCCAGAGTACGGCTGGCTGTGGCCCTGCGGTGATCAGTACCCTTGTGCTATGCCACCGACCATCAATATGGGCATTCCCGGCGCCACCGTTTCGGTCGCCGGAGAAGCTATGAGCAAAACCGGCAAGCGCGTGCTGCTCGCCGAGCCGCGTGGCTACTGCGCCGGTGTCGACCGCGCTGTCGAGACCGTCGAGCGGGCGCTGGAGAAGCATGGTGCCCCCGTCTACGTGCGGCACGAAATCGTGCACAACCGCTACGTGGTGGACACCCTGGCCAAGGCCGGGGCCGTGTTCGTCGAGCAGACCGATGAGGTGCCCGAGGGCGCCATCGTGGTGTTCTCGGCCCACGGCGTCGCGCCGACGGTGCACGAGGAAGCCGCCGCGCGCAATCTGCGGACCATCGACGCCACCTGCCCGCTGGTCACCAAGGTGCACAACGAGGCCAAGCGTTTCGCCCGCGACGACTACGACATCCTGCTGGTCGGCCACGAGGGCCACGAAGAGGTCGTCGGCACCGCGGGCGAGGCACCTGATCATGTACAGGTCGTCGACAACCCCGACGCCGTCGACAAGGTGACGGTGCGGGATCCCAACAAGGTCATCTGGCTGTCCCAGACCACTCTGTCCGTCGACGAGACCATGGAGACCGTGCGGCGGCTGCGGGAGAAGTTCCCGACGCTGCAGGACCCGCCCAGCGACGACATCTGCTACGCCACCCAGAACCGCCAGGTTGCGGTCAAGGCGATGGCGCCGGAATGCGAGCTCGTGATCGTCGTCGGCTCGCGCAACTCGTCGAACTCGGTGCGCTTGGTCGAGGTGGCGCTGAACGCCGGCTCGAACGCGGCCAAGCTGGTCGACTACGCCGAGGACATCGATCCGGCGTGGCTGGAGAACGTCACGACCGTCGGCGTCACCTCAGGTGCCTCGGTGCCCGAAATCTTGGTGCGCGGCGTGCTCGAGCGCCTCGCGGAATTCGGCTACGACACCGTCCAGCCCGTCACCACCGCCAACGAGACGCTGGTCTTCGCGCTGCCGCGCGAGATTCGTCCGGCCCGGCACTGATTTTCGAGCGCTTTTCCGAGCGGTGACGCGGCCGGCGTCAGTCCCAGTTCTGGGGCTGACGCGGACGGCGCTCACCTGGCTCGGGCGCTGCGGCGTCGTCGTCTGAACCGCGGTACCGCACCCGGGAAACGGGGTGGTGGGCGCCGCTGGGCGGCGCGTTCCGCGACGGACGTGCGGGGGACTGGTAGCGGTCGCTGGGCTCGTACGGATCGTCGGCGTAGCGACGACGGCGCGGCTCGGACGCCGACGGGCGCTGCGCCGGCCGCTCGTAGCGATCCCGCTCCCGCGGCTCCCGGTAGTCGTAGCGCTCCTGCGGCGGGGTACGGCGCGGTTCACGCGGCTCGGCGGCCGCACGCGGGCGACGCCGCGGCTCGTCGGGCACAGCATACGAGTCGGTGGCTGCCGGGCGCGGGCGTGCGGGACGAGGCCGCCGCATCTGGCCGGGCACCGGTTCGATGAGTTCGGTGGTTTCGACGTGCGCACGGGCCCGCGATGGCCGCGGCGCACGCTGCGGATCGGCGGAGCTACGGCGCGGTGAGTCGGCCGACGAGCGACGCGACGAGGTCGCCCGGGTGCGGGTACTGCGCGGCGTCTGACCGGTGGTCAGCTTGGTGAGCTTGGCCGACAGCATTGCGGCGAGCCCGGCCGGTGCCACGTCTTCGTCGTCGGTCTGACGGCGGGCGCGGCGCGGCGTGGGCTCGGCCTCGACGCCTGCCTCGTCGTCGCCGTCATCCTCATAGGTCAGGAACTGCGGCAGGACGAACCAACGGAGCAGGCCGAGGACCAGAATCGTCGCCGCGGTGAAGAACATCGTCGGAAAACGCTCGATCAGCGGATACCCGCAATTGATCAGCAGGTCCTTGATGCCGGCGATCTTGTCGCTGTGGAACACGAAGTACGCGCCGGGCACAGCAACGAAAAGGATCAGCGGCGGCTGGATGACCGCGGTGAAAATTCCGGACCGCCGCACTGCGAGCACAGCGAGTACACAGCCGGCCACGTAGCAGAAAGTGAAGAAAGCGCTGAGTTCTTTGTCACCGGTGCCGGCGTCGTAGGCGAAACCGATCGCGGTGGCTGTGACGGCCAGCACAATGGCTCCCCACCAGGGGATTCCCGGGATGCTGGGCAGCGCTGAGCGGCGATCGAGGGCGGCTTCGGGCCCATGATGCTCTGCTGACACTCCTAGACCGTACCGGCAATTCCTGCCATAGCGCCGATAGGTGGGGTTTGCAACAGTGTGGCGTCTCTTAAACTGTCGAACTCGTGGGTCTGAACCTGGGAATCGTCGGTCTGCCGAACGTCGGAAAGTCGACGCTGTTCAACGCGTTGACACGTAATGACGTGCTCGCGGCTAATTATCCGTTCGCAACAATCGAACCCAACGAGGGCGTGGTGCCGCTGCCCGACCCGCGGCTCGACAAGCTCGCCGAGATCTTCGGTTCCGAGAAGACCGTCCCGGCGCCCGTGACGTTCGTGGACATCGCCGGCATCGTCAAGGGCGCGTCCGAGGGCGCGGGCCTGGGCAACAAGTTCCTGGCCAACATCCGGGAGGCCGACGCCATCTGTCAGGTGGTGCGCGCCTTCGCCGACGACGACGTCGTGCACGTCGACGGCCGCGTCGACCCCAAGTCCGACATCGAGGTCATCGAGACCGAGCTGATCCTCGCCGACATGCAGACCCTCGAGAAGGCCCTGCCGCGGCTCGAGAAGGAAGCCCGCACCAACAAGGACCGCAAGCCTGTTTTGGACGCGGTAGTCGCCGCCCAGGCGATCTTCAATGAAGGCAAGACGCTGTTCTCCACCGGCAAGGACTGGTCGATCCTGCGCGAACTGAACCTGATGACCGTCAAGCCGTTCCTGTACGTCTTCAACGCCGACGAGTCTGTGCTGACGGACGAGGCACGCAAGGCCGAGCTGTCGGCTCTGGTGGCACCGGCCGAAGCCGTGTTCCTGGACGCCAAGATCGAGGCCGAACTGCTGGAGCTCGACGACGAGTCCGCCGCGGAGCTGCTGGAGTCCATCGGCCAGACCGAGCGCGGCCTGGATGCCTTGGCGCGCGCCGGTTTCCGGACGCTGAAGCTGCAGACCTACCTGACGGCCGGCCCCAAGGAAGCCCGCGCCTGGACCATCCACCAGGGCGACACCGCGCCCAAGGCGGCCGGCGTCATCCACACCGACTTCGAGAAGGGCTTCATCAAGGCCGAGATCGTGGCCTTCGACGACCTCGTCGAGGCCGGCTCCATGGCCGCAGCCAAGGCCGCCGGCAAGGTCCGGATGGAAGGCAAGGACTACGTCATGGTCGACGGGGACGTGGTGGAGTTCCGCTTCAACGTGTAGGTCTGGGCCGTGCCCCGAGAGTGGAGAAGATTGCGCAATCGCGCAATCTTCTCCACATCCGGTGACAGCCAGATGTGCCTAGTACATTGACGGCTGTGAGTGGGGATTGGCGGAGCGATCGAGTCGACGAGCTGCGGTCATTGATCAAAGAAGCCGAACCCGATGTCGTCGAGGAGTCCAAGTGGCGCAAGCCGTCCAACCCCGACGGTGTGCCGACGTTTTCATTGGACGGCCTCATCTGCACGGTGGAGACCTACAAGGACAAGGTCAAGACGACCTTCGCCAAAGGCGCGTCCCTGAACGACCCGGATCATCTGTTCAACGCGAGTCTCGACGCGGGCGTTCGGCGTGCCATTGATCTGCACGAAGGCGACGAACTGGACGCAGACGCGTTCAAAGCATTGATTCACGAGGCAGCGAGAGCCAACCGCGATTAGCGCGCTGGGGCGATCGTTCAGGGCGTCCGACGTCGTCGAAAGGCTCTGTCCAAGCCGACAGGCTACAAACCAGGGCGTCATGCTGGGGATGCGGTGGAGATTCGCGCCAACCTCTCGCGAGTCTCAATCGGCGAGCGCCAGGACCTCGTCGAAGCCCGCGACCAGGCAGTCGCGGAATACGTCGAAATCAGGGATCGCTCCGGTGTCCACGTCGATTCCCAATGAGCAGGTATCGACGTAGGTCAACAGCGTGACGTTGACGGCAGCACCGATCGTCGGCCCGAACGCGTACTGCGCCCGCACTTTTGCGCCGCCCAGATACACCGGTACCGGGATGCCGGGCACGTCACTGGCCAGGAAGTCGACGTGGCGCAGGATCGACCCGATGTACCAGCGCGGCATCAAGTTGAGTACACCCGCGATCAGTTGGGTGTAAGGCAGCGACTTCTCATGACGCACTTGCTGCGTGCGTTTGTTGATCGCGCTGATCCGCTGTGCGGGATCGGCTACCCCGACCGGCACGTCGAACCGCATCAGGGTGATCCGGTTGCCGCCCATGGGGTCGTCCTTTGTTCGCAGGCTCACCGGCATGGTCAGATGCAGATCGCCGACGTTGACGCCGTGCTTGTTGTGGTAGTGGCGCAATCCGCCGGCTATCCCGGCAACGAATGCGTCATTGAGTGCGCCGCCGCCGCGATGGGCGGCCTCGTGTAAACGCGGCCTCGGCACCTCCAACACCCCGAGGCGCCGCACCAGCGAGCGATTCGTCATCAGAGGGGAACCGGTTCGGTTCACCGGTCGCACGGTGCGATACACCGACGCCACCATCTCGGTCGCCTGCGATGCTGTCTGGATCGGACGGCGAATGCTGTTGAGCGCCAACGATGGTCCCGCCCGGAGGGCACCGCGAACGGCCGCGGACAACAGCCCCACGTCGTACCCGATCGACGCCCGGTAACCCTGCAAGAGGTGCCGGTCCGGGATCCGGGGCTCGACAATCTCTTCACCCTCTTCACCGATCAGCCGCGGCTCCTCGCTGAGGTCGAACAGCGTCATCCCGATCTGCACGCCGCCCAAGCCGTCGGTCAACGAGTGGTGGAACTTGCACACCACCGCCGCACCGTTGTCCGCCAGGCCGTCGACGAACGTGACCTCCCACATCGGACGGGCATGGTCGAACTCATCCATGGCCGCGCGCCGCGCCATTTCCAAGACGACGTCGAGATTTCCCGGCGCAGGCGCGGACACCCGGGAGATGTGGAAGTCGAGGTCGAAGTCGCGGCAAAACACCCACCGCGGCGGCGCGGGTGGCACCGACTCCACCAGCCGTTTGCGCAACATCGGGAGCTTCGCGGCGATCAGCTGGAATCGCGAGCGTACGACGCTCCAGTCCGGTACGTGCTCCATCAAGATCACCGTCACGACCGTCGATCGCAAGCGGGGATCGCTTTCCATCGCCCAGGTGAATGCATCACTGGCGCTCATGAATTCAGGCATCCGTGGCCTCCACCACGACGCTACGGCGCCAGCGATCCACGCCACAATGCCATCGGCGCCGGCGGTGACTTTGTCCCCTAGCAGTGAGGTCCATCGCCAGAGAGATGTCCATGTCCGGCGGAGTTCCGCTTCGAGTCGTCACTGGTTCAGCGCTGGTGACCGAGCTGACCTTGCCACCCGTCGCCACCCGTCCGCACGTGTGAGAACTTCGTAGCACTCATGCCGTTGTCGCGCCGAGCGTGGGGGATTACGCGGAAAATCGCCGAGAATCCCTCGTAAAACCCCACGCTTGACGGGATCACGTAGGCCGCAGGGACTTGATCGTCTTCATCGGGAACCGCGACGAGACGCGATGGATGCCGGGGATGGACAGCACCTTGCTGGTCAAGAACTGCTCGTAGGCAGCGAGGTCCGCGACCGCGACGCGGCAGAGGTAGTCCGGCGACCCGAACAGTCGATGGAGTTCGAGGACTTGGGGATACGCGGCCATCTTGTCTTCGAAAGACTCGATGCTCGTCATGTCGAAGTCCGTGATCTCGATGTCGAGGAGCACTTCGAAGCTCTGGTTGGCGGCGGCGGGTGAGATCTGGGCCTGGTAGCCGACGATGACGCCGTCGGCTTCGAGTCGCTGCACCCGGCGCAGGCATGGCCCCGGAGTGAGCCCGACCCGTTCGGCCAGCGCAACGTTCGCGATTCGGCCGTCCTCGCGCAGGACGTCGATTATTGCTGCATCAAGTCGGTCCATAACCAATTATTGCCCGATACCTGCCGGTAGAGCACTAAGTGGCAACCATATTCTGTGTTCAACTTGGGATCATTGTTGTCATGGCTACATTGGCGCCGGCATCGCGAAAATCGGAGGTCGCCGCCGGTGTGCGGGCGTCGCTCGCCGCCGGCCTGGGCATGTATCCGATCGGCGTCGCCTTCGGCTTGATGGTCATCCAGGCGGGCTTGCCGTGGTGGGTCGCGCCGGCACTGTCCATCGCGTGTTTCGCCGGCTCGCTGGAGCTACTGCTGATCGGCATGATCGCCGCCGCGACGCCGTTGGCCACCATCGCGCTGACCGCGTTCCTGGTGAACTTCCGCCACGTCTTCTACGCGTTCACGTTCCCGCTGCACGTCGTGCGGAACCGAGTCGCGCGTGCCTACTCGGTCTACACGCTGGTCGACGAGGCGTACGCGGTCACCGCCGCCAAACCGCGCGGCTGGACGTCGTGGCGCCTGGTCTCGATGCAGGCCGCGTTCCAGTTTTATTGGGTCGGTGGTGGTTTGACGGGCGTCCTGCTCGGGTCGCTGCTGCCGGCCCGTATCGAAGGGCTCGAGTTCGCACTGTGCGCGCTGTTCGTCACCCTGACGCTCGACGCGTGCCGATCCCGCGATGGCGTGCCCTCGCTTCTGATCGCCGCCCTAAGCTTCTCGCTCGCGGTGGTGGTCGCGCCGCACGCGGCGTTGTTCGTCGGACTGCTGCTCTTCATCGCCGCGCTCGTGGCGCGCTACCTCCTGGGGCGGCCGCGTCATGCTTGATCTCAAGTACCTCGCGGCCGTCCTGTCCACCGTCTTCGTCATCAATCTGGCCCTGCGCGCGGTGCCGTTCGCGATTCTCCAGCCACTACGAAAGTCCCGCTTCGTCAACACGATGGCCTCCTGGATGCCCGTCGGCATCGTGGTGATTCTCGCGGCGAGCACGTTCCGCTCGGTCGCCGTCGACGGCAGCCGCTTGGCATTCGCGGCGGTGGCCGTGGTGCTCACCGTGGGCGTCCACCTGTTCGGCGGGCGGCGGACGCTGCTGAGCGTCGGCGCCGGAACCTTGGCCTACGTGTTGCTCGTGAATGCGCTCTGACGACAGCCGACAATCTCGATCCCTCGCTCATCAAGCCCTCTCGGCCCGGCGAGGTTGTCGGTGCCCGCCGATAACGTACTGGCCATGAAGCTTGTCTCCACCCGCATCATCACCGCCGACGTGCCGAGCCTGGTCGGCTTCTACGAACTGGTGACCGGCGCCGCGGCGGTCTGGGCCAACGAACTGTTCGCGGAAATCCCAACGCCGGTAGGTACTTTGGCCATCGGCAGCGACAAGACCGTCCCGCTGTTCGGGGCAGGCTCCGCGGAGCCCGCGGCGAACCGAAGCGCCATCATCGAGTTCATCGTGGCCGACGTGGACGCCGAATATGCACGGCTGCGAGGCCGGCTCGACGAGGTCGTCACCGAGCCCACCACGATGCCCTGGGGAAACCGCGCACTGATGTTCCGCGATCCCGACGGCAACCTGGTCAACCTTTTCACGCCCGTGACCGACGACGCAAGGGCAAAATTCGGCGTGTAGCCCCCGGTTCGCGGCCTAGCATCTGCTGGTGGGCTTCGTCGTCTCGCCGGAAGCGTACGGCCGCTACATGGGCCGGTATGCCGAGCCTCTTGCGGAGGTGTTCGGCGCCTTCTGCGGTGTCGGTGGCACGGTGCTGGACGTGGGTTGTGGCCCCGGTGCGCTGACGGCGTATCTCCGTTCCGACGGGGCTGACGTTTCGGCCATCGATCCGTCGCCGACGTTCGTCGATGCGGTCGGCGAGCGGTTCCCCACAGTCGATGTCCGCCTCGGTACCGCCGAGCGGTTGCCTTACGCCACAGGGGCTTTCGATGCCGCACTGGCCCAGCTGGTGGTCCATTTCATGACCGATCCAGTGGGTGGTGTCGGTCAGATGGCGCGGGTGACGCGCAGTGGCGGCATCGTCGCGGCCTGTATGTGGGACGCCAAAAGCGGTGCACTGACGCCATTTTGGGATGCGGTGCATGCCATTGACCCGGACGCCGACGATCAGGGCCTGGTCTCGGGTGCGCCGCGCGGCTACTTGACGGACGTCTTCCGGGCCGCGGGTCTGAGCGACGTGCAGGAGGAGCTCATCGCGGTTGATGTCGTGCACCCGAGTTTTGCCGAGTGGTGGGAGCCGTACACATACGGCGTCGGCGTCGCGGGTGACTATGTGCAGCGCCTCGATGACAAGGCTCGAACACAGCTGGAAATGGTTGCGCGCCAACGGTTGGGCGCTGGCCCGTTCACGGTGACCGCTGCCGCTCGGGCCGTCCGCGGCAGGGTCAGTCGACCGAACTGATGCTCGCGTTGCAGATCGGCAGGTCGATGCCCAGCGGGTGGGACGTGAAGTCGTCGGGCGGGGTGACCACCAGCTGCCCCCAGCGGGCACATGTATTGCCCGTGCCCGTGTCCACCGCGGACGTCGACACGTCGGCGGTGGCGATGTCGCCGGGATGCAGGGTTAGCCGATGTGCCGCGTTGGCCGGTCGCCGTGGCACGTTGATCAGGACGCCACCGGCCGGCGTCACCAGGTCCGCACCGGGGTAACCGACCATGGTGCAACCGCGTGATGAGGTGTTGCGGAACGACACCACGACGCGGCGCTGAGTGTTGGCCGTTTGCAGCGGCCCGACCGTGACTTCGAGGTCGTTGTCCTGACAAGGCCCGAGTTCTGGTGCTGCCGAGGGTGTTTGGGTGGCCGGCGCCGTTACTGTTCCGGTCAGGGGCGGCGCGGCCGACGTCGCCGTGACGGGAGACGCGCTGGTCTGCCGAGGAGCGGTCACGGTCACCGTCGAGGGTGCCGGCGCGGAGTGCTGAGTCGAGCAGCCCGCGGCGAGCGCGACCGTAAGCGCGCACAGTGACCACGCCAGCACCTTCATGAGCGTTCCTTCGTCGTTCCCGCCAGATGGTGCACTCAGTATCCGATGAACGCACACGGCGGCGGGGTGATTACGCGATCCCCAGCGCCGCGGCGGTCAGGTGCCACAGCCGTTCGGCCGCGAGATCCGGGTCCGGGCGCGGCGTCGCCCTGAGTTGCTGGGCGATGCTGTGCCGCAGGCCGCCGATGACGAACGCGCCGGCGCTGGCGGGGTCGATGTCGCCGGGCAGCTGGCCGAGCTCCTGGCCGCGACGGATGTTGTCGGCCGCGGCCTCGCTCATGGTCTGGAGATGGACCGCTTCGAGTTCGGCGAGTTCCGGGTCCAGCGTGGCGCGGCCGAGCAGGATCGGCGCCAGCTCATCGTCGAAGTGATAGACGACGAAACGCCGGGTGCGCTCGCGCTCGCGGACACCCCAGCTGGCGTCGGTGGGCAGGTGCGCATCGGCGATCGCGTTGCGCAGCCCGTGGTAGAAGTCGTCGTACACCGCGGCGAGCAGCCCGCTTTTGGACCCGAAATGGTGGTAGAGGGCGCCGGTGCTCAGTTGGGCCCGGCGGGTGAGTGCGCTCAGTTCGAGCACCCCGTTGCCGCGTACCAGTTCGTGGCGGGCGGCGGTCAGAAGTTGTTGACGTCCGATCGGGGCGCGTGCCATAGTCCGAAACATAACAGAACTCGGTTATGTTTCCGGCGGGAGTGGGGCTATGAGTGCTGAAGTGTCATCGTTGGCGGATTTGAGTGGCGACCTGGCCGGGACGTATCGCCGCACTGCGAGCAGCGGCGCGGCGATCGACCCCGCGGTCGTTGATGACGACCTCGCCACGATGATGCGCGACGGCTACGTGGTCCTGCCCGATCTGCTCAGCGCGGCCCAGCTGGACGCGATTCGCCAAGCGGTCACACCGCTGTTGAACCTGCACGGCCGCAACGGATTTGAGGGTAGATTGACCCAGCGAATCTACAGCGTGCTGAACAAATGCGACGCCTGTGACATTGTTGCCGACCATCCGCGGGTGCTGGCGCTGCTGGACCGGATGTTCCTGCCGAACTACCTGTTGTCGATGCTTCAGGTGATCAACATCCTGCCCGGTGAAGAGGCCCAGATGCTGCACACGGACGACGGTTTCTACCCGTTGCCGCGTCCCCGCGCCGCGCTGGGTGCGGCGACCATCTGGGCCATCGACGATTTCACGGACGACAACGGGGCCACCGACGTCGTCCCTGGCAGTCACCGCTGGGGCGACCAGCTGCCTGGCGACGACGTCGAACGCCGGCCCGTGGTGATGAAAGCCGGGTCATGCGTGTTCTTCCCGGGCACGTTGTGGCACGGGGGCGGTGCGAACCGGACTCATGACTCGCGACTGGCCGTCACCGCCCAGTACTGCGAGCCCTGGCTTCGGCCGCAAGAGGCGTTCACCCTGTCGATGACCAAGGACACCGTGCGGCGGGTATCGGAAGACATCCGGCGGATGCTCGGCTACAGCATCCACCCGCCATTCATCGGGCAGGTCGACGGCATGCATCCCAAGCGGCTCCTGGATTTGGGCTCATAAACTGCTGATAGTCCGTGGTGTCGAACCGCCGCGGCCAAAACTTGTCGGTGCCCTCTGCTTTGATGGTGTCATGTCCACCGCCGCAACATCTTTGGATGCTCCGGCCTCTCCGTGCGAGCGTATCGACGCATTCTTCGATGAGATCGGGGAGTTGATCGGTCAGCGCAACGCGATCGACGGCCGGTTGGTGGAGATCGTGGCCGAGATCGACCGTGATGGGCTGTGGGGCGCGACGGGGGCCCGGTCGCTTCCTGCCTTGGTGGCGTGGAAAACCGGGGTGTCGCCCCGTAATGCGGAAGTCATGGTGGCCGTCGCGCACCGGTTCGAGGAATTCCCGCGCTGCGCTGAGGCGATGTGCGAGGGCCGGTTGTCGTTGGATCAGGTCGGCGTGGTCGCAGAGCACGCCGCCGAGGGTTCTGATGAGCATTACGCGCAGTTCGCGGAAAGCGCCACGGTCACCCAGTTGCGTAAGGCGGTCAGTCTGGAACCCCGCCCCGAGCCCGAGCCGGAATCGAAGCCTGAGTCGGAGCGGTCGATCAAGAAGACCACGCACGAGGACGGGTCGGCGACGTACACGATCCGGTTGCCGAAGCTGGAAGCCGCCAAGTTCGACACGGCGATGGCCTCGCATCAGGATGCGTTGGTCGCGGACTGGAAACGCGACCACGACACCGACGGCAGCGGAGAAGCCGTGTCAGAGCAGGCGCCGCCGTTCCCCAATCAGGTCGATGGGTTCATGAGCCTGGTCAAGGCCGGCTGGGATGCCGATGTCGCACTGCGCCCGCATGGGCAGTACACCACCGTGGTCGTGCACTTGGATGCAGAAAAGCACGCGGCGGCACTGCATCTGGGCCCGGCGCTGACCGACGACGAACGCGCGTACCTGCTGTGCGACGCGACGTGCGAGGTGTGGCTCGAGCGCCACGGGCAGCCGATCGGCGCCGGCCGGTCGACCCGCACCATCAGCCGCCGCCTGCGCCGCGCCCTCGAACACCGCGACCGCTGCTGCGTAGTTCCCGGCTGCGGCGCCACTCGTGGCCTGCACGCGCATCACGTCATCCATTGGGAGAACGGCGGGGTCACCGAGCTGCACAATCTGGTGCTGGTGTGCCCGTATCACCACCGACTGCACCACCAGCGCGTCATCACCATCACCGGACCCGCCGACCGCCTCGTTGTCACCGATGGCGCGGGCCGAGAACTGCATGGCGGATCCCTGGCGCGGCCACCGACCACACCTCGTCCTGATGTGCCCCCGTGCCCCGGACCAACCGGGGAACGCGCCCAATGGTGGTGGTATCAACCCTTCCGACCACCACCCACATCGTCGGCCAACTAGATATCGGCCCGCGGCCCAGCTCAACGACCGCCCGGCTGCGGTTTAGGGTCGGGTCATGAGCAGCATCTCGGAGAATCCCGCACAGCTCAGGGGTGAACGCCGCCGGATGCGGACGAGGGCCGCGTTGCTCGATGCGGCCGAGCAACTGCTTGCCGATCGTTCGACGGATGCGATCCGCATGGAAGACGTGGCCGAGGTCGCCGGCATCTCACCGGCTTCGGTCTACGTGCACTTCGGCACCAAGGATGCCTTGGTATCCGCGGTCATTCAGCGGCTGCTCGATGCCTCGATGGCTGAATTGATGGCGGCCTACGCCGCCGAGGGCACCGCGTTCGAGCAGGTGCTTGAGGCTGGCGTCGCCTATATGCGGCTGCTGGTCGACCGGCCCGCGCTGACCCGTTATCTCTCGGTGAATGCCCTTGGTGGACCGAGCAATCCGCTCGATGGCGAAGTATCCGAGCGGATTGACTTGCTGCGCAACGCTTTCGAGCAGCGAATCCAGGCGGCGGTCGACAACGGAGAGGTCAAAGCCGTCGACAGCAGGATGCTGTCGTACTTCCTGTTCGGGGCATGGAACGGGGTCGCTGCGCTGGCGCTGCGTACCGACAATGCGCGGTTGACGCCCGAGGAGGTCGAAAAATGCCTGCTCCAGGCCCGAGAACTGCTGGCGCGCGCAGTCACCATTGCCTAATTTAGAGTCTGACTCTAAATTAGATGTATGACATCACTCGACGCTCGGTCGACGGCCGAACTTTATGAGCGGGTCCCGAGTCCCGAGCTGGCCAACTCCACCCTGCTGCGGCTGTTGCCGAAGTTTCTCTCCGAGGACCTGCGGCCCACTCACGCGCAGGTCGAGGGCTTCGCCAAATACGGCGTGACCGGAGATCCGCTGGCTGACGCGGTCGTGGCGGCCATGAAGGGGCCCGGCGGCAAAGAACTGCGAGGCCAGTTCGAACAGGCCCTGGCCCAGGGCATCGACACCGTCGAGGACGCGCCGCCCGTGCTGCGGGAGTTCTTCGCCGCCGTCGAGGAGGTGCCGTACTGGGTGGACTCGGAGAAGCTGCAGCGCGGGGCCGAGGTCACCAGCCGGATGGGTCCGCTGCTGGCCCCGAGCTTGCTCGTCGGGCTGGCGCTGACATACACCACGCCGGATGGCAATGCGGTGCTGCTGCGGGCCGGCGATACCCGGGACAAGGCCGGTAAGCGCGCCGTCGAGACCCTGTCGTGGCTGTCGGCCGTGACGACCCCGGGCTCGCTGCGCCGCGGGGAGCTGGGCTTCCAGACGTCGGTGCGGGTTCGGCTGACCCATGCGTTCCTGCGGTCTGGCATGTCCAAGCGCGCCGACTGGGATGAGGGCCGCTTCGCGGTGCATCAGCAGGTGTTCAGCTCGGTCATCGTCGCGTTCACGCTGGTGCCCATGGTCGTTGCGGGTATGGCCGGTATTCGCCTGCGCCGCAAGGACCGCGAAGCCATCGTGCATCTGTGGCGGTACATCGCCTACATCGTCGGAGTGCACCCGAACCTGATCCCGGCCACTGAGTCGGACACCAGCAGGCTGCTGTGGATGTTCCTCGACGAGGTGGTCGCCCCCGACGCCGGATCCACCGAACTCGGCATTGCGCTGATCGAGGCGTATCCCGAGATCTACGGCGTCACCGGCAACAGGCCCAGCCGCCGGGCGGCGCGGTGGCTGCTGCCGCAGCTGCACTCGGTGGTGGCGCGTGCCGCGCTGGGTGATGACGTCTCTGATGTGCTCGGATTCCCGAAGGTCAACCCGGTGGTGCTGCCGTTGGTCGGCCTGACGATGGCGGCCACCACGGTGTGGTCAGCGCTGGACTTCATTCCGCCGGTGCGCCGTGCGCGCACCAGGGTGATGTACCGCAGCCGGGTGAAGATCATCGATCGGATGTGCGGGCGCACCCACGCCGATCTCAGCTACCGCCGCGAATAGGGCGATCAGTACGGCACGTCGGTATCGCCGGCGGACGTGTCCTTCTCGTCGTGGCTCGAATCGTGGAAGCCGAAGCTGCCCGGAGCGGGGCCCTGCCCTGGAGCCTCGAATTCGTCGCCACCATAAGGCACATCGGGGTCTGGCTGGGCGCCGACCATCGGGGCCAGGCTGATGGCGCCGCCAATCGCGGCAGCGGCAATCCATGATGCAACGAGCGCGCTTTTCATTCGCATGACGACTCCTGGCAGCTTGCCGATTACTCGGAATTTACGCACGAATGCTAGTCGCCGTTCGACTCCATTGACGGCGATTGAAATTTTTCGCCGGATTTCCAGACCTGCAGGTCAGGCCAGCACTTCGATCTCGTCGCCCAGGTGGTATCCCGGCGTCAAAGACAACGCATCACCACTCCAGAACGAGCCCGGGTCAAAGTAGTTTTCGCGCTTTTCGGTGAGCAGCAGTCCCATCTCCTCATAGGTGATGGCCACTGTCTCCGCGCAGTACGCGGTCTCGAGCCCTGCCGTCCGGCGACGGTTCTTGTCGCGCTCTGCGGTTTCGCGAACCTTGCGGTGCACCACGGGAATTCCACGCGTGTAGTCGCTGACCACCGGCGCGCGCCCGCGGAACCACCGAGCCGTCAACCGGGCTGTGGTGGGGAACGCGGTGCCGTCCATGCGCGCCACCACTTTCAGCGCCCGGTCTTCCTGCTCGCGGGTGGCGTACGGCGTCAGCTGCCGCAGCCAACACCGCTGTCCGTACACGTACACCCATCGTTCGACGGCGGCGCGCAAGTCGTTGAGTTGCACGCCGCGGTGGTGGCTGCCGCTCCAGAGGCATTCCAGTTTGTCGCCGAGTTCGGCGTGCCAGATCAGCGGCGGCAAGTCGTCGATCGCGACCGTCATCCCGACATGGTTCACGGGGGCATTGGTGAGCGCCTGGATGGCGCGGTCGGGCTTGGAAGCCCCACGGAACAACCAGATGTCGCCGGTCCGGGTCTCGGCCAGCGCCCGCTCCAGTGTCACCGCGTTACCAGTCATCTGGGCAGCTTAGACACTCCGTGTCGATTCGCTCGTCCATAATGGCCCCATGCGCGGCGTGTGGAAGTGGGTCGGCTTGGCGGGTGTTGCGGGCGTGGTCGCCGGTGGTGTGTTGGTCGCGCGAGATCAGCGCAAGCGCGAGTCGTACACCGCGGACGATATTCGCGCCCGGTTGCATCAGCGGCTGGCCGACTCCGGCGGACAGTCCACCGCATAGAGCCGGTGGTCGCCGGCGAAGCCTTTGAGCTCCGCCGCCCGGCCGTCGTCAAAGACGATGTCCGCGCAAGAAGCCGTGCCCGACAGGGCATCTCGCACGGCTTTGCTCACCAGGATCTCGCCGCCGTCCGCCTGACTCGCGACGCGGGCCGCCATGGCGACGTTGCGGCCGAACAGGTCATCGCCACGGCGCACGGACTTTCCGGCGTGAATGCCGATGCGGACCCGAATGCCGCCCGGAGCCTTGGCCAATTGCTGCTGCATGTCGATGCTGCAGCGCACCGCCTGCTCGGGCTCGGCGAAGGCGATCATGAAACCGTCGCCCTGACTTTTCACGACGTATCCGGACTGTTTCCTGACGCACCGGCTGACCAGCTTGTCGTGGTGATCGATCAGCCGCACCCAGGCCCGGTCGCCCATGCGCTCGTTGAGGGCCGTGGATCCCTCGATGTCCGAGAACACGATTGCCACCCGGCCGGTCGGCGCCAGCTTGGCCAGGTCCGGCCGTTCCACCTCGGCCCAGCCGGCCAGCTCCTCGATCGATGACCGCATCGCACCGCCGAAACCCTCTTTGTTGATGAGGTTGGCGGTCTGCCACATCGTCTTCACGGCAGCCTTGCCGCTGGCCAGCAGCAAGTTGGTGCGGGGCTCGGACGGCGCGCGCAACTCCTCGATCTCCTGCCGCGCAGCCCGCAGCCGGGTGCGTGTCACCCGCAACGCAATGGCCTCGGCGACAACGACCACGGCGAGAACGCAGATGGCGACCAGCTCTACCGTCACCGCTCAAGTATCGAGGCGACAGCACGCGATCGGGTCATTGACGGACGAACCGCACGACCGCGTCGGTGAACGCGTCGTTGTCGTCGCCGGCGGCGGTGTGTCCGGCGTCGGACAGCTCGACGAACTGCGCGCCCGGCACCTTCTGTAGGAAGTCCTGTACGCCTTCGGTGCTGACCACGTCCGAGAGCTTGCCGCGGATCAGCAGGATCGGGATTTCGAGATTGATCGCCGCATGCTCGAGCATCTCGGCGCGCTCGAACGGGTCGTCGCCCGGAGCGGTGAGGAACGCCGGGTCCCAGTGCCAGAACCACTTGCCCTCGCGCAGCCGCAGGTTCTTCTTGAGCCCTTCGACGCTGCGCGGCCGGGCCCGGTGCGGCAGGTACGCCGCGACGGCGTCGGCGGCCTCTTCGAGCGAGGCGAAGCCGTCGATGCCGCTGAACATGAAGTCGCGAATGCGTGCGCTGCCGCTCTTCTCGAACCGCGGCACCACGTCGACCAACACCAGCTTGGTGACCAGTTCAGGGCCGGCCTCGTGCGAGACCGGCAGGCTGGTCAAGCCCCCCATGCTGGCGCCGATCAGGGCCACCGGCCGGCCGATCTGATAGATCACCTGCAGGGTGTCGCCGGTCAGCGTCTCGAGCGAGTAATTGGCGGTGGGGGAGCGGTCGCTGTCACCGTGGCCGCGGCTGTCCAGCGCGACGACGTGGAACCCGGCGTCCGCGAGAATTTGACCGGTGTTCTTCCAGGAGAACCGGTTCTGGCCGCCGCCGTGCAGCATCAGGATGGTGGGCTTGTCCTGAGCGATTTCCGCGTCGCGGTTCCACTCGTCGGCGACCAGGGTCAGCTCGTCGATACCGCGGAACCGCACCGTCTGTGGATTGCTGCCACCATCGGCCGGGGAAGTGCCTTCATCGGTGCTCACTGGAATCCTCTCGTCACTTCACCTGCACGTTACCGAGCTGTGCTAACTGAACCGAACATGACCCTGGTCACGTCTGGTCTCTAGACTCGGCCGAGGTGTCGCCGCCCAAGACGAGCGTGCGGCGAGAGGAAGGCATATGGCTGACGAGCACGGGCGGCACAGGAGCCCCGACGAGGTGGACGACGCAGGGGCGAGCGTCGACGATGTGGCGCCGGATGCCGACGACGACAAACCGGCCGCCTCCGACGATGAAGCCTTTACCTTCCTGAAACAGGCTGCGCCCAAACGGGATAACCGCGTCATCGCGACCTTGATCGTGGGCGTTGTGGTGGTGGCTGCGCTGGGCGCGCTGGTGGCCTGGCTCGGCCAGCGCGAGCTGCAGATGCGTCGCGACGACGCTCTGCGGCAGATGTACCTGACCGCCGGGAAGCAGTCCGCGGTGGATCTCACGACCATCGACTACCGGCACGTCGACGACGACATCAAGCGGGCGCTGGACGCCTCGACCGGGGCCTATTTCGATGACTTCAAACAGCGTTCGGCGGCCGTCGTCGACTCGGTGAAACAGCAGCAGTCCGTGTCGGTCGGCACGGTTACCGAGGCCGGCGTGGATTCGGTGAACGAGACCAGCGGCGTGGTGCTGGTGGCGGTGAAGGTGCACACCGAGGTCGGCAGCAGAGAACCGCAACGGGACCGCTACTGGCGCGTGCGGCTGACGATGCAGAAGGTGGGCGAGGGCGCCAAGGTGTCGAACGTGGAGCCGATCCAATGAGCAAGCACGGGATGGACGAACCCGACGAGTCGGCTGAGACGGAGTCCGACGCGACGGAGTCCGAGGCTGAACCGGTAGCGGTCAATGATGCTGTGCCGCAGGCAAAACCGCAAAAACCCCGGATAGAGTGGGCGCGGGTGACGGCGTACCGGGTTCTGCCGGTGCTGGCGCTGGTGCTCGCGGCCGCGGCGGGCGGCCTGTGGTACCTCACCGCCAATCACAGCAACGAGGCCGAGCAGGCCGCGGTGATCAAGGTGGCCAGCGACGGCACGGTCGCTCTGCTGTCGTACGAGCCAGACACCGTCCGCCGGCAGCTCACCGACGCACGCAAGCTGCTCACCACGCCATTCCTGGACGAGTACACGACCCTGACCAAGTCGGTGATCCCCGGTGCCGAACAGCGGCACATCTCGGCGGCGACGTCCGTGCCGGCCGCGGCCGCGGTGTCGTTCGAAAAGAACCATGCCGTCGTGCTGGTGTTCGTCAACCAGATCGTCCGGATCGGTGACCAGCCGCCGACCAGTACCCCGACCAGCGCGCGGGTGACCCTCGAACGACTGGGGGGTCAGTGGCTGATCGCCAAGTTCGAACCGGTGTGATGGCCGCCGCCGACGCCCAGAGCTTCTGGATGTCGGCGAAAATCCCGAACGACGCGTTTCTGCTGTATGGCTTTGCCGGTGTGCCGGCCGAGCTGGACCAGGCGTTGGCGGCAGTACGTCGCAATGTGACTGCATGCCCGGAGTTGCTGGTCCGCATCGACGACTCGGACTCGTGGCGCTATCCATGCTGGGTGCCGTACGACGTGACGGCCGGTTGGTCCGTCGTGCACGAACTCGACGACACGTCGTGGTCCCGATGCCTGGACGCGATCGGCTCGCTGGCTGACGACCAACTCGATGCGACGGTGCGGCCGTGGCGGCTGCACGTGTTCACCGGCGTCGAGGGCATGCCGCGGGCCGCGCGGCCGGGCACCGTTGCCGTCGTGCAGATGGCGCACTCGCTGGCGGACGGCAGACGGTCGGCGGCCCTGGCAGCCCGGATGTTCGGCCGGGACCAGCCGGTGCCCGAGGTGATCCCGCGCCGGTTGGGGGCGTGGGCCTTGCCATATCTGGCGCTGCGGGCCAGCGCCGCGCACCGTCAGCTGGTGCGAGACACGGAATCGGGTGTTGTTGCCGCACCGGCAGATTCGTGGCCCGCGCAACAGACCAACGAGCGGCCCGAGCCACCGTATGCGCTGCGGACGGTGGTCCGTCGGAGTACGGAACTGCCCGGGCCGACGGTGACGGTCGGTGCGCTGGCCGCCATCTCGGAGGCACTGTCGGCCGAGCTGGGTGGCGTCACCGCGCTCGGGGCCGAGGTGCCCATGGCCAAACCTGGGATACGCCACGCCAACAACCACTTCGGCAACGTCGGCGTGGCGTTGCACCCGCAACTGTCGTTCCACCAGCGGGCGGCCCGGATCGAGGCGGAACTCGCCGCGCGGCGTCGGCGTTTCGAGCATCCCGCGGCGGCGGCCGCCGATGCCGCCACCGCGGCGGTGCCGGCACGACTGTTGCGCTGGGGCACAGCGCAATTCGACGTGCACGCACGGTCGGCGACGGTCGCCGGCCACACGGTCGTGTCCAGCGTCAACCGGGGTTCGGCCGATCTGACGTTCGGTGGTTGCCCGGTACTGATGACAGCCGGGTTTCCGGCGCTCTCCCCGATGATGGGGCTGACGCACGGCGTGCACGGCATCGGAGACTCCGTGACGATCAGCGTGCACGCCTCACCGTCGGCCTTACCGGATGTCGATTCGTATGTGGAACGGTTGTCGTCGGTTCTGGACGCCGCGGGCTAAATTCATCGCGTGACTGCTTACGATTTCTCGATCCTGCTGCTGCGGGTGGTGCTGGGCCTGACCATGGCCGCGCACGGGTACAACAAGTTCTTCGGCGGCGGCCGCATCCCGGGTACCGCCGGTTGGTTCGACAGCATCGGCATGAGGCCGGGCATGCTGCACGCCCGGCTGGCCGCGAGCACCGAACTCCTGGCCGGCCTGGGCTTGGCGGTCGGCCTGCTGACCCCGATCCCCGCCGCGGGCTTCGTGGCGCTGATGGTGGTGGCCGCCTGGACCGTGCACCGCGACAACGGCTTTTTCATCGTCAAGTCGGGCTGGGAGTACAACCTGATACTCGGCGTCGCGGCGGTGGCCATCGCGGGCACCGGCGCGGGCCGCTACAGCCTGGACTGCCTGCTGTTCGGCGGCAGCAGCTTCTATCACCTGCTGCACGGCTGGTGCGGGCTGACCATCGCCGTGGTGCTGGGCCTGGCCGGCGGCATCGGCCAGCTGCTGATCTTCTTCCGCCCACCGGCCAAGGTCTGAGCGCCCCGCGTCGGCGCTGTGTCCAGGTGCTGATGTCTCGAATTTTTGCGCCCTGACCGCAGAATCAACTGTGGGGATCTGATTCCGTCAGACTAGAACACGTTCTAGTCTGACGGGTATGGGCTTTCTCAAACAGGACACCCCCGTCATCGACTTCGTGGAGTGGAGCAAGGGCACCCGGGCTCAGAAGATCGTCCCGATGGCCCGGCACTGGGCCGAGACCGGCTTCGGCACACCAGTGGCGCTGCACCTGTTCTACGTCCTCAAGATCGGCCTGTACGTCCTCGGTGGCTGGCTTGTCGCGTTGTCCACCAAGGGGATCGACGGTTTCACCAACGTCGCGGCATGGTGGACCGAGCCGATCGTCTTCGAGAAGGTCGTCCTCTACACCATGCTGTTCGAGGTCGTCGGCCTCGGCTGCGGCTTCGGCCCGCTCAACAACCGCTTCTTCCCGCCCATGGGTTCGATCCTGTACTGGCTGCGGCCGAAGACCATTCGTCTGCCACCGTGGCCCGGCCGCATCCCGCTGACACGTGGCGATACCCGGACCCCCGTGGATGTGCTGCTCTACGGCGCGCTGCTGGTCCTGCTCGTCGTCGCCCTCTGCTCCGACGGCACCGGCCCGGCGCCTGGACTGCACACCGCCGTCGGCGTGCTTCCCATGTGGCAGATCTGGGCAATTCTGGGCGTGCTCGCCCTGGCCGGCCTGCGGGACAAGGTGATCTTCCTGGCCGCCCGCGGCGAGGTCTACGGCTCGTTCACCGTCGCCTTCCTGTTCGCCGGTTACGGTGTCGACCTGATCATCGCCGCGAAGCTGGTGTGCATGGTGATCTGGCTGGGCGCCGCGACCTCGAAGCTCAACCATCACTTCCCGTTCGTCATCTCCACGATGATGAGCAACAACCCGGTGCTGCGGCCCAAGTTCATCAAACGGGCGTTCTTCGAACACTTCCCGGACGACTTGCGCCCCGGCCGCCCGTCCCGGTTCATGGCGCACTTCAGCACCGTCATCGAGGGCGGGGTGCCGCTGGTGCTGTTCTTCAGCCACGGCGGCTGGCCGACGTATATCGCCGCGTTCGTCATGCTGTGCTTCCACTTCGGCATCCTGTCGGCGATCCCGATGGGTGTGCCGCTGGAATGGAACGTCTTCATGATGTTCTGCGTCGTGACCTTGTTCGTCGGGCACGCCGGCATCGGCATCACGGACCTGACCTCACCGTGGCCCGTCGTGCTGTTCGCGGTCGTCGCGGGCACGGTGGTGCTCGGAAACCTGTTCCCGCGCAAGGTGTCTTTCTTGCCGGGCATGCGGTACTACGCCGGCAACTGGGACACCTCGCTGTGGTGCCTCAAGCCGTCGGCCTCGGAGAAGATCGAGAAGAATATCGTCGCGATCGCCAGCATGCCCGCCGCGCAGCTCGAGAAGTTCTATGGCAGCAAGGAAGCCGCGCAGATCCCGATGTACATGGGCTATGCGTTCCGCGCCTTCAACACCCACGGCCGTGCGCTGTTCACGCTCGCGCACCGCGCGATGGCCGGGTACGACGAGGACGACTATGTCCTGACCGACGGCGAGCGCATCGTCTCGACCGCCATCGGCTGGAACTTCGGCGACGGCCACATGTCCAACGAGCAACTCGTGGCGGCGCTGCAGGAGCGCTGCCGGTTCGAGCCGGGCGAGGCGCGGATCGTCATGCTGGACGCGCAGCCCATCCATCGGCAGACGCAGCAGTACCGCCTGGTCGACGCCGCCACCGGCGAGTTCGAAAGTGGCTACGTCAAGGTCAAGGACATGGTGACGCGGCAGCCGTGGGCCGACGATGTGCCGGTGTACGACGTCACTAGCGCATGACGTCGCGGACTTTGACGTCCTCCACGCCGGCGAACAGCAGGCTGTTCGCCGTCTCGATGTGTTTGCGCCAGTGCGCCTCGGCGGCAGCGGCATTGCCGGACCGCATGAGGGTGATCAACCGCTTGTGCGACCGCATCACGATGTCGTAGTCCGACTTGGACATCGGCCGGTTCTCCCGCATCGCGAACGCGGTGTGCCGGACGGTGATCTCCTGCAGCATGCCGGTGATGATCCTCAGCGTCGCGTTGCCACACAACTCGACCATCCGCCGGTAGAAATCGCCCGTGGTCTCGGCCATCCGGCCGGTTTCATATCCGGTCGGGACGTACTCGGTCAGCATGACCTCGAGCTCGTCGAAGGCCGCGGTGTTGCCCTGCTCGGTCAGCAGGCGCACCGCAATCGGCGCGATGCCCGACCACGCGGTCATCACGTCGGCGATGGTCGCGCCGGACAGTTCCAGCAGCAGACCCGCGGGGCGGGCGACGATCTCGGGCCCGGGCACGCGGACGCGGGCGCCGGTGCGAGAGCCGCGCCGCACCTCCACCAGGCGTTCGGATTCCAGGACGCGAACGGCTTCGCGCAGCGTCGGGCGGCTGACCCCGAAGTGCGCCATCAGCTCGGCCTCATTGGGCAGGAAGTCGCCTTCCTTGAGCTGGCCGTCGACGACCATGCGGCGCAAGGTGCCGGCCACCAGTTCGGCGGTCTTGGGGGAGCGGATGGGGCCGCTGGCCGCGGATGGCACAGTACGTGGGTCGATCATCGGCGACAACGGCGGAGTCTGCGCCATCTATGGCCCTCCTTGAACCGAATCGCTGGCCTCGTGTTAGGCAACTCAGTAAACCATGTGCGGCGACGCAGGCCGTGCATTCCTGAAAACGGCGTTTGCCTACCAACTAGTAGGTTGACCTAGTAAACCTACTGTTCTATGTTCACTGATACAGCATGTTTACGGGTGTCAATTCAACGTTGAAGGAGAAGTCCGTGGCTGAAGCAGTCATCGTCGAGGCGGTCCGGTCGCCGATCGGGAAGCGCAACGGCGCCCTGTCAGGTGTGCACCCGGCCGAGCTGTCGGCGCAGGTCCTCAATGCGTTGGTGCAGCGTGCCGGCGTCGACCCCGCGCTCGTCGACGACGTCATCTGGGGCTGCGTCATGCAGGCCGGTGAGCAGGCCCTGGACATCGCCCGCACCGCGGTGCTGACCGCCGGCTGGCCCGAGACCGTCCCCGGTGTCACCGTCGACCGCCAGTGCGGCTCCAGCCAGCAGTCCGTGCACTTCGCCGCCGCCGGTGTGGTCGCCGGCCACTACGACGTCGTCGTCGCCGGCGGTGTCGAGTCGATGTCGCGTACCCCGATGGGATCGTCGCTGGCCAATGGCGGGCACCCGTACCCCGAGGCTTTCCGTGCCCGCTATGACCAGACTCCCAACCAGGGCACCGGTGCCGAAATGATGGCCGAGAAGTGGGGCCTGTCCCGCGCCCAGCTCGACGAGTTCTCCCTCCGCTCGCACGAAAAGGCCGCTGCCGCACAGGATGCCGGCGCTTTCAAGGACCAGATCGCGGCCATCAAGGTCGCGGATGCCGATGGCAACAGCAGCTACGTCACCGAAGACGGCGGCATCCGCCGCGGCGGCACCGTCGAGTCCATGGCCGCCATCAAGCCGGCCTTCAAGGAAGACGGTGTCATCCACGCCGGTAACTCCTCGCAGATCTCCGACGGCTCCGCCGCGCTGCTGATCATGTCCGCCGAGAAGGCAAAAGAGCTGGGGCTCAAGCCTCTTGCCCGCCTGCACACCGGTGTCCTGGCCGGTGCGGACCCGGTGCTGATGCTGAGCGCTCCCATTCCCGCCACACAGAAGGCGCTGGCCAAGTCCGGCCTGAGCGTGGGCGACATCGGTGTGTTCGAGGTCAACGAGGCCTTCGCCCCGGTTCCGATGGCCTGGCTCAAGGACATCGGCGCCGACGAGAACAAGCTGAACCCCAACGGTGGCGCCATCGCCCTCGGCCACCCGCTCGGCGGCTCGGGCGCGCGCATCATGACCACCCTGCTGCATCACATGCGGGACAACAACATTCAGTACGGCTTGCAGACCATGTGCGAGGGCGGCGGCCAGGCCAACGCGACCATCCTGGAGCTGTTGTGACCTCGGTTTCCGCCGAACCCGGCGCGCTGACCGAGCGGCGGGGCAACGTCCTGCTGATCACGATCAACCGGCCGGAAGCCCGCAACGCCGTCAACCAGGCCGTCAGCATCGGTGTCGGGGACGCGCTGCAGGCTGCGCAGGACGACCCCGAGATCCGGGCCGTGGTGATCACCGGCTCCGGTGACAAATCGTTCTGCGCCGGTGCGGATCTCAAGGCGCTCTCGCGCGGCGAGAACCTCTTCCACCCCGACCACACCGACTGGGGCTTCGCCGGTTACGTCAGTCACTTCATCGACAAGCCCACCATCGCGGCGGTCAACGGCACCGCGCTGGGTGGCGGCACCGAACTGGCGTTGGCCAGCGACCTCGTGGTCGCCGAGCAGAGCGCGAAATTCGGCCTGCCGGAAGTGAAGCGGGGCCTGATCGCCGGTGCGGGTGGCGTGTTCCGGATCGTCGAGCAACTGCCGCGCAAGGTGGCACTGGAGCTGATGTTCACCGGCGAGCCCATGACATCGGCCGACGCGCTGCGCTGGGGCCTGATCAATCAGGTGGTGCCGGACGGCTCAGGAAGCAGCGCCGTCGATGCCGCACTCAAACTGGCGGAACGGATCACCTCCAACGCGCCGCTGGCCGTGCAGGCCAGCAAGCGGGTGGCGTACGGCGCCGACGACGGCGTGGTGACCGACGAGAAGGACGGCTGGAAGCGCACCAACCGCGAGTTCGTCACGCTGCTGCAGTCCGAGGACGCCAAAGAAGGCCCGCTGGCGTTCGCGCAGAAACGTCAGCCTGTATGGAAAGCCAAGTGACGGAGAAGAAATCGTGAAGCGGACAGTATTCGAAGCGGAGCATGAGGCGCTCCGGGAATCCACCCGGCAGTACATCGAGCGTGAGCTCGCCCCCAACGCCGAGAAGTGGGAAGAACAACGCATGGTCGACAGGTCGGCGTTCGTCGCCGCCGGCAAGTACGGCCTGATCGGGTTCAACATGCCCGAGGAGTTCGGTGGTGGCGGGTCCGACGACTTCCGCTTCAACGCCGTCATCGATGAGGAACTGGCCCGCTACGGCGGCCCGGCGCCGTCGCTGAGCCTCCAGAACGACGTCGTCGCACCGTATTTCAAGCACCTCGCCAACGACGAGCAGAAGGCGCGGTGGATGCCCGGCATCGCCAGCGGTGAGCTGATCCTCGCCGTCGCGATGACCGAGCCCGGTGCCGGCAGCGACCTGGCGGGCATCCGCACGTCGGCCGTGCGGGACGGCGACGACTGGATCATCAACGGCTCCAAGACATTCATCTCGTCGGGCATCAACTGCGACCTGGTCGTGGTGGTGTGCCGCACCAATCCCGAAGCCGGGCACAAGGGCTTCACGCTGCTGGTTGTCGAGCGCGGCATGGAGGGCTTCGAGCGGGGCCGCAAGCTCGACAAGATGGGTCTGCACGCGCAGGACACCTCGGAGCTGCACTTCGAGAACGTCCGGGTGCCGCAGGCGAACCTGCTCGGCCAGGAAGGCCGCGGCTTCTACCACCTGATGCAGAACCTGCCGTCCGAGCGGCTCGGCATCGCGATCTCGGCGATCGCCGGCGCGCGCGAATCCTGGCGTCAGACACTGCAATACGCCAAGGACCGCAAGGCCTTCGGACAGCCGATCGGCAGCTTCCAGCACAACCGCTTCCTGCTGGCCGAGATGGACACCGAACTCGACGTGTGCGAGCGGTACATCGACCGGTGCTTGGAGGGCGTGCTCGACGGCGACCTGTCGGCGGTTGAAGCGGCCAAGGCCAAGTGGTTCTGCACCGAGACCGCCAAGAAGGTCATCGACGGCTGCGTGCAGCTGCACGGCGGCTACGGCTACATGATGGAGTACCGCGTGGCCCGCGACTACTGCGACGCCCGCATCCAGACGATCTTCGGTGGCACCACCGAGATCATGAAGGACATCATCGGCCGCGATCTGGGTCTCTAGTCGGCTCAGCCGACGCGGGCTGTAGGCCCGCCAAAGCCAATCGGCGCCCCCGCACAACGTGGTGCAGGGGCGCCGATTTCTTTGAGCTGGTTGGCTACCGCGCGGCCGACGTGGTGGTCGGGGCCGCGGAAGACGTAGCCGACGACTCGGCGGCGCTCGGAGCCGCGGAGGTCGACGTGGTCGTGGTGGCCGACGTCGAGGACGTCGACGACGTCGAGGTCTCGCTGCCCGCGGCGGTGACCGGGCTCGGGGCATCAGCCAGGTCCAGCACGGAGTCGATCACGTAGATGCGGGCGTTGCTCGCCTCGATCGCGCCACAGACCAGCTTGGCCTTGTCGTTGATCTTGATGTCGCCGCCGTCGCCGGTCACCTTGATCTGGGTACCCTGCTGCGTCGGACGCTGGCCCTTGACGGTGTCATTGCCCAGCACGCCGAGGAACACGTGGTAGTAGTCCAGGCTGGTCAGCGCAGCCGGGTCGGCCTTCAAGGACTCGAGCTTGGCCGGGTCCAGCGCCGCGAAGGCGTCGTTGGTGGGCGCGAAGACCACGTACGGGCCGTTGTCCAGCACGCTGGTGATGTTCACGGCGGGGTTGAGGCCACCGGACACCGCAGAGTTGAACGTGCTGATCGACGGAATGCTGGCCAGCACGGCGCTCACCGGCTTGTTGACCAACGTCTTCAGGTCGGGCATGCCCGCCTTGACCTTGTCGCAGCCGGGGCCCTGCGGGTCCACCGTCTTGTTGGTCGGCGGCGGCAGCGGCGGCGGGTCTGCGTAGGCGGACACTGCCAGTGGCAGCGATGCGGTCAGGGCGGCGACGGCCGCGGTTACGCCCAGAAATCTGCTGGTGCGAGTCTTCATGGTTCGGCTCCTCAGCTGTTCATGACGCGCACCCCGCCCGACCGGGGAGACCCCATCCGGGGCGTGGCGCCCGTCGAATGGTAATGGCTGGCGCTGTGAAACAGCAAAATCAGCTACTGGCGGTCCGCTTTGGTCAGGCGGTTCTGACCTGCACTTTTCGCACGCTGAAGCACAATGCCGCGGCGACCGCGCACAGGCCTGCGGCCAGTTGAAAGGCCAGGTCATAGTTACCTTGCAGGTCGCGCAGCCAGCCGGCCGTCGCCGCTGCGACCGCCGCGCCGACCTGATGCGCGGCAAACACCCACCCGAACACCACGAGGGACTGATCGCCGAAGTAGTCGCGGCACAGCGCGATCGTGGGCGGCACCGTGGCAACCCAGTCCAGGCCGTAGAAGACGATGAACACCCACGTGCCCGGGTCGGCGTGTGGGGAAAGCAGCGAAGGCAGCAGCAGGAGCGAAATCCCGCGTCCGATGTAACAGGATGGCCAGGAAGCTGACCGCAGCCACCGCCCACGCAGCACGGGGCGGCGCCGCTGTCGTCGAGGTGAGCGTCACCGCGTCACTGTGGCCGGTGATGCTTGCGGGAGAACAGTGGCAGAACCGACACGAACCGCACAGATTGCGCCACGTTCTGGTCCGGACGGGCGCGCGACCTACCATGTGGCGCATGTCAGGACCGTTCATTCTTCCCATCCAGGGCCACGCCCCACAGCTGCACGACGAGTCGTGGGTCGCGCCGACCGCGTCGGTGCTCGGCCAGGTGACGCTCGCCGCGCGGGCCAGCATCTGGTACGGCGCGACACTGCGCGCCGAGTTCGAGCCCATCGAGATCGGCGAGGGCACCAACATCCAGGACGGCTGCACCGCGCACGTCGACCCGGGCTTCCCGGTGAAGGTCGGCGCGGGCGTGAGCGTCGGGCACAACGCGGTCTTGCACGGCTGCACCGTCGAGGACGGTGCGTTGGTGGGCATGGGCGCCATCGTGCTCAACGGCGCGCGGATCGGCGCCGGCTCGCTGGTAGCGGCCGGAACCGTTGTGCCGCAAGGGTTTGTGGTGCCGCCGGGGACGATGATCGCCGGAGTGCCGGGCAAGATTCGGCGTGAGCTGACCGACGACGAGATCAAGCACAACCAGATCAACGGCCAGGTTTACGAGCACCTGCTCACGCTGCACCGCGGCTAGGCATTTATGCACGAAAAGGCCCGCTAGGTGGCTGTTGCGTTTTGTGTTGCGTGGTTGATGCACTCGGGTTTTGAGTGGGGTCGCGGCGTGTCATCTTCGGTTAG